>JBEKVM010000005.1:0-74292 GCA_049513975.1 Verrucomicrobiota bacterium | reverse complement strand
TTGCGCTGTATCCACTCCAGCCGCCGCCTCGACCCGTTCTGGAAAGAGCGCCTCAACAGCCGCGCTGCCAGCAATGATTGCCTAAAGCTGGCAGCCTAACCGAAGAATTCTGTCGTGCGCCCTGCCGACGGGACTTTGAAGATCGGAAGTATGTACTTTACGCAAGGGCTGATGCTGGCCGGGGAACGACCCCGCAATCCGGGTTCATAAGCCTTGGATTATTGGCGTGGCCGATGGCGGCATTGATGAGTTTAATTCTCTTTTTCCATGATGAACTTTCGACCTTTTGGAGTGATCTGGTACGCCTCCGTAACCCTACGATTGGCCATGATGGGTTTGTACTCAAGAAGCCCCTTTTCCCCCAGCCGCTCGCAATGATACTGCGTCTCGCTTGCCGATGTTTTCGTTATTCCGCGAAGTTCTGCAATTGTTGCGGGTTTTGCCGTGTCGAAAAGATGTTGCAGGATTTGAGCCTGAATCTTTTCATGTTCTTCCTTAGACGGTTTCATGGCGATATTTTAGGAAACGATGTTCATAGTTCATGCCCGAAATCAGACACCCCAAAACCGGGGATGTCAAGCGGTGAAACCGGCGGGAAAACCGATTACAAAACCGGCCTGAAATTATAGTCGTTTTGGGCTTGACAAACCCTTGCGCAGAGTATAAAGTAGTGGCATGAGAATAAATAAAACAGCTTCGCATCTGGCGAAGTCAGAGATTGTAAAGCGAATTCCGCTGGCGTGCTCGGATGAGCGGGCGGCGGTGGAATTCTTTGAGAAAGAGATTTGGCAGGGCAAACCGCATTGCCCGCATTGCAAGTCCGAGAGCGTTTATCAGATGATGGACGCCAAGAATCCAGGACAGCGGAGCAAGCGTTTTTTGTGGCGTTGCCATGCCTGCAAGCAGCAGTTCACCATCCGGGTTGGCACGGTCATGGAGGAGTCCAGAATCCCGTTGCGCCACTGGGCGTATGCGTTCTGGCGGTCAGCCAGTTCCAAAAAGGGCGTGGCGGCATTGGAGATCAAACGGCAATGCCAGATCAGCTACAAGTCGGCCCTGTTTTTGATGCACCGCATACGGTTTGCGTTGACGCCAAAGCCGGGTGAAGCCCCGCAACTGGCGGGCATCGTGGAATGCGATGAGACGTATGTGGGCGGCAAGCCCCGGCCCGGCACTGGCCCGCACAGAACTGGACGGGGCACGAGCAAGCAGCCTGTTTTTGGCATGGTGGAGAGGGGCGGGAGCATCCGCCGCCGGGTGATTGCGGATATAAGCGGCAAGACGTTGAAGGCGCACATGCTGGAAAATGTGGACAGGAGCGCGACCATAATGACGGACGAGTTTCCGGTTTACAAGTCCATCAGCAAGGACTTTGCGGGCGGTCATCAGGTCGTCCATCACAGCGACAAAGTTTACGCGCTGGACGGCATTTCAACCAACACGGCGGAGAGTTCGTTTGCGATATTGAAGCGCGGCCTGATGGGAATTTACCACGCTGTCAGCCGCGAGCACCTGCACCGCTACATCAACGAGTTTGACTTCCGCTGGAACACGCGGAAGCTGAACGACGGCGACCGCACGGTGGCCGCGATGCAGGGAGCAGCGGGCAAGCGGCTGCCTTACCGGACAATCACGCAATGAAATTAAGGCTTTTCGAGCACCAGAATAAGAACCTCATTAGACCCTGGAGGTGGGTCTTGGCCAAATTGGTTCTTTGGGGCGTGAGCACATATAGAGCAGTTTATTTCTGCTCGCTCAAAAGCCATTTCAAGCTGCCCAGTGTAAAGCGGGGCATTCGTCTTGTCATCAACTACGAACCCCAGAGAGGAACCTTCATCGAACAAAAGGATATTGTCACGATAATTCACGTCACTTTGAATGGTGAATCCGCTGCTCACAAGCAAGGATGCAATCTGAGCGCAATAGCGTTTTGTTTCATCGCTCGCCTGTCGCGTTCCAATCATTACTGGTCCCTTCTGAGTGTTCTTTAAGAATTGTATGAACTTTTTGCGCTGTTCTGGTTTTATTGTTCTATCTTGTGCTTTAATTTCAAGCACTGCGACATTTGACCGGAGCACTAGATTTGTTTGCCAAAGCAGAGCATTTGTCGTCTCAACGTTTGCGGTTCTTAACTGCAATCTAGCAACCTCCTTATCTTCCTTTACGGCTTCAAAAATCTCCATGAGAAGTCCAGCAATAAGCAAGATGCCAAAAAATCTCTCCAATGCCTCCCGTCTGTTGTGTGGCTTTTCCCATGCGCATATTATTTCACCTGCGACGGCGACCGCAACGACCAAAATTCCAGGATGGTTTTCGCAAAATGTCCAACTTCCCGATAATGATGCCAAACAAAAAAACATATTGTTAAAAAGGATGCAGCAAGACGACTTCGATGCTCACGCTATTTTGGTGGTCGCTATCATAATCATTCTGCTTGGGTTATTTGAGCTTTGTCATCATTTAAGAAAGCGCACTTGACATCCAGCAACCGTATGAACTGATATTTATTGGCGTAGAGCCATCGAAAATGAAAGCAAAAAAACGCACAAACGAAGCCGCCGTAAAAGCCGCGCTTGCCAGCACGGTAATGAAGGCGCTGGGAGCCAAGCCGCAGCCCCGCCGCACGGCGCACGGCCCGGAGCCGGAGCGATTGAAGATATACGGCGACTGGAAAGAGGCGGTGAGGCTGGCGATGCGCAAGCCTAAACCGCCGGGGGGATGGCCGAAGTGAAGCCGGAGGCACAGACCCAGAAAGTGGGCAATGGCGCCCCCTTGCGTAAAGTACATACTTCCGTTGAAGATTAAGATTAGGATTAAGATTAGGATTAAGATTAGGATTGAGATTAAGATTAGGATTGAGATTGGAAGAGAGGCGAGGCTTCAGTTTGGCTTGGCAGGCTCGGCGATGGGTTCGATGCGGATGTTGTCAAACCAAGAGACTCCCGCGGGATAAAAGGCAAAGAGCATGACCTTCATTTCGGTGACCTCCGGACGGGCCCGGGTGGGATGGAAGACCTGGGTGCAGGCGGTCCAGACGCCGTTTTTGCCATGGCAGTTGACGTAGGTTTCCCAGCGGCGCTGTTTTTCGCCCTGAAACATGCCCCAGCCGCGCACCCAGACCTTGGCCCCGCCGTCTGGCCCTTGGTAATCAAAGGTGATGCGATAGGCCTGGCCCGGTTTGACGGGAATGGGGTCGGAATAGAGGGACAGGCCGTAGGTTTCGGCGATGGCATTTTTCTCCGGCTTGGGGATGTTCCACAAGTTGGTCAGGCCCGTCTTGACCCATTGCGCCTGCATGGCCTGCTCACTGATGCGGGTGTCCATGCGGATGGCCTTGCCGTGGGCGGCGTCGGGGGCCTTGGTCCATTGCACGCCCAGGCCGTCCACGCGATCCCAGCCGGCGGGCCGGGCCGGGTCGCGGGCGTCGGGCAGCTCGAAATCGCCGTGGGGCAAAACCGAATTAGCCTGGGCGGGGCAGCGGGTGGCTGTCAACAATAGGATGAAAAGGACGGGAAAAAGGCGCATTGAAAGGATAAATGCTAAATTATAAATGATAAATGAAGGAGGGAACCGGGCGGTAAATTCGATTGAGAATTGGTCATTGAGAATTGGTTATTGGTCATTGGCTTCTTCCTTCGGCCAGGGCGCGGTAGTATTCGGCGACCATTTCTTCGTAGCCTTTGGGGACGCCGTCCTGGACGCCGACGCGCATTTGCTCGCGCACCCACGGCGGGAGCTTGTCCTGCTCGCGCCGCACGGCGACCTGGCTTTGCACGGTGTCCTTGGCGGCGCCGAGGGCGCTGACGGCCTGGCTGAAAGCGCGGCGCACGCCCAAGCCGTCATCCTTGCGCGCGGCTTGTTCGACGCGGTTCATGGCGTTGACCGAGGTTTCCAGTTCGCCGCCGGAGAGGTGATAGCGGCGCAATTGCAGCGCCAGGGCTTCGGCCTGCTGGCGGATTTTGGCCTGCTGATCGGCCAGCCGCGGCATTCTTTGGTCGGAGGAGGGCGGGGCGGGGCCGCGCAGGCCCTCGGCGCCAAAGCCGGAGAGCTTGCCGCCGCCGGTGGCGCCGCCGGCCTCGTTTTTGGCGGTGTCCTTGACACTGCCTTGTTCGAAAGGCTCGGGATCCAAACGGGTGGGCGTTTCGCGGCCGGCTTTGCCCTCAGCGGTGTCGCCCACCATCTGGCCGTGACTGCGGCCGGTGCGGCCTTCGCCGGAGCGACCGCCGACTTCATTCTGGTTGGGGAGGAGATTGCCGGTGACGCCCTTGGCGCTCATGTCGGAAATAGGCCCGTCGCCCGCGCCCCAGCCGGCGCCCTTGTCGAGGTTGTCCATCCAGGAACTGGTGACGTCTTCGACGTCGGGTGTCATTTTCTCCTCCTTGTCAAGCAATTCGCCGACAATATCTTCGAGGTCCTTGGGCAACTCGGCCAGGGCGATGTCCGTCGGAGTGAGAGGTTCCTCCATGCTCCACTTGATGTTGTCGGGGGCGTCTGGGAGCCAGCGTTCGAGGTTGTTGACGAATTCCTTGGCGTTTTCCAGGCCCGATTGTTCGTGGGGCACGGCCAGTTCGACATGCTTTTGGGTCAAGGCGTCGGCGGCCTCCTGCACCTCCTGGAAGACGGAGTTGGCGTCATGCGCCATGGTGGAATCGGCGAAGTCCTGCTGGGGCAGTTTGCTGAAATCGGTGAGTTTTTCCTCGAGGAACTTGGCCCACTTGTCCTCTTCGCGGGACAATTCGCCGAGAACGGCCTGGTCGGCCTGGGTCAAATCCTCAGGCCCCTTGTCCGCCAGAGTGCGGCTTTTTTCGAGAATGCGCTCCTCCTCCGCCACGAAATTCTTCATCTCATCCAGCCATGCGCGGGCCTTGGCCTCGCCCGTGGCCGGGGGTTGATTGGAGTTTTTGCCGTCGGCGACGGGGTTGAGCGGGGTGGTTCGGGCGTCGGCGATCTGGCCCAACAAACTGATCAAACGGGTGAGAATCTGCGCCTGGCGTGTTTCCAGTCCGGCGAGCAGGCCGGGCAGTCCGCTCTGAGCGGCGGAAGTGAGGGAACGCAGGTCATCCTGGACCGCGGCCATGTCGTGATTGACCAGCGTGGACAAAGTTTCAGCGTAAGGCTTGCCTTCGGCTTGCTGGCTAAAGAGAGAGGCGGCTTCGGCGCCGATATTGCGGGCTTCGTTTTGGGGCGCGCTCAAAGCGGCGACCTGGCCGGCCAGGGTCCTTTTTTGGAGGACGTCCTGGAGGTAGGTGTGGAGGTTGGCGGCCAGGCGGTTGGCCTTTTCTTGCGACGCCACGGCGCGCTTGAGCGCCTCGAAAGCGAGGCGGAGCGGATCGTCGTCGCGCAAGGCGAGGTCATCGGCGGATTTCAGGCGCAAGACAATGGGCCGGGAACGCGAGGGAGCGCCGCCGGGGCGGAAATCATTGGCCAGGGCTTCCAGATAATAGGAGGCGCCGGACTCGAACAGACCAGGGTCCATGAGGAGGGAGAAGGACTCGCGGAGCGGCCCCGGATTGCCGGGGGGACCGAGATAGGTCCAGCGTTTGAGGACGCGGCCCGGCTCTTCCTTATCCGTCGGCCGCGCGACCACGGAAAGGTCGGCGAGGCCGAAATCATCGCTGGCCTGGATGTCGAGCTTGAGGGACTGTCCGAACTGCAAGAGGCGGTTGCGGTCCTCGGTGACAAAATCAACTTGGGGCGGATTGTCCGGAATGATTTGGACGCTGCCGCGGGCGATGGCCAGGGACTTGCCGCCGAGTTGATAGGCGGCCTGAATTTCGTAGGCGCCTGAGTTGGTGACGGCGGCCAGCGCCTTCCAATGGGAACTGTTTCCGTCGAAGGCGAGCGAATTGCCGCCGAGGTTCCAGATCACCGACTGCACGGGCGGCTGAATGGTGAAGGAGATTTCCACCTGGGAACCGGCCAGGACGGCGAGCGGAGCGGGCGGGCCGGAGAGGGTTTGCGGCTTCAGCCCGGTGTAGGCGGGCGGGGTGACGCGGAAGGCGGCATCCTGGAGGCGGGGCGCGGGCAATACTTTGACGGCGACGCTGCGGGTGAAGGTATCGCCGGCGAAGACGCGGAAGGCGAAAGGCGTCTGGATGTTGGCAAAGGCGTGAACATATTTGCCCGGCGGGGGCGGTTGTCCCTCGGACGGCGCCAGCGGCTCCATCACGGAATGTTCGCCGCCACTTTGCGCCGGTTGAACGAAATCGGATTTTTCCCGCCAGGCAATCAAGGGCGGCGCGAGCGGGGCGGAGTTGGAGGATTGTTCCAAGGCGACGCTGACATCGAGGTTCTCGCCTTCGGCGACGGTGAGATCAAGGTCCGGGGTGAGTTTGAGCACACAGTCACCCGGGGGCGGGACATCGCTCAGAGGCAGGGCGTAGCGCGCGGCGGCGGCGCCGAACTGGCGGGGAAAGAAGGCGATGACCGCCGCCCAAATCAGCACGACGGCCAGGGCCGCGCCGCCCCAGGCCCGCAGCCGGGGCCAGTCCCAAAGCTCGCCCACGCGCAGGCCGCCGGCGAGACGCTCGGAAGCGTCCAGGGTGCGCGCGGCGAAGGGCCGCTCTTGCGGGCTGAAGGACTGGCGCTGGAACTGAACCGAGTTGATGAGGAGGTTGTCGCGGATGCCATAGCGGGCTTCGAGCATGAGGGCGGTGCGTTCGGGCGTCTGCCGGCGCCAGGCGACGCGCAGCACCTTTTGAAAGAATAAAACACCGCACAACAAAGCCCCGCCCAGCGCCAGCGGCAGGCGCAGGCCGGCGGGCAGGCTGAACAAATCGTCAAATATAAACAGCAGCAGCAACACTCCCAAGCAGACCGCCAGCCACCCGCACACGCCCACCAGGAGGAGCGACCATTTCAGGCGCGCCCCGGCGGCGCGCATCGTGATGGACAAATTGGTCTGTTCCGGGCGCATCGGTTTGGCGGAGGTTCATTCCCCCACGGTCCATGTCTCTCCATCCTTGTGAATATGCCACAGCTTGTCGGACAATTCCACCGCCGGGGCGGCTTCACTTTTCGCGTCAATGCCGCGGAAGAGCCAGCCTTGGCCGGCCAGCATCAGCCGGTCGCTGCCCTCTTCGGTTTTCCAGCGGTAAATTTCCAAGCGCCAAGGCTGGCTGCGGGTCTCGTCCAGGGTCGTGCGGCCTTTGCGCACGGCCAGCAGGAGGGAATAGATTTCGGCGGCGGCGGGGTCGCGCACCACGCCGAGCACGCGGCGTTCATCGAAGAAATCCTCGGATTTGGGCAGGGCCTTTTGCACCTGGGCCAGGGTCTTCTCATCTTTTTGCGCCGGCCAGGCGGCGACAATTTTTCCGCCGGTCTTGATCGCCAGGAAGAACTCCCTGCCCCACGGCGAGGGCATTTTGAATTCGCCCGCCGGACCGGCCGGCGCCGCCGCCAGGCGCACGAGCGCGCCGCGGGTGAGGACGGCGATTTCGGAGCCGGGCGCCAAGGCCGGCCCTTTGAAACGCAACGTGGCCGTCGCGGTGTCGGCCACGGTTGCGCCTGCAAACGAAATGCGGGTGGGATAGACAATGGACTGGAAGGATTGGCCCTCGGCGCCGCGTTGTTTGGAGAGCAGAAGCACTTTCTGCGCGGTCTCCCCGCCCTCGACGTAGAGGACGGTCGAGTAAAGATGGCCGGTGAACGATTCGCCGCCGGCGAGAAGGACGGTCGCCTGGAGAAAGCGAACCGGATACGGCTCGCCGAAGAATTCCTTGGCGGTCTGCCCCGCCGCTTTGAAGCGCCAGTTGCGGTCCATCTCTTCCTTCTCGGGAGAAAGGCGGATTTCGCGCACGCGGTCCAGGTCCAGGACGCGGATTTGCGGGCCGGATTCGATTTTCAACGCGCCGCCTGGTGTCAACGATATTTTTCCATCAAGCAGGCTGCCGTCGGAGAATTCGATGCGGCCGTCGCGCGGCTCCTGCGCGGCCGGAGCTGGAAAAGCGGCCCAGGCCAGGAGGGCGAGGGCCAGCAGCGGGGCGCGACGGCTTCTCCGCCAGGCGATTTTTTGGAAAGTGTGTTTCATCCGCATCCTCAGAACAGGTTGACTTTGCGCCGCAGGGTCCATTCCAGCACCAGGACGGCCAGGAAAACAAGAACAAACCAGGGGCCGGCCTCGACCAGGGAGGATTCCTCGACCGCCACCTTGCGCAACGGGCGGCTGGCGATCCGCTCCACAAATTGTCCCGCGTCGGCTTCGCGGAAATAAACGCCTCCGCCCAGGGCGGCGACGCGTTTGAGGAAGACCTCGTCCAGCTCCAGGCGCGATCCCTCGTCCACCCGCGGCGCAATGGGAAAGCTCTTTTCGTAGGCCTCCAGAACCCGGTCGCCCTGATAGGCGACCAGCCGAAAATCATAATCACCCCGGTCGCGAAAGCGGGTTTTGACTTGAAAGGTCTGCGGCTGCCCCGGCAGAGGGGCCACCTCGACGGCGGTGCTTTGGTTATTTCTTGACAGGGAGGCAGTGAAGCGCAGCACGCCCGCCCCGGCGCCGAGCACCCGAATCTCGCCGGCCGCCTGATCGCCGGGCCGGTAAAAGTCCTTGTCCCAGCGCACGGCGAGGTTCTGGCCGCCTTCGGTTTTGCCGGTGAGATTGCGCACGGCCTGCCGCCAGAACAGGCCGTAGGCCGAGCGGAGGGGTTCGGGCTGCAAGGCCCATTTCCACAAGGTGTCGGTGGCGATGCCCATGACTTTGCCCTTGCCAAAGGGCTGCACCGCGACCGCCGCGACGCCGCGGTCGCCCAATTGCGCGGTGAGCAGGGCGGTGGCGTTGGGCTTGAGTTCGCCCACCCGGTTCAGACTGTCGAGGCGGACCGGGGCGCGCGTCACCGTGTCCTCGACGGTCGCCAGGATGGGGTGGCCCGAGGCCATCGGCGGGACGCCCACGGCGAAGGAGCCTTGCGCCGGGGGCGGTTCTTGCGACGAAAGCCGCCAGGGAAAGAGAACCTCCAGCGGGCTGCCGGCATAACCGCCGCGGCCGAAAGATTCGTCCCCGCCGAGAAAAATCAACGTCCCGCCTTCTTCGACAAATTGAATCAGGGCCTGCATCTGCCGCGGCGCGGCTTGCTCGGCTGGAAAGGAACCGATGATGATCACGTCGTAGGGCTTGAGTCCGTCCTTGCCGGCGGGGAACCCCGCGGCCAGGGCGTCATCGCCGGACACGCGGTCGCCTTGCAGGGTGAAGCGCGAGCCGGCGCTGCGGAACAAGGCGGAGAAAGAGAGGCCGGGATCGCGCCCCAATTCGTTGCGCAACATTTTGAATTCCTGTCCCAACTCGAGAGTGAAATAGAGGACGTGAAGCGCCTTCTTTTGCACGTTCACGGCGACGGTGCGCGAGTTATTGAGCGTGGAAAGCTCGCCGCTGGCCGGCTGGATGGTGGCCCGGTAGCGCTGCACGCCCAGTTGGCTGCTCCGGGCGGAGAGGCGCAGATGGGCGCTCAAATTGGACAGGTCCACGTTGGTCTCGCTGACTTTTTCCCAGCCGGCGCCCGCCGCGTGCTCCAATAAAACACGGGTGCGCGCCACAGTGCGCCCGAAACCGGCGCCATGACCGGTGCGGGCCAGGAGGTCCGCGCTGATCTCAAAATCCGTGTCTTTCTCGGCCGTCACCGGCGCCTGCACATCGGCGATGGCCAGGTCGTTCCATGTTGCCGGGTCGGTTCCGATGCCCACGATGGAAAGAGGGATCCTGGGCAGCGTCGGGTCTTCGATGGCTTCATCTCCGCCGTCGGTGAGCAGGACGACACCGAGATAGGACGCCAAATCGCCGCGTTCGGAAAGGGCCAGCAAACAGCCGCCCAGATCGGTGCCGCGAAGGGTGGCCGCCGGGGCCTGGCCCGGATTGTGAATCGTGGTGTCGAAGGCCAATTCGTCGAGGGTGACCCCGGCGGGGAGCGATTTTTTCCATTGCTCGACAATGGCGCGGGCACGGTCGGCGCGGGGCTGGCGGTAATCGTCCGCCACATCCATGGAAGAAGAGGAATCGAGGAGGGCGAGCAGCCTGCCTTTGGCCGGCTCGGATTTCTGGAGCATGGAAACGGGGTCGAAGAGCGCGAGCAACAGCAGCAGCAAGGTGATCCACTTGGGCAGGGCCAGCCAGCGCGCGGCCAGGGGCGCTCGTCGGCGGAGACGCGTCCAGAGGAGCCATCCCCACGCGGCGAGGGCCAGGAGCAGGGCGGCGCACCAGAACGGCGCCAGTCGCGGATGCCATTGGATGGCGGCCAGCAAGATCACTCCGAAAAATGTAGGTTACTTCTATCCCTTGTAAAGGTCATGCGTGCCAATTGACACGGACCAGACGGTTTCGCCCTCAACGTAGAATGTGGCCCGCAAATCGCCCGCGATCTCCATCGCGTAGATGGTGCGGCCATAGACAGCGGAGAGCCTGTGAATCTTGTGCGCCTGCAAGCGCGGATCGAATGGGTTGGCTTTGAAAACCGGGAACGCCAGCCGCGCCGCCCGTTGCTGGACGTCTGAGAGCCGGCTCCAACTGCGCCAAAAGGACTTAGCGGCACGAAAGCGATAGTTCATTGGCCGCCCGGAAACGGCTCATTCAACGCGGTGTCCAAATCCACCACGCGGCCGGCGGCGATGTCAGCCATGCCTTGCTTGAAGTCTTCTGGAATCCAGGAATCATCGGACTCGACTACGAATTTAGTCACCTGCGCCCGTTCGTCCGATGGCAAGGCTTTAATCTGCTCGATAATCTCCTGTGCGCTCATGGTCCTAATCTTCCACAAAAAATCCCGTCCAGCAAGCTGCAATCACAACTCCTGCACCAGATCGAAAGAATGTTCGTGTCAACGGCTATCTAATTCCTTTCAGCCGTGATGCCGCTTCGCGGCGCGTATCCAAATCTTGACCTCCTCCAGCCGCACTTTCTGGTGCAAGGCCCCGAGTTGGAGGAGCAGTTCTTCCGGATTCTGCCGCGCCAGATCTTCCACCCCTTTGATTCCCAATTTTTCCAGCGCCAGCGCGTTCTTCAGTCCCATCCCCTTCAGTTCCCCCAGGCTCGCGACGCGCCGCATCCGGGCAAACAACGCCGGATCAATTTCGGGCGGCCGTTCCTTCAATCTTAAGAACTGATTTCCTTGCAACGCCTGTCTTTCCTGCAAGGCGTTCACGCCTTGTTTCCCCAGTTCCTGGGAAAAACACCAGTCCAGCGGCGTCGCGTAAGAAGCGACGGTCGTCCGCTCGACAGCGATGGCGGCGCAGGCGCACAGGATGCCCAGCGGCAGCAACACCGCGCCCAAGGCCACGCCGCCGGCGGGCATGCCGCGGCGCGCGGCGTTTTCCGGCGCGCTCAACTCCCAATTGCGCCCGTCCCGAAACAGGCTTAGAAAATTCACCAGGGTGTAACATTCCAGGGCGAAGGGCGGGAAACCCAAAAAGCCCAGCACCGGCATCTCGCCCAGTTTCAGCTCGTCAAAGAAAGGGACCGAATAAATCCACTTGGTGCGCGCGCCGAGGTTCCAGGCCTCCCAAAGCCCGCCGCAAATGAATCCCGCCACCAGCAGCGCCACCAGCCGGGTGTTGTCGCCCGCCGCCAACTGGCCCAGCAGGCTGCGGCCCGCGTGATTCTTCTCCGCGCGCCTGACCCAGTAACAGATGGGGTCGGTCAGAAAGTAGGCAAAGCCCCACACCAGGCAAAAACAATTCCTGGGAAACGCCAGCATCAGCGCCAGCATCGTCCCTCCCAGCGCCAGTTGCAGGCCGAGGTTCAGCCGGCTCACGGCAAAGGGCCGTCCCCGGATGCTTCCGCCAGGCACGAATTTCTCCAGCAGCGCGAGCACCAGGGACGTTGTTTCAAACAGGCCGGGCAGCACGGTGGCGAAGGCGAGAACGAGATAAAGCGTTCCCCAGGAAAAGCCGTACGGCGCCATCACATAGTACCAATTCTGCAGGCGCAGGTTGGCCAATTCAAAGACCAGCCACACTGGCACGGACCAAACGGCGAGAAACAAAAACTCCCGCGGCTGATCGCGCAAAAGGGAATGGCCGCGCAGACGATAAACCGCAAAATCCACGGCCAGGATGTACGACCACCAAAGAAAACAATAAATGGACGAATAAAAAGGCTCGATTTGCGCCACCAGCCAGTAATGCGAGAGGAGCAAACCGACCATCCCTGCCACCCATGCCAGGCGATGCAGTTTCATTCCCCGCCCATTATGGCCGCGTTCGGAAAAACAAAAAGCGCTTTTCAAATTAACTCACTGCGGCGGCGCGGGGCTTCATGGGCGGGGGATTGGCCAGCCAGCCTTCCAACCCCAGGCAGGCGAAGGCCAGCAGCAGCATGGGCAAACTCAAATCCAGCGAGCGTTCCTGCTGGCGAAATTGCGACGGCGCATTCCCGCTTCCGGATAAACTGTCCACGGCATAGGGCAGGTTTCCCAGCGCCGCCAGCGTGTCGCCGGAAATGAACTTGCGGCGGCCTTCCTTTTCCGAAGACCGCACCGCCACCCAGCGGGTTTCCTGGCCCAGGTGCAAGGCATAGACGCCGACGCGCGGGAAGGTGGTGAATTGGCCGGCCGGGCCTTTCCAGTCCAGCGGGCTGCCGCCGAGCGATTGGACCACGAGCGAGGCAGCGCCGCCGGGCAAGCCGGTCAAGGGATCGCCCGCCACCAGCGAGGTGATGCTGGCGGGCGCGCCCGCGTGGTTGAGCACCATGCCTTGGGCGAGCGCGACAAACGCCGGCTTGAGCGGCAAGGTGCTCCAAGCCGGATCAAAGGCCAGACCGCCGGCCAGCAGCCGCCCTTGCCCCACGTTCTGCGCCGCAAGGATAATCCTGCCGTCCTCCAATCCGAGCAGGGGCGCGGCTTGGGCCGCAAGGCGCAGCGGCAGGAAGCGAAACACCTTCACGTTGCGCAACGCAATTTCGCCCTTTTCGTCGCGCAGATCGTCAAAGATGGCGCTGGCTTTGTCGAGCACCGTCAGCGCAAGGCCGTTGGACGAGCCTTGCAGGCTCTCCGGGGCCATGGCCAGCCAATCCGGTTTCGTTCCCCCGCCGGCCTGACCTCCCGGCGACGGCACGAGCAACGCGGTTCCTCCCTTCAACAGGAACTGGCGCAAGGCGTTAAGCCGCGCGGCGACATCCGGGCCAGTCTGCAAAATGGCGTCCCACGGCAGGACCACAAAGCCGGTGGGTTTGCCGGCGGCAAAGGCATCGAAACTGGAAAAGGAAGCGGCCAATCCCGACAAACGGCCATCGCCGCCGGGCGACAGCGCCAGCGGCAGGTAGCCGAAGTCGGCCGGACTGCCGAGGAACAGGACCGATTGCTGTTCCACGCCGACGAAGGCCGTGGCGGCGCGGTTGTCGGAGGGGAAATCATCGCCGTCCACAGAGAACAGCACCCAGCGCAGGCCGGGATTGGGCGCGACCAGAGTGACCGTGGCATTGCTCTGCTCTTGCGCTGGAACCGTGACATCCAGGCCGCCGCGATTGCCGGCGTCGTCGAGCCAATTCAATCGCACCTGGGCTGTGCCCAGGCCCGGGTTGGCCAATTGCACTTGCACCGGGAAGCGGCGGCCGGCCACGACCGGCCGGGCCGGCATCTCCAGACGCGTCAGCGAGACGTTGGGCAGGCCGGAGGACGGCGAGGCGACGCGGTGAACGACCAGGCCGAGGCCGCGCGGCGGCGCGGGCGGGCTGACCGGAGGCTGGCCCCATTTCTCCTGCTGCAAATCGGAAAACATCTGGATTTCCCGATGGGCGGCGGCCCCGCTGTCAAGCATCCGCATGGCCCGGTCCACGGCGGCGGCGACGCTGCCGCTGGCTTCGGTTTCGGCGATGCCGTCAAGGGCCAGTTTGAGTGCGGCCTTGTCCTGGGTGAGGCCGGCCGGCAAGGGCGCGGCCGGATCGGGCACGACGAGAACGATCCCGGCGCGGTCCGGTCCGCGCAGTTCCGCGAGGAGGTCGCGCGCGCCATCCAGGGCCTGCTTGAGTTTGGTCCGTCCGCCTTCGCCGGAGCCGCTCATGGAACCGGAATTGTCAATCAGCAGCACGACCGCCAGGTCACCGGCCTGGCCGTGGCCGAACCAAACCGGCCGGGCCAGCGCGAGCAAAAGGAATAAGATGAGCAGGGTGCGCAAGAGCAGGATGAGCCATTCGCGCAGGCGGCGGCGCGCGTTGAGCTTGGGATCGAGGCGGTGAAAAAACATCAGGGTCGGAAACGGGCGCGTTTGTCTTTTCAGGCGGAAGAAGAAATGAAACGCGACCGGCAGCGCGGCCAGCGGCAGCAAGGAAAGGAAAAGCGGATTAAGGGCGGTGAGGCCGGTCATAGCTGGCCAAATTTGGCGTGCAACGTCTCCTCCACCGGCGTCCGCGTGTCAATCAGAAGATAATCCGCCAGGCTCCCCAGGCAGCCGCGCCGGATTTCATCCAGATACTTCCGCACTTCGTTGGCGTAGGCTTCCCGGATTTCCCCGGCTTCCACCGGCAGGCGCGCGCCCGTTTCCAGTTCGCGCAATTCGGCCAGGCCGCCGAAGCTCAGGCTCAACTCCGCCGCGTCCAGCGGCTGCAATATCAAAACCTCGTGCTTGTTGTGGCGCAGGTGCTGGATGCCGCGAATGATGCCGGAGGGCTCCTGCAAAAGGTCGGAAATCAAAATCACCAGGCTGCGCCGCTGGATTTTTTCCGCCGTCTGGTGGAGGGCCTGCTCGATTTGGCTGCGTCCGGCCGGCTTGATTTCTTCCAGCGCCAGGAGCATGGGCCGCAGGCCGTCGAGCGAACCGACGGGCGGAAAGGTCCGCCGGATTTCCTCGTTGAACAGCGTGAGGGCGGCGGAATCGGACTGGCCGAGCAAAATCAGCATCAGAGCGGCGGCGAGATAGCAGGCGTAATCCATTTTCGAATGCCGCCCGGCCTCGCGGAACACCATGCTTTCCGAAATGTCCAGCAGGAGGTGGGCGCGCAGATTGGTCTCTTCCTGATAGCGGCGGATGACATAGCGGTCACTGCGGGCGTAGATGGCCCAGTCAATCAGGCTGGGCGGGTCGCCGGGCGTATATTCGCGGTAATCGGCGAACTCCACCGAGGAGCCGTGGTGCGGGGAGCGATGCAAGCCCTGCATGGCGCCTTCCACCGGCCGCCGCACCGTCAGGCCCAGGCCGCGCAGCCGTTCGGCCAGTTCCGGCGGGAGAAATTTGTAGGCGGCAGCGTTCACCAATCACCTAGTACTGCGGCTCCTTGACCGCAGCGATGACTTTTTTCACAATCTGGTCCGTGTTGACCGCCTCGCTGGCGGCGGTGAAGGTGGGGAAAATGCGGTGGCGCAAGACGGGCAGGGCGTACTCGCGCACATCGGCGCAGGAGACACTGAAGCGGCCCTGCAAGAGGACATGCGTCTTGGCGGCCAGGAGCAAATACTGGCCGGCGCGCGTGCCCGCGCCCCAGTTGACCCAGCGGTTGACAAAATCCAGCGACCCCTCGCAGTTGGGCCGGGTGGCGCGCACCAGGCTCAGGGCGTAAAGGGCGACGTGCTGGCTGACGGGCACCTGGCGGACCAGTTGCTGGAGTTGGATCACCTGGGCGGCGTCCAGCACCGGGACCACGACGGCGGGCGCGTCGCGGGTTGTGTCAAGTATAACTTGCTGCTCCTCCTGCGCCCCCGGGTAGGCCAGGTGGATGCAAAACATGAACCGGTCCAGTTGCGCCTCCGGCAGCGGGTAGGTCCCCTCCTGTTCGATCGGATTCTGCGTCGCCAGCACCATGAAGGGATTGGGCAGGTCGTAGCTCGTGCCGGAAATGGTGACGCGCTGCTCCTGCATGGCTTCGAGCAGCGCGGCCTGCGTCTTGGGCGGCGTGCGGTTGATTTCGTCGGCCAGCAGCAGGTTGCTGAATATCGGCCCGCGATGGAACCGAAAGGCGCGTTTGCCGGTCACCGTATCCTCCTCCAGAATGTCCGTGCCCGTAATGTCCGAGGGCATCAAGTCCGGCGTGAATTGGATGCGGCGGGATTCCAGGTCCACCGCGCTGCCCAGGGTCCTGACCATGAGCGTCTTGGCCAGGCCGGGCACGCCGATGAGCAGGCAATGGCCGCGGGCGAACAGGGCGACCAGCATCTGGTTGAGCACCTCGCGCTGGCCCACGATCACCTTGCCAATTTCCCCAAGCACACGATCGCGGGCTTTTTCGAAGCGGGCGATGACTTCCTCCGTGGGTGCGCCCGTGGAAATTGGCGTTGAGGCCCGCGCTGGCATTGGGGGTGGAGTTGGTGGCGAAGCGGCTGTTGGAGTTGGGGTTGGAACTTCTGTTGGAGTTGGCGGTGGAGTTGGCGGTGGTGGTAATTCCTCAGTCGTGGGTGGGCCGGGAACGGCAGGGCGGGCAGTCCCCTGCCCGCCGTCGGGCACGGGCGGAGGAATCAACGTCCCGCTACCTTCCTGCGGCGGGCAGGGGACTGCCCGCCCTACCTCACTTGGCGGGGTAGCCGCCGTTGGAACTGGCGGTGGAGCTTCCGCCACGCCCGGTCCCGAGTCTTCCAACGTAAAGACAAACTCGACATCGCCCAAGGCGAACACGCTGCCCTCGTGCAGCAGGCAGGAAAGGACGCGCCGCCCGCCCACGACAATTCCATTGCTGCTCCCCGTGTCCTCCAATTGGTAGCCGTTTCCGTCCCGGGTAATGACCGCGTGCAGCCCGGAGATGGAATCGCTCGGCACGCACAGGTCGTTATCGCGGCCGCGGCCAATGGAGGTGAGGTCTTGGAGTGGAAAACGATGTTCCTGTTGCTGGAATTTATAAACAAGCGTGGGCATGGAAAGCTCAGTGCGTCATCGCATACATGATTATGTTGACACCGAGCTTGAGGGCGCCCTCCGGCTGATAAGCCCGCGCCAGGGGTGGATTCAAGCCCTGCCAGCCCGTTTCCAAATCTATCGGGCTGTAAATCACTTTGAGGTCGCCGCGCAGCGAGATGCCTTCCAGATAAGGCGCCGTCAAGCCGGGCCGGGCCGCCGCGGCCGCCGGAGTGTAGGCGGCGCCGGTCAGTTTGAACACCGCGTTGAACACCGGATGAGACGGCGGCAGCGGAGCCAGGGTGGCGCCGGGCAGCAGCTTCTTCAACTCGCGCCGCACGGCGGCGTCGAACGTTTGCAGTCCCAGACCGTTATTGATGAGCAGCGTCCCGCCGGCATCCAAAAACCGTTTCAGCGCGGAGACCGCGGTTGCATCCCAATGAAAGTCATCCAGACCGGACAGATAGAGAAAAGTGAAGGAGGACAAATCATCATGCCCGGGCTGCACCGGCACCCGCTTGAGGCTCACTTTGGCCGAGGTGGTCTTGCGCAGTTCCTGCAACAGGCGGCTGGCCCCGCCGGATTCGACGTTCCAGGCCCCTTCGTGTTTGATCTGCGCGAAAACAAACTCATCGGTCGGATGCTTCTCGTCCAGGGCGCCGTAGAGTTCGGGCTTGGCCTCGGCCCGGCCAATGCGCGCATAGCCGACCGCATAAGCGGCAATGTTGACGCCAATCTTGTTGGCGGAACCGACGTCGTAGTAGATCGCCTGTTGCAGCAGCGGCACTTCGTGGCCATCCCAGCCGCAGCCCAGGCCGTACTTGGAGAGCAGAACGCCGACGCGGGAATAGACATACATGCCTTCCAGCAACGGCTGATGGGACTTGAGGTTCTTGGGGTAGCTGACTTGATTGACATCCCCCATGATGTGATAGAGCGGATGGTCTTCCGGGAGGACGCGAAAACTCAACTCAGGGAAGGTCTTCTCCATCGCTTCGCGGAAGGATTGGTAAAAAAAAGGGCCGCCCGCGATGTTGTCCGCCACGATCATCCCGCCGCGCAGCACGTAGCGCCGGAGCAATTCCAATTCGGACGGAGAAAACTTGATGGTGCGCACCCCGCTGAAAAAGAGGATCGGAACCTTGGCCGGATCGCCGTCGAAGGTGGCCAGGCTGAAACTGTCGGCGCCATAAGTGACGCCCAGGCGCTCGCTGGCCGCGCGCATCAGTTGCTGCAGGTCTCCCGGACACAGGTTCCAATCCGCGATCCGCGTTTGCGCGCCGGAGCCATAAGTGAAGGAGGCGTCTTCGCCCCAGACGATTTTGGCGGCCAGCTTGGGCGCGCTCGGCTCGCGCTTGCGTTCGGTGCGCCGCAACGGCGTGGCGGGCAGCGGCAGGGGAGGAAAGGATTCGCCGCCGGAAATCCGGCGTTTGGCCGCCTCGGGCGGCGGACCCAGCGGAACGAACCAATCATTTTCGCCCGCCTGCGAAAGAAACGCGCCGCCCAGGAGCAAGCCCAGGAACCAGGCCGCCCGCCGCCGCAGGGCGCGGCGGAAACCAAGTCGAACAAAATCCGGCGTTTTCATTTATTGGTCCAACACCTCGGCCTTGTGAGGCAGGGCGCGCACTCCGTGCGGGCCGCGGCGGGCAAGCGCAGCGCCCGCCCAGCCTTCCTTGCGCTCCAATTCCAAGTTAAGGGCCAGCCGTCTGGCGGTCAAGTTTCGGGCGCATCTCAATTTTTGGCCGGGGCGGCGCGTTGCGGCGACCAGGAGGCCGCCACGCGGCGTCCCCGCCTGGAAACCGGCTAAAAACAGAGATGCGCATGGTGACATATTAGCTCACAATTTGGGCCGGTTCAGGGCCGCGAAAAGCGGATACATGAGTGGAATGGTAATGTATTGGAGTGTTGGATTGGCAGGTGCTCTGGTTCAAGAAAAACACCTTGATTAGACACGATCAGCCTTGATTGGCCTTGATTGGAAAACCCCATCGCCTTGTATAAGTCATTTATGGAAAGGCATTTGAGATTATTTGCCACGAAAAGGCTCAAAATGCGCAGGAAAAGGCATGGTTGTCGTGGGGAAACCATAATCATAAGTGAATTGATAATGTATGGAATGGCCAGAGGCGAGGGGTTGGATTCCGACGAGGCCCGCAGCTGCAAAAGAGCAGGCAGAAGAGAACCCCGCATGGACGCCGATAGACGCGGATCGGAACGCGGGTTCCACCCCCGCCATCTGACTTTGTTGCCTGGCCGCTCATAACTATGGAAGATTACCATTTGCTCAGTAATTGTCAAAGCGTTTTTTCTTTTTCTCTTGCCTTATCCCGGCTGGTGAGTTGAATAATGTTTAGATATGACAGTCTCCGATGCCCCAGGCTCACTGAAGCGCTTCCGCAGAACGCCATGGCGGTTTCAGAAGACCTTCCTGACGCCTCTGAAGGACTTGCAGGCCTTTGTGGCCTCGATTTTTTCCGCTCACGAGTTGCTCTAAGCCGGATGTGCAACCATCGATCAGGTTGTGTTCGATCCCAAGCATTTGAGCGCATTGCTGGCCAAGCACTCGCTTCCGGCCCAGTTTGGCCGTGACTGGTCACTTTCAGCCAGCGGGCGCGATGAGGCAGCGGAACTTCTTGAGGCAGCTTTGGG
The DNA here is from genome assembly GCA_049513975.1 of Verrucomicrobiota bacterium. Taxonomy (GTDB): domain Bacteria; phylum Verrucomicrobiota; class Verrucomicrobiia; order Limisphaerales; family Palsa-1400; genus JBEKOF01. Next base: position 54,906 of record JBEKVM010000005.1, on the reverse strand, counting down.
CGATTGGATTGATTTCATATTTGTTCCCACGCCTAAGCCGTTCGTGATATACGCGGATCACGATGAATACACAACTTTCTACGCCAACAGGAAATCCAACCTCAATCCCGTTGTTGAGGCACTCTCCGCGCGATGGTTCAAGCAGGTTCAGGATTATGAAAGGGAGCTTTAACCCGAGGCGTGCAACGAACTGCGGATCCCGTGCCAATCAACTGCGTATTTGGCCAGTCGGATACAGTGCATCTTCTTTCGTCCCTGCGGGACTTGCCTGGTTTTGTTTGACGCCTTAACCGGCGCTAAAGCGCCGCCGCGACATGAATCGGACACGGGCGGAAAGCGGGCTTGGGCGCAGGATCAAAACCAAGTTTGGGTTCGACGTCCGCCGTCGCCGAGCCTTGCGCCGTCGTTAAAACCATGGCGGAGAAGATAGCGGACAGGGAGTCTCGGCCGTTTCTGCCCCATCACGAAGGGGAGTGGTTGGGATGGTGTTTGGGTTTGGGGGCGGCGACTTCGCGGTGGAGTTCGGCGAGGCTTTGGCGCACGAGGTGGAGGACCTTCCCGCCCTTGCGGGTCAGGACGTAGTCTTTGCGGGCGCGGGGGCCGGCTTTGGGATCGCTGGAGACTTTCAGCCAGCCGCGCCGCGCCATGCGATGGAGGATGGGGTAAAGGGTGCCGGGACTGATTTCGTAGCCGTGATGGCGCAGCTCGTTGAGCATCCATTGGCCGTGGATGGCCGCCTCGGCGGCATGGTGCAAAATATGCACCTTCCAAAAGCTCAGAAGAATCTCGCGTTCGGCTTCTTTCATGTTCGTGACGGCGTCATGGGATTTGCGGTCTCATAAAGCGGCCTGACCTTGCCACCGGCCAGTTTTAGGCGGACCAGAAGGATCGGCGCGCAGCGCCGACGCTACACCCCACCGCGGCGCGCACGGAGTGCGCGCCCTACCACCCAAGACCGGGACGTTACTTGACCAGATAATAAGCGGTTGACAGGAGGATGCAAGCCTATTATGGTTTCCGACATCGGAAATCGTAACTTGAAGACCGCATGAATCTGGTGGCCCAAGCATTGCGCCGTCCGTTCACCATCCTGGTGGCGGTGGTGGCGGTGGCGCTGGGGTCGGCGCTGGCGTGGCAGCGGATGCCGCGGGACATTTTCCCGACGCTGGGCATCCCGACGATCTACGTGGCGCAGCCGTATGGGGGGATGGACCCGGCGCAGATGGAGGGGTACCTGACCTATTATTACGAGTATCATTTCCTTTACATCACGGGGATCGAGCATGTGGAGTCCAAATCCATCCAGGGTGCGGCGATCCTGAAGCTGCAGTTTCATCCCGGCACGGACATGTCGCAGGCGATGTCGGAGACGGTGGCCTACGTGAACCGGGCGCGGGCCTTCATGCCGCCGGGGACGGTGCCGCCGTTTGTCATGCGGTTTGACTCGGGGAGCGTGCCCGTGGGGGACTTGGTTTTTTCAAGCGCGACCCGGACGGTGGGGGAGATGCAGGATCTGGCTTTAAACCGGGTCCGGCCCTTGTTTGCCACATTGCCGGGCGTATCGGCCCCTCCCCCCTTCGGGGGCAGCGCCCGGAGCATCGTGGTCAACCTCAAGCCCGAACGGCTGCGCGCTTACAATATGTCGCCCGATGAAGTGGTCGCGGCCATGAGCGCGGCCAACCTGATCAGCCCCTCGGGGAACATGCCCATCAATGGGAAATATCCGATGGTGCCCCTGAACTCCGTGGCCCGCAACATAAAGGACTTGGAGGCGGTGCCCATCCGAACCGGGACCTTTCCCACCGTCTTCCTGCGAGATGTGGGACAAGTGGTGGATGGCTCGGACATAGTGACGAGTTACGCGCTGGTCAACGGCCATCGCACGGTCTATGTCCCGGTCACCAAGCGCTCGACCGCATCCACCCTCTCGGTGGTCCAACTGGTCAAGGCGAACCTGGCGAAGTTCCAGAGCGTGCTGCCGGCCGACGTGAAAGTCAGCTATGAGTTTGACCAATCCCCTTACGTGACGCGGGCGATTGGCGGGCTGACGCTGGAAGGGGCCTTGGGGGCGGTCCTGACGGGCCTGATGGTGCTGCTGTTTCTGCGGGACTGGCGGAGCGCCTTGATCGTGGTCGTCAATATTCCAATTTCGTTGATGGGCTCCGTGCTGGCGCTCTGGCTGACCGGGCAGACGGTCAACATTATGACGCTGGGCGGCCTGGCATTGGCCGTGGGCATCCTGGTGGACGAGGCGACTGTGAGCATCGAGAATATCCATACGCATCTGATGCGAGGCCGGACGATTGCCCGGGCGGCGCTGGAGGCCACGACCGAGACGACGGGGCCGCGGTTGCTGGCGATGCTGTGCATCCTGGCGATCTTCAGTCCGACGCTCTTCATGGTAGGCGCGGCCAAGGCGATGTTCCTCCCGCTGTCGCTGGCCGTCGGTTTCGCCATGGTGACGTCTTATCTGTTGTCGAGCACGCTGGTGCCGATCCTGTCGGTCTGGTTTCTGCGCGGACACGAAATAGCGGCGACCGGCCACCCTGGGGCGGAGAGCCGTCTGGCACGATGGCAAGGGCGATATGCCGCCCTGGCGCGGAAGCTGGTGGGCGCGCGCTGGGTTGTAGCGGGCGTTTACCTGGTGTCGGCCGCAGTGGTGGTTTGGTTGGCGGGCCGGCGGCTGGGCACGGAGATTTTTCCCAAAGTGGATGCCGGTCAGATTCAACTGCGGCTGCGCGGGCCGACCGGCACTCAGATTGACGGCACGGAAGCCATTGCGCTGCAAGCGCTGGATCTGATCAAGCAGGAGGTTGGCCCGGAGAATGTCCAGATTACGCTGGGTTTCCTGGGCGTCCATGGTGCCGCTTACCCCATCAATTTCATTTATCTCTGGAACGGCGGTCCGGAAGAGGGCGTGCTCCAGGTGCAGTTGAAGGCCGGCACGACGGTGCGAATTGAGCCCCTAAAGGAGCGGCTGCGAAAAGTCTTTGCCGAGAAGATGCCCGGGGTCAGCTTCTCCTTTGAACCCAGCGACATCGTAAGCCGGGTGATGAGCCTGGGTTCCCCCACGCCGATCGAGGTAGCCATCAGCGGTCAAAACTTGACGGCGGACCGGGCCTTCGCGGAAAAGGTCAAAGAAACGCTGCAAGGAATTGACTCCCTGCGGGACCTGCAATTTGGGCAGGCGCTGGATTATCCGACGGTGGACGTGAAGGTGGATCGGGAGAAGGCCGGGGTGATGGGGGTGACGATGGCCGACGTGTCGCGCGCGCTGGTGACGGCTTCGTCGTCCAGCCGGTTTGTGGTGCCCAACTACTGGGCTGACCCGAACAGCGGGGTGGCCTACCAGCTTCAAGTGCAGGTGCCGCAGGCGCGGATGGACTCGTTGGAGCAGGCGAGAAACGTCCCGGTGAAGGACCACGGCGGGCAGAGTCTGCTGCTGCGTAATGTCGCCAGCGTAACGGAAGGCGCGGCCGTAGGACAATACGAACGGTACAATATGCAGCGGATGGTGACGGTGACGGCGAACGTATCGGGGGCGGACCTGGGCAGCGTGGCCCAGCAAGTGAGCACGGCGCTCCAGGCACTGGGTCAGCCGCCGCCCGGCATAACGCTCACCGTGCGCGGCCAGAGCGTCCCGCTCCAACAGATGTTGGACGGCCTGCGCAGCGGGTTGCTGCTGGCGGTCGTGGTGATCTTCCTGCTGCTGTCGGCCAATTTCCAATCCCTCAAGCTGTCGTTTCTGGTTGTCTCCACCACGCCGGCCGTGATCGCCGGGGTGGTGCTCATGCTGAGGCTGACGGGAACGACGCTCAACATCCAGTCGTTCATGGGCGCAATCATGGCGGTTGGGGTCGCGGTGGCGAATGCCATCCTGCTGGTGACTTTTGCTGAACGCAGCCGGCTGACGGGCGCCAGCGCGGCGGATGCGGCCGTGGAAGGAGCGCGCAGCCGTCTGCGACCGATACTAATGACGAGCCTGGCGATGATCGCCGGGATGGTGCCGATGGCCCTGGGCTTGGGTGAAGGCGGCGAGCAAACGGCCCCGCTGGGCCGGGCGGTGGTCGGTGGATTGGCGGTCGCCACCCTGGCCACGCTGCTGGCGCTGCCGGCCCTATTCGCGCTCGTGCAAGGCCGTGCTCACCGACGCACGGCGTCACTCCACCCGGATGAGGTTCCTAATCCGGCGATCAAGACCGCTTAGAACCCAATCCATGCCAAAACTTATGCAAGCCAAAATCCCTTGTTTCTGCACGGCCCTCGCCGGCATCGCCGGAGTTGCCGCGCTTTGCGGTTGCGGGCCTCCCAAAGCCCAAGCGCCTGCTGAAGCAGCGCCACCCATGACGGTGCAGACTGTTCTTCCCCGGCGCGGTGAAATTGCCCGCAGCATCACGCTGCCCACTTTCCGCATCCTGGCGTATCAGGCCGCCACGATTTACGCGAAGGTTCCCGGCTATTTGAAAACGCTGACGGTGGACAAGGGCGACGCGGTCCAGGCAGGCCAGTTGCTTGGGGAGATCGAAGTGCCGGAATTGCTGGCCGACGAGATTCAATACCAGGCCGAGACGGAGGTGTCGCGCACCAACTACCAGCGCATGGCCGAGGCGCGGGAAAAGGCGCCGGATCTGGTGGTGCCGCAAACCGTGGACGACTTGCGCGGCGTCTGGGAAGTCGCGCAGGCCAAACTGCAGCGGACCCGGACACTGCTGCGGTACGCCCGGCTGGCCGCGCCGTTTAGCGGCGTGGTCACGGCGCGATACGTGGATCCCGGCGCGTTCATTCCCGCCGCCACGTCCGGGGCGTCCGCGCAAAGCGCCGCCGTGGTGACGTTGATGGATTTCAGGCGTGTGCGCATCCAGGTGTTCGTGCCCGAAGCGGAAGTGCCATTCATCACCAACGGCGTGCCGGCGCAGGCCACGGTCGAGGAACTGCCCGGGAAAAGTTTCAACGGTTCGGTGACCCGTTATGCCAACGCGCTGGACGAGGCGACCAAGACGATGCTCACGGAAATGGAAATGCCCAACCCGACCGGTGAGCTGCGGCCCGGCATGTATGCCAGCGTGCAACTGGAGGTGGAACGCAAGAAGGATGCCCTGCTGGTGCCGGTGCAGGCGCTCCTAGTGGAAAAAGCGGGCGCGTCCGTCTTTGTGGTGGCCGATGGCAAGGCCAAAAAAACCCCGGTTCGGACTGCTTTTAACGACGGGGTGAATGTTGAAATCACCGACGGCGTGAAGCTTGGCCAGCCGGTGATCCTGGTTGGCAAACAGACACTCAACGACGGCCAGGCGGTCAATCCAGTGGAGGCGAAATGAGCGTTTCGAATACCGTGATCGGCGTCCTGACGCTGTGCGTGTGTGTCGCGCGCGCGCAAACCACCAATGTCACCGGCAGCCCGATTGATCTGCCGACCGTGCTTCGTCTGGCGGGCGCCCGCAATCTGGACGTTCAAATTGCGCGTGAAGGTCTGAAGGAAGCGCAAGCCAACCGCCAAAGCGCGCTGGAACAGTTCCTGCCGTCGCTCACGCCGGGCCTGACTTACCACCAGCGGGATGGCATGGCTCAAGCGGTGCCTGCGGGCACAGTTTCGGACACTCATTTCCAATCCTATGCGCCCGGCGGCACGGTGGCGGCCCAGGTGGTTCTGGGCGACTCCATTTACCAGGCGCTGGCGGCCAAACAAATGGTCACGGCGTCGGATCAATCTCTGGAAGCGCAACGGGAGGACGCGGCGTTGGGCGCGGCCCAGGCCTATTTTGATTTGGTGAAAGCCAAGGCCCTGGCGGATGTGATCCAAGAGGCGGTGAGCATTTCGCGGGACTACCAGCAAGAGTTGCACCAGGCGGTCGGGGCCGGGATCGCGTTCAAAGGCGACGAACTGCGGGTGCAAACGCAGACTGAAAGCTACCAAATCTCGTTGCGGCAAACGCTCGAACAGCAGCGCGTCGCGGCGGTCAACCTGGCGAGGATTCTGCATCTGGACTCCACCGTGGATTTGGTTCCGCATGACCAGGACCTGGTGCCGCTCCTGCTTTTTCCCACCAATGCGGCCCTGGACTCGCTGGTGGAACAAGCCTTGAATTCGCGCCCCGAGTTGAAAGCCGGCCAGGCTCTGATTACAGCGGCGCGCGATGCCAAGAACGGGGCGGTTTACGGGCCGCTGGTTCCGTCGCTGGGCGCGCAAGTCTTTGCCGGCGGCTTCGGCGGTGGTTACGAAGGCGGACCGGACAACTTCGGCCACTCGGAAGATTATCTGCTCGGCTTGAGCTGGCGCATCGGTCCCGGCGGCTTGTTTGATTCTGGACGCGCCAAAGCCAGCCAGGCCCGCCTGACGGCCGCGCAATTGGGTCAAAGCAAGCTCAAGGATGCCGTCATTTCCCAAGTCGTCGCCGCAGCCACGCGGATGCAGTCCTTATCCGATCAAATCACCCTGGCCCAGCGGAACCTGGCCACGGCCAATGAGGCCTTCCGCTTGACGCACGAACGCAAGCAATACGGGGTGGGCATCGTGCTGGAAGACATCCAGGCACAGCAGGCTTTGACCCAGGCGCATTCAGACTATGTTACCGCCGTCGCTGAACACAACAAAGCGCAGTACGGGTTGAACAAGGCGGTGGGCAACCCGCCGTAGAGGGAGTTCAGAATTTCTCCCAGGCTTTGCCGGCGGGGTTAGAAGGGAAGAGGGCGGGCTGGAGGATTTGGGCCAGGATTTCCAACGAATCCACCAGGCGCGGGCCGGGCCGGTTGAAATAGGAGTTGCCGTCCACCAAAAAAACCCGGCCGGTCTTGACGGCGCGCAGGGTTTTCCATTCGGGCTTGGATTGCAAGGCGGCGGCTTCGCGGCGGGTGCGGTCCAGATCGAATCCGCAGGGCATGAGGACGATGAGGTCCGGGTCGCCCTGGCGCAAGGCATCCCATTCCAGCCAGGAGGAGGGCTGGCCGGGCTGGGCAAAGAGGTTGCGGCCACCGGCGAATTGAACCAGTTCGGGAACCCAAAGGCCGGAGGCCATGAGCGGGTCAAGCCAATCCAGGCAGGCGACGGCGGGACGGCGCTGGAGCAGGCAAGTTTTTTGGATGACATCCACGACGCGTTCCTTCAGGGCGGCGAGCAATTGGCGGCCTGGTTCCGCCAGGCCCAGCGCGTCGGCCACAGTTTGAATGTCCTGCCAGAGATCGGCCAGGCGGACGGGGGAAAGGGCCATGATTTTGGGGCGAAAGCCGGGGGCGTGGGCCTGGGCCAGCGCCTGTTCCAGGCCGGAAAGGCTGACGGCGCAAACCTCGCACCGGGCTTGTGTCAAGATGAGATCGGGGCGCAATTTGCGAAGCTGGTCCACGTCAATCTCGTAAAGGGACAGGGCGCGCTGGCCGAGGGATTTGACGTCGCGGTCAATTTCGGCGCTGGAGGCATGGCGGAGGAGTGGGGAGGAGGTGCAAGCGGGCAAGGCGCTGATTTCCGGCGGGAAATCGCACTGGTGGGAGCGGCCCTTGAGGCGGTCGGCGCCGCCCAGGGCGCAGACGATCTCGGTGCAACTGGGCAGCAAGGAGACAATCCGGCTGGCTCTCATGGAAGAAGCAATGACGGAGGACGGAGGAAAGGTCAAGCCGCCAGGTCATCCCCCAACCCCCGCCCAAGACGAGAATGCCGCACCTGAAGAGCGTTCGGCGGGACGCCGAACGCGGCGGACGAGGACGCCCGCGCTCCCCAAACACCCACTGTTCGCCAGTTCAATATCAAGTGTAATGCGCAAAGAGGTGGCTGGCGAGGGCGCCGGCCATTACACGCGAGGGCGCGTATGCTCCCCCGGAACATCAGGCGGCGGCCTTTTCTTCGGGGATGCGCATGCAGTAGAAGGAGCGGTAAACGAAGATGAGGGCGACGACAAAGAAGAAAACGCCAATGCCGGTCTTGGTGCTTTGATCTTTCATGGTGACGGCGATCTCGGTGGCGAGCAGGCCAAAGAGAGTGGTGAACTTGATGACGGGGTTCATGGCGACGGAGGAGGTGTCCTTGAAGGGATCGCCCACGGTGTCGCCCACCACGGTGGCGGCATGGAGGTCGGTGCCTTTTTGGCGGAGCTCCACTTCGACGATTTTCTTGGCGTTGTCCCAGGCGCCGCCGGCATTGGCCATGAAGATGGCCTGAAAGAGGCCAAAGAAGGCGATGCCGATGAGGTAGCCAATGAAGAAGTAAGGATTGAAGAAGGGCAGGGCCAGCGCAAAGCAGAACACGACGATGAAGATGTTCCACATCCCTTTCTGGGCATAGACGGTGCAGATGCGGACGACTTCCTTGCTGTCCTTCTGCGAGGCGGTGGTGGAGTCCAGTTTTATGTGTTCCTTGATGTAAACGACCGCGCGATAGGCGCCGGTCACGACCGCCTGGCAGGAGGCGCCGGTGAACCAGTAAATGACGGCGCCGCCCATGATGAGGCCCAGGATGACTTCCGGCTGGACGATGCTCAACTTGACGATGACGTTGCCGAACAGGTTTTCGAGCAGAATGATCATGGCGAAGACCATGGTGGTGGCGCCCACGACGGCGGTGCCGATGAGCACCGGTTTGGCGGTGGCCTTGAAAGTGTTGCCCGCGCCGTCGCCTTTTTCGAGCTGATACTTGGCGTTTTCAAAGTCCGCGTCGAAACCGAAGTCCCGCTTGATTTCCTCCTTGATGTCTTTGCGCGCTTCGATCTGGCTCAATTCATAGACGGATTGGGCGTTGTCGGTCACCGGGCCGTAGCTGTCCACGGCGATGGTCACCGGTCCCATGCCGAGGAAGCCGAAGGCGACGAGGCCGAAGGCAAAAATCGGGGTGGCGAAAAGGAACTTGGGCGGCATGATGGCGGTCAAGGCCGGATTTTGAGAGAAGTAATAAGAGGCGGCCATGAGGACAATGATGCAAAGCCCCATCCAGAAAGCGGAGAAATTGCCGGCGACGAAGCCGGAGAGGATGTTGAGGGAGGCGCCGCCATGCTTGGAGCAGTTGGTCACTTCCCGGACGTGGCGGGAATTGGTGCTGACAAAGATCTTGGTGAATTCCGGGATGAGCGCCCCCGCCACCGTGCCGCAACTAATGATAATGGATAACACCCACCACAAAGCAGGCTGTGGCGCGCCAGCCCCGTCCTTGAAATCGCCCAGCAGGAAATAGCTGGCGATGAAAGTGACGGCGATGGACACGGCCGAAGTCATCCAGACCAGATGGGTCAAGGGCGCTTCAAAATCGAAGTCTTTCTTGCCGCCGAACATGGCCTTGCTCAAACATTGGTTGGCAAAGTAGGAAAACAGCGAGGTGACGATCATGAGGGCGCGCATGACGAACAACCAAATAATGAGCGTGGCGCAAATGGCGGGGGTGGCGGCCAGGGCCAGGGCGAGGAAGGAGATCAACGCCACGCCGGTCACGCCGTAGGTTTCAAAACCATCCGCCGTGGGTCCGACGCTGTCGCCGGCGTTGTCCCCGGTGCAGTCGGCGATGACGCCGGGATTCTTGGGATCATCTTCGGGGAGCTTGAAGACGATTTTCATGAGATCGGAGCCGATGTCGGCAATTTTGGTAAAGATGCCGCCGCAGATGCGCAGGACCGAAGCGCCGAGCGATTCGCCGATGGCAAAGCCGATGAAGCAGGGGCCGGCCAGTTCTTTGAGAAACATGAGGATGCAAATCATGAAGAACAATTCCACCGCCACCAGCAACAAGCCGACGCTCATGCCCGAGCGCAAGGGGATGCCCAAAGTGTTGAAGGGATTGCCTTTGAGGGCGGAAAAGGCGGTGCGGGAATTGGACACGGTGTTGATGCGGATGCCAAACCACGCGACGCCGTAAGAGCCGAGAATGCCGAGGATGGAGCAGAGCAAGATGAGAACCACATCGCCGGCGCCCTTGTGTTGCAGGCCGACGAAATAGTAAAGCATGCAGCAGGCGATCAGCACCCAAAGGATGGCCAGGAATTTGCCCTGGGTGAAGAGGTAGGTCTTGCACGTTTCCCAGATCGTCTCCGAGACCTGGGCCATGCTTTCATGCACCGGGAGGGCCTTGGTTTGAAAGTATTGCACCAGGCCGAAGATGGCGCCGATGAGGCAGACCCCCAGGCCCAGATACATCAGGGTGGAGCCGTGGATGCCGCCCAGCCCGTCAAAATGCACGTCGCTCAGAGGGGGAATCTTAATGTCGGCTTCACCGGCAAAGACGCCGGGTGCAAGGGTCAGGGCCGCGGCTGCGACAGCCGCCCAAAGGCATCGTTTCATTTTCAGCATCATAGGGCATGACAAATGCCACGGAGGCCGTGAATTGCCAACCCCTTTCTTGTTTTTTTGCACACTTCCCTTGCCGGCGTATTAAGCAACCCAGCCGGACGAGCCTCTCCTGGTCACAGCAAACGCCCCGAAGTTCCAGCGACACGGTAACGGGGGGGCTTGGCAACTTTCTCCAATTTCCCATCCATAACTAACTTCGTCAGCCAGGCCTTTGCCTGGGACTTTGAGACTTTGAGCAGATCGGCCACTTCCGCCTCACTCCTGGGTTCGGCCAGTTCATGAGCGAGAATCTCACGAACTGAGTTAAAAAGCGCCTCCGCCGGCGTCGCGCTTGGTTGGTGCGGATCCAGTTCGACCTTCGGCGGGAGAGCAGGTGAAGGCTCTGTCGTCTTCGAGCTTTTATAGGAGGCGGACTGCTCGCGCAGTACGAGCGCAAGGGGTTCCTGCTTTGGTTCCGCAGCCCGGTCTTCCAAGGCCTTTGCAAGGGCCTCGGAGAGTTCAGCGAAATCATGGGGATCCGGCCAAGGGAGCGCCCCGTTCTGCAAAAGGGCTGCGTTTCCTTTTCCGGCGTGGGCACCGTCGCGCACGAAAACTGGAACAAAATGCAGTTTCTCCAACTGCTCGATGGCGCCAGCCCACGTTCCCCCCTTCTCGAAATCCGAGGTGACCACCAGCGCCGCATCGGCCAATGCGTAGATCACCTTGTTGCGCTGCATGGCGTGTCCCACATTGAAGCCAGCCGCCGGATCGTAAGGAGAAATCAACGCCAGCTTGTGATCCATCAATGGCTCGCGATTGTCCCTGGCAAGTGCGCCCTGCTCCAGACTGTCCGCCATCACCCCGGCGACGGCGCCACCGGCCTGCAACGCTCCGCGCATCGCCGCGCGGTCTATGCCCTTGGCCGCGCCGGAGATGAGCGTGCGACCCGCTTGGGCGGCGAGCTTGCCAATATTTTCCGTGTAGGAAATCAGTTCGTCATCCACATGCCGTGAGCCAACCACCGCCAGACCGCCGGTGTCCAGCAACGCCGCATCCCCGCAACCATAGAGAACCGGCGGGGCGTCCTCTTTGAGCCGGATTTTGAGGCGTGGCGGGTAGGTGGCATCGGCGCGACTGACCACCCAGATGGCGCGGGCATTCCAGCGATCCACCGCCTGGCTGAGCAAAAACCCGCGGCCCAGCAGGCTCTCCAGGCGCTCCCCGCCAAACGCCCCGGCGCAAACACGGATCGTTTCCCCGGCATCCGGTCCGATCAAATCCGCCGGTTGCTTTTGCTTTTCGCGCAAAATGCGGGCGAGCCGGTTGTATTCTGTCAAAGTCAGTAAATCAGCGGACCCTTCGTTGCGTCCGGCAATTAGCGGAGCGGTCAGCAGCAGAATGGCCTGCGTGTTCGTTGTCACCGGCGTCATCATTCGTCAGCGTGTGCCGAGGCGAAGCAGTTCAAGGGCGCGTGTTGGGTTGTACGGCACAGCAGGTTCAAATCAGCGGTGACGCAAGTTCATTCAAGCGGCTTTGATATTAAGGTTGGGAAGTCAGTTGGCAAGGAGTTCGCGTGACCTGCGGGCAATTCCGGCTTCGGTTGTGGCTCCGCGTGCTGCGGCCAATCTGGTGGCCGAAACCCGGCCTTGACTCTCCCCCGGCCCTTGGCTAATCCTTGGCGAAATGAAACCCGCGCCCGTCCTCCAAGAGCCGTGTTCCCGCCCCGGCAGGCGTGCCGCGATGGCTCTGGAAAGCACGGTCGAAGCTCAATCGGTTTAATATGAAAAAAGTCGCCCTCTTTTGTCTCTTCCCGGCCCTGCTGGCCGGCGCGGCTTATGCCCAGGATACCAATGTCACTACCGCTGCCACCCCGCCCGCCGCCGAGGCTCCGGCGCCGCCGCCGGATTTGTATGTGGACGCCGGCATTGATCGCGATGTGGTGATGCCGGGAAAAACCTACCTCCAGGGGTATGCCGGGTATAACAACCCCGCGCGACGGGGCGGGGGCGGCGGACGGCGCAATGGCGGCGGAGGCGCTTCGGCCCGCACCGGGCCGGCGGTAACGGTCGCCTGGAGCAAGGCTTCCGGCCCGGGCACGGTGACATTCGCCGAGGAAGGCAAGGCGGAAACGAGCGCCGCCTTCTCCCAAACCGGCACTTATGTTTTAAAGATGAGCGGGCAGAACAGCGCGACCAACCTCTCCTCCACCCTGACGGTGCGGGTGGCGGAGGCGCCGCCCAAGGACCGGCTGGATGTCGTCTATACGAAGAACTATGTGATTGACAGCCCGCTCTGGAACGACCGGGCCAAGTCGTTGATCGCCGGCTGGATTCCCCATTGCATTGACCAGATCAACCGCACCAACCTGACGCAGGTCCAGGGGGGGATTGACAATTTCATCGAAGCGGCGAAAGCGTTGCGCGGGGAGCCTTACACGCCGCACAAAGGTTATGTGTTCGCCAACGCGTGGGTTCATCAAACGGTCGAGGCCATGTGCATCGCCCTGATGATTGATCCGCGGGGCGACCCGGACATCATCAAGGCCCAGGAGAAATTCCACGCCACCCTGGAGGATTGGATTCCCAAGATTCTCGCCGCCCAGGAACCGGACGGCTATCTGCAAACCGCGTTCACCGCCCGGCCGCCCGATTCACGCTGGACCGAACACTGGTCGCCGGCCTTTCGGGGCAATCACGAAGGCTACACCGCGGGCTACTTCATCGAATCCGCCATCAATCATTATACCATGACCGGGGGCAAGGACACGCGCCTGTATGACGCGGCCAAGAAGCTGGCGGATTGCTGGGTGGCCCACATCGGGCCGGAACCGGGGAAAAAAGTCTGGTTCGACGGCCATCAGGAGATGGAGCAGGCGCTGGTCCGCTTTGGGCGGTTCGTCAACGACATGGAGGGGCATGGCCGCGGCGATGCCTACGTGAAGCTGGCCAAATTTCTCCTCGATTCCCGCCAGGGCGGCTCGGAATACGATCAGAGCCACCTGCCCATGATAAAGCAGTATGAGGCGGTGGGCCACGCCGTGCGCGCCGCCTACACCTACTCCGGCATGGCGGACGTGGCGGCGGAAACGCATGACACCGATTACCAGAGCGCGGTCCTTTCCCTGTGGGACAATATAGTCAACAAGAAGTATTACGTGACGGGCGGCATCGGCAGCGGCGAAACGTCGGAGGGGTTCGGCCCGAACTATTCCCTGCGCAACGGCGCCTACTGCGAATCCTGCTCGACGTGCGGCCTGATTTTCTTCCAATACAAAATGAACCTGGCCTACCACGACGCGAAGTACGCCGATTTATACGAGGAATCGCTCTACAACGCCCTGCTGGGGGCGACCGATCTGGAAGGCCAGACCTTTTTTTATGACAACCCGCTGGTGGACGGCCGGCGCACCCCCTGGCACGCCTGCCCGTGCTGCGTCGGCAACATCCCCCGCACGCTCCTGATGCTGCCCACCTGGACTTATGTCCGGGGCGACGACGGCCTCTACGTCAATCTTTTCATCGGCAGCACCATCAACGTGGAAAAGGTTGCCGGCTCCGACGGCCAGACCGAGGTGCAAATGGTGCAAAAGACCGATTATCCGTGGAGCGGCCATGTTGCCATCACTGTCAATCCGAAGGAATCAAAAACCTTCACGGTTTATGTGCGCGCGCCCAACCGGAGCACGAGCGCGCTCTACACCGAAACCCCCCGGGTCAGCGGCCTGGTTTCCCTGGCCGTCAACGGCCAAAAGATGACGCCGCAAATTGACAAGGGTTATGCCGCCATCAAGCGCACCTGGCACGCCGGCGACCGGATTGAGGTCGTGCTGCCCATGGAAGTCCAGCGCATCACCGCCGACCCGAAAATCGCGGCGGACAGGGGACTGGAGGCGCTGCGTTATGGACCACTGCTTTACAATGTGGAACGGGCGGACAACGCCGCCATCACCAATGCCATTGGCACCGGGCCGTTGAAGGCAGTATGGCGGCCGGACCTCCTGCACGGCGTCATGGCCATCGCCGGCACCTGGGCCGACGGCAGCCCGCTGCTGGCCATTCCCAATTACGCCCGCCTCAATCGTCTTGGCCAGGCCGGCCCCGCCCCCGCGGTCGGCGGCGACGCCTCCATTAACTATGCCGGGAACACGTCCACCAACGCGCCCGGCGCAACCACCCAGGCCGCCGCGGTGGGCGGCGGTTCCAGCGGCGGCCGGGGCGGCCGGGGCGGCCCGGTGCGTTCCGAAGTCTGGATGAAAGCGGAGCATTGAATGACTCTTGTAGCGGCGGTCTGTGACCGTCGCAAATCAAAAGGCGCGGATTTGCGGCGCACAGACCGCCGCTACAGCTCCGAATGGAGCGGCGGCGGAGGCGGGGCCTGATTTTATGAAGAGCATATTCCTAGTATTGACGGCATTGGCCTTGACCTCCTGCGCGCCGTTCGTCCGGCCGCCGCCGGAAACCTTGTCGTTCGTCGTCTCGCTGGAACATCCCGCCGACAGGCTTTGTCACGTGGATTTTCATTGCGACGGGCTGAAAAGCGGGACGCACGACTTCATCATGCCGGCCTGGACGCCCGGGTATTACCGGATGATGAACTACGCCAAAAACGTCACCAATTTCACCGCCCGGGACGGCGCGGGCCGCGCGCTGGAGTGGGCCAAGACCGACAGCAACACCTGGCGGGTCCAATCCGGCGGCGGCGCCGTCCTCACGGTGAGCTACGATGTCATCGCCGGCCAGGCGATTTTCCAGAGCAGCTTGAGCGAGGCCAGCGCCTACCTCGCGCCCACCGGCACCTACATGCATCTGGACGGCCAAATCCTGCACCCAGTGACCGTCACCCTAAAGCCCAAGGAAGGCTGGACCACCATCGCCACCGGCCTGGACCCGGTTGCCGGCCGGAGCAACACCTTTTACGCGCCGAACTTCGATATTCTGTATGACTGCCCGACGTTGCTGGGCAAGCTGGAGGTGGTGCCGTTTGAAGTGCGGGGCATCCACCACGAATTCGACGGCCTGAACCTGGGTGACTTTGACCGGGGGAAATTCGTCAGCGACCTCAAGCGCATGGTGGAATCGGCCACGACATTGATGGGGGATATTCCTTACAAACATTATACGTTCATCGTCAGCGGCCGCGGCGGCGGCATCGAGCATCTGGATGAAACAACGCTCCCATTTAGCAGCGCGGACGTGTCCACGCCGGCGCGGAACAAGCGATGGCTGAGTTTCGTGGCGCACGAGTATTTTCATCTTTACAACGTCAAGCGCATCCGGCCCATCGCGCTGGGCC
This sequence comes from Verrucomicrobiota bacterium, assembly GCA_049513975.1. Classification (GTDB taxonomy): domain Bacteria; phylum Verrucomicrobiota; class Verrucomicrobiia; order Limisphaerales; family Palsa-1400; genus JBEKOF01. Next base: position 39,381 of record JBEKVM010000005.1, on the reverse strand, counting down.
CGTTTGATTACGAGCACGAAAACCGGACCAAAATGCTCTGGGTTTCCGAAGGCTTCACCGTCTATTACGAATGGATCATCCTGCGCCGCGCCGGCCTGCTGGAGGTGGAGGACGTGTTGAACGGATCGGGCGGGGACCGGGGCTTTCGCGGTTTGTCCCTGTCCATCGCCGCCTACGAGAACTCGCCCGGCCATCTTTACCAGACGGCGGCGGAGGCGAGCTGGAATGAATGGGACCAGCCTTCCTTCGGCGGCTCCAACCGCGGCGGCCCCCGGCTGACCATCAGCTATTATGACAAAGGCCCCGTGCTGGCCACCTTGCTCGACTTGAAAATCCGGCATGAGTCGCAAAACAAAAAGTCGCTCGATGACGTCATGCGCGGCCTCTACAAGGAGTATTACCAGGAAAAGAAGTGCGGCTTCACCGACCAGGAATTTCGCGGGATGTGCGAGCGCATGGCCGGGGCCACGCTGGACGAGGAGTTCGACTACGCCTACACGACCAAGCCGGTGGACTATCCCAAGTATTTCGACTATGCCGGCCTGGACATTGTGATGCCCAAGGAACTGCCCGGCGGCGCTTTAGGCGCGATGGTGCGCGACAACAACGGCAAGCTCACCGTCACCGCCGTGGAACCCCTTTCCTCCTCCGCCCAAGCCGGCCTTCTCGCGCAGGATGAAATCGTCACCGCCGACGGCGCGGCGGTCAATGCCGCGTCCTTCAGCCAACTGCTGGATGCCAAGAAGCCGGGCGACGCGATTGAAGTGGTCTATTCCCGCGCCGGCGCAACGCACACCGCGAAGATCGCGTTGGGCCGAAAGATGGGCGATTCCACCTTCGCCATCACCCCGCAGCCCCAACCCACCGCGCTGCAAGCGGCCATCCTGAAAGACTGGCTGCGCGGCCCGTAGCGCCAAGAGGCTGCAAGCGACACAACCAGGCGAGGCCGCGAATGCCTTGCCAACGGATTCCCCATCCGTACTATCAGAACATGAAACGCGCATTCATATTATTGACGGCGTTGGCCTTGACCTCCTGCGCGCCGTTCGTCCGGCCGCCGCCGGAAACCTTGTCGTTCGTCGTCTCCCTGGAACATCCCGCCGACCGGCTTTGCCATGTCGAATTCCATTGCGACGGGCTGAAAGGCGGGATGCATGATTTCATCATGCCGGCCTGGATGCCAGGAGCTTACCAGATGATGAACTACGCCAAAAACGTCACCAATTTCACCGCTCTGGACGCGGCGGGGCACCCGCTGGCGTGGACCAAGGCCGACACCAACACCTGGCGGGTCCAATCCGGCGGCGCGGCCACTGTCACCGTCCGTTACGATGTCATCCCCGGGCAGGCGGCTTCCCAAACCAGCTTGAGCGAGAACAGCGGCTTCATCGCGCCCACCGACACCTACATGCACCTGGACGGCCAAATCCTGCACCCCGTCACGGTGACGATAAAACCCAAGGAAGGCTGGACGACCATCGCCACCGGGCTGGACCCTGTTGCCGGCCGGAGCAATACTTTTTACGCGCCGGACTTCGACATTCTGTATGACTGCCCGACATTGCTGGGCAAGCTGGAGGTCGTGCCGTTTGAGGTGCGGGGCATCCACCACGAATTCGACGGCCTGAACCTGGGCCAGTTTGACCGCGAGAAATTCGTCACCGACCTCAAGCGCATGGTGGAATCGGCCACGACGCTGATGGGGGACATTGGCTACAAGCATTACACCTTCATCGTGGCCGGCCGCAACGCCGGCATCGAGCATCTGGATGAAACGACGCTGCCGTTCACCGGGGCGGACGTGGGCAACCCGATGAGGAACAAGCATTGGCTGAGTTTCGTAGCGCACGAGTATTTTCATAATTACAACGTCAAGCGCATCCGGCCCATCGCGCTGGGCCCGTTTGATTACGAGCACGAGAACCGGACTAAAATGCTGTGGGTTTCCGAGGGGTTCACCGACTATTACGCCTGGATCGTGCTGCGCCGCGCCGGCCTGCTGGAGGTGGAGGATGTGTTGAACGGCACGGGCGGCGCGCGAGGTTTTCCCGGGTTGTCCGGCGCCATCGCCAGCTACGAAAACAGCCCCGGCCATCTTTATCAGTCGGTGGCGGAGGCGAGCTGGAAGCAATGGGACCAGCGTTCCGGCGGCGCCAACCGCGGCGGTCCCAGGCTGACGGTCAGCTATTACGACAAAGGGAACCTGGTCGCCACCGTGCTCGACTTGAAGATCCGGCATGAGTCGCAAAACAAAAAGTCCCTCGATGACGTCATGCGCGGCCTCTACAAGGAGTATTACCAGGAAAAGAAGCGCGGCTTCACCGACCAGGAATTTCGCGGGATGTGCGAGCGCATGGCCGGGGCCAGGCTGGACGAGGAGTTCGACTGCGCCTACACGACCAAGCCGGTGGATTATCCCAAGTATTTTGACTACGCGGGCCTGGACATTGTGATGCCCAAGGAACTGCCCGGCGGCGCTTTTGGCGCGATGGTGCGCGACAACAACGGCAAGCTCACCGTCACCGCCGTGGAACCGCTTTCCTCCGCCGCCCAGGCCGGCCTTCTGGCGCAGGACGAAATCGTCACGGCCGACGGCGCGGCGGTCAATGCCGCGTCCTTCAGCCAACTGCTGGATGCCAGGAAGCCGGGCGACGAGATTGAAGTGGTCTATTCCCGCGCCGGCGCAGCGCACACCGCGAAGATAACTTTGGGCCGAAAGATGGGCAATTCCACCTTCGCCATCACTCCGCAGCCCCATCCCACTGCCCTGCAAGCGGCCATCCTGAAAGACTGGCTGCGCGGCCCGTAGCGTTCCCATTCTGCATCACGGGAAATATGGGAGGCAGGGGAGGGATAGGAAAGGCACGGACAAACACGGACACGCTCTTGGCGGGCATGCGCCGTCGCCAAGGCCAGGGCGAAGGAGGCGGAGCGCCCGCCCTGCCGCCCAAGACGGAGGCGTTTTCCGGTGCGACAATCGTTTCGCAATCGTAACAAAGTTGACGGTCTTTTGTAATATGCCGCTGCCAATCTCAGAGGGCATGAGAACGAAACCTCTGTTTGAGCCGCATTTAATGATCCACGAGCGGAAGCTGCCCGAGGGCGGGGAGTGGATGCCTCAATTCCGCGGCTGGTGCTTCCTGCAGGTTAAGAGCGGGATTTGTTATTGGCAGGAACCGGGCGGGGCGCGGGAAATACCGGCGGGGTCGGCGCTGGTGCTGACCCGGGCCACCCGGGGCGGGTTGTGCGCCAGCCAGTTGAGCGGAGTGGAAATCGCATTTTTTTACCTGGAACCGGAGAAACTGACCGGTCTGCTGAGCTTGCGCGAGCAGCACTCGTTCAAAACGGCCGCGTCGGCGGAAGAGGGGGCGGTGCGGGTGCTGGGGCCGGAGCATGCGGTGGCGGAACGGTTCAAAAAGCTTTGCCTTAATTACAGCGCCTCCAATCTGGCGGCGCGGCTGCAATTGCTGCAGCTTTTTGCGGATTTGTTCGGCACGGAATTCGAGGAGCAGCCGGCGGAGGGGGCGCGGGAAGTGGACGGGCGCGGCCGCTTGAGACGGTTGCTCAACCAAATGGCGGCCTCGGAATTTGTGGAGCTTTCGCTGACGGAGCTGGCGCCGAAGATGTGTTGCAGTCCGCGGCATCTGAGCCGGCTGTTCCGGGCGGAGGTGGGGGCCTCGTTTCGCGAGAAACAAACGGAATTGCGGCTGGTCAAGGCCTGCGAGATGCTGGCCAACTCCAACGCCAAAGTGGTGGAGGTGGCGCTGACCAGCGGCTACCAGTCCAACAGTCTTTTCAGCCTGTTGTTTAAGAAACGATTTGGGGTCAGCCCCGGAAAATGGCGGCAGCAGCACGCCCAAAGCAGCCCTGGAGGACGGAAGCACGCGCGGTGGCTGTCGGTATGAGGTTGAGTTTTAATTGCGGATTGCGGATTGCGGATGGCGGATTGAGAGAATGCGCGAAGCCTGTCGGCGGGCGGTTGCGCCCGTTTTCCTGGAGAAGAGGCCGGGCGGTTTTCCGGCTCGCCGCCGCCAGCCTGGTTTTCGGGATGGCTTGGCCTGTTGCCGCGGCCCCGCCGCAGGCGTCGCAGAGCGCCACCCCGCCGGCCGCCGGCACCAATTCCACGGCGGGCGCGACGACCAACGCCATGCCCCACTTTGTGGTGGACGGCTACGAAGTGCTGGGCAACACCCTGCTGCCGCAGGAAACCGTTCAGGCCATCTTTGGCCGGCATACCGGGACGAACGTCGGATTTGAGGACGTCTCCAGCGGGATCAAGGAGTTGCAGGCGGAGTATCACGCACGCGGTTATGACACGATCAAAGTGACCATTCCGCAACAGCGGATCACCAACAATATTTTCAAAATCCAGGTCTTTGAAGGGCGCCTGGTGGAAATCGTGGTCAAGGGGAACCGTTACTACAGTTCCAACAATGTGATGCGGGCGCTGCCGAGCTTGAAGACGAACATCTATTTGAACAGCAAAGTGTTCCAACCGGAGCTGGACCGGGCCAACGCCAATCAAGACCGGCAGATATTCCCGGAAATCCAGGAGGGGCCGGACGTGAACACGAGCGCGCTGGTGCTGGGGGTGCGGGATCGTTTTCCCCTCCATGTCAAGATTGAGGCGAACAATCAAAGCGCACCCGGCACGCCGGAAATGAGGTTGAACAGTTCGGCGGTGTATAACAATCTGTGGCAGTTGGACCAGGCGCTGGGGGTGCAGTACTCCTTTTCCCAGGAAGCTTACAAGGACGGAAACCAATGGGAATTTTATGACCGGCCGCTGGTGGCCAATTATAGCGCGTTTTACCGGATGCCGCTCTCGGCGCCGGAATCGGTGGCGGAGGAGATGGCGGGCCATCCTTCCAGTTTCGGGTATAACGAGGCGACGAGAAGGTTTGAACTGCCCCCCCCGACGGGAACGACGGAATTGAATGTCTATGCCAGCCGCTCGACGATTGATTCGGGGGTGACAGCCACCACGCCGAAGGCGGTGAGCACAGGCAGCAATTTGATCAACCAGGTCACCGATAATCAGAGCCTGACCATCAACCAAGCGGCGGGATTTCGTCTCTCCAAACCGCTGCCTGACTTTAATGGACTGCGGTCGCATATTCAGGCGGGATTTGATTACAAAATGTACAACATTTCGAGTTTTTCCACCAATGAATTTCTTCACACCCAAGTCCAGTCCATCAACGGCGTTCTGATCACCAATACGTTCACGACGTTTTCCCGGGTTCCAGCCTCAGCCCGGTCCGTGGATTATCTGCCTTTCACATTGCGCTGGGACGGGGAATTGCCGGACAAGTATGGGAGCACGAGTTTCGGGCTGAATTACAGCGCCAATCTGTTGTATTCCAACGGCAAGAGCAACTTGCAGGCCCTGGCGGAGTCGCCGCAGGCCAGCGGCTATTGGCATATTGTAGGCGCCAATGTGGCGCGGGAGCAGGCGATCCAAGGGGAATGGAAGCTGGCGTTGCGGGCGGACGGGCAATGGGCCAGCGAACCGTTGATCAGCAACGAGCAATTTGGGGTGGGAGGCATCAACGGGGTGAGAGGGTACCGGGAAGGCGAAGTGCTGGGCGACATGGGCTGGCGCATCACCAGCGAATTGAAAACGCCGTCGCACCGGATCGGCTATGTCGGCGCGGGAACGGGCTATCCGCTGACGGTGCGCGCCTCGGCCTTCTTTGATTACGCGGATACCTACCTTTTGCATGCGATTGGGCGGCCGGGAAACACCCCGTTGAGCGGGGTGGGCATCGGCGGGGCCTTCTCGCTCGGCCCGACTGTCGAGGGACATTTGTTATTCGCCTGGCCGATCTTGAACACGCCGAACTCGGAATCGGGCCAGCTCCGCGTTTCTTTTGCGCTCAGCGCCCAGTTTTGACGCGCCGGGCATGATGAAAAAACTGAAAGGCAAAATTATGAAATCAAAATGTGCCATGTCCGGATCCTGGGTGGCAGGGCGCACACTCCGTGCGCGCCGCGGCGGGCCGGGGACTGCCCGCCCTGCCTTTCCGTACAGAGCTATCATGCAACGGGTAATGGCTGTGCTCATGGCGGTGCTTTTGGGTCAAGTATTGGCCTTAAGGGTCGGGGCCAATCCGGTCCGCGCCACGGTCACGCAGGGAAGCGCCGTGGTCAGCAGCCAGGGTCCCAATCTGACGGTTCAAACTTCCGGCAACGCCGTCATCAACTGGGGCAGCTTTAACATCGCCGCCGGAGAAACGACAACCTTCGTCGAACCGTCCGCCACTTCGGTGGTCTGGAACAACATCAGCGGCTCGAGCGCCTCGCAGATACTCGGGCATCTGAATGCCAACGGATATGTTATCCTGCAAAATCCAGCCGGATTCTATGTGGGCGGCCAGGCGGCGATCCGGGCGGCGGGTGTGATCATGACCACCGCGCCGGCGGTCACGCCCGATATTTCCGGCGGGAGCATGTGGCAGTTCAACGCGCCTCCCCCCTCGGCCGCGATTATCAATTACGGCCAGATTAGCGCCGGTCCCGCCGGGCCGGTTTTTCTCATCGCCCACGATGTCGAAAACCACGGCGCGATCTCCGCGCCGGGCGGCAACATCGGTTTGTACGCCGGCCAGCAGGTGATGGTGTCAAGCCGTCCGGACGGGCGGGGATTGAGCGCGATGGTGACGCTGCCGCAAGGCTCGGTGAACAATGCAGGGCAATTGATCGCGGATGCGGGAACGATCGCGTTGCAGGCGCAAGTGGTGAATCAAGGCGGGATGATTCAAGCCAACTCGGTTCGGGCGCAGAACGGGGTCATTGAACTGGTGGCCGGCGAAGATTTGACCTTGGGCGCTTCGTCGGTGATCCAGGCCAACGGCGGGGCGCAAGGCGCCAGTCCCGGAGGCAGCGTGACCCTGCAATCGGGCAACCAGTTCCATGATGCGTCCACTTCCACCATCAGTGTGGCCGGCGGGGCGCAGGGTGGCGCGGGCGGGGTGGTGGAAATTTCCGCGCCGGTGATGCCGGCGATCAACTCGAGGATTGACGGGCATGCCAATGCGGGCAGTCCAGGCGGAGGGCTGATGATTGATCCTGTCAACATCATCCTGGGCAACAGCGGCACGGGCAGCGCCGGATCGGGCACGGTCGCCTCGGGCAGTCCACCCAACACGCTTAATCTGAATGTGAATTCCGCGTTCACGGGGTTTTCGCAAATTGATCTTCAGGCCAAGGGAAACATCACCCTGTCGGACGGGGTGACCTGGGACCTGGCCGCCAGCACCGGCGTCAGCACGTCGGGCAGCCAACTGACACTGGAAGCCGGGGGCAACATCCTGATCGGAACCAGCCGGGGGGCCAATCTGACGGCCGACACCGGCTGGTCGGTCACATTGGAAGCCGGGCGAGATTTCAGCGTCGCCAACACGGTGGTTCCAGGCCAGCCCGGCACGGCGGCCGCAGGCACGGTGAAATCGGGCACCGGAAACATCACGCTTGCCGGCAGCGCAACGCTCGAGGCCCAGGACGGCTCGATCAGCCTTTTGGCGGGCAACAGCGTGACGGTTGCCACGGGCGCCATTCGCACCATGGACGGGGGCAATATTGACGTGGAAGCTCTGGCCGGAAACATCAATGCGGGTTCAAACCCGAACGGTTACCTGTTCAGCGCTTCGAGCACTTATGCGGTTTCATCTCTCCTGGGAGGGATCAGCACCGCGGCGGGAGGCAACGTGAACCTGTCCGCCGGCGGCAATGTGACCAGCTTTCTCCCCACGGCTACCAGCAGCAGCGTCTCCGATGCCGGCTCCGGGGCGTTCGGGCCGGAGCCGGGCGTGGTGTCCGTCACCGCGGGCGGCAATATCGTGGGTCATTTTGTGGCCGCCGACAGCACACTCAACGGGAATCCTGTGGCCAGCACCATCACCGCCGGAGGCAATGTCGGCACGTCCAGCAGTCCGTTGGCGTTGAGCCTGGTGGATGGCGGCTGGGAAGTGAATGCGCCCAATGGCAGCATTTATCTCCAGGAAGTGCGGAATCCGAATGGCGCGTTAAACGGAAAATCGGGGGGACGGGCGCCGTTCAGACACCTCTTCGATTATGCTCCCAACTCCTTCGTGGATTTGGACGCCGGCGACGCCGTGTTCCTGGAGGGGACATCTTTGCCGCGTTATTCGACCGGGGACGAGGTGCCCCCCATTTACCCGCCCTCCCTGACCATCAATGCCGGGGCGGGCGGGGTGACTTTGGGAAACAATGTCACTTTGTTCCCTTCCCCCAACGGGCAATTAACCATCAACACCACGGCGGGAGGAAGTCTGGAAGGAGCGGGTTTCGAGCTGGCCATGTCCGACAGCAGCGCCAGCCAGTGGACGGGCGCAACCGATTTTGCCTCCCAGCACGCCGCCGTCCCGGTCCACTTGAACGATCCCCAGCCGGTGGTGCTGAACATCGCCGGGAATATGGACGACATCACCATTGTCATGCCCAAGGAAACCCAAATCACCGTCGGCGGGAACATGAACAACACCAGCTTTGCCGGCCAGAACCTGCATGCCACGGACAATACCTTCATCAAAGTGGCGGGAAATATTTTCAACCAGAACGTGTACTCATTTGCAACGGTGGGCGGGGGCGGCCTGAGCCTGCCGCCGGCGCTGTTTCCGGGTCAGGCCTCCGATTACCTGACGCTGCTGGAGAACGCGGTGGTTCCCGGTTCCGGGCCGACTTCGACCGGCGGGGGGTTGCTCTTTCCCAGTTTGAGCCTGTTCTACCTCCCGGCCACGCAGCAGCTCGGGTATTACGGGCGAATGGACCAGGCCACAGAGCAATTGCTGTTGGGGACGCTCCAGGAAAAAACCTACACCGCCAGCGGACAGTTGGTGCTGGATGCCAACGGCAACTACGTCACCCAGCCGGCCACTTTTGGCGGCAGTTCCGCGGCGGCGCGGACGGCGGTGACGGCGGCGATCCAGGCTCTTTACGCGGCCAGCCAAAACTCGGCGGACCCGAGCAGCGCGCCTTTGGGCTTCCAGATTGGCGGGCTAGGACAGTTTAACATCACAGCCAATTCATTGGATCTGGGTGTGGCGGCGGGCATTATTTCGGAGGGGGCTTTTAAGAATCCCGCCTTGGCGGCGTTGGGAGGCGGGGCGGACATCAACCTCACCTTGCAGGGCGATTTGACTCTGTTTTCCTCTGAAATCAGTTCCTACGACGGCGGGGCCATCAACATCTTCGCCGGCGGCGCGATTGATGCCGGCCTCGGCAGTCTGCCCTTTTCGCCTCCCGATACTCCTTACGGGATATGGACCTCGGGGCACAGCGACGTGCATGTTGTGGCCGAGGGAAATGTCGAAGTGAACGGCTCGCGCATTGCCGCCTTCAACGGCGGCAACGTCTTTGTGGAATCGCTGGACGGCAATGTGGACGCGGGCAGCGGTGGCTCCGGCCAAATCAGTTTCAACACCGTGCAAGTCAATCCCGTCACCCACGCCGCCAGCACCGGGGTGGAATACTTTATCGGCAGCGGGATTCTGACCTCGACTTTCTACAACTCCCCCGCCAGCGAGGCGGTCGGCAACATCACCGTGCTGACCCCGCGCGGGGACATCAATGCCAGCCAGGGCGGCATCGCGCAGGATCCGCTGAACAGGAATGCTTCCCTGGTTCCCACCATCACGCTGACCGCGGGCACGCGAGGCCCGAATAACAGCATCATTTATCCTGGCAACATCAATGCCAGCGGGTCGGGGGTCATCGGCATCAATGTGGATTTGAATGCCGCCGGCAATGTGACCGGCTTCGTCCTGGCCCAGGGCAATTCCACGATCAGCGCCGCGGCCAATGTGTCGGGGACCTTCTTGAGCGGTCTCACCGCGTCGTTCAGCGCGGGGCAGTCCATTTCCGGGGTTGCCATCGCGGGCGTGGGCATCAATGTGGGCAGCGGCAAATTTGAGGGCGTGGCGCTGTCGCAAAGCGTCTCGGGCGGCGGGGCGCAAACGGCGCTGGCCACCAGCGCGACCGCCAGCGCCAACAGCCAAACCGCTGCCGCCCAAGGAGCCGATGTCCAAAAGGCCCAGACCTCCGATCAGCAACCCTCAGACGACGACGACAAGAAGAAGCTTCTGGCCAAGCGCCCGGCGCTGGTCAAATATACCGGCCGTGTCACCGTCCTCCTTCCGCCCAAGGCGCGGTGAACCTTCGCCATCGGAGGACGCGATGGAACCGGTTCCTTGGCGAACCTGCTGCGCCGTCCGGGACCTCTGCGAGGGTCCCTTACGATAAGGGCAGGCGTCACATGATTCTGGGAGCAAATTGCCAAATGTCCCGTCTAACGAAAGGTACGAAAATGACATCTCTCTTTATGAAAAGGCCAGCGACGACATTTCGTAAATATTCAGGTCGGTTGATGAAACTGTTGTACCGGCCATCCAAACCTCACCTCCACAAATGCGGAAATGGCGATATAAGACGCAAACGCCTCCTTTTGGTGGCCGTGGCGATGATGGCGGGCGCAAACTTTTCCCAAGCAGATGACAAAACGGAGGCGCTCCCGGTTGTCGCGCCCAAAGTCAAATCGCTGGCGGCCTTCAAAAACGGCCTCGCCTTCGTCTTTAAAAGCGCCGACACACCCCTCAAGGACGGCTGGGCGCGCATGGACCAACTTCCGCCCGCCGCGCTCGGCACGCTTTGGATTGGCTCGACCAGCAAGTCGGGACCCGTGACCGATGTGATTGCCTACAAGGAAAAGGTGGCCAGCGACGCCGAAAGTGTCAGCCTGACCGAACTGCTGGCCGCGAACACCGGGCGACAGGTCAGCATCACTTATCTGGCGGGAGCCAATCCCAAGACTGCCGATGGCGTGCTTCTTGCCGCGCCGGCGGCGCACAAACCGGACGAAAATGAAATCGCGCCATCGGGTCAGCCGGCTTATCCGTCCGGGTGGCGGCCCGGGCCGGAGCCGGCGCGCCCGGAAATCGTTCTGCTCCGCGGCACCAAAGCGGGCGGCGCTCAATCCGTTTTGCTCGCACTCAATCTCAGTTCGATTCAATCCGTGGAAATCGCCGGCGATGCCAGCCTGCACACCAAGCTTGAGCCGGAAATGGCCCGCACCAAAATCCACGTTGGCGGCCAGCCTTCCCATGCTGAGATCACGGTCGCCTGTCTGGAAAAAGGCATCGTTTGGAGCCCGAGCTACCGGATCAATTTGGCCGACGACACCGACGCCGCCATCGAACTGGAAGCCGTCCTGGCCGACGACCAGGAAGACCTGGACAACGCCGAGGTCTCCTTCGTTGTCGGCTACCCGCATTTTCTTTTTGCCGACGTCCTTTCGCCCATGTCCGTCCAGCAAAGCGTGGCCGCCTTCGTGGAAGCCCTCATGTCCGGCGGCGAGCGGGGTCGTGGCGGGCCGTTTGCCAACGTCATGTCCCAATCCATCACGTACAACGCCGTTCGCCCCGATTTTGGCGGCGCGCCGGATGCCGGCTATTCCGCCACGGCGGCCCCGCCCGGTGAACAGAACGAGGACCTTTACCTTTATCGAAGGGCCGGCGTCACTTTGAAGAAGGGAGATCGCGCCCGCTTCAGCCTCCTTTCCACCACCGCTCCCTACGAGCACATCTACCAGTGGGAAGTTGGCGACACCATGAATGTGGACGAAAACGCCAACCGCACCGGGCAACCCGCCAAACCGGAGGATCTGGTCTGGCATGTCCTGCGCATCAAGAACACCGGGCCACAACCGTGGACCACCGCCCCGGCCTTTGCCGTCAACGGCCCTTTGCCCGTCGCCCAGGATACGCTGGCCTACACCCCTCCCGGCGGCCGCAGCACCCTCAAACTGACCGTCGCCACCGACGTCCGCGCCGAACAGAGCCAGACGGAAAGGGCGCGCCGCCAAGTCAACCTCGGCGGATACAATTACGATGAAGTCACCGTGGACGGCAAACTGCGGTTGACCAGTTGGAAGAACCAGGAAATCGCCATGCTCGTGCGCAAATCCCTGGTCGGCGAAGTGCTGGAATCTCCGGACGGAAAGGCCTCGAAAGTGGCGCGAAACCTCACGGCGGTCAACTCCTCCAGCGAGATCGAATGGGAATTCAAACTCGCCGCCGGCCAGGCCCGGGAGTTGGCCTATCAGTACAAAGTCCTGTTGAGACGCTAACCCTTTCCTTTCCGGGTGATTACTCCTCGAAGAGGGCCTGGGCGAATTGTTGGGGGTCGAAGGGTTGCAGGTCCTCGGGCTTTTCTCCCAGGCCGATGAATTTGACGGGGAGGCCGAGTTCTTTCTGAATGGCCACCACCATGCCGCCTTTGCTGGTGCCGTCGAGCTTGGTGATGATGAGGCCGGTGAGGGGAACGGCCTTGTGAAAAGCGCGCGCCTGGTTGAGGGCGTTCATGCCGGTGGTGGCGTCGAGCACCAGGAGCGTCTCGTGAGGCGCGCCGGGAAGCTGTTTGGCCATGACGCGGTGAACTTTTTGCAGTTCCTGCATAAGGTTGTGCTTGGTGTGGAGGCGGCCGGCGGTGTCAATAAAAAGATAATCGGCGCGGCGGGCCAGCGCGGCGGCCACGGCGTCGTGGGCCACGGAGGCGGGGTCGGCGCCGGCAGCGCCGGCGATGACGGGGACGCGCAGGCGCGCGCCCCAAAGTTTGAGCTGCTCGACGGCGGCGGCGCGGAAGGTGTCGCAGGCGCCGAGCAGGGCGACGCGGCCATCGGCCTGCACGGCATGGGCCAGTTTGGCGGCGGTGGTGGTCTTGCCGGTGCCGTTGACGCCGACGATGGAAACGACAGTGAGGCCGCCGGGCTGGCGGTGGAGCGGGGCGCGGGCGGTGGAAAGGCTCTTTTCGATTTCGGCGCGGGCGATGGCCAGGACATCCAGCCCGGCGCGGCCCTGGGTTTCGTAGGCGAGTTTGACGGCGTTGATGATTTGGGTGGCGGTGGCCTGGCCGAGGTCCGCGGCAATCAAGCCGGCTTCCAACTCCTCGAGGGTGGCGGGGGTGAGCCTGGGGGAGGCGGTGATGATGCGCTTGATTTCGTGGGCCAGTTTGCTGTGCGTTTTGCGCAGGCCGTCCTTGAATTTTGCGAATAATCCCATGCGGTTTCTAAATTGCGGATTGCGGATTGAGACTAGGATTAAGATTAAGTTTATGGATTCTCAGGATGTCTTGGCGGCAAGGGCGGGGAGCGGCGTCCGGCTGGAGGCTTTGGCCTGATAGCGTTGCATGAGCCGGTCGTAATAGATGACCGGCAGCTTGCAGCCGCCGATGAGGGGCTTGCCTTTGCTGTAGCCGTGGCAATCGGAGCCGCCGGTGACGAGCAAATGATGGCGGGCGGCAATTTCCAGGTAGTATTGGGTCATGGCGGCGGTGTGTTTGGAATGGAAACATTCGATGCCGTCCAGGCCCGAAGCGGCGAGGGCGGGGATGACTTCGTCGCTGCGATTGAGTCCGGGATGGGCCATGGAGGCCAGGCCGCCGGCGTGGTGGACCAAGGCGATGGCCTCCAGGGCGGAGATTTTAAATTTGGGGACGTAGGCGGGGCGGTTTTTTTTGAGGAAACGGTCGAAGGCTTCGTCCAGGCTGCCGCAAAAGCCCTCCTGGACGAGGGCGCGTCCGACGTGGGGCCGGCCCGGAGAGTGGCAATTGGCCAGGGCAAAAACGCTTTCGGCGCGCAAGGGAATCTTGAGGCGGTTGAGGCGGGCGACCATTTCATGAATGCGGTTTTGGCGCACGGTCTGGAATTTCTTCAAGTTGGTCTGCAATTGCAGATTATCCGCGTCGAGGAAGTAGCCCAAAACGTGCAACTCGCAGCCATCCAGCTCGGCGGTCAATTCGGCGCCGGAGATGAATTGGATGCCCAGGTGCCGGCAGGCCAGGGCCATGCGCGGGCAGCCTTCCACGGTGTCGTGATCGGTCAGGGCCATGGCGGCCAGGCCGCAGCGGGCGCCGTGCCCGGCCAATTCTTCGGGGGTGAAGGTGCCGTCGGAAAAAAGGGTGTGCAGGTGGAGATCGGCGAAGGCCGGCCCGGGCCGGGGAATGGGTGGAGGGGTCATGTTCATTTAACAATGCGGGCGGGACGCATGAGTTCGCCTTTGATTTTGTCCAGGATGCCGTTGACGAATTTGCCGCTGTCCGCGGTGGAGAATTTTTTGGCGATGTCCACCGCCTCGTTGATGCTGACGACGGGCGGGATGTCTTCGCGGAAATACATCTCATAAATGGCCAGGCGGAGCACATTGCGGTCCACCACGGCCATGCGTTTGAGGTCCCAGTTTTGGGCGAATTGGGTGATGCGCTGGTCCAGTTCGGCGCGATGTTCCAGCACGCCGCGGATGAGGCGGTCGGCAAACTGGCGGGTGGCGAGTTCCGCGGCGGAGGCGGGGGGCAGGTCTGTTTTCCGGCCCCAAGTGGCCGGGGCTTTTTCCTCGGCAATGGCCGGGGCGCGCTGGGAATCCCAAAACTGATCCAGGGCCTCGTCCAGGTTGCCGTATGGATTGAGGTCGTGCTGAAAAAGAAATTGCACGGCGCGTTCGCGCGCCTCACGGCGTTGTCCCATGTTCCTAAGATGCCCGCAAAAAGCGGAATGCCAAAGTAAATTTTTGCGAAGCGCCCGTCTCAGCAGGGCCGGTGCCGGGACTGGAAGGGCGTCCGGCGCGCGCGTGGGGTGGTCTCCAGGGGTCTGGACCCGTAAAGCCGCTGTTTCCGCTGGACGAAATCCGGACCGTTGGCGTAAGATTTAAGAAGAACTAATTGAGGAAATGAAGAAATGAAGAATAACAGGCTTTTTCTGACGGCATGGGGTCTTGGGGGGCTTTTTTTCATCAACCCCGCCGGCGCCGTGAATCCTCTCATCATGGATCAATTTACCGCCGATCCAACCGCGCGGGTGTTCGAGGGCAGAGTGTATGTTTATCCTTCTCATGATATTCCCGCCAGTCCGGGCAGGGGGCGGTCCAACTGGTTTGTCATGGAAGACTACCATGTGTTCTCCTCCGAGAATCTGACGGATTGGACGGATCATGGAGTCCTGTTCAACCAGACCAACGTTCCCTGGCTTACCCGGATGTCATTCGATATGTGGGCGCCGGACTGCATGTTCAAGAACGGAAAGTATTATTTCTATTTTCCCACCGGCGGCCATATCGGGGTTGCCATCGCGGACAAGCCATACGGTCCTTTCAAGCCGGAGGCAAAGCCGATCCAGGGCGCGAACGGAATAGATCCCGGCCTGCTCATGGACAAGGATGGAAGCGCCTATATGTTCTGGGCCAGGGGCAGAATATCCGTGGCCAAGCTGAAAGATAACATGGTGGAGCTGGATGCGCCGCCGCAGGTGGTCGCGAACCTCCCCGAAAGAGGGCTGATTGAAGGCCCTTTTGCGTTTGAGCGGAATGGAATTTATTATCTGACGTATCCGCACGTGCAGACGACCATTGAGAGGCTTGAATATGCCACCAGCACCAACCCGATGGGACCCTACAAGCAGGCGGGGGTCCTCCTGGATGAAGCTGCCAGCGGCTGCTGGACGGTTCATCAATCCGTGGTTGAATACAAGGGGCAGTGGTATCTGTTTTATCATGACAAGGATTTGTCGCCGAACTTTGACAAGAACAGATCCATTCGGGCCGATTATATGTACTTCAATGAGGATGGAAGCATCAAGAAAGTCATTCCAACCTTGCGCGGAGTCGGGATTGTTGACGCCAGGAGCAAAATACAAATAGACCGGTACAGCGACATCAGCAAGGAAGGGGTGTCGGATTCTTTCCTGAATGAAACAAACAAGTTTGAGGGATGGAAGATTTCGCTGAATGGAAAGAACACTTGGGTTCGATTTGACAGGGTTGATTTCGGAAAGGGCGTCTTGAAGTCGGTGAACGCCAGGTCCATCTCAACGACGGGAGGGACGGTGGAAATCCACGCCGACAAGGCGGATGGACCCTTGATTGCAAAGGTTAAAATCGAAAAAGGTTCCGATTGGAAAATCGTCAGATCAAAGGTGGTCAAGGCTCCCGCGGGCATCCACGATCTTGTTGTTACTCAGAGCCAAGACAACAAGGTTGATTTAGACTGGATTAGCTTCGAATAAATCCAGATAGCAAGCACGGCTGGAGTGTTCTGTTATACTTTTTAAAGGCCGTTGCCCGGAGGAGCCATGTCGAGCCGTGACTTTCTCCGACAAAATTCAGTCAGGGCTCGACGGAGTCTCGCCCTGCCCCGGCGGGCTAGAGCGGTTTAAACAAAGTCGTGGCCACTGAAATTGACTTGGTAGGGACGGCTCGCCGAGCCGTCCGTGGGTGGCCCTCAGCGAAGTGGCCGCCTCGGCGAGGCGACCCTACCTTGAGAGGGTCTTTGACAAATAACGTGTGGCTACAGTTTTATTTAAACCGCTCTAAATAGTGACAACTATTTCTACTTGGCGTCGGGCTTGGCTTCCAATTTCTTCTTCGCCTCGGCAGGAATGTCCATTTTGGTCGTGCCGACGTTCTGGATCTCGACGGTGCGGGTGGTGTCCATTTCGTTTTCGTTGTCGCCGAAAGTGACGGTGCCGTGGAGATGGGTTTCATATTTGACGAGCAGGCCGTCCTTGATCCAAAACTTGACCGAGCCTTTGGCGTTCTTGGGCGGGGGAAAGCCGTTTTCGCCCGCGGGCCGGCGCGGACCGAACGTCATCAAATCGGTCGCGCCTTCGCTGGTGAAATCGCCGCCCAAAGCGCCGCCGTCCAGCGCCTTGACTTCCTTGACATTCTTGAGGGTGATGCCGGCTTCCTGGGCGGCCGCGCCGTTGCGCGCCAGCCCGGCGGCGAAAAAGGATCTCATGTCGCCGCCTTCAGCAATGAGTTGCCAGCCCTCCTCGCCCTTGAAGGCCACCTTGTCTCCCTTCAGGACAATCTCGGTGGTGTTGTCGTTAAAATCCTGGCTCATTTTGGCAAAGCCGTCCTTGTCGGCCTGGCCTTTGACCGGGCCGATGTTGAAGTCGCTGTCCGCGATCTTGAGCGTGGAAGTCCAACTGTAGTTGGTGGCGGCCTTCAACTTGGTGATGGCGTCGGCGACTTGATTGGTAGGGGCGGGGTCGGCGGCCAGTGCGGCGCCGGCGGCCAGCCATGTCAGGGTCAGTGTGAGGGTGTGTTTCATAAGTTTCATGGGTCTGTTGAGTCTGAATTATGCCCCCGTTTTGGGGGCGGAGGCCAGGGAATTGTCGGCCTGGCGCAACTTGGTGGCCAGATCGGTCGCCATGTTGCGCATGACGACCATGCCCAAGTTGGGCTCGCGCCGGGCCAGATCGGAAAAAGCGGTCCGCTGCACCACCAGCAGGATGCTCGGCTGGGCGGCCGCGGCAAAGGCGTTGCGCGGCGCCCCGTCCAAAAAGGCCAGTTCGCCAAAAATCTTGCCGTCGGTCAATTGGGCGACGGGGGGGGCGTTGCGTTCGAGCTGGATGTTGATCTTGCCGCGCAGGACGATGTAAGCCTCGCCGCTGGAATCGCCCTTGGCGAAGACAAATTCGCCGGGGCGGTAAAGTTTTTGCACGAAAAGCCGGGCGATTTTTCGCAGTTCGCCATCGCCCAGCCCGCCAAACATGGAGAGGGGCCGGAGCAGATTGATGATGGCCAGGCCAAGTTTCTGATCCTGAAAATTGCGGTCAATGATCGTCACCGCCGCCTTGGCGTGGGCGGTGAACTCGGCGGCGTCCAGCGAATAGGGCAGACTCAACTTCACCAATTTGACGATGTCGGCATAACTGCCGGCGCGGCAATAGAAGGCGGGCAAATACGCCACCGGCACGAAACCCAATTGCTCGGCGGACTTGAGCAGGCGGGGCGCGGTGGCCAGGATGTCCGCCTCGACATAGACGGCCCCAAGTTGTTTCTCCACCGCCTTGACCGCGTGGGCGAACAGCGCGCCCATGGAAACGTCATCACAGGAGAAGGCATCGGACAACCGCGCGCAGCGGTCCATCTCGTCAAAATAGTAGGCCAGCCCGGCCACCATCTTGCCGTCCTTCTCCCCCAGGAAAGCGCGCATCGGCTGTTTGGGGGGGAGGCGCATGTGGCCGGAACCCATGTTGAAGCGGCCGGAAAGTTCATGGGGTGGATTGGAGGCCTGGGCCTGCTCGCGCCCCGCGGTGTAATCTTCGGGGCTGGCGTTGGATATTTTGAGGTCACTCTGCAAGGGATAGCCGCTGGCGCCGTCGCGCACGACGATGGGATTGACGATGCGCAAGCTTTCCAGGGTGGCGATGCACAGTTCGGCCACCTGGGGCAGCGATTCGGAGAGGGGCAGCCGGGTGACGAGCACCGCCTTGGCGCCGCGGACGTAGAAAAGCGTGCCGGTTCTCTTGCTCAGCAAATGTTTGATCGGTTGGTAGCCGACGCAAGTGTAACCCAGATCCTCGAACAGAATCTGGTGTCCGTCGTCCAGGGGGGAGACGCGGGTGATGACGGTTTCCCCGCGCTTGTCGGCCAGTTCATTGACCTTCTGCAGCAGGGCCTTGGCGGAGCCGTCGCTGAGGCTGTCGGGGCGGAAGAACAGGCGGCCCAAATTGGCAATGGGATTGGTCTTCATCCCCTCGATGCCGAGAAAGGTGACGCTGGCGCGCAAGGAGCCGTTGGCCTCGGCGACCCAGGTTTCGTTGATCGCGCCCGGGGAAAGTTCCTGGGCGATCCATTTCAGGTCATAGAGATCTTTGGCGGGGTATTGCTCGCCCAAGGCAGCTTTGGTTAACTCCAGCCATGACGCGGCATCCGCAGCGGTGGCTGGTCTGATTTCTAAGCCCATGAACGTATCTTTCTGATAAACAAATTTTTACACAAGCCGGGCGTCAAAACCGCCGCGCTTTGCCTATTTTGCCTAAAAGTGGCCGACGAGACAGGGGTTTGTCAAACGTTTTATGCGGCGGATCAATATCCAGAATATTGGCCAACCGGCGCAAAATGTCCAAGCGACCGGCAAGCCAGGACGTGGTTAGCGCGCTTGGCGGCGCGTCATCTCTGCGCCGGAGGTTGGCGCCAGCAAGCTGGAAAAAAACTCTGTTCGTTTCAATTCGTTGCCATTATCAAGGTCCCGTGCGCGTTGTCATTCAACGGGTGAGCCAGGCCAGCGTGATGATTGCCGGCGCCGTCAAGGCCGCGATTCAACAGGGCCTGCTCGTCTTGGTGGCCGTTGAGGAATCCGATACGGCGGAGGACATGGAATGGCTGAGCGGGAAAATCGTCCGTCTGCGCATTTTCAACGATGAACAGGGCCTGATGAACCGTTCCGTGCAGGAAACGGGCGGGGGGATTTTGCTGGTCAGCCAATTCACCCTTTTCGCCGGCGCCAGGAAGGGCAACCGCCCTTCCTTCAGCCGCTCGGCCCGCCCGGAAGCGGCGGTTCCGCTTTACGAACAATTCATCCGCCAGTTGACGGAAGATTTGGGCAGGAGCATTCAAACGGGCGAATTTGGCGCGGATATGAAGATCAGCCTGACCAACGACGGCCCGGTCACCATCATGATTGATTCGAAGAGCCGGGAGTGATTTCAGGCAATCTTCGGGGTTACTCAGACCGGTTTGTTTAACTTGTCGCTTTGCAAATTTGTGCCAGGCCGGCAGGCAATTTTCAAGTGCGAATTAGTATGCGGCAAATTCCCATGCCCATTTGGGGCACTTCTTGACGGAGTTCAATTTTGTTGGGTCGCGGATGAAGACAACTACAGGAAGCGTGTCAGTCTGCCGAACCAATGCCACTCGGCAGTCCTCGCTTCATTGCGCTTGGTCGAGCTGTACTCGCGCAGCATCCACCCTGTCAGCAATCATCGCCGCCGCATCCGGCAGATAGTCAGCCTTAAATTTGGGGCCGTGCGCATATTCGTGTAAATGCCTGAGTTCGATAATTTCAGCGAGGATTATGGCCTGTGTGGCTTGGATGTCCCGAGCAGTCTTATCTTGTCTGTATTCACGGCAAAATCAAACCACGCACCCGACCTCCGGTCAACCCCAACCGGCACATCATTTCCAGGCACCCATTAACGCCCGCACTTCATTGCGATCAAAAGTTATGAAGCGCCATCGTCTAATCTTTCGCGGCAACCGCGATGCCTGTTACTGTTTCGGCACCCTCACCAAAAAGCGGGAGAGCTTGGGAATCAATGACGCCGGCGAAGCCCGGCGCCTTGTTGAGGCACGAAACGAAAGTCGTGCCGTTATCACCGTTAGTCCGCCATCGCCTTCAAGGTTGTAATCACCGGATTGCCCATGCCGTTGATCACATGATTGATGCCGCTGCCGCGCTGCCCGCCGCCAGCGCCTCTTTGATGAAGGGAACGCGGTATTTCAAATCGTGAGCAATACTAAAAGTCTTCAACTCCTGGTCCCCCTCGGCCGCGGTCGGCGGCGCGGCTTCCGCTCAATGTGGGTGACAAGGATTACGAGCCGTTGTTCAAGTTCGGTTATCAAAATGGACAAAGAACCGGCAAAAATATAAGCTCACTCATGTCCAAAAACCCGCTCATGCCTCGCCCGGCAAAATGAACCCAATCATAATTAAATCAAGGCCCTTATGAATGTGCGTCCCTTCTTCACTGCAAGACCAACACGGAACATGATTTTAACATTGTTGGCGGCCCGGTTAATCCTTGGCGCGACCGTGACGGGGTTTGCGGAAGAATCCGGGGTGAATGATGTGTTGACGCCGGCCGCGCCGGAATCGGTGCGGATCAGCGGGCGGCTGGGCGAGAAACTCGACCTGTGCCTCGCCCATCGAATTCTGGCGCAGGACGTCGAGTCGGTGGTCGCACCCTATCGGGCCAAAACGGAAATCGGCGGCGCCGATTGGCGCTGTGAGTATTGGGGCAAGTGGTTTACGTCCCTGACGCTGGCCGACGCCTGGCACTCCACGCCGGCCACGCGCGGGCTGCGCGATGAGGCGGCAAAGGCGTTGATGGCGACCGCGGCGCCGGATGGTTATCTCGGCACGCGCGTGCCGGCCCATCGGCTGGAAGGCTGGGATGTGTGGGGATGCAAGTATGCCTTGCTCGGATTGATCGCGGATTACGACCGGACACGCGACCCGGCGGCGCTGACTGCGGCCCGGCGACAAACGGACGTATTGATCGCCGAACTGGGCCCGGGCAAGACCAGCATCGCCGACGTCGGGGAATGGAACGGCTTGCCGGCCTCGTCGGTGTTGGAGCCGGTGGTTTTGGTTTACGAACGAACGGGCGAAGAAAAATACCTGGAATTTGCCGAACATATTGTTGCCTGCTGGGACCTGCCGTCAAAACGCCTGCCGGGCGGCATGAGGCTGGTGGAAGATGCTTTGGCGGGGAAGAATCCGGCCGGGATGTGCTCCCCGAAAGCCTACGAAATGATGTCCTGCTTCGAGGGTTTGTGCGAACTCTACCGCGCCACAGGCAAACTCCAGTATCTCCAGGCGCCGATTAAACTCGCCGACGGCATCTTGCGCGAAGAAGCCACCTTGGTGGGCGTCGGCACGCACAATGAAGTTTGGTTCGGTGGCGCAAAACAACAGACCGGCGTGGTCGAAAAACCGATGGAGACCTGCGTCACGGTGACGTGGATGAAGCTCTGCGACCAGCTCCTGCGCCTGACCGGCGACGCGCGCTATGCGGACGAGCTGGAGAAGAATCTCTACAACGGCCTGCTCGGCGCGATGATGCCGGACGGACAATGGTGGGCTTACTTTGATGGCTTGATGGGTGTGCGCGTGCCCAGTTATGTGCAACACGCCGATGTCGGCCTGAGTTGCTGCGTGGTCAACGGCCCGCGCGGGCTGATGCTGACGCCCTTCTGGGCCTTCATGCAAAGCGCCGCCGGCCCGGTCGTCAATCTTTACGCTCCCGGAACGGCCCAGGTCGGCGCCGTCAAACTGCAAATCACCGGCGACTATCCCGTGAGCGACCACGTCGAAATCCGGATGACGCCGGCCGGGACCGGGGAGTTCACCCTGTCCCTGCGCATCCCGGCCTGGAGTGAACGGACGGAGCTGAAGGTGAACGGCCAGCCGCTGCCGGTTGCGCCCGGCTATGCGAAGATTCGCCGCGCGTGGCACAAAGGCGACCGGGTGGCCATTACCTTCGACATGAGCGCCAAGGTGGTGGAATGCAATGGCCCGGTCGCCTTGCAGCGTGGCCCGGTGGTGCTGTCGCTGGACAACCGTCTCACCCCAGCCGCCGCCGGCCGCATAACGCTTGACCGGAATCCGGAATTGAAACCGAACCCGGCTGCCGCGAAGAAAATCGGCGCCTGGATGGCGTTTGATGTGGGCGCACTGACGTTTTGTGATTATGCCTCGGCTGGCA
Source organism: Verrucomicrobiota bacterium (assembly GCA_049513975.1). Classification (GTDB taxonomy): domain Bacteria; phylum Verrucomicrobiota; class Verrucomicrobiia; order Limisphaerales; family Palsa-1400; genus JBEKOF01. The sequence continues at coordinate 17,102 of JBEKVM010000005.1, read as the reverse complement.
ACGCCTTCAGTGCGCAAAATATTTTTCGCACCTGGTTGCCGCAGCCGCTGGATCTGGCGACCGTCTATCAGACCGGTCAGACCTGGCAGACACTTTCGCACGCCCGGACGTGGACCAATCCGCCCAAGCCCCGCCCCCATCTGGAAAACCGCCGGAACGATTTGGCGCTGGCCGCCAACGGAGCCACCGCCAGTTCGGACAGCGAGTATGCCAAGGAACCGGGCTGCACGGCCAAAGTCATTGATGGGGTGATTGCCACCCCCGAAGACTTTTCCAACCGCTGGCATTCCTCCCTCGACCAGCCGCACCCGCATTGGGTCGAAGTGCATCTGGCCAAGCCGGCGAGGATTTCCACGGTGGTAATTCACTTCGCGGACCCGGCCGGTTACCCGGTCAGCTTCGAGGGCACGGTGCGAGTCAACGGCCGGGAACGCCAGGTCATCAACGCGACCGATAACCGGCAGTCGCAAGTTTACCGGGCGAAGATTGAGCCGGTGACGACGGATGACTTCCGGCTGACGATTCGCGCCTCCGCCAACCCGGCCTACCCTAACGCGGCACAGATCAGTGAAATCGAACTATACCCATAGAAAAAATCCATTGGTCGTGCTGGAACACCGCCTGCATCCCGCTGGCTGGTGTTGACCCATATTCCCGGCGACGGCTCGCCGCGAATTGGAACGGGTGGTCATGAACTTTGCAGTTCCCAGCCTTTGCGATATTCGCGGGTGAGGTGGCGGTTGGCGTCGGGCAGGTTGATGATGCGCATGGCGGCAGCGTCAAAGACCAGTTTCCGGCCGCCCAGACGCAGCGAGACGGCGGCGAGGTTGAAGGCGTCCGAGATCGGCCCGCCTTGCAGGAAGTCCCCCTCAGTCGCCGGACCGCCTTTGCAGGCGGCTACCCACCGGTCAATCGCGCGCCGCTGGCGTTGGCCCAGGTCGCGAGGCGATGGAGGCGGCGCGGATAGATTCCTGGCCGTCAGATAATCGCGCATCTTCCGCGCGGGAATGATTTGCGGGTCTTCCCCGCGAAAATCGGCCAGGATTTTTCCTTTGTCGCCCACAAACATCAGGCCTTCGGCAGGCAGTTCCTGGCCGTCGCTTTCCAATTCTTCGGGCGTGGGCGGTTTCATCGAGCCGTCGTACCAAAACAGATCAATGGCCGGCCGTGGGCCTTTGGCGGCGAATTTGAAGCGGATGACGCACGCGTCCGGAAAGGAATAGTCGTTTTTGATGGTGATGGCCACGTTTCGGTTGAGCGCGCAGACGTGGCTGGGACGCGATTCGACGGAGATCGGCGAGTCAAGATCAAAGAGCTTGAAGACGGACCAAAGGCTGTAATGGCCCATATCCGCGAGCGCGCCGCCGCCGAAATCATACCAGCCGCGAAACACCATGTGGGTGTAATGCGGATGATAGGGACGGTCCGCACACGGCCCGAGCCACAATGACCAGTCAAAATCCGCCGGGACCGGAGGAGTCTCGGTTGGGATGGTCGCGTATTGCGGCCAGACGGGGCGGTTGGTCCAGTTGTGGATCGCGCTCAGCGTGCCGATGGCGCCCCCGTCAATCCACTTTTTGATCGTCTGAATGTCGGCGCCGTCGTTGGCCGCCAGGAAATGAGTGGCCACTTTCGTTTGGCGCGCGGTTTCAACCACCCATCGCGCTTCCTGCAACCGATTGGCCAGCGGCTTGTGCATCAGCACATGCCTGCCTTGCTTCATCGCGGCAATGGCCATCGTCGCATGCAGATGATCGGGCGTCATGATTTTCACGGCGTTGATGTCCTTCTCCCGGTCCTGCAATTCGCGGAAGTCGGCGTAGGCGTTGCAGCCGTTGAGTTTTTCCGAAGATCGTTTGCCGGCGTAATAGGTTTCGACGAGTTCTTTGGCAACGTCGCGGCCTCCTGGAACCCCGCTCCTCCCGCGCCGCCAATCCGGTTGGCCCATGGCATTGGCGATGGAAGCGCGCAAGCCGTCGCTGGACCAGTCCAGGTATTCCTGGCTGTCCTTGACGGGGTCGCAAACGGCGACGATTTGGATTTCAGGGACCGCGAGCATGTCAACCATTTCTCGAAGCCCCTGGGTCCCGCATCCGATGTAGGCCAGGGTAATTTTCTCGCTGGGAGCGACAAATCCCGGCCCGCCCAGAACGTGGCGCGGCACGATGGCAAAAGCGGCGGCGGCGCCGCTGGCGAGCATAAATTTGCGCCGCGAAAGGCGGGCCGCGTGCGAGGCGGCGCTGGCGCTCTGCGCCGCCCCGGCCGGCAACGGCGGCTGGGTGGCATGGCTGGTTTTCATGGTTATTTGCCGAGGCTGTGGAGTTTGGCGAGCGCCTGGCGGGGCACATCGAAGCCCGTGCCATCTTCGCTGCCCATTTCCACGATATACCATTTGGTCGCGCAAGTCGTTTCGCAAAGGCGGAACACTTCCTTGTAAAAATCATTGTCGAAGGTCTTGTCCTTGTATTCCTTGATGTGAACGCTCCAGGAGCGGCCCGGAAATTCCTTGAACATGGCAATGGGGTCGCCGCCACCGGACAGGCAGTTGCCGACATCAAGCTGCATATTGACCTCCGGTTTGAGCCGGCTGAAAAGGATTTCCCAGGCGAAGCGGCCGTTGATTTTGGCGAAATCGAACGCGTGACAATGATAGCCGGCCACCATTTTTTGCGCCTGGCATTCTGTGGAGACTTGGTTCAACAGCGCGGCCAGCTCGCCAATGCCGGACTCGGATTTCATCAGGTCCGGAGCCATGACGAGGTTGATGTAGATATTGCCGAGGGTCTGGTTGTTTTCGATCGTGCGCTTGAGCTTGTCACCAGACAGCGCCTCCAGCGTCACATGCATCCCGCAACACTTCAGGCCGTTTTCATCGAGGATTTTGCGCAAGTCGGCGGCGGAATAGTGCTGATAGACCTCGGGCGTGCCGCTGTAATCCCAAAACTCCACTCCGCGGTAGCCGATTTGCGCGAGCGTTTTGATCGTGTCCGGCACGTTCCGGGCAAATTCGCCGCGCACGGTGTAAAGCTGGAATCCGATGGACACGGTTTTCGCCTGCTCAGCGGCCAAAGCGATCTTCGGACTGACGGTCATGCCGGCGGCGCAAACAAGCCCGGATTGGATAAACTGACGGCGTGTGGTTTGCATAGGCTTTGGGGAATTTGTTCATTCTTGTTCGAGAGTGAAAGAAGCTTGCGGGAACATGCCATCTTTTCACGAGCGCGTTGCTCAGGGATTCGGCGAAAAAGGTTTCTGCGCGAGCGCATCGGCCGTGGCTTGTTGAAACGCGCGGCGCACCCCGCTGGCGTCGCTGTTGCCAAAATTGGCGCGCTGCACCATCAGCACGTAAGCCACTCCGCGCACGGGATCCACCCAAGCCTGCGTGCCCCACGCGCCGCCGTGGCCGAAGGTGCCGGCGGACAGCATGGCCGCGACACCCGGATGCGGAGCGCGCAGGATGCAGGTCCCGATTCCCCAACCGTACTTTTCACCATACTGGCCATATTCCGCGGATTGGAAAAAGCCCGTGGGCAGGTCGCCGGTTTGGACGGTGCTGAGCAGCTTCATGGCCGCCGGGCTAAGATAGCGTTTGCCCTGCCTCACGCCCCCGCCGAGGAGCATCTGGCAGAACCGGGCATAATCGGGGCCGGTGGAGTAAAGTCCGCCATTGCCAAACGGCGGGTGGCCAGCCACGCCGAAATCGCCCAGCGGCGGCGCCACTGTCAGCGCGCCAGTGGCTTGGTCCTTATTATAAGGAACAACCAGATGCGCGGATGGCTTGTTCGCGGGATAGAAAGTGGTGTGCTTCATGCCCAGCGGATCAAGGATGCGCTGCTGGACGAAGGCATCGAAGGACATCCCGCTGACGACTTCGACGACGCGCGCGGCTGCGTTGATGCCGGATTGAGTGTACTTCCATTTTGCGCCCGGCTCGTATTGCATGGGCGCGGCCAGATAGAGCGGGATCATATCGGCGAGGGTATGCGCGTTGTGCGCGGCTTTGCCATCGCCTTCCCCCAGGCCCGACGTGTGGGTGAGCGTCTGGGCAATGGTGAGATTGGCGGGTTGGCCCGAGGGAGTTTTCAGGCCGGAGAACGCGGGGATGTATTTCGCGATGGGATCCGCTACGTTGAGTTTGCCCTCATCCTGCAACATCAGGACGGAGACGGCGGTGATGGGCTTCGTCATCGAGGCGATCCAGAACAGGGTGTCCGGCTCCATGGGCTTTTTGCCGGCGATGTCCGCCAGCCCGGTCGTTTCCAAATGAATGACTTTATCCTTGGTCACGACCACCGTGACGGCCCCGGAGATTTCACGGGCATCAACCGCGGCTTGCATGGCCGCGCCGACCCCGGGTAGTTTTGGAGAAACGCAACCGGCCAACAATGACAGCAGCAGCAGACTGGAATAGAAACGCAATTGGGTGGTCATGGTTTGGTTTCCTATCCTAAGGTCTTCCAATAAGCAATGACAAATCCCCAATGACCAATTCTCAATCGAGACGTCCCACATCGTAAAGTATTTACTTCGCCGACAGGAGTTACCCAAAAAAGTCAAATGCGCCCCTTCCCGCCCTTTGCATGATTCGTGACTTGACGTGACACACCCGGCTTGAAAGCCTCACGGTCAATATCGTTGTGAACCGCCCCGCCCATATCGCGCGACCAGCCTCAAGCCCGGCCTTCGGCGGACGCTCTTCCCCCGGCGCGATTTCCTTCTCCACTTCACCGCCGCCATGATCTGGTCCCAAAATTACGCGCCGTTGGGAAGCGTGGGCGGATCGGCGCTGATCGCGGCGCTGCCGGTCGTGACCTTGCTCGGTTTGCTCGCGTTCCGGCATGTGCGGGCGCAATTCGCGGCGCTGGCCGGCCTGTTGGTCGCCGGGGTGATCGCCGCGGCGGTGTTTCACATGCCGGTGCGGCTCGCGGCGGCGGCGGCCGTTTTGGGCGGCGCCTACGGGATTTTCCCCATTGGCTGGATTATTCTGAATGCCATCTTCATTTACGACCTCAGCGTGGGAACAGGGCAGTTTGCCGTGTTGCAAAGGCAATTGTCGGGCGTCTCGCGCGACCGCCGCATCCAGGCTTTGTTGATTGCCTTCAGCTTTGGGGCGTTCATCGAAGGGGCGGCCGGCTTCGGCACGCCCGTGGCCATCAGCGGCGCGCTCATGATCGGCTTGGGCTTCCGGCCGCTGGAGGCGGCGAAGTTGGCGCTCATCGGCAACACCGCGCCTGTCGCCTTTGGCGCGCTGGGCATCCCGCTGGTTACGCTGGCCAGGGTGACCAATCTTGATCTTGGCCTGCTGAGTTCCATGGTGGGCCGGCAGTTAAGCCTGTTCGCCATGCTCATTCCATTCTGGCTCGTGGCGGCGCAAGCGGGCTGGCGCGGGATGATCGAGGTCTGGCCCGCCTGCCTGGTCACAGGCGTTTCCTTCGGCCTCACCGAATTCCTTGTCAGCAATTTTCACGGGCCCTGGCTCGCGGGCATTGCCAGCGCCATTGTCTCCATGGCTTCCCTCGTCATCTTGATGATGTTCTGGCGGCCCGCCGGGGAACAACCGGGCGGCGCGCGCGAAACCCCGGCCGACCGGGCGCCGGCCGGACAGGATAGCCCGCCGTGGAAGGCATGGCTGCCGTGGATTTTCCTCACCGTGTTAGTGTTCCTTTGGGGGTTGCCCGCGGTTAAGAGCTTTTTGGACAACATTTTCAGCAGGAGTTTTCAGATGCCCGGCCTTCATAACCTGGTTCTCCGCGTGCCGCCGGTGGTGGCGCAACCCACGCCAGAGCCTGCCCTCTTTGCCTTCACCGCGCTTTCGGCGACAGGCACCGCCTTGTTGCTGGCCGGCCTCCTCGCCGGCTTCTGCCTTCGACTCAGCCCGAAACGATTGCTGGATATCTATGCGCGCACCATCTGGCGTGTCCGCGCTTCCCTGCTGACGATTGCGCTGATGCTCGCGCTGGGTTTCACCACGCGCTACAGCGGCGCCGACACCACCCTCGGCCTGGCGCTGGCCGCGACGGGCTTTCTTTTTCCGTTCTTCTCTCCTTTCATCGGATGGCTGGGCGTGGCGCTGACCGGCAGCGACACCTCCTCCAACGTGCTCTTCGGCAATCTGCAACAAGTGACCGCGCAACAACTCGGCTTGCCGCCCATTCTCATGACCGCCTCCAACAGCGCGGGCGGCGTCATGGGAAAAATGATTGACGCCCAGAGCATCGTCGTCGCCAGCGTGGCGACAGGCGGCCGTCCGGACAGTCCCGACGCCGGCACGGTGTTGCGCGCGGTTTTCTGGCACAGCCTCGCCCTGGCCGCGCTCATGGGCCTGCTGGTGATGCTGCAGGCTTATCTTTTTCCCTGGATGATTCCGCGCTGAGCCTCCCACACGGGGGCGTCACACCCGGCTCAGCGCGTTTTCGCTGACAAACAAATTTTCACCTCTTGATTATGTCCCGGATCATTACCCCGGATATTTCACACCTCCAAACGCCGCGTGAGGGCACGCGGCCTATAGGAGCCATCGGAGGTGTTTGCAGGCCGCGTGCCCCCACGCGGCGCACTGTTTTGGCGCTTCCATCTGAGTGTGAATTTTGCGGGTTAGCAATTTTTTCGGGGAGCGCGGTTGTCCCGACCGCATCCGTCGGCGTCCCGCCGGCGGAATCTTCCATCCAAAACCGGGCCAACTTGTGGGTGCGTTCGCAGGCACATCGCTAGGCCGGAGCGATTCGCCCAGCAGGCCCTTGGCCACAGTTCCAAGGCGTTTGCGCGGGCGTATTCCAAGAATGCAAAGTTTATCGTCCCCGCCTTGGAAGAATACGAAGCCAAAATCGTTCCGATGCCAGCGGCAATTGCTTGAGAACATCACATTAACCGGCGGCTGGCTCAATACAGAAAGAGGCCAAGTCAAATCTCTCCAGTTTGCGTTGTCAGTCCGACCTCCAGCTACTGACAATCACCAGAATATTGTCCTTGTTGGCACCGACATCGGCTTTCTTCAAGCGGTTGGCCTTTCCATCCGGGCCTAGTGACCACACCATGACTTCGCCCGGTGCTTCCAACGAATCGCGGGTTTCAACCGATTGATAAACCGAGAACACAGAGTTTTCTTCTCTGTTCCCTCCGTTGCTTCCTGTTCAACATTTCTTTATGGTTAAGACCATGAAAAAGTTTGAGGAAGGCGCGCCGGCCCTTATCATCGCCTTGGAGGCCGCCCTCATTGCGTCCGGCGGTTCTTATTTCGCGCGAGTTCAGGACCACAACGACCCGCCACGCTGATATCGTATGGCCAAACAGTGGATTAAAAATTTCGCCCAAATTGCCACCAGCGGGAAAAGAGAGGCCGCGCTTTCCGTGGTCAACGCGGCCTTCAATGCCATAGACACCCCGCAGGTCATGAGTTCATCCTTGTCGCTGGAGGGCGATTTATTGCGAATCAAAGACCGGAAGATAAAGCTCGCCCAATTTCAAAACATTTACGTCATCGGGTTTGGCAAAGCGGCTAATCAGGCGGCCATGGCGCTGGAAAAAATTCTTGAGTCGCGGCTTGCCGGAGGCATCGTCCTCGGCACGAGCGCGGCGGCATGCGCCTGCTTGCAGACGTTCCAAGGCACCCATCCTTTGCCTTCGGCGGAAAACTTCCGGGCTTCCGGGAAGATTGTGCAACTGGCAAAACGGATGACGGCAAACGACCTTGTCCTGGTGGTTGTTTCCGGCGGAGGCTCGGCTCTTTTGTGCTGGCCGCAGTCGGAATGCGAGCAAGGCCGGCGGCTCTATCAGGATTTTTTGAGGACGGGAGGAACCATCGTGGAGTTGAACACTGTCCGCAAGCATCTTTCCGCATTGAAAGGCGGCGGCTTGGCGGCCATGCTTCATCCCGCCACCGTGGCCGGCCTCATCTTCTCGGACGTTCCGGGGAACAATGGCCAGGCGGTGGCCTCCGGCCCAACCTACCGGGATGAAACGACCATCGAGGACGCCAGACGAGTGCTGAGCAAATACCATTTGAGCGGCTATGAGTTGGTGGAAACGCAAAAAGAGGCGCGATACTTTGAAAAGGTTTGCAATATTCCGCTCGTTTCCAATCAAGTGGCGCTGCAAGCCATGATGGCCCGGGCGCGGGCGCTGCAACTCAACGCCGTCATCATCTCGGACAGCCTGTATGATTCTGTGGCGGGCGTCGCGGGGAAATTCTTGGAGACAGCGCGGCGCGCCAATTCCGCCGCCCTCTTTCTGGCGGGCGGGGAGCCGGAGGTGAAAATCCCGGCCCGTCATGGCCGCGGCGGCAGAAATCAGCTCCTGACTTTGCAGGCCATGAAGATCATAAGCAACGATCAGGTATTCATTTCCTTCGGCTCGGATGGACGGGACAATGGGGACGCCGCCGGCGCCATCGCCGACGGCGAAACCGCCGCAAAAGCCGCCAGGCTCGGCCTGGATATTGATGCGCATTTGCACGGTCTGGATTCGCAAACCTTTTTTGAAAGAACCGGCGATCTGATCATCACCGGCCCGACCGGGGCGAACGTTTCCGACCTCATGCTGCTGTTGGATTCCGCACGAAAATAACATGGACAACGCTCCAGCCGCAGACCATAAAGGCGCACAACAATCCAGCCCGCCCGCCGCATGACGACACCTCGTTGCACCCGCCGACATTTTTTGAAAACGTCCACTGCGGCCGGCGCCGTTGCGGCTCTCGCGCCGCTTGCGCCGCGCTGGCTGGCTGGCGCGCCAGAGGCGGGGGCGCCCGCGCCCGCTCCCTCCTGGGTGGACAAACCGATGCGCTGGGCGCAACTCACCCTGGTGGAGGACGACCCTGGCAAGTTCGACCCCGCGTTCTGGCTGGATTATTTCCGGCGCACCAGCTCCGATGCCGTTTGTCTCAGCGGCGGCGGTTGCGTGGCGTATTATCCGACGCAAATTCCATTTCACCATCGCAGCGCCTGGCTGGGTGACCGCGACGTGCTGGGTGAATTGATTTCCGGCTGCCGCAAACTTGGCCTGACGGTCATCGTGCGCACCGACCCGCACGCCACTTATGACGACGTTCAGGCCGCGCACCCGGATTGGATCGCCGTGGACGCGCAGGGCCGGCCGCGGCGCCATTGGGCCTCGCCGGAGATGTGGGTGACGTGCGCGCTGGGTCCTTACAATTTCGAGTTCATGACCGCTGTCAAGCAAGAGATTATGTCGCGCTACGGTGTGGACGGCATTTTTATCAATCGCTGGGACGGTTCCGGCCCGTGTTATTGCGAACATTGCCGCAAGAATTTCAAGGAATCCTCCGGCTTGGATCTGCCGCAAGCCGGCAACCCCCGGGACCCGGCCCGCCGCGCCTACATCCTCTGGCGGCAAGAGCGGCTTTTTGATCTCTGGCGTGTTTGGGACGGCACGGTGCGCAAAATCAACCCCGATTCCTGCGTCATCCCGAACACCGGCGGCGGGGCGCTCAGTTCGCTGGACATGAAGGCCATTGGCGAAGTGTCTCCCATGCTGGTGGCCGACCGCCAGGCCCGGCGCGGCGTGATGGCGCCGTGGGCCAATGGAAAAAACGGCAAGGAATTTCGCGCCGCCATGGGCCGCAAACCCATCATCGGCCTTTTCAGCATCGGCGTCGAAGAACCGGAGCGCTGGAAGGACAGCGTGCAGAGCGAGGCCGAGATTCGCATCTGGGTCCTGGACGGAATCGCCAACGGCCTGCGTCCTTGGTTCAGCAAATTCAGCGGGGTGCTGCACGACGGGCGCTGGCTGCGGGTGGTGGAGGACATTTACCGCTGGCACCGCGGGGCGGAGCGTTACCTGCGCCACGAGACCCCGCTGGCGCGCGTGGCGCTGGTCTATTCGCAGCAAACCGCCTGGTTCTACGGCGGCGACCGCGCCAGCGCCAGCGTGGAAGATCACATGCTCGGCTGGTATCAGGCGCTGGTGGAAGCCCGCATTCCGTTTGAAATGGCGCATGACCGCCTGCTGGATGCGGCGCAGTTGAGTCAATACAAAACTCTCATCCTGCCCAACATCGCCGCGTTGAGCGACGTTCAATGCGGCCGGCTCCGCGCCTTTGTCAAGAATGGCGGCAGCGTGGTCGCCACTTATGAAACCAGCCTCTGCGACGAATGGGGCGTCCGCCGCAAAGACTTTGGGCTGGCCGATCTTTTTGGCGTGGGCTGGAACGGCCGGGTGGAAGGACCGATGCAAAACTCCTATCTCCGTCTCGCCCACGATACGGCCGGCGGCCATCCGCTTTTCAAAGGATTGGAGGACGCGCCACGCATCATCAACGGGGTCTGGCGTGTGGAAGTCGAGCCGCGCGCCGGTTTCGCCCAGGTTCCGTTGACGCTCATTCCGAGCTACCCCGACCTGCCGATGGAAAAGGTTTATCCGCGCCAGGAAAAGACAGACATCGCCGGCATCTATTTGCGCGAGGCGGGGCGGGACGCTCCCGGCGCAGGCCGGGTCGCTTATTTCCCGTGGGACATTGACCGCACCTATTGGGAAGTCCTCGCGTTGGATCACTTCAAACTCCTTCGCAACACCGTGCAATGGGCGACCAATGAGAGTCAGATGGTGGAAGTCACCGGCGCCGGCTTTCTGGACGTGACCGCCTGGCGCAATCGCGACGCGCTGGTCATTCACCTTGTTAATCTGACCAATCCGATGGCCATGAAAGGCCCTTTCCGCGAATTTATTCCGGTGAGCGCGCAAAACGTCCGGGTCCGCCTGCCCGAAGGCATCCGGGCCAAAAAAGTTCATCTGCTGGTCGCCGATAAAACTCCTCGGACCGAACACCGCGGTGCCGACCTCGCCATCACCGTCCCCTCAATTCTTGACCACGAGGTCATCGCCATAGATATATGATGAATGATTTGCGATTTTTCCGCCTGAAGCAGAAGTTCGAGCGAGCAACCTTGGGCGATCCGTGCGCCGCGACGCGCGCCGCGCTGGCCGGCTTGCCCGCGGCAGAATACATCCGGCCCGGCATGACGGTGGCGGTGGGCGCGGGCAGCCGCGGCATCGCCAATTACGCCGCCATCGTGCGCACGGTTTGCGAAGAGTTGAAAACTCTGGGCGCGCGCCCCTTTATTGTTCCGGCCATGGGCAGCCACGGCGGCGCGACCGACTGCGGCCAACTCGATGTGCTGGCGCATTACGGCATCACCGAAGAGCAAATGGGCGTGCCGATCCGGAGCAGCATGGATCCGGTGGAACTCGCACGCGCCGGCGGGCTTATCGTCTATCAGGATCGCAACGCGGCCGGTGCGGACGCCATCGTGGTGGTCAACCGGATCAAGCCGCACACCGATTTTCACGGACCCGTCGAGAGCGGCCTGATGAAGATGGCGGCCATTGGCCTGGGCAAGCAGAAGGGCGCCCAGCAGTTTCATCAGGCGATGATGCGGATGGGCGGCGGCGCCGCTTTGCTGGAGGTGGCGCGCGTGGTGATCAGATTGGGCAAAATCTCCTTCGGCGTCGGCATCATCGAAAACCAGCTCCATCAGACTGCCCGGGTGGTGGCCGTGCCGGCCGCGGCAATGGAATCGGCGGAAATGAAATGGCTCGAGCAAGCGCGCGCGTTGATGCCGCGCCTGCCGTTTGATCGCGTTGATCTTCTGATCCTGGACGAAATTGGCAAGAATCTGAGCGGTTCGGGGATGGACACCAACATCATCCGGCGCGCATCGGACGGCAGTTTCGTCCATCCCGGCGACAACGCGGTGGGCCGCATTTTTGTGCGCTCGTTGCATCCGGACAGCTACGGCAACGCCACCGGCATCGGCATGGCCGACTTCACCCATGACCGCCTGGTGCGCGCAATGGATGCCAAAACCACCTGGGTCAACGCCCGAACCGCCCTGATGCCGGCCAATGCGCGCGTCCCGATGCACTACCCGACCGACCGCGAGGCCCTTGAAGCCGCCCTTCAAACCACCGGCCACGGTGACCTCCGCCAGTTGAAGGCGTTATGGATCAAAAACACTTTGAGTTGCGAAACCTTCCTGGCCTCCGAGGCATACCTGGAGGAAGCGCAGGCCAGATCCGATCTGATCGCCGAAAGCCAGCCAACCCCGCTGGCCTTCGACACCCACGGCGATCTCCTGCCTGTTTTTCCTGACCACGACTGAGGTCTTCATCCCGATCGGCTTTACGGAAACGCAGCGCCTCCGTCTGGTTGCCGCCGATCAATGCCACCCTCCGAAATGCGGTTGGCGGCGTTGAAAATAATCACTTCGGCAACTCCCTGGCTTTTTATTTCCCTCAGCCGGGCGTGGCCCATTTTATCGTGGAGCACCTGGATTGCATCCGGGGACAGCGCCGGTCGTTCGTAGGTGATTTCGTCGGGGAGCCACTGGTGATAAAAGCGCCCGGCATCCACCGCCTCCTGCGCGTTCATCCCAAAATCAACCACGTTGATGATGGTATGCAGCACGGTGGCGATAATCGTCCGTCCGCCCGGGCTTCCGGTGACCATGAAAAGCCGCCCGTCTTTTGCCAGGATGGCCGGCGTCATGCTTGACAGCGGGCGCTTGCGCGGCTGAGCGAGGTTCGGCGTCGTGCCAATCAGGCCGCCGGTCGTGGTGAGACCGGGAGCCGCGTTGAAATCACCCAATTCATTGTTCAGCAGGAAACCTGCGCCTGGCACGACCACCTTCACGCCGTAACCCTCCTCAAGCGTGTACGTCAGCGACACGGCGTTGCCGGCTTGATCAACCACGGAGAGATGGGTCGTATTTCCGCCTTCATTGGGCCACGCAAAGTTGGTTGACGATGGGTTTGTGTTAGTCGCACTGATCGTCTTCCTCAATTCTGCCGCATACTCCTTTGAGAGCAGCCGAGCCAGCGGCATGTTGGTGTTGAACGGAGCGTAAGGGTCGCCCAGATAATGAGCGCGGTCGGCGTAGGCGCGTTTCATTGCTTCGACCATGCGATGCACATTTGTCGCCGAACCCCGGCCCATTCCTGCAAGGTCATAGCCTTCCAGGACATTCAGCATTTCAACGAGGCCGACGCCACCCGAAGACGGCGGAGGCATGGAGATTACTTCGTATCCGCGATAGGCGCCCTTGATGACATCCGTGCGCCGTTGAGCCTTGTAATCCTTGAGATCCCGGAGCGTGATCAGGCCCCCATTTTTCCGCATCTCCTGATCTATGGCGCGCGCCGTTTCGCCTTCATAAAAGCCGGCGGGTCCCTGCCGCGCGATCCGCTCCAGCGTCGCGGCAAGGGCCGGCTGCTTCAGAGTGTCGCCGGCGGAGCACGGCTTGCCGTTCTGCGTGAATTGCGCCACGGCTGCTTCATTGGTGGTCTGTTGCAGCAAGTCCACCTTGAGCGAACGGGCTAAACCATCACTTACGGTAAACCCATCGCGCGCGAGCCTGGCGGCCGGTTCCACCAAGCGTGGCCAGGACAAATGCTTTGCAGCGCCCTGATCATTCCAAGCAAGGTAAAGCCCGGCGACAGTCCCCGGCACTCCGACTGCAAGATAGCTGTTATGATGTAAGGCCTGGTCGTAAACCCCGTTTTTCATGAACATTTCGGATGAGGCGCCTGCCGGCGCAGCCTCACGGAAATCATACGCGACAGCCTGGCCGCTGGTTGAGCGATAGAGAAGAAATCCACCGCCGCCAATGTTACCGGCGGACGGATGAGTAACTGCCAGCGCAAACGCCGTCGCAATGGCGGCGTCCACTGCGGTGCCGCCATCCTTCAGGGTCTGCGCCCCAACTTCCGATGCAATCGCGCTGGCCGAAACCACCATCCCAGTGCCGCTCCGAACGGCTTGCGATCCGGCCCGAACCATATTGATCGCGAAGGAGACGATCAACAGAACAAGGACGCCGGCTCTTCCTCCGAAGCCAACGGCCTTGAACCCGGGGTCTTTCCTCTGCCATTTCGTGTTCGCCGGGAGGCAAGCCCGCTCCTCCGCAGAATTTTCGTCCATGCCGCTGATTATCTCCGGTGTTGTCATCGCGTAGAATTACTTTGCATTCTGCGGAGTGCATTCGCATTCTGCAAGTCGTGACCGCGCCGATTAACACGGACACCGCCTTCCCTGCCGAGCGCATTCTCCTCGGCCCGGGGCCGAGTCCTGTCCCGCAACGGGTCTTGCGCGCGCTGGGCGCGCCGACGCTGGGACATCTTGATCCGCAATACCTCGCCATCATGGACGAAACCTGCCAATTCCTGCGGCAGGTGTTCCGCACCAAGAATTCGCTGACTTTCCCGGTCAGCGGCACCGGGATGGCTGGCATGGAATGCGTCGCGGTCAATCTCATCGAGCCGGGGGACGAGGTGATGGTGTGCGTCAACGGGGTATTTGGCGGGCGGATGAAGGATGTAATGGAGCGCTGCGGCGCCACGGTTCACGCCATCGAGGCGGCGTGGGGAGATGTCTTTACCAAAGAGCAAATCGGGGCGGCTTTCGAGCAGCATCCCAAGGCGAAACTTCTCGGCATTATCCACGCCGAAACCAGCACCGGCGCTCATCAACCGCTCACGGGACTGGCCGATTTGGTCCACGCGCGCGGCGCGTTGCTGGCGGTGGATGCGGTGACCAGCCTGGGCGGCCACGAATTGCGCGTGGACGAGTGGGGGATTGACGCCATTTACAGCGGCACGCAGAAATGTCTGAGCTGCCCGCCCGGCCTTTCGCCCGTCAGTTTCGGCGAGCGCGCGCTGGCCCGCATGGACGCGCGCAAGACCCGGCCGCAGTCCTGGTATCTCGATGTTTCCATGCTGCGCAAGTACTACACCGGCGGCGGGGCGGGTGGCCGGGTTTATCATCACACCGCGCCGGTCAACATGACCTACGCGCTGCGCGAAGCGCTGGCCATCGTCCTGGAGGAGGGTTTGGAGGAGCGGATTGACCGTCACGAAAAAATGCACCGCCGTCTTCGGGCCGGCCTGGAAACGATGGGACTTGGGTACATTCCCAAAAAGTCGCTGCACACGCTCAATTGCATTTCGATCCCCGCCGGCGCCGACGATGCGGGCGTGCGCCGCCGCCTGCTGGAGGAATACGGAATCGAAATCGGCGGCGGCCTCGGCCCGATGGCGGGCAAGGCGTGGCGCATCGGCTTAATGGGGCACGGGGCCACGGCGCGCAATGTGGATTTGGTCCTGACCGCATTGCGCACGATATTGGGCTAAACATCATGTCCGCGACTGTTCTTCACCGGCTGGCTTCGTTGCTGCCGCCGGAACGGCTGCTGTCAGAGCCGGAGCAACTGGGGGCGTATGAAAGCGACGGACTGACCGCTTACCGCGCCCGTCCGCTGGCCATTGCCATTCCTGAAACCACGGACGAAGTCATTGCGCTGGTGCGGCATTGTCACGCGGAGCGGCTGGCGTTCGTCGCGCGCGGCAGCGGCACCAGTTTGTCAGGCGGATCGCTGCCGGTGGCCGGGGGCATAGTCATCGCGCTGAACCGGCTCAACCGCATACTGCGGCTGGAGCCGGCGGCGCGGGTGGCCGTGGTGGAAGCGGGCGTTGTCAATACTCAAGTCAGCGTGGCCGCGGCGCCGCACGGGCTGCGTTACGCGCCCGATCCATCCAGCCAGGCGATCTGCACCATTGGCGGCAACGTGGCCTTCAACGCCGGGGGCGCTCATTGCCTGAAGTACGGCATGACCTCAAACCACGTCCTCGGCCTCAAAGCGGTGCTGGCCACCGGGGAAGTGGTGGAGTGGGGCGGGGTCAGCCGCGAAAACATCGGTCCGGATTGGTGCGGCCTTTTCACGGGCAACGAAGGGCTTTTCGGCATTGCCCTGGAAATCACGCTGCAACTGCTGCCCAAGGCGGAATGCTTCCACACTGTTCTGGCCGGCTACCGCACGCTGGAGCAGGCGGGGGACGCCGTCTCCGCCATCATCGCCAGCGGGCTGCTGCCCGGCGCGATTGAAATCATGGATGCGCTGGCGCTGCAAGCCGCGCAAGCGGCGGTTCACGCCGAGTATCCTCCGGGCTGCGAAGCGGTGCTCATTGTCGAACTGGAAGGCCCGCGCGAAGTGGTGGCCGCGGAGCGGGCGCGGCTGGATGAAATCATCGCCGCCAGCCGGCCCATCGAAGCCCGGCCGGCCCGCGACGCGGAGGAGCGCTCCGCCATTTGGAAAGGGCGCAAGAGCGCCTTCAGCGCGGTGGGCCGGCTGTCTCCGGACTTCATCGTGCAGGACGGGGTGGTGCCGCGCCGGCGGTTGGGGGAGGCGTTGCGGCGGATTCATCAAATGGCCAAAGAGTCGGGCATTCGCTGCGGGAACGTCTTCCACGCCGGCGACGGCAATTTGCATCCGTTAATTCTATTTGACGGCCGCGAAGCGGGCGCCTTGCAACGGGCCGAGGCGCTGGCCGGGCGGATTCTCGAGATGTGCGTGGAAATGGGCGGCTCCATCACTGGCGAACATGGCGTCGGCATGGAGAAGCGCGATTACCTGGCCCTGATGTTCAACGCGGAGGAAATCGCCTGCCTGAAACGGGTGCGCGCGGCGTTTGATCCTCTCGGCATTGCCAATCCCGGCAAGATGTTTCCCGGCGCGGAAAGCTCCGGTCCGCCGTGGCACGGCCTTCATCCCCTGGAAAAAGCCGGCCTGCTTTCGCGCGTATGACGCCGGCGCTCCAACCCGCCACGAATCGTTGATTATCAAGGGTTTAGGTGGGGTGCCCTCACAAATAGCCTCACAAAAGCCA
The DNA here is from genome assembly GCA_049513975.1 of Verrucomicrobiota bacterium. Lineage (GTDB taxonomy): Bacteria > Verrucomicrobiota > Verrucomicrobiia > Limisphaerales > Palsa-1400 > JBEKOF01. Next base: position 428 of record JBEKVM010000005.1, on the reverse strand, counting down.
GTCACGCTCAGTCACGAGCTGGCGCAAGTAGTCGCTGCCTGGGGTAGGCTTTCCGCTCCACTCAAGGCCGCAATTCTCGCCATTGTTGACACGGCCACAAAAAAGGGGGGCCAGTGACACCGGAGCGGCACGGCGGCGAAGTAAATCGAGCAGAACCAGACATTCGGACCGGCACTGACGTTGAAACGCTCTCCAACTACAAGCTGCCTTACTGGATGCGGCGCGGGAAGCACCTGCGCAATGAGGCGTTGGCGGCGGAATGGCAGGTGTTGCGGGAAACCTGCTGCAAGTATCGTTGCGGGCGGACGGAACGAAATGAGGGAGAAGACAAGAAAAGACCTTTGCCCGCAGATAACGGGGCAGATGTACGCAGATGGGAAAGGAAGAACTCTGATTCTTTTTTTATCTGCGTGAATCTGCGTCATCTG
>JBEKVM010000004.1:0-124239 GCA_049513975.1 Verrucomicrobiota bacterium | reverse complement strand
TCCTCGCGACCGCCTCCGAAACCGAACGTTTTGAAGCCCATCGTTTCCAGCGCGACGTTCCCCGTTAGGATCATCAGGTCGGCCCATGAAATCTTCCGGCCATACTTCTGCTTGATCGGCCAGAGCAGGCGGCGCGCCTTGTCCAGGCTCACGTTGTCCGGCCAACTGTTGAGCGGCGCAAAGCGCTGCTGGCCCCTGCCGCCGCCGCCGCGGCCGTCCCCGGTGCGGTAGGTGCCGGCGCTGTGCCACGCCATGCGAATGAACAGGCCTCCGTAGTGACCGAAGTCCGCCGGCCACCAGTCCTGCGAGTTGGTCATCAGCGCCGCGAGATCTTTCTTCACCGCCGCCAGGTCCAGGCTCTTGAACTCTTTTGCGTAGTTGAAGTCCTCGCCCATGGGATTGGACTTGGAGGAATGCTGGTGCAGGAGTTCGAGCTTCAACTGGTTCGGCCACCAGTCGCGGTTCGACGTGCCGCCTCCGGCAGCGTGGGGGAAAGGGCATTGGGCTTCAGTTGACATGTGTTTTCTCCTTAGGTCGGTTGTATTGAATTGACTTTTCCCATTTGGTGTCTTGCCCACCGCCAGCGTGGGCCTTTTTCGTGATTTTCTTCCTGCTCCACAGATTTGCAAGTCTCTTTTCCAGTCCGCCTTCGGTTTGGGCGCATCTTGACACCACCACCGCGCGCTTCTTCTCCCTCTCCTCCACAGACTTGTGGAGGAGAGGGTCGGGGTGAGGAGGTTTCCATCTGTTTCATGGGCAGGGGTTCATGCCATGCATGGTGGTAGTATCAAGATGCGCCCCTTCGGTTTTTCTCCGTGAAAGTGAAAGGGTCAAGCCCGGAATTCGGAATTCTGGTTTCAATTAGAGGGGCGCCATTCCGAGAAAAATGCCGACCCGGCGCAAACCCTCCCAGGTGGTGACCGCATTGCCGCCAGCTTGCGAGGGCAGCCGGGGCGCAATCCGCCTGATCTGCCGTCGCCGTGCCTATGGCGGACAGGCAAGGACGACACCACCAGGCAGTTTTCGGGGCGGCTTGTCCCGCCGTAGGCGTGGCGAAGTTTTGAGAAGGAAAGGTGACAAAAAAGCGCCGCCTGCCTGGTCAAGTCTTTCTGGCCGGCGGCCTGTTCTCGGCGTCGTTGCGCAAGGGCTTAACCTTCTTCGCCGATTGCGCGAGCGAGAGGTAATTTTCGCTGGTCACAACTTTGCGTCCGCTCTTCCTTTCCAGTTCGCGACGGGCATTGCCGGCCACCGCGCCGCCTTCGCGGGCGGTCTGTTTGTTCTGCGGAAAGCCTTGGGCGTCGCGGGTGCGGGCGATTTCGGTGGTGGAGGCTTCGCCCAGCATGGAGAAGATCAGTTCGAGGTCCGTCATGTGGTCGCGCAGGTTCTCACGCTTGAGACGCTTATACTCGGCGTATTGGCTGGGCGTGAGGCCGAAGGCGGCTTTTGAGATTTCAGCGGTGAGTATGGCGTATTCGCGCTGCTCCTTGACACCGCGCTTTTTCCACTCGCCCGTCAGTTCGTCACGGATGGCAATGGAGCGCATCCGTTTCTCGATCCAATCGTCGGAATAGCCCTTGGCTTTGTAGAGGGCGCGGGTGCGTTTGGTGGCGAGCTCCGGGTCTTCAATTTCCTGGATGCGTTCGTAGCCCACCCGGGCCAGCCATCGTTTGAACGGCTCGGCCTTGGGGCTGGGGATGGATTGGATGAGGCGGAAGATGCCTTCGGTGTTCCAGCATTGAAGCGACTGGCGTCCTCCGGGCGTGTCGAATTCAAGGCCAAGGGGGGGGACAAGTTGTCCCCCCCCTTTGAAGGTCTCGGCGAGGGATGGATCCCGTTTGCGGAGTTTCTTGAGGTAATCGCCGGGATCAACCGAATCGGTCAACACCGCAACAACATCGGTGATGACAAACCACCATTCGTTGTTGTGAATGGCGCGGCGGACTTCCTTTCGCTGGAACAGGGCGATGTGGGTTTCGGGGTTTTGCCCGGTAAGTTCCTCATGTTTCATAAAAACGGAGTGAACCACGGATTTCACGGATGTCACGGATATTCCTGCCCCTCCACCCCGGTAATGGCGTAGACGGAACACTTGAGCCTGACTGAGCGAAGAGGATGATGGCCGCTTCATGAAGGGGTGAAGGGGTCAAGCCCGGAAAACTGAATATGGGTTTGACAATGGGGGGGACGGGGAGCAGGATGGGTGGCGATGGCACGCCAGATTCGCGTGGAATACGCCGGAGCGGTTTACCACGTCATGGCACGGGGAAACCAGGGGCGCAGGATATACGCGGACGACCCGGACCGGAAGCGCTGGCTGGAAACTCTGGCGGAGGGATGCGAGTAAACGGGTTGGGGCATCCATGCCTGCGTGTTGATGCCCAATCATTATCATCTGCTGGCGGAAACGCCCGAGGCCAATCTGGTGGCCGGGATGAAATGGCTGCAAAGCACCTATGCCCAGCGCTACAACGCGCTGTCCAAGTAATACATTCAAGTTTGCTTTTGCACTGTAGCGGTGGTCTGTGACCGCCGCCAACCGACTTGGCAATAGCGCAGTTACGAACTGGAAGAGGTATTTCAGTCCAAAAAGACCCCCGGCCCTGCCGATTGTCAATCGAAGGGTGGCAGGGAAGCCAAGGGAAACCCCGCGCCTTTATGTGATACCCCTCACACCAACCCGACCCATTTGCGGCCGATCCAATAGACGGTGAGGAGGAGGAGGATGACGCCGCCCCAGCGCGGATCGCTCCAGATGCGGACGCGTTTTTCGACCGGCCCCGGTTCGGGCAAAGCCGAAATCTGCGGGACAACCTTGTCAAAGTCCTCCACTGGGAAACTGGCGCCCTGGGAGACGGCGGAAATCTCGCGCAAGACCTGGGCGTTGACGGGCTGGCCCAGTTTCTCCAGCACGGGCGGCGTCACCAGCAACTCGGTTTCCAGATGGCGGCCATGCGCCTCGGAGGCCACCTCCATTTTATAGCGGCCGCTTTCCAGGGCGGAGAAGGCGGACTTGAAAACGCCCCAGCCCCCTTCCATCGGGGCGAATTCCAACCGCTCCACCCGGCCGGACGGCGAGGTGATTTTGCCGGTGACCGGTCCCTTGTCAATAGGAAAACCGGCTTCATCCAGCACGGTGCTCTGCAAATAAACGGTGTCGCCGGCCTGGGGGGCTTCCGGGCTGTAGCTCAGGCGGATGCCTTCCTTTTCGGAAAGGTGGCGCTGATGGGCCATCCAGCGGACGACCTGGCCCCAGAAGCGGTAATGAAATTTGTCCTCCACGCCGCGCCGCCAGCGCCAGGCGCTGTCGGTGCCGAGGAAGAGAACCTTGCCCGCGCCGGCGGAACGGGTGACGAGCAGCGGCATGCGGCCAAAGTCGTTGCGCAGGGAGGAATGAACGGCCAGAACCTCGGAGCCGGGACGGCTCTTTTCCACGGCGGCGGACCAAAAGAAGCCGGGCAGTTGTTTCCAAAGCTCGTCATTGCGCTCTTCGTCGGAATCAAAGCGGGTGAGCCAATGGCGTTTGCCGGCGCTGGTGAGGATGAGTTGCACCTCGTTTTGCAGTCCGATGCCCTGCGGCTTGGACGGGTCCAGGACGACGGGATATAAATCGGCCAGCGGGCTGTTGAGAAAAGTGGCTTCGCGCCCGCGTTGTCCCGGCACAAAGACCAGCCCGCTGGCCTGCTGCTCGACCAGGCCCCGGATCATGGCGGCGTTGGTTTCGGTCAACTCATTTTGGCCGATGCCGACGTCGCCCAGAAAAATCACATCGTACGGGGCGATGGCTTCCTTGGTGGCGGGGAAGGCGGGGATGTAGTTGGGGCCGTCGCCCGGCCCGATCTCCGGATGGTAGAGCAGGCAGTGCATGTCCACCCCGGGATCGCGGGCCAGGGCGTTGCGCAAGTAGCGATATTCCCAGCGCGGCAGGGAATCCACCACCAGCACCCTGAGTTTTTCCTGGCGGATGGAAATATGAAAGGAACGCTCGTTGTTTTCGGCAATCGTTTCCTCCGGTTCCGCCGGCACTTTGACCGTGGCGGTGATTTCTCCGCCGGTGCGCGGGGACCAGAGAATGGCGTCTTCCACCGCCCCGTTGGGCGGGATGGTGATGTCCTTTTTGGCCTGCTGGCCTTGCCCATCGTAAATCGAGACAGTCGTCCTGACTTCCCGGGCCAGGTGGCTGGTGACCTTGAAGGGAACGGCGATGTCCTCCCCCAAAAGGCCGTAGGCCGGCATGGAAACATTTTCCAGAATCAAGTCCGGCATGGCGGTCGGGCGGCCCACCGCCACGCTGAAAATGGGAATGTTTTGCTCGCGATAGCGGGTGGCGGTGGCGAGGGGGGATTTGCCCAGGTTCCAATCGCCGTCGGTTAAAACCAGCACGGCCTTGAGGTTTTTGAAATCATGCAAAGTGCGTTCCAAGGCGGCGTTGAGGTCGGTGCCATTGATGGCATTGGCATTGGTGGAAGGCCGGGCGAAATCCTCCACGGTCACCTTGGCCTTGGTTTGCAGGGGCCGCCAGAATTTGGAGGCGCGTTTGGCCTCCAGCCATTGGGCGCGGCTGACGATCTGGTTGGTCAGGGTCAGATCGCGCGTTTTCATGCTGTCGGAAGCGTCCAGGAGAATGGCGATCTCCGGCAGGACGTTGCGTTGGAGATGTTCGATGTATTCCGGACGCAGCAAAGTGAAGCCGAGCAGCGTCACCAATAAAAAGCGCAGGCACTCCAGCCGTCCCACCGCCCGGCCGCGGGCGCTGCGCTGCCAGTGGGCCCAGCTCAGCCAGCCCGCGAAAAGCCAGACGGCAATGGCGGGGACGAGCACGGAAAGCGGGGCGGCTAGTTGGAGGTGGCTCACGGGAGAAAATGCAAAATGCAGAATGCAGAACGCAAAATGATAAATGATAAATGATAATCGCGTAAACGGTCATTTGTGGGTGGGATGGGAAAGGTAGGGCGGGCACTCCGCTGCCCGCCGCGGCGCGCACGGAGTGCGCGCCTTGCCACCCAGGACGGAGGTGTTGCATAAATGCTTCTCACTCGACCGCGCCGCCCGGTCGTCAATCCGCAATCCGCAATCCGCAATCCGCAATTCTTTTTCATGGCAGATGAAACGCCGTTCGCGTCAGCGCGTCCAGCTCATCCCACTCGGATGAGCTGGGGGGAGCCGGTTTCCTGGTCAAATGCAGCGAGAGCGAAACCAGGGCCAGATGAGTGGAATCCGCCGTGGTGAAAGTCGGCAGAGCCAGGTACTCGACCACGCTGACTCCGAGACTTAATTGCGCGGCGTAAGCGGAAATGGCTTCGGAAACGACCGGCGCGTTCAACAAGGCCGTGAGAAAAGCGGCTTCCTCCAGGCTCTGGCAGGGCACGAAATAAAGTTTGTGATCGAGGATGACCAGTTTGGTTCCCAGTTGCGGATGCCGAACCGGGGCGACCACGGCCGCGGCAAAGCGCCCGCCCGGCATCTCGCGCCAGGCGACCTTGTGGCGCGCGAACGAATACGCGCCCGTGCTCCACAGCGACCACCAGGCCTGATTCTTTTGAAACCGGCGGAAGCTGGAACGTTGTTTGAGAACGCCCTGGAACCGGTCCAGATAGCGATACGTCGCCCCAAACTCCGTCCGCAGCGCCGGATTCCCATGCATGCCCCGTTGCGGAACGAGAATGCAGTATTCGGAATCCGGGGCCGCCTTGAACGCCGAAACGCCGCGCCCGCGCAGCAGCGGAAAAAGGTGTTCCGCCTCGACGCTCGCTCTGACGGTGGCAAGGTCCCCGCGTTTGCCCAGCGTGGGATCGTTTTCGATTCGGCAAAGTCCGCTCTTCCTGTCGCTTTTCAACGCGCGCACAAAAAATATGCCATTTACGTCGGTAGTGATGCCCTTGCGCGCCACGTAGTCGTGGGTTCCCGCCGCAAAAAGATGCCGCCAAACTTCATGCTGTTTGCGCGTGCCTTTGAGCCACGGACCGGCGTCGGTGCCTGGAACGGGCGCAGCCAGGCCGTCGCATTTCCTTGCCGCCAAAGTGAATTCCCCGGCGCTGGCGTAGGTGCGCCTGGGTTGGCCGCGAAGTCCCGCGGGCGACCACCAACGGTACACCACGGGGTAGCGTGTCGGGCTGCCGGTTCGGAGCACCAGAAGAGCGGCGTGATGGGACACTCCCTCAAAGGGCGCGATTTCATTGAAATCTTCAACACGCGTGACAGCCATCTCGAGGTTGAGCCGCCGGATCTCGAAGCGACGGAATCCCTGGCTGGATTCGTTGGCAAAAACCGTGCCGGGAATCAGGAAGGCCAGCGTGCCGCCGTGTTTCAACCACCGCTCGGCGGCGACATAGGTCACCACCGTGGAAATGTCGGATTCGATTCCCCCAACCCATTTGTCATCACTGAAGACACCCAACCGCAAGCAGCGGGATTTGATGAGCGCGGCGTAATCCGGCGGCAGATGACTCCACTTCACCCACGGTGGATTGCCACAGACGAAGTCGGCAGGCGGGATGGCTCCGGCAGCGAAACGGTCGGCCAGAATCGAACACCAAATTCCATTCCAACTCTCCTTATGCAGACGAACCAGTGAATCTACGGTCTGCCGGAATTGCGCCTGTTCGCCGGGGGAAAGTTGCGCCGCCGCCGTTTCCATTCTGATCGCCGAAAAGATTTGCGCACTGGACTGGCCAGCCTCAACCAATTCGCGCAAGCGGGTGAAGAACGCAAAGAAATCCGGGTCAACCACCAACGCCCGTGGAACGGTGAAGCGAAAGAGTCCCTTCTCAGTTTGCAGACTGTGCTCGAATGCCGCACCCACCAGGTCCACCGGATTGATGGCATCGGCGAGGTAAACGGGCAGGCTCAGTCCATGACCGGGTTTCACGCGTTGCGAGAGAAAAACAACCAGCGAGGCGCGCGCCGCCAGAACCGCGAGCGGATTCAAATCCATGCCATGCAGACCACTCAAAAGTTCTTCCGCGGTGGCCGAGGCCGGCGCGTGAATTAAACGCCGGCGCAACGCTTCCAATAAAAAAGTGCCGGTGCCGCAGGTGGGGTCTGTCAAGCTGTCGCGGCGTTGCCACCCAGCCTCATTTATCACATGCGAGGCCAGCCAGTCCGGCGTGTAAAATTCGCCGAGGGCATGGCGCAACGCGCGCGGGACGAAGGATTGGTAAAGCCTTTTAAACAAGTCGCGCGTCGAGTCGGCACTTTTCTTGGACACGTCAAAATTAATGTTTGCGAGCGTGGCGATGAGTGATTCGGTGTCTGGCGCGATCAGCGGCCAGGCCTGGTCGTCCAAATACCATGCGAAGAAATCGCCATTGAGCATGTTGGCAATGCCCGCATCGGCAAACAGCTTCCCGCTTTCCAGTTCTTTGAGCCGCTCTTGAATGGGAGAAGAGCTGTCCCGGACATCCTCGGCCGCGCCTCTCAGCGCCAGCGCCGCCACCAACTTTGCCACGAGCGCAATAAAAGTGTTCAAGGCAAAAAGATAAGCCGGAATATTTGACCCGTAATCTTGCTGGTGAGCCTCGCTTTGGCTGTCGAGCAACTTCTTCAACGAGTCCGTTTGGATGCCAACAACCTGGCCAAACAAGCGCCGCCACTCGAAGAACAGTAGTTTTGTCTTGCTCGTCGCGCGGGCAAATTCTGCCACCAGAACTGCCTGATACATTTTAGGAATGAGTTTTGTTCCCAAGGGCGACTCCGGGCCGGCGATATGCGCCAGCAACAACGGATGCACAAGGGGAACACCATCCCGTGCCAAAGCGGCCAACAACCGCTCTGCTCCAGCCATGCTGAAACCAGTCAAGGCGGTCCAATGTGGCCGGCCGTTCGGCACTTTTCCGAAGGCGATATGTGAGCCGTCCCAAATCACCATCTGATAATCGCTGACGCGCCTGCCCTCCTCGCGGCAAAGCAGCCGCGCATATTCCTCCGCTTGTGATTTGGCGTGTGCCAATGACTTTTCGCTGCCGCCCAGACTTCGCGGAGGTTCGTATTCGATGATGACCACACCATGAGCGACGTCTGCGAATCGCTTTCGTCGCGGATCGGACGCGGGCAATGTGAGATCAAGCCTGAAAGGCGTCCAAGGCACCCCGATCTTACGGCAGGCTTTTTCCAAAGCGTTTTCCAACTCATGGCGAAGACTCGATTCGTTCGGAGCGCTCGCCGCCGCTTCCGTGGCCGCCGTCAGCAGCGCGCGCGCGGCGTCATCAAGTGATTGGGGTGGCGAATCCATGGGCGGGAGTCTTTCAAAATTACGCCGGAGCGTAAAGCTCAGAACCTTTTTCCGAAAGTCCTCCATGAACCCTTCATACCCGTTGCTCCTCCGGTTGCAGAGTGGTTTTCAGCGCGCGGGCGCCGGGAGCGGCCGCGGGTCTCTTGCCGGGCAGAATCAAAAGGCCTTCGCCCAAAAGCAGGAGCAGCATGAGAAACAAAAACAAACGCCAAATCTCGCCTTGCAATTGGCCCGTGTCCACGCGGCGGTCTTGCAACATTTGCAGCGGCAGATCGCCAAACAATTTCCTGATTTCGCCGGAGTCCACCATTTCCGGGTCGTCCTCGGCCGCGGGACGGTTGACGGCCATGAGCTGATCGCCGGATTTATAGACGCCGGCCTGAAAACGGATGTCTTTCGGCTCCTTGGAATCCACGGCCACCCAGGTTTTGGCCAGATCCACCGCGCTTAATTCGCCGCAGATGGAGGTGGAAACCGATTGCAGGCGGCGGACGCCGTCCTGGAGCATGCGTTGGAGCATCGGGACCAGCACCGGGCCATCCGCCAGGCTGGACCAATCGTCGGCGGGCAGGGAGGCGCAGAAATAAATTTCGCCCCGGCCCAAACTTTGCCGCGCCAGCAGGGCGGCGCCGTCTTCGAAGGCCGCGAGCACATTCTTTGGTCCGGCAATGATCTGGCGCCGCGGAAAATCGGTCTGTCCGAGCGGCAGGCTGATGCGCTCGTCGCTCCGGGCGAGGGGGCCTTCGTCCTCGTTCCAGCGCAACACATGAAAGCCGGCCGGCGCTTGGGAAACTTCCACCGCGCCCCAACCCAGGGCGTTGAACTGTCCGGCCTCGGTGCGGCCCGGCGGAAAAAAGACGGCCACGCCGCCCCCGGACACGAAGGACTGCACCCGCGCGGCGGCCTCGCCTTCCGGCAGCGAGTCCTGCCAGATGAGAAGCGAGCAACCATCGAGATTGGCGGCGGGAATGTCCTCGGGGGCGAGCCGCGCGGCCGGCTGGCCGGCGCGGGAAGCGGCGGCCATTTGCAAATAACGCGCCGTGTCCGGGGAACGGCTCACCACCACGCCCCGCACCGCCGTCTGGGCGCCGTAAACAAAATAAGCCGTGTTATCCCGCGCATTGGCATCGGCCGGCAAAGAAAAACTGCCCCACCCCCCCGCCGGATGCGCGCCCAAATCAACCCGGCGCCGCCAGCGCAGGGATTGGCCCTCGAAGGCGACCGGCGTTTGCGTTTGCGCCCCGTCCAGCGTCAGCGTCACCGGAAGGGAAGTGTTGGCGGGGCGGTTGCGCTGGAGATCCAGGACGAATTGCAGTTCCGACTTTTCGCCCTGGGAACGCCGCGCCACTTCCTGGAGGGAGATGGAGGCGTTGGCGTCGGCGGGCTGGCTCAGGACCAGCAGGCGCACGCGCACTTTCTGGGAGAGCGAACCGAGCTGGCCGGCCACGTCCTTCCAGCGCGGGTCCTCCGGATGCCAGTTGCTGCGCTGGGCGTCGGAAGCAATCCACAGTTCAGCCGAGCCGGCGCGGTTTTCGATCAGCCAGTTGAAGGCGGCCCGGAGCAGGGCGGGAACATCGGCGGCGGTGTCAGTCGGCCCGGCGGCGGGCAGGCGCATGAGATTGGTGGCGCGGCCGGCTTCGGCCGCGACGAGGGTGGCACTGTCAATAAGAACCAGGTGGCTGCTTTCCTCAAATTCCCCCGCCGCCTCCGCCAGCAGGCGGATGGCCTGCTCGCGCTTGCTGACCCCGCCCGCCTTGATTTCCATGCTGGCGGAGCGGTCCAGCAGAATGACAATGGCGTCGGGCGCGGAGGAAACCGCCCAGCCCATCCAGCCGCCCGCCAGCGGTCGCGCCAGGAACAGACACAGGGCGGCCACCATGGCCATGCGGAAAAGCAGGATGAGAAGCTGGCGCAATTTGGTGTTGCTGACCGAACTGCGCGTGGCGGCCACCAGAAAGCGCATGGCGGCCCACGGATGCGAGCGATGGCGCAGGCGGTTGAGCAGGTGGATGATGACCGGCAACAAGAGCAGCGGCAAACCCCAGAGCAGAATGGGCTGAAGGAATTGCATGCCGGGGGTCACCTGCCGGCCGCCAGCCGGGCGCGCGCCACCAGAAAATCGGCCAGCGCTTTTTCATAGGGTTGGTCGGTCACCACCTGCCGGTAATCGGCCGCAAACTCGTGGCAACCCTCGCGCAGCGCGTCCAGGAACAGCCAGATTTGCCGCAGGTACTCGTCCCGCACCGCCGCCGGTTCGGTCACCAGATGGAAGGAGCTTTCCAAATCTACGAACCGGGTGGGACGGTCAAACTTAAAATCCAGCTCCGCCCGGTCCAGCAATTGAAAGAGGGCGAGGTCGTGTTTTTGAAAGCGCAAATGCTGGAAGCAATCCAGCAGCGGGGCCAGATCGCAAAAGAAATCGGAGAAGACCACGACCAGGGCGCGGCGTTTGACTTTTTCCGCCAAGTCGTGCAGGGCGGGCAGCAGGCCGGTTTCCCCGCGCGCGGCGGATTTTTGCAGGGTGTCCAGAATCAGTTTCAGGTGGACGGGGTTGCGCCGGGCCGGGATTTCGCAGAAGGTCTTTTCCGCGGTGCAGAACAACCCCACGGCGTCGCCCTGGCGCGCGGCCAGGTAGCCCAGGGCGGCGGCCAGGCGCTTGGCGTAATCCAGCTTGGTCGCGCCGGCTTTTCCGAACTTCATGGAGCCGCTGCAATCGAGTACCAGATAGCAACGCAAATTGGTATCGGCCTCGAATTCCTTCATGAAGAAACGGTCGGTGCGGGCGAAGACCCGCCAATCCAGCCGGCGAATGTCATCGCCGGGAACGTAGTTGCGGTATTCGGCGAACTCGACGCTGGAGCCGCGGTGGGGGCTTTTGTGATGGCCGGAGACGGAGCCTTCCATGGCCTGGCGGGCCAGCAAGGGCAGGTGCATGAGGCGGGAGAGCACCCGGGGATCCAGCAATTGGTTGTCTTCAGCCACGGCGCTGTTCTCCGCGAATCTCCTCCAGCAGGCGGGCCTCAGTGATAATTTCCATAGTGTGCTGTCGCTTTTGGGCGTTCGGCTTTCAGGGACAGCCCAGCGGACGCGCGCAGAGGATTTCGTCCTCGCGCAAAACTTCGAGAGCCGAAGAGGGGACGACGGTCACGGCAATGGTGTCACCGACAGCGTTGAAGACTTCGATGGAGTAGCCTTCCGTGCCGTCAGGGGCAACGTGGCGTTCCACCAGTTTGACAATGTCGCCGCGTCGAAGCCGGTGTTGCGGCAGCTCGCAGGTCAGCATCGCGTCGGTGTAGAGTTCCAATTTCATCATGTTCTCTGTTTGTCCGGAATTAAGGTAACAAACTTGGTGCTGCCCGACAAGTGCTCCGTTATCCAGATGGTGCGAACCCTCAGAGCCACCCCGTTCGGCCCGCGCAGCAGGCCGCGAGCCTCGAAATATCGGCCAAACTTGTTTTCTCCCGCGGCCACGGCATCCAGCGGGAGTATCTGCGTCTCGCAAGTCATGGAGAAGTTGCAGTGGATCTTCTTGTGTGTAGCCCGCACGCGAAAGAAAGGCCGACTTGTCGCCGCGCGCGAGTGGCACGAGCAAATAGCGGGTGATCTTCTCCGCGGAAATCAGGCAGTCTGCGGGCAATTTCATTTGTGGCTTGTTGTCTTCAGCCACGGCGCTGTTCTCCGCGAATCTCGTCCAGCAGGCGGGTGATGATGGCGGTGCTGGCGACGCCTTCGGATTGGGCCTGGAAGTTGGTGAGGATGCGGTGGGTCAGCACCGGGGCGGCCACCGCCTCCAGATCCTCCATGCGCACCAGGTAACTGCCGTGCAGGACGGCCCGCGCCTTGGCCCCGCGGATGAGATATTGCACCGCGCGCGGCCCGGCGCCCCAACTGACCCATTTCTGGATCCATTCCGGCGCCTGGCCGGAGAGGGGACGGGAACGGCGCACCAACTCCACCGCCAGATTATAAATGTGATCGGGCACCGGCACGCGCTGGACCACTTCCTGATAACGGGTGATCTGCCCTCCGGAAAGCAAATGAGACAACAGGGGCGGAGCGGCCCCCGTGGTTTCGCGCGCGATCCGCCTCTCCTCCGCCTCGCTCGGATAATCCACATGAATGAAAAACATGAAGCGATCCAACTGTGCTTCCGGCAGCGGATAAGTGCCCTCCTGTTCAATCGGGTTTTGCGTCGCCAGGACAAAGAAGGGCGAGGGCAGCGCAAAAAACCGCCCCGCCACCGTGACGCGATGTTCCTGCATCGCCTCCAGCAGGGCCGACTGCGTCTTGGGGGGCGTGCGGTTGATTTCATCGGCCAGGATGATATTGGCAAAAAGCGGCCCCTTGACGAAGACGAAGGCGCGGCGGCCGGGTTGGTCGGTTTCCTGCAGAATGTCCGTCCCCGTGATATCCGAGGGCATCAGATCGGGCGTGAATTGGATGCGGTTAAATTGCAGGGACATCACTTGGGCCAGCAAATTGACCATGGTCGTTTTGGCCAGACCCGGCACGCCCATCAGCAGGCCGTGTCCCCGCGCCAGAATACAGATGAGCAACTGCTCGATCACGTTGTCCTGGCCGATGATGACCCTGGCCAATTCCAGCCGCACTTTGCCATAAGTCTCCCGCAATTCGGTGATGGCTCCGACGTCATCCTGCGACAAATCCGCGGCGGCCGCCGGTGGTGAATCCGCCCTCTTTGTTTCAATCATAAGTCTCTTTCAGTCAATGCCCCTGCAATCTAACAGGCGCCCGCCAAAGTTCAACGTTTAAGGTTGGAAAAAGGCCGGGCGACAAAGCAACGCGGGATTTGCCGCCTTTCGCTTCGTTTGTTGGAGAACCCGCAGCCGTTTGGGCAGCGGTTCATTAGAGGGATTACAATTTCGGGCGAATCTACCAATCGTTGCGCGTCACCCACGCGATCGGGGCGGGATTTCAGATCACGTTTGGATCGCGGAGAAAATTGTTGGTCTCTTGCCTTGATTTTAATGCGTAGCGGGTTCAGGTTCGAGGCGTTTGGCGGCCCAGTACGTTATGAGTGGTAAACCGACCCAACAGTCATGGAGCGAAAAAGTTGCAGGCTTGGGTGTGGATATGCTCGTTGATCATGGCCTTATTAAGAAAAAGGACTTTGAACGAGCGACCGCGATTGTCTCGAAGGAGATACTTGTGCGGTTGAGCATAGGCGATTATCCGCCAAGTGGGGAACTGAAACGACCTCCAACCTTATCCAATTGACTTTGATTCAAACTGAACCACTACCGCTGTTTGGTGTGGCTTTCTTTGAATTCGAGGTTACACTTGCACTGATGCAACCAGAGACCTCCGAACGAAGCTGGAGTCCGGCGAGCCAGGTCATCCTGGGCGCAGACCCGCAACTGGTTCTTTACGGGGACATCGTGCTTTGGTTTCACAAAGTCGAACTCTTCCGTCAGCACCAGCAACAGCGCATGTATCTCCGGAGTCCAGGACCGGAGGATTTGGCGCTGCACAAGAAACTCCTGCAACGCCTGATCGCCGATGGTGAACATTTGATCCGCCTGATGGCACAACATGGCTTCGTGGCGAACAGCGACGCCGTGACCCCCGGAGACGTGGCTGCGAGTGTGCGGAGTCTATCCGCTGATTTCCGAGGCTGGCACGAACCCATGCCCGAGGCCCGGCGCGAAGAAATCCTTCACCAAGTCTTCGATGTCTCGCAATCCGCTCATTGAAGCCATTCACGAGGCCCGCTACGATCTAGAAACCTGCGCCCGTCAGGAGCGTGCCGCCCGCCAGAAAAAACTCGAAGACCTGCTCCGTCAGGCGCTGGAACGCTCGGGCTTTGCAGCCAAACCTGACGAACTTGCTCGACGCCCTTTTCGACGATTACCGTGAGTTTCGCCGTGGCAAGCGTCGTGAAGAATGGCCGAGGCTGAAGCCCGGCGGTTGAGCCGTAAACGCCACTTCAAACAGTCTCATGCAATTTCGGGATGGAGGCGGCGTCAACCTGGGAAGAAATAGAAAATCATGTGACGGCAAACGCGGTGAAATCCGCGTTCGGCGGGGCGCGGAAGACCTTTTCAGCGCCGCGCCAGTTCAGGCCAGTGGATTCGGCGTGCAAGGCGTGGTTGGGCAGAATCAATTCCTCCTTCTGACGCGCGGTCAACCGATCCTGCACCAGCGCCAGATACAAATCCTCGCTCCCGCCATAGAGTTTGTCCCCCACAATGGGATGACCAATGGCGGCCAGATGAATCCGGATTTGATGTTTGCGCCCCGTGCGCGGCCGCAGGCGGAGCAGGGAAAAATCCCGCCCGCCGCGCCGGAAACGGCGCTCGACAAAAAACTCCGTCCGCGCCGCCGCGCCATCGGGGCGCACGCAATCCTTAATGGCGATCCGGCTTTTTTCATCCTTGCCCAGGGCCAGGTCAATGGCCCCGGAGTCGTCGCGCACCGCGCCGTGGACGATGGCCAGATACACCTTCTCCACGCCCCGGCGTTCCCACAACTTGCCCAATTCCCCGGCGGCGGCGGAGTTTTTGGCCGCGAGGGTGACGCCGCTGGTTTCGCGATCCAGACGGTTGACCAGGCGGCCTTCCCCGCCCAAATAGAGGCGGACGCGGCTGATCAAGCTGGAAAGTTCGCCGCCTTTGGTGGGATGGCAGACCAAGCCGGCCGGTTTATTCACCACCAGCAGGCTGGCGTCTTCGTAGATGATGTCGAGCATCGGTTTTTTATTTTGAACGCATCCAACCGCGGCGCGAGGGCGGGGGATCACTCTTGTTGACGTTTCGCAGGGCACGATGGCAGGCGCTTGGCGGCGGGGGCCTCACGGCAGTTGGGCGCGGTAGAAGCGGGGAGCAGGGGGGGCGGTCTGCGGGTCGGCGAAAAAGATCTGGCCGGGGCCGAAGGTGTTGGTCCAAATCGGAACCCAGGCCAGCAAGTCGGAGGAGGCTTCGACGACCACCAACTGCCCTGTCGGGCCGGTGAGGATGAACTCAAACTGGCCCTGGTCAAAGCCAAAGGGCGGCGCGGAGTTGAGAATCGCGGGCGGCAGGAATCCGATGCGGATGGTGTTATTGTCCATGTCGGCCACAAAGACGCTGCCCTTGCCGTCCACCGCCAAACTGAACGGAAAATAAAACAGAGCGTTGGTGCCGGAGCCATTGTTGGTGCCGCTGGTCAGGGCGTGGCCGCCGATGGTGGTGGTCACCCAGTTGGTGCCAAGGGGTGTCAGTTTGCGGATGGCATCGTTTTTTTCGTCGGCCACATAGACGTTGCCGTTGGTGTCCACGGCCACGCCTGTGGGATTGTTAAATCGAGCCGTGTTGGTGCCATCAGCGAAGCCGGTTTTGCCCGGCGGCGCATGCCCGGCGATGGTGGTGACAATCCAGTTCGTGCCGGAGGGCGTCATCTTCCGAATCTCGTTGTTGAACTGGTCGGCCACAAAGAGATTGCCGTTGGCGTCCATGGCAATGCCCGAGGGAGCGTTGAATTGAGCTGCCGTATTGGTGCCGTCAACGGCGCCGTTCGTGTTCGGCCCCTGCCCGGCGATGGTCGTCACGACCCAATTGGTCGTGCCGGGCATCGGCGTGACTTTGCGAATGGCGTGGTTGTACTGATCGGCCACAAAAACATTGCTGTTGGCATCCACCGCGATGCCCGCCGGCTGGTCAAAGAGGGCGGCTGAGTTGGTGCCATCCGCGAAGCCTGTGCTGTTCGGCCCCTGCCCGGCGATGGTCGTCACGACCCAGTTGGTCGTGCCGGGCATCGGCGTGACTTTGCGGATGGCGTTGTTGAACTGGTCGGCCACAAAGAGATTGCCGGAAGGGTCCACGACTATCCCGGTGGGCCAATTAAAGAGGGCCTGGGAATTGGTGCCATCTTGCACCCGGTTGCCATTGATTTGGTTGGCGGAACCAGCGATGGCGGTGACGACCCAATTGGTGCCGATCGGGGTGATTTTACGTATGGTGCAGCTTATTTGATCCGCCACATAAAGATTGCCCTGGCCGTCCACGGCGACGCCAGCAGGTCCGTTGAACAGGGCGTTGCCATTGGTGCCATCGGTGATGCCGTAGGTGGCGGCATTGCCGGCGACGTTGCGGAAGACATAGGTCTGCGCAGAGCCGCTGGCGGCGATCATCCACATCGCCAACAGGCCCCCGGCCCACAGGTCTTTCATCGTCATCAAGGATGCGCGGTTCTGCACGATGACATATAGCGAAGTTCCCGCCGAATGCGCAATTGAATTCTCAGCCCCAATTAAGTGGGTTGTCCGGTGGCGCAGCCCTCCCCGGTTGCGGGATCCGGCACCGTCCCGGCGCGTGAACCTGAAGCCGGCGCGGGACGCCGCCGCAACCCGCAGGCGGGGAGGCCTTCGCTGCAGCGTTTCGGCAGGGCAAGGCTCCTGCCGGGTCCTTGGCCTCGCTGCGCCGAAAAACCGGCGCGGCCCGGTGGTCATGGCGCCCCGTTGGCGGGCTGGCCGCCCCGGCCGAAGTGGGTCATTGAACCCGTCCGCCAGGCCTTGAACGACCTGACGGAACGGGTCTTTTGATTCGGAATCGCGCTGGTTAGTGGGTGACTGTGCCAACCACTTGATAAAACCGCTGCGGTTCGCTCGCAGCCGTTGCATCGAGGAACAAATACTCCCCGAACGAGACTTCGGTCGGGTTGCCCAGATTCTGCCATTGAGCCAACGGCAACGACAGGTCGGTCGTGCTCAATACGGAGAAGTTCGTGCTTGCGCCAGGACTGCTGGTGAAGCTGAACTGCAAGCCGGCATTGGCTCCACTGGCGTTATAGTTGACTCCGCCCAACTGCGGCGCCAGCAGTGTGTTGGTGGCCGGGGCCGCATAGAAATTTAAGTTGTCAATGGCGTAACCGTTGCCGCTGCCGCTGCCGTAGAAGTTAATGGACCAAATCAACCAGAGAGCGCCGCCCGGCGTCCAGGGACCGGCCAGCGCCATGTTCTTGGTTCCAAGAGCGATTTGATTGGCGGGTTGTGTTCCATCCACCGCGGTGACGACACTGGCGGTCGGGAAGCTGAAGAACAGATTCGTGACTTCCACGGTGCCGGCGTTGGTGATGGATTGCGCGGTGAGCGAGAAGCTGCTCGCGCTCGGGTCCAGGGCGTAACCAAAGGACATGACCCGCGAACCCGTGCCGTTGTGCCACAGTTCGCCGGTGAAACCGAGCGAGATGGAGTTCAGCACGGTGGCGGAGGTGTTGACCAGTTTCAAGGCAAAGGTGGTCGAACCGGTGGTGCCGGTGGAAAGCAAGCCCAGCGCGCGGTTCGTTCCTTTGAAACTGCCGCCGTCGTTGGGGCCGAAATCAATCACCCCGCCGGTGGTTTGATCTCCATCCTGCGCTCCGAAACGGGTGATTCCGTCCACACCGGGAAACAACGTGTCCGCCGCGCCGTACCATCCCGGCATCGTCGCCAGGCCAAGACCGCCCACAAAACTGCTGGTGATAACGGGGTAGGTGAAGTCAAAAGGATTGGCCAGCGAGTAGCTGATCCCATTGATGCTGCCCGGGTCCATCGGGTTGTTGATGCTGTTGACCGAATTGCTGCCGGGATCCGGCAGAGAGTCGAAGGTCTGAAGATAGAATTGGTTGCTATAGGCGACGTAGGAATGCGCGGGCGGGACAAGCACGGTGACGGTGGCGACCTGGCTGGTAACACTGCCTGCGCCATTGCTGACGACAATCTTGTAAGACCCCGCATCACCCGAACTGACCGGACCAATCGTCAAGGTGCTGGTGGCCGAGCCGCTGAATTCGTTCACATCGCTCAAGGCCGTGGTGCCCTTGTACCATTGACTGGTCACCGGAGCAGTGCCGCCTGCCTGGGTGGCGGTCAACGACGCGGTCAGCCCCGCGAAAGTGGTGACTGATTGCGGTTCCCCGGCGGTGATGACGGGCGCATGATAGCTCACCGCCAGCACATCCACGAGGTTGGAGGCGAACCCGGCCGAGTTGCTTGCCACCAGATAGTAACTGCCGGCATCGGAGCTTGACAAATTGAAGATGGTGAGCGATGCGGTGGCTGAATTGGTATATTTCGTTCCGTCGCTTAATTGAGTAGTGCCGTAATACCAATTAAAGGTGAACGGCTCGGTGCCCGTCGGCGAGATGGGAGCAAAGGTGACCTGGCCGCCTACATAGGCCGTCACGCCGGCCGCCGTGTTGGTGATGACCGGAGCCTGGGCCGTGGCAGTTACTGTTAAGACGCCCGGCGTGCTGGTCACAACTCCATACAGGTTGGTAACCACGCATTGATACTCGTATAAGTTATAAGTGGTGTCCAAGGCGGTCAACGAAAGGGTGGCGTTGGTTTGGTCCGTGATAACTCCTCCATTTTGCAGCCACTGATAGCTCAACGCATAGACGGAACTGGCCGTGACAGTAAAAGTCGCGCTGCCGCCGGTGACGGTTGAGTAATTGACCGGCTCGGAGGTTATCAGCGGGGTCAGGTCGGGGGAGAAATCAACACCGCGGAGAACTTCGTTGGTCGTGGTCGCCGTGGTCAGGGTCTGGGCCACCAGTGCTATGCCGGGGTTGCCGCTGTCCACAACGCGGATGAGGCGGTTGTTGTTGGGGTTGCCCTGGTTGTTGCCTGTCGTCCCGGCGCCGTATTCCATGGTCGTGGCATAGATGATGGGATTGGCGCCGCTGAAATCCACGCAGATGCCAAAACAACCTTGTTGAGCCTTGGGCTGCGCGGTGGTTCCAATATTGGTGGTGCTGAAGTAATACGGCGCCGCCTGCCAGGTGCCACTGGCGTTGATAAATTTCACAATGCCGTAAGTTTGATCCGCGCCATAGGCGATGGTGCCGGCGGCGTTCATGTCGAAATTGGCGATGTTCTTGTAGGTCGGGCCCCAATTGAGAAACAGGTTGGTCAAAACGATGTGTTCCACCGGGTTGGGAACATTCGGATCATAAGGCAACGGGACCACGGCGTCGTTATTTGCGGGATCTAGAAAATTATAGACGCCGCCGCCGGGCACGACGATGTAAAGAGTGCCGTTGATGATGCGCGCTTCCGCGGCAGCCTGGATGTAGTTTTGCAGTTCGATCGGAGTGGCAGACTCGTTGCCGTTGAAGAACAAAGTGCCGGTCGCCTCGGAACTGCTGCCCGTGACATTGCCGGTCCCCCAGAAGTTGGTTCCATCGGCCGTGGCAATGCCGGTGGGATTATTCTGGGTCACCCCCGGAGGCAGCCCGAACCAATTGGCCAGATCCTGATAAACAACCTGTTCATTGCCAAAGGCATCCAGAGTGCCAAAACCGCGGCCGACAGTTGGGTTGGAAGAAGGCTTGGCCGCGATCGGGCTGAGAATGTTGCCCGTGTAACCTTGCAGCGCAAGAATATGACGATCGGCGGAGCGGGAAATTCCACCCCCTTCCGATCCGGCATGGGCGTTGATCCAAATCCCATTGGGAGCATTCGTCGGCAAGGCAAGCGCATAAATGGGCGCTGCCTGGTTATTCAGGACCGGGTCAAAAATCTGGACGAAACAAGGCTGCACCCTGGACGTGCTGATGTTATAATTCGTGTTGGGGAGACCCGCTTTAAACACGGCCAATTTGCCGGGCGGAATGACCACGGCGGGGGGTTGGGCCTGCGCTCCCAGCGCTAATACAAGGGCCGTCCCCGAGGAGAATATTAGTTTCTTCATGAGTTTTACAATGGTTGCACTGCTTCTAACGACGCCGCCGAGTAGAACAAATCCATGTGACAAGGAGAGGACTGGACGGTGACGATTGGGTGAATTCTTATTCGCAAAGGCCGCCTCCGCAAATGTCACTCACTCGTAACAATTCCGACATTTGTTCGTAATGGAAGCCGGCTATAGTGCGCGCGTCGTTGGTGTGCAGCCAATCCAAAATCGAAGTTATGAACGCGAACATGAGACGCGCCTTTACGCTGATTGAATTGCTGGTGGTGATCGCGATTATCGCGATCCTGGCATCCTTGCTCCTGCCCGCTCTGGCCAAGGCCAAGGAGCAGGCCAGACGAACCCATTGCCTCAGCAATTTAAAGCAATGGGGCCTGAGCTCGAGCCTGTACGTGGATGACAACAAAGGAACCTTTCCGGAGACAAAGATTCCCGATGACACGCCCGGGGCGCCGCCCGGTTACTACGAGGACAACCCATCCTGGACGGATCTGGCGGAATTCTATTATTATAACCCGTCTCAAGGACTGGACGCGTGGTTTAATGCCCTGCCACCTTACATTGAGAGCAAACCCCTCTATTGGTATAAGGCCGTGGAGAACGGCAACGCGGGAGTGGACAATTTCAATGCCGGCGGAAACATTTTCACTTGTCCCTCGGCGAAAATTGATCCACTGATCAACGTCAACATACGGGTCGCGTTTCAGTACGGGATGAATTCGAAAGGACTCGACGAAGTGCCCGGCGGCGTCATTTATCTCAAATACAATATGATTGCCCATCCCTCGAGTTTTGTCCTGTTCTCCGAGGGCCGCACCCTCATCAGCGAAACCCCGTTTTATGGCTCTGAGTCCAAAGAAACCGACATCTGCAAGCCTCAGGTTTACACCACCGCCTTCTCCTCCCGGCACACGGGCGGCGGGTGCATTACCTTCAGTGATAACCACGCGGCCTATTACAAATATGCTTATGTCTGCTCCAATACACCCGCCAAGGCCGCCGATCCGGGACGCCCGGACATCAATTGGGCCGCCGACGGCCATACCGTGCCCTGACTGAGAATTGGACAACGGCCATGGGCGCTTAGCAGCCCGTTAAAAAAGGCCCGGTGAGGGGCACCGGGCCTGCAACAGATGCATGCTTTGCGAGGGAAATGTAGGCCGCGTGCCCTCACGCGGCGGCACTGGAGCCCTTTTTTTAACGGGCTGTTAGCGCAGGCGGCCGATTTGGAAGTCCAGGGCGGCGCGCTGGATGTGGTAATCGTAGCGCGCGCCGGCCTCCTCAATTTGCGCCGAGGTTTGGTTCAACTCCGCCTGGCTCAACTCCACGATGGAACTGAGGCCCAGGGTGAAGCGCGCCTGCGCCAGCTCCAGCGCCTTGTTGGCGTTTTGAACCAGGCTCGCCGTCAGCGCCAGACGCCCGAAGGAATAGTCGAGGTTGAGCTTGGAAATTTGCGTGTCGCGCGCGATGGTGTCTTCCTGGTCCCGCACGGTCTGGTCCGCCGCAGCCGCCTGCAATTCCGCCTCGCGTTGGCGGGCTTGGTAGAGTCCTCCGGTAAAAAGCGGGAAATTGAGGTTCACCCCGGCGGCCCCGTAATTGTCGCCGAGGCGCGAATCGCCCAGAGGCATCAGACCGCCGCTGGCTATCGCGCTGAGCGTGGGGTAGCTCAACTTGTTCTCCGCGCGCGCGAACTCCTTGGCGGCATCGCGCTGGTAACGGGCGCGGGCCAGGTCCGGCCGGCCGGCCAGGGCTTCGAGGATCAGGTCCGGGGCGCTGTTGGTCACCAGTTCGGGCATGGGCTCCTCCGCCAGATCAAAACTTTCCGCCTGGCGCTCGCCGAGCACGGTGGAGAGACGGGCAAAGGCGGATTCCAAATCGTTGTCCGCCTTGGCCACGAGCAGGCGCGCCTGATCGAGATCCACGCTGGCAAAGCTGACATCCAGCTCCGACTTCATCTTGTTCGTGGCATAGGCCTGGATTTGGCGCAGGACCACGGTGCGCTCATTCGTAGTTTGACGCGCCGCCGCCAGGATCGCCTGCGCTTGCAAGGCGGAGAAATAGGCGGCGTTGACTTCGAGCAGGATCTCCTCGCGAGTCGCCTCCCGGTTCATCTCCTCCGCTTTCGAGCGCAATTTGGCGGTCCGGGTCAATTCCGACGTCCGCCCAAAATCGGTGATGAGCTGCTGGATGGTGAGGCCTCCGGCCGTGCGCTCGAAGACATTGGGATTGTTGAGGTAACCGGCGGCGATGCGGGTATTGTTGGTATCGGCCACACCCACGGCGGTGGCGCTGGCATAAATATTTGGAAAAAAGGCCGCGCGCGATTCCTTGATGGATTGTTGGGCGGCAAGTGCTATGAGGTTGGCGAAGGAAATGCGGGGGTGTTGCGCCAGGGCAATATCTTCAGCTTCCCGCAATGTCAGGCGCCGCGGAGCCTCGGCGGCGCACAGAGAGCCGGCGAGGCAGAGCAAGAGAGTTAGGCAAACGGCGTTTTTCATGAAACGGGATTTCCCTTGGGTCCGGTGGAACGGGCGGCATCGTGCTTTCCATAGATAATCAGGTAGGCGGCCGGGACGATGAATACGGTCAGCACCACCGAAACTGCCAGTCCCCCGATGATCGCCTGGGCCAGGGGCGCATAGGCTTCGCCGCCCGTGCCCAGTTTCAGCGCCAGGGGAAGGAGGCCGATTAACGTCGCCAGCGAGGTCATCAAAACGGGTCGCAATCGCACCCGGCAGGCCAGCGCAACCGCCTCCCGCACGGTCTTGCCTTCCTCCCGCAAGCGCCGGGTGAATTCAACAATGAGGATGCTGTTGGAAACGACGATGCCCACCATCATAATCACGCCCATGAGGGACATGACGTTGAGCGTCCCGCCGCCCAGCCAGAGGATGAGCAGCACTCCGGTCAGGCCGGTCGGGACCGCCAGCAGAATGAGCAATGGATCAACGAAGGACTGAAACTGCGCGACCAGGATCAGATACACCAGCAGGGTTGACAGAATCAGTCCCATCCCAAAACTCGTGAACGAGCTGCGCATGGCCTGCACCGAGCCGCGCACGTCAATTTTCATGTTTTCCGGCAACTTGGTTTGGTCAATAATTTTTTTCACGCCGGCATAGACCCGGCTCAAGTCCTCCCCCGAGGGGGCGACATAAATATCCACGGCGCGCTGGATTTGATAGTGATCCACCTCGGTGGGGCTGAGAATGTGCGAAAAGCGGACGACGGAGTCCAGCCGGGTGGACTCCTTGAGATGGGGCGAGCGCAAGGGCATCGAGCCAAGGTCGGCCAGGTTTTTGATGATGTTCTCCGGGTATTGGACGGTCAGCAGATAATTGTTGCCGGTGGTGGGGTCAATCCAATAGCTGGGCGCGATCATGCCGCTGGAGGTCAGGGCGGTGATAAGGCTGTCCACGACTTCCTGGGCGGAAAGGCCCAGTTCGCTGGCGCGCTCGCGGTCAATATCAATTTTCAACGCCGGATAATCCACGTCCTGGGGCACCAGCACGTCGCTCACGCCGGGCAGCGCGCGCACCTGCCTGGCGATTTTTGTGGCCACGGCGTGGTCGCCCGGCATGTCCATGCCGCTCACCTGAATATCCAGCGGCGCGGGCATTCCCTGGTTGAGAATGGCATCCACCATGCCGCCGGTCTGGAAATAGGCGCTGAGTTCCGGCAACTCCTTTTGCAGCCTGGCCCGCACCAAATTCATGTAGGCAAAGCTGCTGAGCTGGTGGCCGTCATTTAACCCGACCTGGACAAACGCGGTGTGCGGGGCGGAGTTGGGGGTGAGAATGGCGGAAAAGCCGGGGGTGATGCCAATGTTGGACACGATGACTTTAAGATCGCGTTTCGGCACCACCGCGCGGACCACCTCCTCGACCCGGCCGATCAGTTGGTCTGTCAGTTCCAGCCGCGTGCCGGAGGGGGCCTTGACATTGATGACGAACTGGCCGGGATCGGTGCGCGGAAAGTAAGCCTGGCCGACCAGCGGATAGAGCGCCAGACTGAGCAGAAAGACGCCGGTGATTCCCAGGACCGTGGCCAGCGGGCGCAACAAAGTGATGTTCAACACGCCCTCGTAGCGGTCAAGCATATTATGGAATTTGTGGTTGAACCAGGCGTTAAATCGCCCGCTCCAGCTTTTCCTGGGCGCTGGCGCGCACGGCTCCTCTCCCAGTTCCTCGTCGGCGTCGTTTCTTTTGATCAACTTGGCGCAGAACAGCGGCACCACCGTCATGGCCACGAAATAAGAGGCGAAGAGGGACAGAATCACCGCCAGCGCCAGTGCGCCAAACAGATAGCGGCTCACGCCAAAAAGAAATGTGACCGGAAAGAAAACAATCACGGTGGCCAGGGTCGCCGCCAGCACCGGGAGGGCGACCTCCTTGCCGCCGCGTTCCGCCGCCACGACGGGCGGTTCGCCCAGTTCCAGGTGGCGGTAGATGTTTTCCAGGACGACGACCGAGTTGTCAATCAGACGGGAAAAAGCCAGGGCCAGCCCGCCCAGAACCATGGAGTTGATGGTGCTGTTGCCCAGATCCAGCGCGAAGAAAGCGGCCAGCGCCGACAGGGGTATGGAAAGAAAAACCGCGGCGGTCGCGCGCATGCTGCCGAGAAAGATCAAAATCATCAGCCCGGTCAGAACCAAACCGATGGCGCCTTCATGGACCAGGTTTTCAATGGCCGCTTTGACAAACACCGATTGATCGAAGACCACCTCCGGACGCAGTTGCTTGGGCACGTCCGTCAGTTTGGAAACGACGTCTTTTACCCCGTTGACCACCTCAATCGTGTTGGCTTCGCCCCCCTGCTTCAAGACCGGCAGATAAACCGAAGGCTGGCTGTTGATGCGCACTTTGCATAATTGAATTTGCGAGGCGTCCTGGGCCTTGCCCACATCGGCCACCAGCACGGAGGCGTCCCCCTCCGTTTTCAGAGGCACCAGGTTGACGTCTTTCATGGCGTTGATCTGGCTGTCGGCATAGACGTTGTAGTCGTAAGGCCCGATTTTCACGTCGCCGGCAGGCAGTATGAGATTGGCCTGGTCCACGGCGCGCACGACATCCATCACGCTCAACTGATGCGCCTCCAGCTTGAGCGGGTCCACGTAAACCATGATCTGGCGATAACGTCCGCCGAACACCGGCGGCAGCGAGGCCCCCTCCACGCCAGCCATCTGGTTGCGCACTGTGAACTGGCCCAGGTCGCGCAGTCGCGCCTCGCTCAGTCCCTCGCCTTTCAAGGTGACCAGGCAAACGGGGAGACTGGAGGCGTCGAATTTCAGGACGATGGGCGGCAGCGTGCCGGCTGGCAGATAGCGCAGGCTGGCCATGGCCAGATTGTTGATGCCCGTCACGTCCGAATCCGGATTGGAGCCGGGCTGGAAATAAACTTTGATGAGACTGACCCCGGGCAGCGAGCGCGACTCCATGTGCTCAATGCCGGAGGCCAGCGTGAACATCCGTTCGAACTGGCCGGTGATGTCGTTTTCAATCTGCTCCGGCGGCATGCCCGAATAAAACGTGGCCACCACCACCACGGGGATATTGATGGGCGGAAACAAATCCACCGGCATGCGCGTGAGGCTGGTCACGCCCAGCACGCAAATGATCAGGCCGAGGACGACAATGAAATAAGGATAGCGGATGGCGAATCGGGACATAGGCGCTTATGGCAGCACCGGCTCGTGCCAAGGTTTGGTTTCCACTTTTTCACCGGATTGGACGGAGAAGCCCCCGCCAATAATGACCAGTTCCCCCTCCTTGAGGCCGGAGGTCACTTCGCGGCGCGTTGGCGTTTCCAGTCCGAGGGTGACGGTGCGCTTCTCAATTTCATGGCCGCCGTTGACCACATAGACGGTGTCGGTATCCCCGAGGGACACCGCTTGGATGGGAATGGATAGAGCGTTGAGCCGCTGTTCCAATTTGAAGGCGGCGGCGGCGTACATGCCCGGCACCAATTCCAGGTTGGGATTCGGCACTTCGAGTTCAGTCATCATCGTCCGGGTGTCGTGATTGACCCGGCTGGTGAAACGCGAAACTTCGCCCGTGAAGAGCTTGTTGCCCAAGGATTGCACCCGCACCGCCACCTTGTCCCCCAGGTGAATGAATCTAACGTCGTCCACGGAGACGGGAAAATCCAGCCGGAGCCGGTAATTGTCCGACAGGCGCACCAGCGGCCGGGCCTGGGTGTCCGAAGAGGTGCCGGCCTGAATGAGCGCGCCGGGGTCCGCATACCGCATGGTAACGACTCCATCAAACGGCGCGGTGATTTGGGTGTAGTCAAACAGCGTTTGATATTTCTCCACGTCCGCCTTGGCCGAGGCCAGCGCGGCGGCGGTGGCCCTGTCCTTGGCTTCGGCGGTATCAATGTCCTGCTGGGCGACGAGATTGGAATGTTCCACGTTGACCCCGTCCAGCCGGGTATAGATCAGATGGGCATTGGTATATTCGGCCTCGGTCCGCTGTTGCGCGGCCTTGGCCGCGTCCAGTTCGGCGTGTAATTCTGGAACCTCCAGCGAAGCTAAAAGCTGCCCCTTTTTAACCTTGTCCCCAAAATCCACGTTCATGTTGGTCACATAACCGGAGACCTTGGCGTTCAATTCCACCTCCATGTAGGGACGGAATTCGGCGGCGATGGTCACTTCATTGTAAAGGTCTTCGCGGTCCACCGTTGCCACCGCCACCGTCGGCGCCTGGAGGTCCGATGGATCCGGGGTGGCTCCATGGTGATTGTGCGCATAAAGCCAAAGACCGCTGACAATAATCCCAACCGCCAGGAGGGGCCAGATCAGGCCGGGCCGCCGGCGCGGAGCGCCGGACGGCCGGGGTTCGGGCGGAGTGATGGTTTCTGCTTCCACAACGTTTATTTGGTGACTGTGGATGCGAGGGGCAGTTCCACGCGAAACCAACTCCCTTTCCCCTCCACGCTTTCCACCTCCACCTTGCCGCCATGCGCGGCGCAAATAGATTTGACAATGGCCAGCCCCAGCCCCGCCCCGCCCGCTTCGCGCGAGCGCGCCTTGTCCACGCGGAAGAACCGCTCAAAAACATGGGGCAGCGCGCCGGCCGGAATGCCAATGCCCGTATCCACCACTTCCAGGATGGCCTTGCAGCCCCGGGCCTGGACGTGCAGGGAGACGGCGCCGCCGCGCGGCGTGTATTTGATGGCGTTGTCCAGCAGATTGACCACCACTTGCTTGATGCGGGCGCGGTCCCCTTCCACCTTGACCTCCGCCGGCACCTGGCAGGAGACCTTCACTCCCTTGTCCTCGGCCAGGAGCGACATTTGCTCGGCGGTGCTGGAGGCCAGGCGGGCCAGGTCGAATTTCGTCCACACCTGCTGGGCCTCGCCCGCGTCCAGGCGGGAAATGGCGAAGAGGGTGTCCACGATCTTGGCCAGACGGTCCACCTCCTCCAGCGCGCTTCCCACCCGGTCGCGCCATTCCGGCAGCGCGCGGGCCTGCTCCACCACGCTTTCCATTTCACCCCGCAACGCCGCCAGCGGGGTGCGCAGTTCGTGCGAGGCGTCGGCCAGAAAACGGCGGTTCTGATCAAACGCCTCCCGCAGACGGTCAATCATATTGTTCAGGGCGATGGATAATTGCTCCAGTTCATCGCTGGTGTGCGTCAGCGGCAGGCGCTCGTCCAGATTGTGCAGGGTGATCCGCTCGGCGCTGCGGGCGATGGCCACCACCGGCCCAAGGGCGCGGCCCACCAGAAAATAGCCCCCCGCCACCGCCACCAGCAGCACCAGGGGAAAACCGAGCAGGAGCGAATTGCGCCATTGCGCCAGCACCGTTTCCACCGGCTGCAGCGGCGCCCCGCTCTCCACCAGATAACTCCCGCCCGTGGCCGCGGCGCAAGTCTGCGCCATGATCAAAAGCCGGTTTCCGTCCGCGCACGACTCCTGGCGCGCGGCGGCGCCCGGGCGCGGCTCCGGCAGCCCCGCCGGATCAAAACTGGCGGCCCGGCCGGAGGCGTAGAGCACGCTGCCGTCGGCCCGGGAGATGCGGATGAAACGGTCGTAGTTCTCCGGCGCATAACGGGCCTTGATTTCATCCGCCACATAGCGCTCCCCGGTTTTCGCCACGTTGGCCAGCAGCGACGCCCCAATCTGCTCCGAGCGCCGGCGCAGCGACTCCGCCAGGCTGCGTTCCAGGTATTGACGCAGCACTTGGAACATGGCCAGGCCGAACAGGAGAAAAACCGCGGTGAGCAGGCCGGCATACCAGGCCACCAGGCGGAACCGGAGCGACCGGGGATTCATGCCTCCCCCTCCTCGTCGCTCAGGCAGTAGCCGGCCCCGCGCACCGTGTGGATCAGTTTGCCCGGATGGGCGTCGTCCACCTTGGCCCGCAGATGCCGCACATATACGTCAACAATATTGGTCAGCCCCTCGAAACTCTGGTCCCAGACGTGCTCGATGATCATGGTGCGCGAGAGCACCCGGCCGGCGTGCGAGGCCAGGTATTCCAGCAGGGCGTACTCCTTGGAGGTCAGCTCAATCTTTTTCCCCGCCCGTTTCACCTGCTGGGAAAGCCGGTCCAGTTCCAGGTCCCCCACCCGCAGGACGCTGCCCCGGCTGGCCGGGGCGCGGCGCAGCAGCGCCTTGGCCCGCACCAGCAACTCGGCGAAGGCGAACGGTTTGGTCAGATAATCGTCCGCCCCGGCCTCGAAGTTTTCCACCTTTTGCTCCGTGCTGTCGCGCGCCGTCAAAATCAGCACCGGCGCCTCCTTTTTCGCCCGGCGCAGCCGCCGCAGGATTTCCGTCCCGCCCAGGCCGGGCAGCATCAGGTCAAGTATAATAAGATCGTAGTCATACAGCGAGGCCATCTCCCAGCCGCCCGGGCCGTCGTATGCCACGTCCACGGCGAACCGTTCCGCGCGCAGGCCGCGCGCCACAAAATCCGCCAACTTCCGTTCATCTTCAATGACTAGACAACGCATAGCATCAAGCAATAGGACGCTGGAACCATTAAAGAGAGGTGAACCGCACATTAAAATCCAGTCAGAATTGACTCCAAAAACGGCAGCCTCGGGGGGAAATCCGGAGTGCGCCCGTCCCCGGGCGCAGCATTCAGCAGCCACCCTTCATTCCATTGCGCGGCGCCAGAGGCCGGAGGGATTTTTTGGGGGCGTTGGGAGGGTGCAAATTTGGCAAAGGCCCTGATGCGCGGCCTGCCGGCTGGAAGGAAATCACGGACGGCTGGGAGAGCAGGGCTGGGCCGCCGCCTTGGCTAATGCTGCTGGCGGAGGGATGCTTGCACCCCGCGAGCAATGCTGCATTCCGCACGCCGCGTTGACTAATTTTGCAGAAAGAGGGAAACGGGGATGGCGTGCGCTTCCGGCGTCAGGAAAAGGGTGTCGCCGCTTCGGGGCGCCGTGACCGGATTGGTGCTGCCGAGCCACCGGGACCCGCCCAAAGGAGCATCCCCGGTGCCGGCACTGGACGACACGACGGCCCACCGGTTGCCGGGCGAGGAGTCGTCGGCGCCGGCGGTCTGATCCATCTTCGGCGAAAAATAAATTCCCGCGGTCAGGGCGCCGCAAACGGTCAGGCCCAGGGCATAAGCCAGGGCGGGCCGGACGCTGAAGGCCGGCCACCATTTTTCCCAAAAGCTGGATTGGCCTTCGCCAGATTCGATCCGGTTGATGATGCGGGCCGGCAGCAGGTGAAAATAACCGGGCGGCGGCTGCTCATAGCGTTTCAACGCAATGATCCTTTCCACCTTGACCGTCGCTTTAGATGTCTGATCCATGCTCTTTATTGCAAATAATCGGCCAACCAGGCCTGTAGCTGCTGCCGGGCGTAGAACAACCGGGAACGAACCGTCCCCGCGTTGCAATCCATGATCGCCCCGATTTCCTCGTGCGACAAGCCCTGGATGTCGTGCAAAACTACGGCCATTCTGTGATGTTCTGACAGTTTTAACATGGCCGCGTTCAATTTTTCGTGCAATTCCGCCAGGCTCAGGTCCCGCCGCGGCGTGTTGTGGGAGACCAACGCCACCAGGTCCGGGTCGTGCTCGGCGTTGAAATCCATGTCGTTCAGGCTCATTTGCACCCGGCTTTTGCGCTGTTTGAGGAAGTTGATGGTCTTATTGACGGCGATGCGATAGAGCCACGTGTAAAAGCTCGAATCCCCCTTGAACGATTTGAGGGCGCGATAGCCCTTGATGAACGCATCCTGGGCCAGGTCGTTGGCGTCCTCGTGGTTGGAGGTCATGTGATAGACCGTCGCGTAAATGCGTTCCTGATAGCGCCGCACCAGCTCGTCGTAGGCCGAGGTGTCGTCCCGCTGGGCCCGCCGCACCAGCGCCAAGTCGTCCTCCGGTTGGACGGCGGGCGTTGGGTCCGGCTCTGGGATGGAGAGGGCGCGCATCGGTTTTTCGAGTTCTGCTTTCGTAGGCACTAATTGGATGGATCAGGGATATCGCTTTAAATCGCTTTAAATCGCTCTAATACACAACCCCCAGGGCCGCGGTTTGTTCCGCCAAAAAATGCGTCAATCCCGCCAGCTTGGCCCGCCCCTCCGACACGGGCAAGGCGACCAGCGACTGTCGCGCGGCGGATAAATAGTGCTGAATCACGGTCCGGGATTCGGTGAAGGCATCGTATTTTTCGATGAGCGCCACCAAGCCGCTCAGGTGGGCTGGATCCCAGTTTTGCAGCCATTCCCGCAATTGCTGCTGGTCCGCCGGCGTGGCCCGGTCCCGCACGATCAACACCGGCAGCGTCATTTTGCCTTTGGCCAAATCGGCGCCGAGGGACTTGCCGGCGGCCGCCTCGGACCCGAGCACATCCAGGCAGTCATCGTATAATTGGTAGGCTGTGCCCAGGGCCAGGCCGTATTGGCGCAAGGCTTCCCGGCGCGGCGCCGTTGCCTTGCTCAGCAGTCCGCCCAGTTGGCACGACAACGCAAAAAGCTCGGCCGTTTTCATGGCCAGCATCTTGAAGTACTGGCTGCGGGCCACCTCGAAATTCCCCCGGCTGCGCGTTTGCAAAATTTCCCCGGCGCAAACCGTATTGGTCGCCGAAGCCACCTCGCGGCAAATTTCCGGTGTGGGAAAACTGGCGGCCAGCTTCAAGGCATGGGCAAAAAGGCAGTCCCCCAACAGCACCGATACTTCCGTCCCCCAATTGGCCGCCAGACTGGGCCGGCCCCGTCGCAAATCCGCCTCATCAATAATATCGTCATGCACCAGGGTGGCCAGATGAACCATCTCGATTATCACCGCCACCGTCAAATGGGAATCGGTCAAACCTCCGGCCGCCTCCCCGCTCAGCGCCACCAGAACCGGGCGCAACTGTTTTCCCTGCGCGGCCAGCGCATATTGGGCATAGGCGACGATTTGCGGTTCAAACTCATCGGCTTGGGCCACCAGCCGCGCGGCCACGCCCTGCAAAAACGGCTCCACCGAGTGGACAATCTGAGTCCAGACCGGCGGCGGCTTGGGCGGTGGGGCTGCTGCGGGAGCGGCAGCCGGACTGGGTTCAACGGCCAACATTTCCTTTAGTCTAAATTTCCCCGCCCCTCAAGTCAAACGCGGAAAATAGCTTCTCTTGGGTGCCCCGATCATTGGCGGCTTTTCGGGGAGCGCGGTCGTCCCGACCGCAGCCGTCGGCGTCCCGCCGACGGAATCTTTCGTCCGAAACTGGCCCGCCTGTTGGGTGAGTCAGCAAGGACATCGCTAACCCGCATATTTCACACCTCCAAACGCCGCGTGAGGGCACGCGGCCTACAGGAGCCGTCGGAGGTGTTGGTAGGCCGCGTGCCCTCACGCGGCGCAGTGTTGGCCCTTCCATCTGAGTGTGAAATATGCGGGCTAATGATTCGGGCTGGGGGCAGGACAAAATTCTTCATTTCCCTGGGTGGGGACGGCGCGCTGCGCCGTCCGTGCGTCGTAGCGCGACGCCCCTGCCTTTGAAGGTTTTTGTCCTGTAGCTTTTGTCTTTTTCTTGCGCCAGGGCGTCGCTGTCACCACATTACGCCATGAACCGGCGCAGATTTCTCAAGGACCTATCCGGCACAGCCCTTGCCCTGGCCACCGCGCCGGCTCTGGGCCGCGGCCAGGCCTGGGCGGCGTTGGCCCAAGGCGCGCCGCCGTGGATCGAACCGGCCCTGGCTAAATCGTGGCTGGAGCAATGGCAGAGATATATCCGCAACGACGCCCGCTCGCGCTCTTGCGACAAGGAATTGGGCGAGGAAATCGGCTGGCTCATCAGCCCCTTCCTCAACGGCTTTTACTACGGCTGGCTGGCCACGCACGATTCGGAATGGGTGGACCGGCTGGTGGATTGGACGGATTCCTGGGTGCGTCGCGGCCTGACCGAACCGGATGGTTTCATCGGCTGGCCAAAACGGGATGCGGCGGGCACGGACACCGACCAGCTCAACTCTTTCAACGCCGACAGCATGCTGGGCGAGGCCATGGCCCTGCGCCCGGTCACGCGCATGGCCGGCCAAATTCTCAAAGACCCCGCCCTCCAGTCAAAGTATCAGGCCAAGGCGGAAAGTTACCTCAAACTTTCCGAACAAGTTTTCCTGAAATGGGACCAGCGCGGCGCCTGGCGCGACACGGCCAACGGCGGCGCTATTTCCATTGTTTTGCCCTTTGGCCTGGACGCCTCCTCCGGCCAATGGACCGGCGGCTACGCCAAAAGACTGGATCCCGCCGCCGGCTTCTCTCATCCCGACAACAAGGCCAACGCCGTCGCCCTCTGGCTTCTGGCGCTGCACGATGTCACGCGAAAGCCCGCTTACAAAACGCGCGCGGAAAAGTGGTTTCGTCTGATGAAATCACGCATGAAAACCCGGGACAACGGCAAATACTTCGTTTGGAATTATTGGGAGCCGGCCGGCCCGTGGGATTACAAGAGCGACGGCTCGCCCAAACATTGGGTGGGCGTCCATCCCAACGGCGGCTACTATGGCGTTGATGTCGAAGCCATCGTCAGCGCCCGCGAGCACGGGCTGGTGTTTGACCAGGACGACATGACCCGTCTCATCGCCACCAACCGCGATTTCATGTGGAATCAAAAAGTGGAGGGCGCGGCCTTTCAACGAATGGACGGCGGCGCGGTTGACCCGCGCTGGAAGGAGAGTCCCGGCGTCTTATGGACCGCGCTGACACCCTACGACGAGACGCTGCGCAAAGTTTTCCTCGCCAACCACAAGCCCGCCAGTTGGGGCGGGCTGGGGACGACGCCCTGGTTTCTTTCCCTGGCCCAATCCTGACAGCGCCACGGTCACAATAAACGGACAAGCCGGTAACAATCCGGTAACACAGG
This sequence comes from Verrucomicrobiota bacterium, assembly GCA_049513975.1. Classification (GTDB taxonomy): domain Bacteria; phylum Verrucomicrobiota; class Verrucomicrobiia; order Limisphaerales; family Palsa-1400; genus JBEKOF01. The sequence goes on along the minus strand of JBEKVM010000004.1, from coordinate 91,045 downwards.
TGGTTCAATGTGTTCGTGGAAAACGGAGGAATCGTCCCTCGCGCCTTCCAAAAATCAATCCATGAACTCCGCCAAACTGAACAAAATCATCCTGGTGGCCTCGATCATCCTCATCGTGGCCGCGCTGGCCTCCTTGTCACCCAAAATTTATCACGCCCTCCGCGCCGCCCGCGCTCCCAAAATCGAAGGCGCCTGGCAGGGCACCCTCCAGATCCAGCAAGCCTCCTTGCGGGGGGTCTTGAAAATTGCCAAAACCCACGGCGACTATCATGCCGCTTTTGACAGCATTGACCAGCGCCTTGCCGGCATTCCGGTGAGCAAATTCGTTTATGATTATCCGATGGTGAGGGCGGAATTGTCGTCCCTGGGCGCGACTTACGAGGCCAAGGTTGACTCGGCGGGCAGGCAAATGTCCGGGGACTGGAAACAACGCGGCGTCAACGTCCCCTTGACGCTGGAACGGACCGACACGCCCTACCAAATGGCCGAGCCGATGGCGGAAAGCGATTACCAGGCCGGCTCAGGCGCGCAAGGAGCCTGGCAGGGAACTTTGCAGGCCGGACCAATGTCCCTGCGCTTGAGATTCAGAATCGGCGCCAATGCCGACGGTGCCTGGCGCGCGGAGATGGACAGCGTGGACCAGGGAGTCACCGCGCTGGCGGCCTCGTCGGCGTCGTTTAACGCGCCCACAGTCAAAATGAATTTCAACCAAATCGGCGGGGCCTTCCAGGGCGATCTCAATGCCGATCAAAGCCAATTGGCCGGGACTTGGACGCAAGGCGGCCAAACTTTTCCGCTCAAGCTGGAACGCCCCAAACCGGAAGCGGCCCCGGCCCCGGAGTCGGAAGCCGATTACTCCTATGCCAGCCCGGCCGAGTTGCAAGGTCATTGGCGGGGAACCCTGGCCATTCAAACCGTCAAACTGCGCATCGTCTTCAATATCGCGAAAAAGCCGGACGCAACTTACACCGCAACGCTGGATAGCCCGGACCAGGGCGGGGGCCACGTTCCCTCCAGCAGCGTGAAATTTGACGCGCCCAAAGCGCATTTGGAATGGAACGGAATTGCCGCCAGCTATGACGGGGAACTCAAGGACGGCAAGCTCGACGGGACCTTCACCCAGGGCGGCGCGCGCATCCCGCTGGCCCTGCAACGGGACACTGCGCAGTGAAAGCCCAAGGCAACGTCCCGGCCTTGGCTGGTAGGGCGCGCACTCCGCTGCGCGCCGTGGCGGCAGCGAATTCCCCAAAAGATTCGCGCCTTGATCCCCTGAACCCCCTCTCCGGTCCTGCGGACACCCTCTCCCCCGCTTGGCGGGGGAGAGGGACGGGGAGAGGAGGCACTTGGGTTCATGGGGAGGACTGCCCACCCTGCCTTTCACGACCCCCAACCCATCGCAACATGGACAAAAAAAGGATGGGGCGGTAATAATTGAGTAACAATCGCGGGTTAGATTATTGCCCATGAAAATAAATTATTCTCTGTCGGGCCGGGCAAAAGCAATTTTGTCCCTGCTTTCATTTGCAATTCTAACCAGCTCCGCGCCATTGGCGCGGGCCGACTCGCCCTCCGAAACCCTGGAAAAGGCCATTTATTCGGAGGAGACCAAAGGCGACCTCGACGGCGCGATGGCTCTTTATCAGCAGGTCATCGAGCAGGCCAAGACCAGCCAGGCGCTGGCGGCGCAGGCGCAGTACCGTTTGGGCGTCTGTCAGTACAAAAAACGAAGCTATTCCGCCGCGACCGCCTCCTTTGAGGCGGTGATCAAGGATTATCCCGATCAAAAGGAACTCGTCGCCCTGGCGCGCGATTACCTGGCGCGCAACAACGATCTGCTCCCCGCCCCGTGGGCCGATGGGGAGGAGGAGCGGTTCGACATCAAGCTGGCCGGCGGCCTCAAAATCGGCTTCGGCACCTGGACGGCGGATGCGGGGGAGATGAACGGCCAAAAAATCTGGCGGACCGGCTTTCTTATGGTCGGGCAAAGCAGCCACGTCGAAGTGGACGCCAGCACCATGAAGCCGCTGCACAGCCGTTGGAAACACTCCTTGCTGGGCGACGCCGACGCCGTTTATTCGCCCGATCATGCGGAGGTGAAACTGGCCGGCAAGGACGATGTCAGCAAGATCCCTTTGGACGGCCCGGTCTATGACAATGAAGAGGGATACCATTTGTTCCGGCGTTTGCCCCTGGCGCAAGGCTACAAGTCCACCGTCAGTGTTTTCTCCAGCCTCGGCGGCGGGTCCATTGTGCCGCTGCCGTTGGAAGTGACCGGGACGGAAACGGTCACCGTTCCGGCGGGAACCTTTCCGTGCTACAGAATGGATCTCCACATCGGGCAGGTCTTCTGGATTGCCACCAACCCGACGCGCGACATCGTCAAAATCGAGGCGGGCGGCGTGATCATGGAATTGACCGGCACGCGCCGGCGCAATCCCGCCGATGCTGTCAATTATGTTGATCCGGCGGGCTTCTCCATGACGGCCCCGGCGGGCTGGCTGATGGGTGCGACGGCGCAGGAAAAGGCGAAGACGACCGTCTCGCTGCTGGACCCCGAATTAACCGGAACCTGCCTGCTGGACTGGAACAGCCTGGATGTCATCGAGCCTAAATCCGCCACCAACTCCGTCCGCGCCCTGGTCGAAAAAGAGGTCGCCGACGCCGCCAAGACGTATAAAAACTTCCAAGTCCGCGCCGATGGCTGGCAGGAGCGGACCGTGGCAGGACAACCGGCCATGAGCGTGATGGCGGATTACATGGACGGCGAGAAACCCCAAATTGGCTACGGAGTCACTGCCATCATCGGCAGCCATGCCGCGGCCTTCCAATTTTTGATCCCGGCAAAGGACTTTGAGGCCTTTCGTCCCAAGCTCGATGCGATTGTGGATTCCTTTAAAGTGAAGTGAAGAAAAGTTTCCTGAGAAGATTCACGCTCAGCGTCAACCGGCCCGGCCGCGGCGGGTTGACGCTGCTGCTGTTGCTGGTGGTGCTCGTCCCGTCGGTTTGCCTGCTCTGGTTCATGAACAAAGCGGTGCAAAACGAACGGCTGGCCATCCGGCAAAAGCTTGTTGATGCTTACCGGGGACAAATCACCAACCTAGCGGAGTCCTTGGATGAATTCTGGCAGTCCAGGAAACATGAATTGGGCTACGATTACACGCATGATTCGCATGTTGCGCCTGCCGCTTTCTTCTCCAAGCAGGTGGCCGATTTGGCCCATGCGACGCTTGGTTTCGATTCCGTGGTTTGTTTCGATTCTACTGGCATGGTTCAATACCCCAAAGTCGCCGTCGCTCCTCCGCCTGAATCGCTGGCCCCTTCCTGGGTGGAAGCGCAACGTCTCGAGGCGGGAGACCCTGCCGCCGCCGCCGCCGCCTTCGGCAGTCTGGCAGACACAACGACCAACGAAATCCTGGCGGCGCGCGCTTTTCAGGCCAAGGGGCGATGTCTCATGCAGGCACAACAAACCAACGCGGCTCTCGACGTGTTGACCAATGCCCTCGCGCGGCAAAAATTTCAGGCCGCGACCGACGACCAGGGCCGGCTCATTGCGCCCAACGCCCAACTGATGGCGCTCGAATTATTGCTTGGCGCGGATCCTTCCCGCGCCAAACTTCTTTTCAAACAGATGCAAGCGCAACTGAACGATTATGTTCATTGCGAAATGCCTTCGGCCCAGCGGCGTTTTCTCATGCACCGGCTGGAGCAGTTCTTTCCGGGGGAAACCAAGTTCCCAACCCTCGCCGCCGAAGACCTCGCCGCGCGTTATCTCGAATCCAATCCGGCCTTTCCGCCCCAAGCGGGTTGGCGGCCCACTGTGCTGCCGGGTGTTTGGCAATTTCCCGCCGCGCAAGGGCAGGTGATTTTGCTGATCCATATCAAAAGGTTGCGCGACCTGGAGCAAGCGATCGTGTATAAAATTTTGGGAGATGGCATCAACGGGATGGTGTTGGCCCCGGGCGAAACGGCTGATTCCTTTCTTTCCATCCCCATCGGCCCCACCATGCCGGACTGGAAGATCGCCTTTTCCTGGAAGGACAAGGGGAAGATGGACCTGGCGGCGGACGCGGGCATCGCCACCCTTCTCTGGACAGGCGTCCTGGCGGTGGCCGGGATCATCGCGCTGGGTTTGCTCGCCGCCGGTTTGCTGCGCCGTCAAATGGCGGTGGCCCAGTTGAAGAACGACCTGGTGGCCAATGTCACCCATGAGTTGAAAACCCCGCTTTCCTCCATGCGCCTGCTCGTGGACACCTTGCTGAACGCCCCGGCGCTGGAGGAAAAAACCGCCCGCGAATATCTCCAGCTCATCGCCCGCGAAAATCTCCGCCTCAGCCATCTCATTGATAATTTCCTCGCCTTCTCCCGCATCGAGCGCGACAAATACTCCTTCGACTTCCAGCCCGTGCCGGCCCGCCAGATTGTTGACAGCGCCGCCGCCGCCGTCCGCGAACGCTTCAGCACCCCAGGCTGCCGCTTCACCGTCGCCGCCCCCCCGGAGCTGCCGCCCGTCCTGGCCGATGCCGGCGCCCTGGTCACCGCCCTGCTCAATCTCCTGGACAACGCCTGGAAGTATTCCGGCGAGGAAAAACAAATCGTCTTGACAGCCGAAGCGCGCGACGGCGGCGTCGCTTTCGCCGTCCGGGACAACGGCATCGGCCTGCCGGAGGGCGAAACCCGCCGTATTTTCAAACGCTTTTACCAGGTGGATCCGCATCTTTCCCGCACCGGTTCGGGCTGCGGCCTGGGCCTGAGCATTGTGCAATTCATCGTCACCGCCCACCACGGCGGCGTGCGGGTGGAGAGCCGGCCCGGCCAGGGGAGCACCTTCACCATCACTCTTCCCGCGGCAGGGTCCCGCGATTTACCGGAGACTGGAAAATGAGCAACGGGTCAATATCGGAGTGCGCCCGTCCTCGGGCGCAGCATTACTCAAAAACCCGGCCAGGTCGGGATTTGCCGGGCGCTGGACAAGCACGGGGGTTTCTGCGCCCGGGGACGGGCGCACTCCGCCAGGCCTCCCTCCGCGGCTGACCAGATACGAAAATGAATCCCCAAACCATTTTGATTATTGAAGACGACCCCGCCCTGTTGCGCGGGTTGAAGGACAATTTTGAAACGCAAGGCTACCTCGTCCGCCTCGCCAACAACGGCCAAAAAGGCCTGGACACCCTCCTGGCCGACCCGCCCGATTTGGTCCTGCTGGACCTCATGCTGCCCAGGGTCAACGGCTATGAGATTTGCCGCGCCGCCCGCGCCCGCCAGTTGGACATGCCCATCATCATGCTCACCGCCAAGGGACAGGAGGAGGACATTGTGCGCGGCCTGGAACTGGGCGCGGATGATTATGTGACCAAGCCGTTCAGCATTCGCGAGCTGATCGCCCGCGTCAAAGCCTTCCTCCGCCGCCAGGACGCCGCCTCCGCCGATTATGACTTCGGCCCCTTCCGCCTCGATGTCGCCGCCCACAAATTATTTCGCGACGGCGCGGAGATCGTCCTCACCGCCAAGGAATTCCGGCTGCTGGAATTCTTCCTCAGGCGCGCCGGCCGCGCCCTCACCCGTGCCGGCATTCTCGACGCCGTCTGGGGCCAGGAGGTGGTGGTCACCGACCGCAGCGTGGACCGCTGCGTCACCACCTTGCGCGCCAAGCTCGAAGCGGACCCGCATCATCCGATTTTTATTCAGACCATCCGCGACATCGGTTATCGTTTCGAGACGACCCCATGATCGAAGCCCGGCAACTGACCAAGATTTTCCGCGACAAAAAACGCGGCGAAATCCGCGCCGTGGACCAGGTGAGCTTTCGTTGCCAGCCGGGCCGGATTTTTGGGCTGCTCGGCGGCAATGGCGCGGGCAAGACCACCTGCCTGCGCCTGCTGGCCACCATCCTTCAGCCCACTTCCGGCGCCGCCACCGTCGGCGGCTACGAATTGGTCACTCAGCCCGAGAAAGTCCGCGCCCACATCGGTTTCCTCTCCACCGGCACCGCTCTCTACGGACGCCTCACCGCCCGCGAGTTGGTGGAATACTTTGGCCGCCTGCACGGGCTGGGCGATGACGTTTTGCGCCCGCGCCTCGATGCTCTTTTCACCGCGCTGGACATGAACGATTTCCGCGACGGCCGCTGCGACAAACTTTCCTCAGGCATGAAACAAAAGGTTTCCATCGCCCGCACCCTCATCCACGACCCGCCCGTCATGATTTTCGACGAGCCAACCCACGGGCTGGACGTGCTGGCCGCCCGTGCCGTGGTGGCTTTCATCCGCGATTGTCGCGCCCGCGGCAAGACGGTCATTTTCTCCACCCATGTCATGAGCGAGATGGAGAAACTTTGCGATACCATCGCCATCATTCACCGCGGGCGCATTATGGCGGAAGGCAGCCTGGGGCAGTTGCGCGAGCGCTTTGCCTGTCAGGACCTGGAGGACATTTTCGTCCGCGTGGTGGAGGAAACGCCGTGAGCCGCCGCAATATCGCCCTGGTCTATCGCAAGGAACTGCGCGATTTGCTGCGTGACCGCCGCACCATTATTTCCATGATCGTCGTGCCCGTGGTCGTGATGCCCCTGCTCATGACCGGCCTGGCCCTGGCTGCCGTCAAACTGGGAGGGAAAATGCAGAAGGAAATCCCCAAGGTGATGGTGCTGGGCGGCGCGGATTCACCCGCCACCATGGCCGCCTTGCGCACCAACAACGCCTTCTCCTTCGTGCCCCCCAGCCCGGATTTCACCAACCTCATCTCCGACAAAAAAATCAATGCCGCCATCGGCCTTCCCGCAAACTTTGATGCCGCCGTCCAGGCGGGCGAGGCCACGGCCGTCACGATTTACACCTATGAAGGAGAATTCAAATCCATGATCGCCTGGCAGTCGCTGGAGCAGTTCTTCCGGTCCAGGCGCGACCGCATTGTCGGCGAGCGGCTGGCCGAACACCAGTTGCCGGAGAAACTGCTCACGCCTTTTGAAATCCGCAAGACCAACGTCGCCTCGCCCACCAAAGTCAGCGGCAACCTCATCGGCATGATTCTTCCCTACCTGGTCATTGTCATGTGCATGACCGGCGCCATTTATCCCTCCATTGATTTGACCGCCGGCGAAAAAGAGCGGGGCACCATGGAAACCCTTTTGTGCAGCCCGGTGGCGCGCACCCACTTGGTTTTGGGGAAGGGACTGGTGGTGCTGACCGTGTCGCTGGCCACCGCCTGCCTCTCCTTGGTTTCCAACGGCGCGGCCCTCGTATTGCTCAAAAAGGTGATAGGCGATGCCGCCAAAGGCAATGCGTTGCCGCTGACCATTGATCCCTCCGCCCTGCTCGCCGTCATGGTGATGATGCTGCCGCTGGCGATTTTCTTTTCCGGCGCCATGCTGGCCATCGGCTTGTATTCCCGCAGCGCCAAGGAGGCCAACTCCTATCTCCAACCCTTGCTCATCGTCACCATCATCCCGGCGGCGGTGGCCGCCCTGCCGGGCGTGGAACTCAATTATCGGCTGGCGCTGGTGCCGGTGTTGAACGTCAGTCTGGCCGGACGCGAAATTATGTCGGGCCTGTTTCATTGGAACTTCATGGCCGTGGTTTTCCTTTCCATGTGCCTCTACGCCGCCGTGGCCGTGGCCGTGGCCGTGGCCCTCTTCAAACGCGAAGACGTCCTCTTCCGCACCTGATTTTCCGCAGGTCTGGGACCGTCAGGCGCACGTCACTTTTGGGATAGCCGTTCCCGGTTCCTTCTCCTAATCTTAATCTTAATCCTAATCTTAATCGAAACATGTATTTCGTTAAGCGAATTGTCTTTCTGATTCCATTGCTGCTCGTCATCAGCTTCCTCGCTTTCGCCCTGGTCCGCGCCGTGCCGGGCGGGCCGTTTGATCGCGACCGCAAACCGGCCTCGCCGGAAATTGAACGCAACCTGCGTGCCAAATACCACCTCGACGACCCGCTCTGGCAACAATACCTCCGCTACCTCGGCGGCATTCTCCACGGCGATTTCGGGCCGTCCCTCAAGTACCGGAATCATTCCGTCAGCGACATCATCGGGCAGGGTTTGCCGGTTTCGCTGACGCTGGGCGCGGCGGCGTTTTGCTTCGCGCTCGGCACGGGGATTCCGCTGGGTTTTTTCACCGCGGCGCGCCGGGGCCGCTGGCAGGATTACGCCGGCAGTCTGGCGGCCTTGCTGGTGATTTGCGTGCCCGGCCTGGTCATCGGCCCCATCCTCATCATGTTCTTCGCCATCAAACTCCGCTGGTTCCCCGTCGCCCTTTGGGGGTCGCCTTGGCACGCCATCCTCCCCACCCTCACCCTCGGACTCTATTTTTCCGGCCGCATCGCCCGCCTCATGCGCGAAGGGATGCTTGACACCCTCCAGGCCCAATTCATCACCACCGCCCGCGCCAAGGGCCTGGGCGAAATCGCCGTCCTCGTTAAACACGCCTTCCCCATCGCCGTCCTCCCGGTCCTCTCCTATTCCGGGCCGATGCTGGCCGACTTGCTCACCGGTTCATTCGTCGTGGAAAATCTTTTCCAAATACCGGGCATCGGCGTGTTCATGGTCAACAGCTCGCTGGATCGCGATTACACCATGGTCGTCGGCCTGGTGCTGCTTTATGCCGTGCTCTTGCTCGTCTTGAATCTGGCCGTGGATTTCGCTTATAGCGCGCTGGACCCGCGCGTGAAATATGAATAGCAATTCCCCATCCGCCACCGCGGCGCCACCGGCCATGCCCCTCAGCCCCAATCAGCGGGCCTGGCGGCGTTTTCGGCGCAACCGGGTGGCGATGGCCTCCACTTTTCTTCTGGCCTTGATCGTGGCGTTGATTCTGGTGTGGCCGCTCTTCAGCCGGCCCGGCCTCGCGCCGCATCTGCCGCCAGCCATGACCCACGCCCCCAACGCCGTTTCCGACGCTCAATTCCAGCCGCCCGGCGGGCAATACTGGTTGGGGACCGACGTTCACGGGCGCGATTTGTTGAGCCGGGTTTGCGGCGGCGCGCGCCTTTCCCTGCTGGTCGGGCTGGTGGGAACGGCGGTCAGCCTGATCATCGGCGTTTTGTGGGGCGCCGTCGCCGGCTACTGCGGCGGACGCTGGGACGCGGTGATGATGCGTTGCGTGGATGTGCTCTACTCCATGCCGTCAATCATATTTGTCATTGTCCTCATCACCACCCTCAACGCCCTGCTGGGAAAATGGCAGAACGGGCCGGAGCGCCTTTCCGACGGCGCGGTGCAATGGCTGCAATTCACCGCCCTGTTTGGCGGCCTGGGCGCGGTCTCCTGGCTGCCCATGGCCCGCATCGTCCGCGGCCAGGTCCTGTCCCTGCGCCACCGCGCCTTTGTGGACGCCAGCCGCGTCCTGGGGGCGGGACACTGGCGGATTCTACGCCGCCACATCCTGCCCAACGTCTATGGCGTGATAATCGTATATTTGACAATGACCATTCCTTCCATCATATTATACGAATCCTTTCTGAGCTGGCTGGGGCTGGGCATCCAGCCGCCCCAGGCCAGTTTGGGTTCCCTCATTGCCAGCGGCAGCGAGCAGATCAACTCCATCCGCATTTACTGGTGGCTCATTGTTTTTCCCGGCGCGATGCTGGCCCTGACCCTGCTCGCCCTCAATTTCGTCGGCGACGCCCTGCGCGACGCCTGGGACCCGCGCTCGGAGGATTGAGGCAGTCAATTACCAATGACCGATTTTCAATCGCCAATTTTCAATTCTGAAAACCCGTGAGGTAGTACTCCAGGGCGGGAATCGGGAATTTGCCATTGCGTATTTGTTATTTGAGCGGGAAAGCGGCCCTTTCGCGCCCGCACTCCAAGACCCGTCGGCACCTCCTCCGCGCCCCTCAACGCGAAGCGTCTTGGAGTGCGGAACGCCAGTTCCGCTTTGCCCCTGCAGCAGCCATGGTCGCCCCATTGACCCTGCTCGCCCTCAATTTCGCCGGCGACGCCCTGCCCGACGCCTGGGACCCGCGCACGGAGGATTGAGGGAAACGGAGAAAACCGAATAGCCGCGAAAAAGCGCAAAAGTCACAAAACCGGAATTCATTTTTGCGCCTTTTGCGCCTCTTCGCGGCCATTTCCTTCCTGTTCCTTTCAAAGAATTCCATTCTGCCATTGCTTTCCGCCGCGAAATGTGTTTGACTTTCTCCTGGAGGCAGTATGAAACAAAAAGCGATGCGCGATATGTCCGCATTCACTCGCATTGAATTGGTCGTCGTGATTGTGGTCGTAGCAGTGGTGCTGGCTTCAATGATTTTGCCGAGGTTCCAGCACACGAAGCAACGCAGCCGCATCAGTTGCGGTAACGTTCTCAAGGTAATCGGCGTGGGTTATCGCGTCTGGGCTGCGGATCACGGCGGTCGCAACCCCGCCGAGCAGACGGCGGCCAAAGGCGGATGGGGAGATTTTCTCACCAATGCTGATCAGGGTGCCATCTGCTGGACCAACTTCGCGATCGTGAGCAACGAGTTGGGCCAATCTCCGAGACTGGTTGTGTGCCCGGCCGATGAACGGGAGCCAGCAACAAACTTCACCACGGATTTCAAGGATAACACTCACCTCTCTTACTTTGTGGGGGTGAGCGCTAACGACAACTATCCTCAGTCAATCCAAGGTGGTGATCGCAATTTAGGCAACGGCGGGGAGGCTTACCGCTATTACGGTTTCTCACCTGAAAGCGGAAAGGGGAACGACGTGGCAATCCAGACCAATTCATTATTCAAGCCCGTCTCATGGTCATCGAAGATGCATTCAGCCGGAAACACTGCGGGCGCTGGAAGTATTTTGCTCGGTGACGGCAGTGTTGAACAAGTATCCAGCGCCAGTTTCCGCACGAATTGGCTGAGTCACGCCGACCCAACCACCAACTGGCCCGCCGGCCACGTTCCGGCCTCCCTCTCCATCCGCCTGGTTTTTCCCTGATCCATCCTCGATAAGTCTGTTTCGCCCTAGTCCTGGTTGGTAGGGCGCGAGCGGAAAAGCGGCGCTCTCGCGCCCGCACTCCAAGACCTGTCGGCAACTCGGACGCGCACCCTGAACGCGAAGCGTCTTGGAGTGCGGAACGCCAGTTCCGCTTTGCCCCTGCAACAGCCACGGTCGCCCCTTTGACCCGGCTCGTCCTCAATTTCGCCGGCGACGCCCTGCGCGACGCCTGGGACCCGCGGGGCGGCGGAGAAACGGAGTGATGGAGTGGTGGAGTGATGGAAAAATGCTCCTTCCCGCAACGAATCAGTGACGGTAGAGTTCTGAGTTGTTCCGGCAACATATTTTTTGAAAATTATTTGCCTTTCGCCAGCGCCGCCTTTTTCATCAGGTCCGAGAGCGGGCTGCCGTGTTTTTCCAAGGCTTTTTCGTAGAGGCCGGCGTCATAGCATTTCCTGTCTTTCCAGCAGCGGAAATAGATGCGCATCAGTTTGAAGGCCACCGCGCGCACGGAGGCGTGATGGCCTTTTTTTCGTTCTCTCTGCTGCTCATAACATTTTTGGCCCAGCCCTCCTGGCGGACGGCGTGGCCGGCGTTTTCGTGAAAAGTTTGGCGTCCAGATTTCGGGCAACGGTGGCGCATGGAAATGACCTTGCTTTGGCCGCTTTGCTTCTTGACCGGTGCGATTCCATAGAACTGCTGCACTTCCTGGGCGCTGGCAAAACGATCCCGCTTGGTCCCAAAGGCCACCAACAGCCGCGGAGCCAGGGCAGGACCGGCGGCCGGAAAGCTGCGGAAGAGGGCCGCGTCGGGATGGGCGTCGGTGGTTTGCTCGATCAGAGTTTCCATCTGCTCGATGGATTGGTGCAGGACTTGGAGCATCCCGGCCAGCGCCTGAGCTTTGAGCACGGCCGGCTCGATCAGAGCCGCATCCTGGGTCAAGGGCCGGGCTTGGGCGATGGTTTGGAGACGTTCCTCCATGATTTTGTCACTGCGGCAATGGTGGCCGTAAAAGAACTTCCTTAAGGAGGCCGGTCCGGCTTTTTGGACAGAGGCCAGATCGGGCCACTGGAGCAGGAAGTGCGCGGCCAGTGGCGTGGTCAGCTCATCAAAGAGCGCTTCCACCAGCGGAAAGTAGGTTTTTACCAGGCTGTGCAATTGATTGACCAGACGGGAGCGCTCATCCACCAGTCCTCGGCGGTTTTCCACCAGTCCCCCCAGTTTGCGCGTCAGCTCGGTGTCCGGTTCCAGAGGCCGAAGTTTAGCCCAATGCAGGCGCAGATACTCTTCCAGGAGCATGGCCTCGGTCCGGTCATCCTTGGCGCCGCTCACGCAAAAGGCCTCTCGATAGCTGCAGAGCATGGCCGGGTTGACGGGGAAAAGGACGATGAAATCGTAAGCCGCCAGGGCGGAAATGACCGCGCCGCGGGAGGTTTCGATGGCGATGGCGATCCGCCCCTGGGGAAAACGCGCGCGCATTTGCGCGACCCACTCCTGGAGGGCGGCGGCGGTTTGTTCGATCACCCGGTGTTCGGGCTTGCCGCCGCCGGCGGGCTGAATCCAGAGATCGTGTTTTTTGTGGGCCCAATCCAGGCCAAGGGTGGCCGCGAAGTTTGTTGCAGTCTTGTTTTGATTCCTAGTTTAATGGGTTGGTTAGGTTGAACACGCGGGCCTTGAAGGATGGAACGCCTTATAGATGGTTCGTCTCTGCCGGCTTGACCGGCAGGCGAAGGGCTCTGAGAATTCCTTTGCATCAAGGCACCTGGCCTGGAGCGAAACTCTGCCGAAAAACGTCGCGCGTTGAGGGTGAGATATTCGTCTTCCAGGCCAGGCGTGTTCACCTGGATACTGCGGGTGAAAGTTGAGTTGTTCACGGCAATTTTTTTTGGCGGCGCAAAGTTATTCACCATCGGCTGCGGGGAGTGGTTCCGTTGGCTCCCCACAGCCGCCGATGAATAACTTTGGAGGGACTATAAGGGCGAGACTCCGTCGAGGCGTGACTGTATTCCCCCAGGGCGGTTTAAACAAAACTGTGGCCACACAAGCCAAACCAGTTCATCGCGTCATGGCAAGGCGTCATGGCAAGGCGTCATGGCAAGGCGTCATGGCAAGGCGTCATGGCAAGGCGTCATGGCTGCAATTGTATTGAAGATGCTCGAATGTGAATATATTGAAAATGCTTTAATCTGAATGGTCTACAATTTATTCTGCCCGCATTGAAAGCCGCAATGCGGGCAGAATAAATTCAGTCTCCTCATATGTCAAGAAAAATGTGGAGTCGGGTCATGTGCCCGATACATTAAATCGAGTTAGGTCTCGACGCAGTCTCGCCCTGCCGCTGCGTGCTCGCCCAGAACGGAAAGGTTAACTGCGCGATTGTTTTGAGATTGCAGCTTTCCATGAATTCATGGAATCAAGCTTCAACACCGGCTTGCCCCAAAAACGGCCGCAGCGCTTCGATCAGCTCCTTGGGCAGGCGTTTTGGCTTTTCATCCGTCGTCGCGCAGATGTGGCGCGTCACGCCCTCGGCCAGCAATCCGCCGCTGGCGTTGCGGATGCGGAAGCCGACGTTGATCCTGATGCCGCCCATTTCCGTGACCCACAGTTCGATGGTGAGCAGGTCGTCGTAGCGCGCCGGCCCTTTGTAGGCGATCTCCACGCCGATGACCGGAAAGGCGATGCCGGCCTCCTGCCATTGCCGCGCGGAGCAGCCGAGCTGGCGCATGAATTCCCCGCGCGCCGCTTCCAGCATGTCGAGGTAGCGCGCGTAATAAACGTGGTTGCCCACCGTGCATTCCGCATAGACCACGCGGTGCGTGTGTCGAAAGACCGATTCGGCCATAAAAAAATTCCGGCGCGCAAAGTAATTCTTTTGCGGCGTCCGCTTTGCTAAACTGTAGCCGTTTGAAATTCGACGAAGCAAGCAAAACACTGGAAGTTTCCGTGCGCGAACTGGCCGGGGAGGAGGGCTTTGGCCGGATCGGCTTCGAGCGCGGCGAAGGCTGGCATCGTCTCGGCCTGGGCGCGGAATTGCACCGCCGCGTTTTGGAGGAGCGCCGCGCGGCCCAACCGGCCTACCGCAGCGAGGTCCCTCTGCAGGCCAGCGTCCCGATTGACGGTTGGACGGCGGTGATTACCGGCCGCCTGGATGGCTGCGTGCGGCAACCCTCCGGCGCGTGGCTGATCGAGGAGTTCAAATCCACCTTTCTGCCGGGCCAGGAAACACGGCGGGGCGGCGCGGCCTTCGCCCGCCACCAACGCCAACTTCTTCTTTACTGCGATCTGTGGCGCCGGCTTGGCAATTCCCCCGTGCAGGGCCGGCTCATTTACGTGGACCTCGCCAGCGGGGAGGAATCGGTCATTCCCGCCGCCTATGACCAGGAGGAGGAGGAGCGCGGCCTGGAGCGGCGGTTGCGGCAACTCCTGGCCATCGGCCAGGCGGAGGTGGAAATGCGCCGCCAAAAAGCGGCCGCCGCCGCCAGCCTGCCCTTTCCCCACGCCGCGCCCCGGCCCGGCCAGAAAATCATGATGGAGGCGGTGCGGCGGGCGTTGGCGGCGGGCGAAAACCTCATCGCGGAAGCCCCCACCGGATCGGGCAAAACCGCCGCCAGCCTGCACCCGGCCCTGGCCCACGGACTGGCCGCCGGGCGCCAGGTGTTCTTTCTGACTTCCAAGACCTTGCAGCAAACCATGGCCGTTTCCGCCCTCCGCGCCATGAACCCGGACGGCGCCTTCCGCAGTTTGCAGATCCGGGCCAAGGAAAAAATGTGCGCCAACGACCGCGTGCTCTGTCACGAAGATTTTTGCCCCTACGCCAGGGATTATGCGGAAAAAATGGAGCGGTCGAAAATCCTGGACTGCCTCCGCCGCGGCCATTTCCATTTTGACCCCGACGCCGTTTTTGCGGAGGCGAAAAAGGAGCGGGTCTGTCCCTTCGAGGTTCAGCTCGAACTGGCGGGCCGCGCCGACGCCATCGTGGCGGATTACAATTACGTCTTCGAGCCGGGGGTCGCCTTGCGCCGCCTGGAGCCGGAGGACGAGCCGGTGCTGCTGGTGGACGAAGCCCACAATTTGCCCGACCGCGCCCGCCAGATCTTCTCGCCGGAACTTTTGGAGGAATCGTTCCGCGCGGTGCAGGACAGCCTCCTGCTGCACAGCGGCGAATTGTTCGACACCCTTTCCCGAACCCTCGGCCAACTCATCGCCCTGCTGGCCGAAACCGCCGCCGCCGCCAGCCCCGGCCCGATGGCGGAAACGGATCCGCCCGCCGAAGCCTTGCGCGCGCTGTGGCAGGTTTGGGAGCCCAACTTCGTCCGTTACCTTTCCTGGAAGCGCGAGGCCCGGCTGGCCCTGCCGGACGATCCGATTGTTGACATTCACTTCGTCTGGCAGCGCTTTATCACCGTGTTGAACCTCTTCGGCCCCGGCTTCACCTGTGTGGTGGAACAGCGCCCGGCCGGGGTGCGCCTGGCCCTGGTGTGTCTGGATCCGGCGCGCCCGCTCGCTCCGGTCTTTCGCGCCGCCGCCTCCACCACCCTCCTCTCCGCGACGCTTTCTCCCGTGGAGGTCATCCGCCGCACCCTCGGTTTGGAGGCGGAGCGGACGCGCGCCATTTCGCTGCCTCCGCCGTTCCCGCGGGAAAACCGGAAGATCCTGATTTTGCCGCAGGTGCGCACCGCCTTCGCCCACCGGGAGCAGAATTTTGCCCCGATTGCCCGGCTGATTGCGGAGATGTCCGGCGCCCAGCCCGGCAACGCCCTGGTGCTTTTTCCCAGCTATCAATTCCTGGAAAAAGTGGCCGCGCGCTTGCCGGCCACGCGCGCCCGGGTGCTGGCGCAGCGCGCCAACTTTTCCGAAGCGGAGCGCCGCCGCATTTTCCAGGAACTGGCCGCGCCGCCGCCGGAGGGGATCCTGCTCCTGGCCGTTCTGGGCGGGATGTATGCCGAAGGGGTGGATTATCCGGGCGAACTCCTTTCCGCCGTTTTCATTGTCTCGCCCGCGCTGCCGCAAGTCTCCTTCGAGCGCGAATTGTTGCGCCGCTATTTTGAAGAAACCGAGCAGGCGGGGTTTGAGTATGCCTACCTGCAACCGGGCATGACGCGCGTCGTGCAGGCGGCGGGCCGGCTGATCCGCGGCGAAACGGATTGCGGCGTGATCGCGCTGCTCTGCGCGCGTTTTCTCCAGGAACCCTACGCCAGCCATCTGCCGCGCGATTGGTACGACCAGTCTCCGGCGGAACTGGCCGCCCCGGACCCGGCCGGTGAAATCCGAAAGTTTTTCGCCGCGCACCCGGCCCGGCCCGCGCCTCCCTTCCTCCTCACTTCTTCTTGACATGATCGAAAAACTCCTCCGCCAGGATGTAACCCGCGCATCCCGGCGCGCCGCAGCGGCACGGATGCTCCCGATACTCCTCCAGGGCGTAGCCGTAGTTGAAGGTGATTTCCTCCCCCGCCGCGATGTCGCGCCGGGCGGTGATCCAGAGACGCCCGCCGCTCCATTCCGCCTCGCAATTGGGCGCGCAACTGTGATTGAGCCAGCGCGCCGGATTTCCTTCGGTATTGCCGTCCAAATCAAATTCATCGTCCAGCGCGAAGATGAACCAGTTGCCCGCTTCGCAGCGGCGGAGCGATTCCGCCTTGCTGATTTTCTCGCCGAGGTATTCCGCCACGCGCGTGCTCCGGGGCAGGCCGCGCTTGGCAAAACCGCCCGTGCCGTGAATGGGCGAAGGGCCAAAGATGAGATGATCCATGACGGCGCCGGCGGGGTGGTTCATGATCGCGTCCAGGCTTGTGCGGCCAGGAAGCGGAACCGGTCGCGCAGTTCGTTGATGGCCCAGCCTGGGAAGAATGAGTTGCAAAATACCAGGGCGAACACAAAAATCCCGGCGAAGGGGACACCCGGTTCCTGGCCGAAGCGATGCCGCCAAACCAGCGGGGTCGCCAGCGCGACGGAGCAAATCAGCAAAACCCACGGCAGCAGCACCACATAAAATATCGCCTGGCTGGCGGCCTTGGCCGGAGTGGCCAGCCTCAGACCCAGGAAAAGCCCGACCCAGGTGAGGCTGTAGAGATTAACCAACAACCAAACCACCTCCACCACCACGGCGGCTTCCCACCCCAGGTCGAGGCCGAACCCCGCCCGCAAGCAGCCAAGGATCAGGAGCCCCAAATCAACGCCCAGGGCAAACAGCACCGGCCAGAACAGGCTCCGCTTCAACTCGAGCAGACAGCCGCGCAAAATTTCGTCTTCATCGTACGGCGTGGTCAGCAGCAATTCCAGTTCGCCGCTCCGCCGCTTGCCCGCCAGCATGCGGCCGGCTTGCGCCGCCGCTTGATATTTCAAGACGCTGTGCAACAGCAGGATCGTGACCGGCGCGGCCGGCGCCTTCATCCACGGGGGGCCGAGCAGGGCGCCGGCCAGAATGACAGCGCAGATCATCACCATTAATGCCAGGGTCAAAAGAGGCTTGGCCGGTTGCAGCGCCCAGGACGGCAGGTCCTGGGGCGGGGATTTTATTTGACGTGCCAGGGTGGACGGACGCGCCGGCGCGGCGTTCGCAGCGCGCGTCCAGCAACGCGGCACCAGACAACTGGCCGCGCCGATATACAGCCAGCCCAGCGCGTGCGATACCAGCAACGACCCGGTGAAATCCGGCGGCGAAGCCAGGCCCGCCACCGGGCTCAGCGCCGCCAGCATGGCTCCTGCCGGAATCAGCGCCAGGCCGGCCGGCGAGTTGCACATCACACACAGAATGGGCAGAAGGGCGCCGGGGACGAGCAAAGCCAGCCCGCCCCAGGCGGTCGCGGCCCGTTCCCGCCAGACGCACGCGGAAATCAAAATCCCCAGCGCGGCGAAATAAAACAAAGTGTTCGTCAAGCCCAGCGCCACCTTCGCGAAATCTCCCAGCCCGACCCCGCCCAGGATGATGCAAAACCCGAAGGCCGGGAACGCCGCCAGCAGGCCATGCAGGGAGCGGCTGACCTGCGCCGCCAGTTTCCCCGCCACAATGTCAAACCCGTTCAGGTCGGTCAGAAACAGGAGCCCGAGGGTGCCTTCGCGCTTTTCCAGGCTGACACAGTCGCATGTCAACAATATGGCCTGCGCGGCCAGCAAAACATAGCCGCCGCCCGCCAGCAGGGCAAAGACCGCCTGCCCCGCCGAGGAGGTGCTCATCACCCGGTTGAAACCGGCGAAGACAAATCCCAGCCCGGCGGAAATCGCCAGCAGCGCGATGAGGCAGCGCGTGTAATAGGTCGTCGGCCGGCGCGCCGCGCTGCGCATTTCCAAATGGACGATGGGCAGGAAATTCATGCCTCAGCTTCCGATCTGGCGGAGGGCGGCCTCCAGGTTCAGCATAATCACGAGGGACGACAGGACCAGGCCGGCATAAGCCAGGCCCGCGCCCCAATACACCAAATGGCGCGCCGGATTCCACAGCCGCGGCTCGGCCTGCTGGTATTGCCGGACCAACCCGTATCCTTGCAGCGCGGGGAGCAGGATTCCCAAGGCCAGCACCAGGCCGGTTTGGTGGCAGCACAGGAGCACGAACGCCAGGGCGAAAGCCGCGATGGCACACCGGCGCGCTCCGGTCAGACACACCGGCTCGCCCGTTTCCTCCGCCAACTCCCGCCGCAACCGCAGCGTCAGGCAGGCCATCCCCAGGCCAAAAAGAGGGACGGCTCCCATCATGCCATAGACAAAGCATCGCGTCGAACGGCGAATCAACCGCACCTGGTCCACGGACACGGGCGCGGGCAGTCCTGGCGTTGGCAGCACGCGCGTCATTTGAAGCGGAAAGGGGTGTTGCTCAAGTGGCTGATAAATTGAAAAACCCCCGCCGCGACCAGCGCGACGGTGCCGGCGTTGAGCAAAACCAGGCTCGTGCTGAGGGCCTGCGCGGCGGCTTGTTCCAGTTGAAACGCTTTGGCGTCAAGGGAGGCCTGCCATCCCTGCAAGGCGGAAAAAAAGCCGCGCGTCCCGTGAGCGCCGTTGAGAAGCCGCCAGCGAAATTCACCCGTGTCGTCCAGCAGTTGCACCGCCTCGGTCAACTTCACACCCTGGCGCAACTTTTCCGCCGCCTTTTCCGCGCGCCGCATAAAAACGCCGTTGGCCGTGCTGTACGCCGCCAGACTCAAGGCCTTTTCCTCCGGCACGCCGGCGTCCAGCAACAATCCCAGCATGGCGGAGAAATCCCGTTGCAGCCGTTTGCGCCGCCAGGGCACGCGCAGGAAAAACCAGTCGCTCCAGTCTCGCAGCGGGCGCACGCCGGCTTGCAGCCACGAAACGAAGCGCGTTCCGCCGAACAACAACACCGCGCTGCCATAACAGGCCAGCAAGAGCGCCATCTGCGCCAGCAATAAAAATGGAAACCAGGCCGAAAGCGTGTCATAAACGCCGCCCGGCTCGATTTTATTCCAGTAGGCGAGGTCGTTGAAGACGGGAAAAATATGGGTGAACATTATCGGCAGCAGGCAGATCATCATCGGATTGAGGACCAGGCCGAAGGCGACTTGGTAATTGATGAGGGCGCGGGTTTGCGAGGTGCCGTCCTGCAAAAGCAGGCGGCAGGCCGGCAGGACGCGGGAGAAGTCGCCCAGGTTCCCCCCGACCTTGAGCATGGCCAGCACCTGGGCCGGCAGCAATTCCGGCACTTTTTCCAGCGCGTCAATCAGGCCGTGGCCCTTCTCCAGATAGGCGGCCAGCAAATGAAATCGCACCCCGGGCGAGGCGTCCCGGCAGTTGGCCAGGGAAATGATGTGATGCTCGATGGACTGGCCCTGCTGCAAGGCGGACTCAATCAAATCGAGCAGAAACCGCGCCCCTTCCTGCCGCCGCAGCGGACGGCTGTTGATGTAATAGATGGCCGCCGCCACCGCGCCGACGGGGATGAGGACGGGCAGCAGCCAGCCGTGCATGATTTGCAGCGCCGGGCCGGCGGCCGGGGCGCCCGCCGCCAGCGTTGGAAATAGTTTGACGAAGCTCATCGGCCCAGAATCCGCGGCAATTGATAGATCATCTGCGCCAGCGGATACATTTGCGCCAGGATGACCAGCCCCAAAAACAGGAGCGAGGCCGGCAGCGCCGCATACAGCAGGACATTGGAGCGATAGGCCGCCCGCGCGTGATAGACCTGGGCCGCCCGTTCAAATCCCGCCGCCAGATTCTCCCCCGCCCCCGCCACCAGCCAGACAAACATCGGCGGAAAAATTTTGCCCCCCGCCGCCACCTCCGTGAATTTCCCGCGGCCCTCCGCGCAGCGCGCCTGCCACCGGCCCAGTTCCGCGCCGGCGCGCGTGCCGGATTCCATTTTTTCGAGCATGCCCAGCGCCTCGCTCAAGGAGCAGCCGGCCTTGAGCAGTATGGCCATGGTCGAAGCCAGCCGGGCGAGGCTGGCTTCGCGGAAGGCGGGCAGGCGCCATTGCAATTCGCGCCGCAATCCGGGCAGCACGGCCACCGCCAGGGCCGGAAGGGCCAGGACGGCCAGCAGCGCCGCGGGCGCCCACAAGTACGGGGCGGCGGGGGAGGGCGGCTGCAACGGAGTCCTGCCGCCCACCAGCAATCCCAGGGTCATCCTGCCATCCATCGCCAGCATGGAGGAGATTTTCCCAAAAAGCACCGCGATCCAGACCGAAAAGCCCGCCGAGAGCGTCAGCACAATCGCCGGATAAACCATCAACCCTTTGAGCCGCGTCCAAACCAGGTTGGCGTTTTGATAATAATCGGCCAGCAACGTGAGCAGGCCGGGCAGATCGTGGCCGTGCGCCCCGATTTGCAGCATCAGCCCGTAAAATTCCGGCAGCTTGCGCCGCGCCACCGCCTGGTCCAGCGGCGCGCCGCCGGCCAAATCGGTTTCCAGCAACTGCAATTCCGCGCGCAGCCGGCCGCGCTGCATGGTGGCGCACAACTGGCGCAAGCTGCCCTCCAGCGGCAGGCCCTCGCGCAGCATCGTCGCCAGTTGCTGATTCACAAATGCCAGTTCGTCGTATTTCATTCTCGAAGGGCCTGCCCGGCTTGTGTGACAGAAACCCCGTCATAGTGCAATGGTTTCCGGTAATAATTCAGGTCGCCGACGGCTGGCGGCCTGGCGTTACCGGACAAAATCATTATTGGTGGGGCGAGACTCACGCTTTAACAGCCCCAACGGGGCGAAATATTGAAGCCCAGGGCAGAGCGAGTCCGCGAGCGACGCCCTGGGTATCATCCCAATTCAGCCCCTGTATATATCGTGCGTGCCAATGTCCACCGTCACAACGCAATCCCGTTCGACATAAAACACGGCACGCAAATCGCCTTCAAGATCCACCGCATAGATCGTCCGGTCGTAATGCGCGGAAAGCCGGTGAATCTTATGGGGACGGAGGCGCGGGTCAAACGGATTTTGCTTGAAAATCTTCCAAGCGCGCCGCGCTGATTCTTTTTGGCTGGAAGTCAGGTCGTAAAAAGCTTCCCAAAAGTTCTCCGTCGGCTTAAAGCGATGGCTCATTTCGCCCGCCGGCGTGACGGCGGTGGCGCATCATTCAGAACGTCCTCCATGTCGGCGAAGCGTTCCGCTGCCGCGTCGGCCATGCCGCGCTTGAACGATTCGGGAATCCACGAATCGTCCGACTCGACGACATATTTGGCGACCTCCGCCCGTTGCTTGGGGGGCAGCGCTTTGAATTGCTTGATGACGGTTTGTGCGGTCATGCCTCAAATTAACCATGAGCGCATGAGTTTGGCAAGCGACACAACTTCAACCAACATCTTGTATGTATCAATTGAAACAGGAATTTCCTCGTCATCAATTTCGAAATGCCTATCCCCTCTTTCCGATATGGGGTAGAGCCGGCAGCCTTTCGGCGGGGAGGCTGAGGATTTCGCTTTGGCCATAATGTTGCGCAAGATCACGCTGTGAGTGGAAAAGTTACGCCTTGCGGCGTTTGAATTGGAGGTTCTGCAACGGCCATCATGCATTCACCAATTGGATGACGAGGTTCTTGCCCAGGGCGTGCGCGACGCGCTCGATGGTGGAGAGGCGCACGTCTTGAGCGTGATTCTCCAGGCGCGAGATGGCGGACTTTCTCGTCTTGGTGCGTTGCGCGAGGGCTTCCTGGGTAATGCCTGCCTGCTCGCGAGCCTGGCGCAGGAGAACGCCCACTTTGAATTCCTGGTAGCCACTCTCAAAATTTTCCGAGAATTTCTTGTCGGCGCGTTTGCGGCGGCTGATATATTTGTCGAGGTCGTCTTTCATCGTCTGGCCTTTCTGTTCAGGTAATCGCGCCGCCGTAGTGCGGCGAGTTCGATTTCCCGGATGGGTGTTTTCTGTGTCTTCTTCGCAAATCCGTTGGTCAAAATGATCAGATTTCCCGCGTCCCAAAAGCCCAGGAGACGGAACGCATCGCCGCCAAAATCCGCACGAACTTCCCAAAGCTCGTCCCCTCCCTCAAGTTTCTTCAAATATGGCCTCGGCACCAGCGGCAATTCTTTCACCAATTTAAGCACCCAGGCCACTTTCTGCGCCTGCTTCGGGCCAAGACTATCGAGAAATTCTTCCACCGGGCAATTGCCACTGTCGTTGCGGTAGAATTGAATTTCGCGCATTACCGGGAAGTTAGCATATTTGTGAACCTGCGTCAAGGCCTGGCGGTGGGGGCGGGTTTGGCGGAGGAGCGCGGGGCGGGTTTGGCCTGGAGTTTGTTTTGCAGGGTGTCCAGGTCCTGGCGCAATTGGCGGATTTCCTTTTGCAAGTCCAGAACGGTGTCGCGCAATTCCTTCAAATTGTCGGCGGGGCGGCGCGCGGCGCGAAGGGCCTGCATGGCGGCGGCGGCGGCTTGCCGCTCGGGTGTTTCCTTGCCGGCATCGGCAAAGGTTTGCAGGACGGGCATGGCCCGCGGGTCTTCCAGGGTGCCCAAGGCCCGGATCGCGCCCTGCCGGATCACGCTGTTTTTATCGTTGACGAAGCCGGACAGAAATTGGCGCGCGTCGTCCTTCTTTTCCTCATTGCGGGCCAGGAAGGCCACCGTGTCCAGGCCGCTGGCAAAACCGCGGCTGGTGAAATCGCCGCGGCGCTGTTCCAAGGCCTGGCGGACCGGGACCAGATACGAAATGTCGTCCTGCACGCGCATGGCGGCGATGGCGGCATCGGCCAGGCTGTTGCGGTAGGAATGGGATTGGAGGAGGGGCAGGAGGAGATCGCGCACTTCGGGTTTGGCGTAATTGGCCAGTCCCTTGATGTCCTGCGCCTGAATGGCCGGATTTTTTTCGGTGGCGAGGGACTTCATTTCCGCCTGGCAGGCGGCGGGGTTGTAAAAGGCGGCCAGGGCGGCGATGACGGCGTTGCGCACCCGGGCGTCGCTTTGCTCCAGGGAGGCGAGGAGGGCCTCGAGGCTTTCGTCGGAGTGGATGGAGGCCAGGGCGTCGGCGGCTTCGACGCGGACGCCATAAAAGGCATCGTGGTTGAGCGTGTTTTTCAATTTGGCCGCGCTGGCGTGGTCCTTTTTGTCTCTGAGCGCGGCCACGGCCAGGAGGCGGCCGGCCACGTCGTCCTTGTCGGCGAGCTGGGCCTCCAGCATGGGGGCGGGAATGTCAATACTAATTTTAGCCAGCACTTCCAGCCGCGGGTCCAGCCGCACCCCCGCGGGGGCCTCGGGCAGGGAAAAGTAAAAGTCTTCCGACGCCTCCTTCACCGTGATGGTTTTTTCCACCCGGCCCGATTTGCCGTTGAACGCCACGGTCAAAGGGAAGTTGAAAAGCAAAACGTCCTCGCTCAGCGCCTGTTTTTGCCGGAGCGAGATTTTGGCCAGTTTGGCATTTTCATCCCAGGAGTAAACGGCGGCCAATTCCGGATAATGGGCGTGATAGACCCATTGATCAAAGAACTGATCGTAGGACCGGCCGGATAGCTCCTCGATCACGGCGGACAAATCCCCGGTCACGACGTTGCCGTACTGGTGGCGCTCCAAGTAGGTCTTGATGCACCGGCGGTAGAGGTCCTCGCCCAGTTGCGCCCGCAACATCCGCAGGACAAAGCTCCCTTTCTGATAGGGGAGAATGCCGAAGATGTCGTCGGGATGATCAAAGGTGCGGTTGACGATGAAGCCCGTGTCGTTGCTGACGCTGAAGATGCGCCGGGCGGTGGTGTAAAACCCGTAGAGCATGGAGTCAGCGCCGTTTTTGTGCCCGTCGTAGAGCAGCGCGTAATAGGTGGCAAAGCCCTCGTTGAGCCAGATGTGGCTCCAATCCTTGCAGGTGACCAGATCCCCGAACCACTGGTGCGCCATTTCGTGGGCCACCAATCCCTGGCTGCTGCGCAGATTTTCCGTCGCGGCGGTGAACAGGGAGGTTTCGGTCAGGGTGGTCAGGCTGGTGTTTTCCATGCCGCCCTCCATGAAATCCTGCACCATCACCTGGTAGTATTTCACCCAGGGAAACGGGAGGCCGGTGTCGCGCTCATAAAAGTCCATGATGTCCTTGGTGTCGCGAAAGGAATTGCCGGCCTCCGCGATGTCGGAGGGCGGAACATAAAGGGCCAGGGGCGTTTCGTTATGCTTGTCTTCCACGCTTTGGAAATAACCGGCGACCAGGGAAACGAGGTAGTTGGCGTGGGGCTTTTCCTGCGACCAATGAAAGGCCGTCAGCCCGGCGGCGTCCTTTTCCCTGGAAACCAGCCGGCCATTGGAGAGGACGATCATGCCCTCGGGAACGTGGCAGGTGATTTCGGTGGTGAATTTCTCGTTGGGCGCGTCGGGGCTGGGATACCAATAGCGGTTGTCAATGGCCTCGCCTTGGGTGAAAAGATGTTCGTCGCCCGGTTTGTAGCCCATTTCCGGGGTGCGAAAGTAAAGGCCCTTTTCCGGCTGCGCGCTGTAATGGATGGAGAGGCGGGCTTCCCGGCCGGCCGGAACCGCGCTGGCAAAAGTAATGAGCAGGCGGTCCGCGGTCATCTGCCAGGCCTGAATCTTCTCGCTGGAATCCACCGAAAGGATGGTCATGTCGGCGGCGTTCAATTCCATGTCCGCCAGCGGCTTGGCGATGGGATTAAAGGTGAACGTCACCGTGCCGGCGATGGTGCGTTGTTTGAAGTCCGGCGTGAGGTCCAGGCTCATGTGGACAAAGCCGGCGTTTCGGTCCGGCGCGTATTGGCGGGTGGCGGGATGGGCCTCCGGCGGCCCGCCGTGCGGGGCGAACCAATCGTCCGCCGCCACGGCGCTGGCGGCGAAACAAAACAAGGCGAACAGAGCGGGCAATTTTTTCATAGGATTAACAGGACTGCGGGATTCTACCGTTCCGGCCCGGCTTGGCAAGGTTGCTGGCACGGCTACTGCGGCGATTTTTTGGAGCGCGGCCGCTTGCCGCCGCTTTGCGAAAGCGGCGCTGTCGCGCCCGCACTCCATGACCTGTCGGCACATCGGCCGCGCGCCCTGAACGCGAAGCGTCGTGGAGTGCGGGACGCCAGTCCCGCTTTGGCCTGGACACAGGTTTTTTCGCCCAATTTGGAAAATTCTGTCTTACAACCTTAACCTCTCGAACGCCCAAAACTTTGGGGGGAAACTTTGACGCTTTTCACAAGCCGGACACATAAAAAACACTTTGATTTGGTTTGATTTGGTTTGATGGGTCACGGTGGGAAAGGGCGGTTTTGAGCGGTGGAACGCCCGCCACAGCGGTCAGTGCGGAATAGAACCGCTGACTTTTTGGAGTGCGGCGGCTTGCCGCCGCTTTGCGCAAGCTGGAGCAAACTCCCGCACTCCATCTCAACCGCCCTCATAACTATGCAAAATTAGCATTTAATCCAGTTTTGTCAAGGGCTGGTTTGGGGTTTTTCAACAGGAGAACACGGAGGGCACGGAGAACAGAGAAAGAAAACCAAGTTTAAGCTCGACGGAGTCTCACCCTGCCGCAGCGGGTTTAAAAGCAGTGATGGAATCTACGCGGTAGCGCTTTTTGCCGCCTTGCGCGGGGACTTCCACCTCCTGGCCGGGCTTGGTGTTGAGCAGGGCCTGGCCCACGGCGGTGAGGTAGCTGATAACGCCTTTGTCCGGATCGGAGTCCCACGCGCCCAGGATGGTGAAATGCTCGGCGTGGTTGTGCTCCAGATCCGTCACGGCGACGACGTCGCCAATGCTGACGACGTCGGTGCGGGGGTTGGCGAAGTCGCTCCCGCGGGCGCGGACAATTTGGTTCTCCAGTTCGCCCTTGCGGCGCATGAGGATTTTTTGCATTTCCTTGGCCGCCTTGAATTCGTGGTTTTCGCGCAAGTCCCCGTAGCTGCGGGCGATGGCAATTTCCTTGGAGTTGGCCGGTATGGCCTTTTGCACCAGTTCGGCGTACTCGTTCTTGCGCCGCTCCAGGCTTTCCCAGGAAACCACCAAGGCGGATTCGGCCTTTTCCGATTTGGATTGCTCGCCGGAAATCATGGTTTGCACGGCCGGGTAGCTCTTGACAATGCGGGCCAGGAGGGAACGCTTGTCCATGTCGTCGAAGCAAGGGGAGAGCTGGAGCGCGCGGGTCAGATCCTTGATGACCTCCAGGTCGGCCGAGCCGATCAGTTCGACCAGCAGGGTGGGATCGTCCAGAATATAATCGCGCAGTTTGTTGGAGCGCTTTTCGTTGAACTGGTCGCGCTCCATGGCGGTGAGCATGGCGCGAAAGACTTCCGGGCCGAGGATGTCGGCGAAGGAATCGGAGTGTTCTTTGGCGTCCTTGGCCAGCCAGAGGAGAAGCTGGCTGCCGGCTTGGTGCTGGCTGATGAGCCGGGCCAGCAGTTCCTTGAACTGCTCCCATTTGCCGCCGTCAATCAAGGCGTGGGCCACTTCCCCGGCCAGCTTGGCCGAAACATGGTTCAGGGCGCCCAGCAGGGCGTCCGGCCATTTTTCAGTCAACGATTTCTTGAACGATTCCAGGGCGTGCCGGTGCTTGCCCGCCGGGATGAGTTCCAGCAGCGGGCCGATGCGGGCCGATTCCTGCACCCAGATGGCCAGGGCGGTGATTTCTCCTTCGCCGGGCGGCAGCTCGACCGCGCCGCGGAGTTCATCGCGGATGAAAATGGCTTCCAGGGCGACGGCAGGCTGGGTGCGCTGATGCGTGGCAATTTCGGCGTTCAAACCGAGAATGACTTCCTTGGCCGCCGCCGCCCGGTCGTCCATATCGGAAAGATTGCGGAGCACGTCATGGGCGACATTGAGGCGGGCTTTCAACCCTTTGGCCGCGTGGAATTCGGCCAGCAGGCGGCTTTGCAGGGAGACTTCCTTGACCTGGTATATGACCGGCTCGGTCTTTTTAAGCGGCACCTGGAAATGGCCGTCCTTCTTGAGTTCGCGCCGGGCGGCTTCCCACCATTTCTTCCAGTCGTCCTTGATGACATCGGGGACGAGGACTTGCTGGATTTGGTCCGCGGTGGCCCGGTCGCCGAAGCTGCGCAGCACCAGCTTGATCAAGTCCACATGATTCAACGCCGCCATTTCGCGCAGCACGCCCATGTCCGAAGCCTTGCGGGCGTAGATATGCTCCTTGCCGATCGGTTTGAGGGTTTCGGCGGCGAAGGCCATGTCCATGGTGTGGCCGGCTTTGGATTGGAAATCAATGGCCAGCCGGGCAAATACCCAGTCCGTGGCGGTGATTTTGCCAAATCCCCAACTGCGATGATAACAAAATCCGCCCTCGGTGAGGAGGAGGAGGGGTTCGACGTGCTGGCGGCTGAGCTTTCCGGCGGCGACCAGTTTTTCAAATTCTTCTTTCATTGCTAATTCCAACAGTCCATAAACCTGCCTCATTATTAGGTTGTGACGCCAGAAAGTCCAAGACAAATTGCCGCCCGTGTTTTGCGCCGCCGTCCGATCAGCCCGGACTATGTGGAAACGCTCCTGGAACAGGAACTGGCCGGCGCCGCCCTCTCGCGGCTGGACCGGGCGCTCTGCCAGGAACTGGTTTATGGCATCGTGCGGTGGGAGCGGGCGCTGGACTGGCTCATCGCGCGCAAAACCAACGGACGGCCGCAGACGGGCGGCGTGCAAGTCTGGTTGCGGCTGGGGCTTTATCAGATCTTTTGGCTGCAACGCATCCCGGCCCACGCGGCGGTGCATGAGACGGTGGAGGTGGCCAAGCGCATGGGTTGCGGCGCGAAAGCGGGTTTTTTGAACGCCGTCTTGCGCGGCTGTTTGCGCGAGCAGGCGGCCCTCGCCGCCCAACTGCTGGCCCTGAAAAAACAGGACCCGGCCGTCGGTTATTCGCATCCGGACTGGCTGGTGGAACGCTGGCAGGCGCGCTGGAGACCGGAGAAAACCGCCCAATTGCTGGAGTGGAACAATGCGCCGCCTCCAACCTTCGCGCGGCTGAATCTTTTGAAGACCGATGCCGCCACGCTCACCGCGCGCTGGAAGACTCAAGGCATCGGGTTCGCTGCCCGGCAGTGGGATTGGACCGGAGAAAACCTGGTGTTCGAATTGCAATCGCATCCCAGCCTGGCGGAGTGGGATGATTTTCAGCGGGGCTTTTTTTATGTGCAGGATCCCAGCACGCTTCTGGCCGTGGCCGAGTTGAACCCGCAGCCGGGCGAGAACATCCTGGATCTTTGCGCCGCGCCCGGCGGCAAAACCACCTTCCTGGCCCAGCGCATGGACAATCGCGGCCACATCCTGGCGCAGGACCCCCAGCCGCAACGGTTGCGGCGCCTCCTGGAGAATTGCGCGCGCCTGGGGGTGGCTTGCGTGGAAACCGCGGCGGGCGGCCCGGCGGCGGCGGCTCCGTTCGACCGGATTCTGGTGGATGTGCCCTGCTCCAACAGCGGCGTGTTGCGGCGGCGGGTGGATCTGCGCTGGAGAATCCGGGCGGAAGAACTGGCCCGGTTGCGCCGGGAGCAGGGGGCGCTGCTGCGGCAGGCCGCCGCCCAGCTCAAGCCGGGGGGCCGGCTGGTTTACAGCACATGCAGCCTGGAACCGGAGGAAAACGAAAGCGTGACGCGGGAATTTCTCGCCGAACACGGTGAATTCACGCTGGAAAGCCAGCGGCAATTGCTGCCCTTTGCCGATGGTGTGGACGGCGCCTACGTGGCCGCCCTGCGCCGCCGCGCCTGATTTCAAAATGCGTCGGTGATGGGTGGTAGGGCGGGCAGTCCTCTGCCCGCCGTACGACGGTAGTGCGGCGTGGATTTCTCTGCGAAGGCCCGACGGCGGTCAGCGGAATGCCCGCCCTGCCTTTGCTGACCCACCCATGAGGCCGTGCTGATTTCATCGCAAATCAGTTGACTCCGCGGCAGCTTGTGCAAAAGTGAGCCGCGTTTATGGCAAAGATTCAACGCGCGCTCCTTTCCGTGTTCGACAAAACCGGGCTGATCCCCTTCGCCCAGGCGCTCGCCGCCGCGGACATCGAACTGATTTCCACCGGCGGCACCGCCAAGGCCCTGCGCGAGCACGGCATCATGGTCAGCGACCTGAGCGCCTACACGGAATTTCCCGAAATGATGGATGGCCGCGTCAAAACCCTCCATCCGCGCATCCACGGCGGCCTGCTCTTCCTGCGGGGCCATCCGGGCCATGAAGCCGCCGCGCGCAAGCACGACATCAAACCGATTGACCTGGTGGTGGTGAACCTTTATCCCTTCGAGCAAACCGTGGCGCGTCCCAACGTGACCCTGGCCGAGGCGATTGAAAACATTGACATCGGCGGACCTTCCATGTTGCGCAGCGCGTCCAAGAACCACGAAAGTGTCACGGTGGTGATGGACCCATCCGATTACGCCGAGGTCGCCGCGCAAATCACCGCCACCGGCAACACCACCCCGGAGTTGCGCCGCCGCCTGGCCGTGCGCGCCTTTGCCCGCACCTCCGCCTACGACGGGCAGATCGCGGCGTTCCTGGCCCGGACCTTTGGCGTGCCCGCGGCGGAGCCGGCCGGGGCCTTGGGCGTCGCGGCCCCGCCGCCGGACCCCTCGTGGCCGGCGCGGCTCCAATTGGACCTGCCGCAGGCGCAGGCGTTGCGTTACGGGGAAAACCCACACCAGCGCGCCGTCCTCTACGGCCGGTTCGCGGAATATTTCCGGCAATTGCACGGCAAGGAGCTCTCCTACAATAATATACTTGACTTGACGGCGGCGGCGCGGCTGGCGGAGGAATTCGCCGGGGAGGGGCCGGCTCTGGTCATCCTCAAGCACACCAATCCCTGCGGGGCAGGGCAGGGGACCACCTTGCGCGAGGCCTGGGAGAAGGCCTTTGCCACCGACCGGCACGCCCCCTTCGGCGGCATCATCGCCGTCAACCAGACGCTGGATTTGCCCTGCGCTGGCGCCATCTCGGAGATTTTCAGCGAAGTCATTCTCGCCCCGGATTTCGCCCCCGAGGCGCTGGACCTGTTGCGGAAGAAGAAAAACCTGCGTTTGCTCCGGGTGCTGCAATGGCCGGCGGCGGCCCGCGCCTGGGAATTGCGCGGCGTGGCCGGCGATTCCGTGCTGGCGCAGGAATGCGACCGCCCGGGGGCGGCGGGCGAAGAATTCAAAGTCGTGACGCGGCGGCAGCCCTCGGACGCCGAGCGGCGGGCGATGCAGTTTGGCTGGCGGGTGGCCAAGCATGTCAAATCCAACGCCATTGTCTTTGCCGGGCCGGACCGGACCCTGGGCATCGGCGCCGGGCAGATGAGCCGGGTGGATGCCAGCCGCCTGGCGGTGTGGAAGGCCAAGGAGGCCGGCCTTTCCCTGGCGGGCAGCGCGGTTTGCAGCGACGCCTTTTTCCCCTTTGCGGACGGCTTGGTGGCCGCGGCCGAAGCCGGCGCCACCGCCGCCATTCAGCCCGGCGGCTCCATGCGGGATGCGGAAGTGATCGCTGCCGCCGACGAGCGGAACATGGCGATGGCCTTCACCGGCACCCGCCATTTCCGCCATTGAACCGGGACGTCACCGCATGAGGCGGTAGATGAGGACGGCCTGGCCGAGGCAGAGCAGCGCCAACCCGGCCCAAGTCAGCCATTCGCGCGCACGCGGGCTGGATTGACGGACCGGTGACAAGGCAAATTGAATCTTCAGGGCGCCAATGGAAATGACATCGCCGTTGCGCAAGACGGCCTGGTCAACTTGGACGCCGTTAACGGAGAGCAGGGCATTGGGTTCGGCCCGGCAAACCAAATCCCGCCCCTGGCGCGTGATCTGGAAGTGCCGGGGCCAGACTCCCGGCTCCTCCAGGCACAGGTCCGACCCGGCCGCGCGGCCGATCTGCATGGGCAGGCGCGAGGCGGTGAATTGTCCGCCCGCTTTTTTCCCCGACAGAATTTGAAGTTGAACCATGGCAACCGGCGGCGCGGCGTTGATGGCGTGGCAGCGGCGTCCGGCTAGAGCGGATTAAAAAATGATGCAGCCAAAAGGAAGCTCCTCCCTCTCCTCCTCTGGAGGAGAGGGCCGGGGAGAGGAGGCCGTTCGGTCGGCTTCCGTGAGGCTGCAGTTTTCATGAAAATGCTCTATCTCTTCCCGCTCATCACGTCCCACAGTGTCCGCTTATCCACGAAGATTTTGTCGCCCGGCAAAACCTCCAGGTCCAGTTTCGGATCCTTCAAGGCTTTGTTGCAGTCCACTTTGTAAATCGTTCCGTCTTGCCGCGTCAATATCACCCGGTATCTGGCCGCAAAATCGGTGAAACCGCCCGCGGCGCCGATGGCGGCCAGGACGGTGGTGTAACCGGTATATGTCTGCTTTGATTGGGTATTCGAATTAATGTCGCCGCTCACCGTAAAATAGCGCGTGCCGACGGTGACGGTCACCGTCACGCTTTTGTAGATGCGCGGCACGTAATTGCTCCGAATGATGTCCTGCAGTTCGTTGGGCGTTTTCCCAAGCGCCGCGATGGGAGCCGGCAGATCTTCCAGGGTGATGTTGCCATCTCCCGAAAGAACCATGCTCTTGGGCAGGATTTGCGTCGGGGTGCCGGTCAATTCCACCTGGATGCTATCACCCAGTTGGAGTGGAATCATCTTGGTCTTGGTCGGATCTGGCGGTTGGGCCATCGCATTCGTCCCGGCATTGCCATCCTTGGGTTGTGGCGTGGTTGGCACACAACCCGTCACGGCCAGGGCGATGGCAGCCCATGCAGCCAGCCCCTTGCAAGGTCGGACACTACGTTGTAACAATCTCATACAGATACACTTGCGTCACATGGAAGACGGTTCTCAGCACGGTTCTCAATACTTCTGTTTGATGTCTATTTTGGCCGCTTTGGCCGCGGCGTCGCTGAGTTGCACCACGGTCGGCTCGTTTCTGGAAGACCGGTATTCGTACTCGTAGTAACCGCTGTAATAGTAATAATTCTCATCCTGGCTCATGTTGATGTTGTTGAGCACCAGGCCCAAAAGGTTGCCGCCCACTTTTTGGATCATCTGCTTGGCCCGCAACGTCATGGGCTGCGGGTAACGCCGGTACTGGATGACTTGCAGCACCATGTCCATTTCGCTCGCCAGGATGGAGGCATCGCTCACGCCCAGCAGCGGTGGGGAATCGAAGAAGATAAAGTCGTAACGGCGCTTGAGGTCGCGGACAATTTCTTTCATCTGCACGGAACCCAAAATGCTCATGGAACTGCTGGGCAGCTTGCCGCTGGGCAGAAAATCCAGGGTGGGCAGCTTGGTCTTCTGGATCACTTGTTCGAGGGTGATCTGTTTGTTGAGGAGCAAATCGGTCAGCCCGGTGGTGTTGCTGGCGCGCAGCATCCGGTGAATGCTCGGGCGGCGCAAGTCCGAATCCACAATCAAAATGCGCTGGCCGTTCTGGGCAAAGACGGTGGCCAGGTTGAACAGGGTGGTGGTTTTGCCTTCCCCGGCCCCGCCGCTCAGCACCGTTATCGTGGTCCAGTCTTCATTCTTGCGCCCGAACAAAAGATTGGTGCGCAAGACCCGGTAGGCCTCCGCGTGCGGGCTTTCCGGCCCGTCGTCCAGCACATTGCCCACGTTCTGGGGAATGACTCCCAGCACCGGCGCTTGCAGCGAACGCTCCACATCATCAATGGTCTTGACACTGGTATCCAGGTATTCGACGAAGAAGGCCATGCCCAGCCCGACCACCAGACCCATGACGATTCCGACCGGTATGATGATGAACGGTTTGGGGCTGACGGGGCTTTTGTTCATCCGGGCCGGGTCATGCACGACGACGGAGCGTTCGGTCGGCTGTTTGGCTTCCGCCTCTTGTTCAATCAAGAGCCGGTGTAAATCATCCACCACCCGCTGGGTGTTTTCCAGATCGCGCTTGGCCGAGACGTAGTCGCGGTTGGAAATGGCTTCCTGGATGGCATCCGCCTTCGTGCGGTTTTCTTCATTCTCGATCAATTCCAGCAGCCCCCGGTCATGGTTGACCAGGGAGGCGAGACCGACCATGATTCCTTTGATCTTTTCCTCATAGGCATTGCTGGCCTGCTCCAAATCCCTGAGCGCCGTGACATACATGCGATGTTCGGGGCCGTAGCCCATGTTCTGCGCCTCCGTGAATTGATTCTTGGCGCGGGAGAGATCCGAGGCTTTGATGGCCAATTCGGGATCCAAGTTGCGATACATCGCCGTCCCCAGCGCCTCACGCAGAAGCCCGTTGGTCTGCAGGATCAACAGATTGCTCTGGGTGTCGGAGTGGTCCTGGTAATCCCACCTCGCGTCAATGCGGCGGTTTTCCAGGGCCCGCATGGTTTCGACAATAATGGAGGCCTGGGCGTTGGGATTGTTTTCCATCTCCGTCACGTTCAAGTTGGAGCGCAGGTTGTCCAAATTGGTTTGCTTGACGAGCAGCGCTGCCTGATTGGTGATCAATGACCCTCTCAGGCCTTCGATGCCCCGGTTGCGGTCGCCCAGCCACGATGCCTTGCGGTATTCCTTATAGACCTCGGCAATTTTGTTGGCGATGTCCGCCGCCCATTTGGGGTCGGAATTCCTGACCGCAATTTCAATCAAGCTGGTGCCGCGCGTCTGGTCAACCCCGACTCTCTTATACAAATAGCCGTAAGCCTGGTCCGGAGTCCAGTCCGCCTCCCCCGCCTGATCCTGCTCGGCAAAGACATGCCGCAGATTCAGGTTGCTGATCACCGTGTCCAGAATTCCCCACGAGGTGATGATGCGAAACTGGGTGGTCAGGTAGTAAGGATCCCAGCTCTGCAGGCCGGCCTGGTTCCCTATTATGTTCACCTCCGGCGCGTCTTTCTGCACCTCAATTCGGACGGTGCTGGAATACTGCTTGGGCAGGCAATAGGTCAGAATCGAACTGGTGATCACGCACAGCAGGAAAACCGTCAGAATCAGGCTCTTGCGCATCCGGATCACCCGCCAGTAGTCCAAAAAATGGAGGCTCGCCACCGGGCTGTCTGTTGTTGCTGCGGTATCCATAATAAAAAAAGAAAGCTAGAGCGTACTCATTCGCTACGTTCTAGCTTTCTGACCTAAAGCGCGAATTTATGTTCAATATGTGGCCCGGACTCCGAGGTAAACCATGTTGCGCGTATAATCGCGGCCGGAAACATCCGACACCAGTTTGTTCCAGTTGTATCCGGCTTCAGCTCCGAAATACGGGGTGAAACGGTACGCAAAGTTCATGCCCACGATGAAGAAGTCTTCCGATTCCGAGTTCACCGTGCCTCCGTTGAACGCCGAGTGCTGGAACTGGCCCAGCAGGCCGCCGGTGAATCCCCCGGCTATCTTTTGGTTCACCGACAGGTAAGCCGCCGTCGTCTCCGCGTCCAAGACCGGCTTTCCCGCGTTGGGTCCCGTGGTGGGCGGGATTCCGCCCGTCACGTCCGTCGCGCTGTGTTGGTGCATGACCCCGCTCTGCAGGTAAGATTCCTTCATGTACGTCCACGTCAGGCTGGCGTCCACGTAGGGCGACGTGTCGGACGAATGCACGTTGTAATAATCCAGATATTCGCCCCCCACCCGGATGGAACCGTTCAATTGCGACGTAAAGGCCTCGTCTGCCCCGACAAAAAAGAAATGCGAATCGTTGTCGCGGATCTTGCTTAATACATTGGCCGGATTGCCAAAGGTCTGGGGTGGCGCCCCGGCGAAAATAATCGGTTCCGGGCTGGTGTAACCCACATGCCCGTAAGAATAGCCTAAAACCCCGGTCAGTTCGCTCAGGATTTTCCAGTTCAGATTCAGCGTGGCCAGTTGCTCCATCCGGTCCAATATGGCCGAACGGCTGGGCGTCAGGGGATTTACCGCCGGATTGGGATTGTAAACGTCGCCGAACGTCTGCTCATAGGCGTAAAGGTTGTTGGCGTAGCTCGCCTGCAAATCCAGCTTGGGGGTCAATCCGGCGGTGGCAGAGAGCGTGCCGGTATTATGCACATTGTTCCCCTCGGTGTACAACGGGGAAGAAATGATCGCCGTGTCAATCACCGTCGGCTCCTGGGCGATGACGAAGGAGTCGCTGGCCCGCATGCTGAAGCGCTCGGAGAAGTTCTGCTTTACGTCGCCGTTGAATTGGTGCGACGACTGCGAGGTGCTGGTCGTTTCATAGTAGCGCCAGTCATATACGTAACTGAGGGTGATCGTGGTGTTGTTGACAGTGTGGTTGAACGTGGCCGATGGACTCACCTCCGTGCCATAGCTGGAGCGCGCCAGCCCGTTGGGCAGCGTCAGGTAGTTGTCGTCATAAAAACCGCGCAACGCCGCGGCCACCGACCAGCCCCGCGGGTTGGCTGTTTGGTCAGGCGTGATGCCGGGGGCATATTGGGCCTGCAATGTTGACGCGCCAAGCGCGGCTAAACCAACCGAAGCGAAGAATTTTTTCATAAAATAATTTGTTGTGCTACCCTCAATGCACAAAGCGCGTCTCACCGTGCTTCGTCCATTTATGCTGTTCTATGAGTACCGGCCATTATTGTCAAAGGAAAAATTGAATAATTTTTGAAACTTTTATCTTTTCGGGGTGCTCTGCGGCGTTGTCTGCCAGCGATTTCGGTCACTAATGAACATTTGGTCCGGTACGCAGTCTAATAACGCTTTCTTCAGCGGAAAACCGGTGGGAACCTCTCCGTGCCCCCAGCCCGGCAGGCTGTCCAGATAAAAATAACTCCAATCACCATTCCTATCCTGCTCATTTGCAATCATTTGCGACAGAAACCGCCGGTCGCTCGTCCGCTGCGTCAGATATACCGCCCGCACCGGCTTGAGTTTGTCCATTTCTTGATACGTTTCCGACTCGTCCACATTAGTTGCGCTCCCCCCCCCCCCTCCCACTCCCAGCGTCAGCCAGGCGCACGGACGCGCCCCATACCACGCCACCGCCCATGGAATATCGCTCATCATCAACTCATCCCGCCCCATCATCCCGGCCAGCCGCTCAATATGCCAGGGCGCATACGGCGTGATCCTCGTCAGTTTGACCGGCCCCAGCAGAGTCAACAGCATGGGCGCACACATGACCAGCACAAAAAGTCCCGTCCCGGCCCGGCGGCTCTGCGGATCATCCGGTGGGACCAAGTGATCCAGCAGCGTAAAAAAGACCCCGGCGCCAAAGATAAATACCAGCGGCGCCAGCACCACCAGCAGGTTCTCCGAATTGATCCCCGGCGAATCGGCGCTGAGATGGGTCTGGCAGGCGGCCTGGACCACCGCCATCAAGGCCAGGGACCAGAGCAGAAACAGCCGGAAACGTCGCAGCGCCGGGCTGCGAAACGGCAGCAGCAGGCCGCACAGAAAAAATGCGGATACCCAATTGCCGCCGAGCCGCGGCAGGTCGTTTGTCAGAATTTCCCCCTCATTGAGGAAGAATTTGTCCAACACCTCCCGCGGCGTGACATGGCTCAGCGCGGCGGCGGGATGAAACGAGCGCTCCAGGATGTCGTCCGGAAGCCGCGGCGTCGTTTCCACCAGCGCGTAGCCGTCCGTGCCGAAGCAGGTTTGGCTCAGCGCCAGGTTGCGCCCGATCCAGGGCGCCAGGACCCCCAGGAATGCGGCCGCGGCGCAGAAAACCAATTTGCCGCGGGCGCGCGAGAAAAACAGGCGCAGAAAAACCAGGACCGGAATGATCATCCAGGCAAACGAATACCGGCTTAATCCGCCCAGGCCCACCAGCGCGCCGGCGCCCGCGGCCAGGGCCAGCGAACCGCCCAGCCGGGGTGGAACCGGGCGGCGCTCGCGTTCTTCCAGCAAAACCAGACTCCAGACCAAACTCAGGAAAATCACAACCAGCCAGATGGTGGACAACCCGGATGCGCTGAATCTCCAAAACAGCTCCGTGCCGGCGAAAATGATGGCCGACAGCCAGGCCACCGCCGGGTCAAACAGCCGCCGGGCCACTTGAAACAGGATGAGGACCGCCCCAAAAAAGAGCAGCTCATTGACGCGCTGGATCCATAATTCCGGCTGGTAAAACCAAGGCTGGTTCCGATCCGGGCTAAAATGGAAGGGCAGAATCTTCATCAGCCCGGCCAGCAGGCACGGGTAACCGGGCGGATTGCTCAAATCCGGCACCGCATGGTTCAGCACCTGTTGCGCCTTGGCCGGGTCGCCTTGTTGCAGCAGGTGCAGGCAAAACGGGCGGATCGAATCGGTCGTATAACCTTTGCCCTCCGCCATCTGCCGCGCCAGATGCGCCGACTCCATCGCTTCCTGCGTGGAAAAACCTTCAAACCGCGTGAAATTGAAGAACATCGCCAGCGCGCAGAAACCCAGCGCCACACTGGCCCGCAAAAGAAGGGCGGCTCCCAGTCCTGTCTCGATGGACTTTATAAATCCCTGGACGCGCTCATAAACTGGTTTTGGCATTTAAATATCCTTCCGGGGTGGCTGGCGGCTCAAGCGCCGGCGGTCCCAAACCGCCGCGGCCATGTCTCTCAAAATCCCTCCAAATGGTAAAAGTGGAGTTTGCGGTGCAGCGTGCGCCGGCTCATCCCCAGTTTTTGGGCGGCCACCGTGCGGTTGCCGCCGCCATCCTTGAGGGCGCGGGCGATCAATTGTTTCTCCGCTTCCGCCACCGTCAGGTCCGGTTGGGCCAGCCAGCGGGCCGGTCCGGCCGCCGCGCCGCCCGCCCGCAACGGCGCGGGCAAATCGCGCAGGCTGATCCGCTCCCCGCGCGTCAGGACCACGGCGTGTTCGACGGCGGTGCGCAATTCGCGCACATTGCCGGGCCAGGCATGGTTCATCAGGGCTTCGAGGGCATCCGGGGTGAAATCGTTCACTTTTTTACTGTTCTCCGCGGCGAATTCCCGCAAAAACGTCTTGGCCAGCAGCGGGATGTCTTCCGCCCGCTGGCGCAACGGCGGCAGCGTGATCTCCACCACCCGCAGCCGGAAATAGAGGTCCTCCCGGAATTTTCCAGTCTTGACTTCCTCCTCCAGGTTCTTGTTGGTGGCGGCGATCAGCCGCACGTCCGCGCTCAACGTCTTGTTGGAGCCGACCCGCTCGAAGGTGCGTTCCCCCAGAAAGCGCAGCAGCTTGACCTGCACCGATGCGTCAATCTCCCCGATCTCATCCAAAAACAACGTTCCCCCCTGCGCCTGCTCGAAGCGCCCGATCCGCTTCTCGTGCGCCCCGGTGAACGCCCCTTTCTCGTGCCCGAACAGCTCGCTTTCCAATAGCGTGGGCGACAGCGCCGCGCAATGCACGCTCACCATCGGGTGGGCGGCCCGCGGGCTGAGTTGATGGATGGCCCGGGCCACCAGTTCCTTGCCCGTGCCGCTTTCCCCCAGGAGCAGCACGCTGGCCCGCGTGGGGGCGACTTGCCGCACCATCTCCACCGCCTCTTTCATCGCGGGCGACTCGGCCACGATGTTTTCCAGGCCGAACTTGCTGCTGAGTTGCTGGCGCAGCGCCGCGTTTTCCACTTCCAGTTTTTGCTGCCGCAAGGCGCGCCCGATGCGCATTTCCAGCTCGTCTATCTGCAACCGCCCCTTGGCGATGTAGTCGTCCGCACCCTCTTTCATGGCTTGGACGGCCAATTCCTCCGACCCATAAGCCGTCATCAAAATGCAAACCGGCGGCCGGTCCAGCGATTTGGCCCGCAGGATCAACTTCATCCCGTCCTCCTGCGGCAGGCGAAAATCCGTCAGCAACACCTGGAAGTTTTCCTCCTCCAGCAGCGTCATGGCCCCTTTGGCGTCCTCCGCCGCCCACACCTCGTAATGGCCCTCCAGCGCCGCCCGCAGGCCCTCCCGGGTCGGCTTCTCGTCGTCCACGATCAGCAGCCGCGGTTTGCTTTCAATTTCAGTGTTCAAGGGTGCTCCCATTCGGTGGGGCGAGACTCCGTCGAGCCGTGACTCTGTTCGGTTTTCTTTTCGGTGTCCAATTCTTTCAAGCGTATAATCTCATCGCAGCAGCTTTTGCTGCTTCTCCCGCCGCGGCAGCCAGATGCGGAAAGTCGTCCCCTGGCCGACCCGGCTCTCCAGTTCGATATGCCCCCCGTGCTGCCGCACGATGCGCTGCACGATCATCAAGCCCAGCCCCGTTCCCTTTTTCTTGGTCGTGTAAAACGGCTCAAAGATCAGATTGACTTGATCCGGCGCAATGCCTCCCCCGGTGTCGGCCACGCTCACCCACACCTCTTCCGTGTTCTGCCCCGTTTCCACCGTCAGCGTGCCGCCGGGGGCCATGGCCTGCATGGCATTTTTCATCAGGTTGACCAGCGCTTGTTTGATCTGGCTGGCATCCAGCGGCGCGGGCGCCAGCCGGCGGGCCGGCTTCTCCTTCACATTCAGCCGGCGATTTTCCAGTTCCGGCCGCAGCAACTCCAGCGTCTCCCGCACCACCTCGTTGAGCGATGCGTCCGATAATCTGGGCGCCGACGGGCGGATGGCTTGGAGAAACTGCGTGACGATGTAATCCAGCCGCGTGATCTCCCCTTTGGCCACGTCCAGATAATGCTCGATCTTCTCCGCCGCCTCGGCGGCGTCCCCCTCCGCCGTCACGCTGGCGCGGGACAGGCCGCGCGCCGGGGCCGCGCCGGCGGCAGGCCGCAGCTTTTTGACTTCGCGGCTCATCAATTGCAGATGAATGTGCAGGGCGTTGAGCGGATTGCCGATTTCGTGGGCCACGCTCGCCGCCAGCAGCGTCAGCGAATGAATCCGTTCGCTTTCAATGGCTTCAAACGTCTTTTGCCGCGCCTCGGTGGCGTCGTGCAAAATCAGCGCCGTGCCCGATCCGCCGCGCGCTTCCCCGTCCAGCGGCGCCGCGTAAAGCCGCAGAAACTTCGGGCGCGGATAGCTCACCTCAAACTCGTGCCGGGCCACCCGCGGCCCCCCTTCCGCCGTCCGGGCCGTGATGCTTTTCCAATCCACTTCTGGCAGAAATTCGGTGATCGGCCGGCCCTCCACCTCCTCGGGCCGCCAATTGAGCAGTTGCGTCACGGCGTGGTTGAAATAAATGACGCGCCCCTGCTCATCGAGCACCAGCACGCCGTCCTCGATGGCATTGAACAGCGTCTCCAGGAAATGGCGCTCCCGCGCCAGCCGTTGCACGACCGTTTGCAGCCCTTCCTTATCGAGCCGCCCGATGCGGCCCAGCACCTTGTCCAGAAAACTCGATTTCGACGCCATTTTTATCGCGGGACATTATGGCACAGTCCTGGGAGAACAGGGAATGAAAAAGTGAAAATGGGTGACGATTTATCCGAAAACCCTGTGCTATTTAAGGCGAAGAATTGCCAAAAGCAGGTGAGCGTTCTCGTCAACCAGCCACTATCGTCAACTCCTTCGTGACCAACTCACTTTCCTTCGCCGACCCTCAGGCTGGCGGCTGTCCTCAGCGCTTCTGCCGGACCATGGCCACATGAGGCGAATGCCTATGCCCCGTGTTTCGGCCTGGGTTTCGCCGCCGAGATGAATGCGCGTTCCATTTTTTGCAGGAGGAACTTGGCGCCCGGGTTTTCGTATTCCTTTTTGTGGTGGAGAAACAACAAAAACACTTTTTCGGCCGGTTTGTTCAACGCGTAGTAAATCCGCCAGGCGCCAGAGGCGCCGATTCGGTGGCAGGAATCTTTACAGCGGGTTTTGAAAATGGGGAGGGCCAGCCGGCCAAGCTCCGGCACATGATCACCCATTTGCTCGGGTGCTTGAGCCAATCGCCCCGTCAACCAGGCCAGATCCGCTTCCAGCTTGGAATGGTCGCGCGCATAGTCTCCGGCCAGCAGGTCAAACGCCGGGGTGCGGATGACGGTGAAAGATCCCATGCCGGGTTTTAGGCCAGAGCGGCAACGTAATCCGCGAATTTGCGGGAGCGCGCGAGGGAGTCGTCCAGCGGTTCAAACCCGATGGCCCGGCGGTATTCAGCCATTTCATAATCAATCGTCTTGCCGTCCGCGGTGCCGGCCCAAGGCGCTTCGCGGTGGGTGGCGGCTTCGATTTGCGCTGCGGTCGCGTCCGCCCAGGCGGCGGCTACACGTTCCAGGGTCTGGAGTTCCGCCCCGGAGAATTTCGCGGGATTGAACTTGGCGCCGAGGGTGAGAAGGCGGGTTTGGGTAAAGCCTTTGTGCTCCACCTTCACCTCCCGCACCAAGCGCGCCGTTTCCATTTTCTTGATAAGCTTCTCGATTCTGTCCGGGTAAGGTCCGTGCGGCAATTTGCGATAGGTCGCCCCGGTGACAGAATGCCCGTATGCTTCCTGGTGGTCAAAATCCACGAAATAGAGCAATTTCATCAGCTTGGTCCGTCCCAGATGCACATTGTTGATGCGCTCCAGAAAATACAGGATCACCTGCTGGAGTTTTTCTTCCGAATAGTGGATATGGTTTGTGCTCACAACACGGCCATTAAACAACCGAATTCAGCATTGGTCAACCTCTGGAATATGGCCCGTTGAAAATATTCTTGCATCAAAGTTTTTCATACGTATTATCACCTCCGTGAAGCAGGCGCTTTCATGGGTCTTTTCACGGAAGGCGAGGCGGGGCCACGCGGCCTTGTGGCTCGCTGTCTTCCTCCTCCTTCAGGCCATGGTCGTTCTCCCCGGCCTGCATCTCCTGTTCCATTCCGACGCGTCGGAGCCAGGCCACCAATGCGCCGTCACCCTGTTCGCCCACGGCCAGGTTCACTGCCCGGAGCCGGCGCTTCCCGTGGTCCGGCCCCAACCGCTCGCCCTTTTCATCCAGTCCCGGCGCGAGGCCGCTTTTGTTTCCACCGATGTCCGCTTGCTCCCGGTCCGCGGTCCTCCCTCTCTCCTCTCCCTCCCCAGTTAGTTCGTTCGCCGGTTTCAATTATTAGTGGGTCCTGCTCGCGGTGCTCTGCCATTGGCGCAGACCCTGCTTGACAGGGACTCGGGCGGGAAATCCCAAAAACTTTAACCATTTTGTTTGAAATTTATGAATTCAGTTTATCGTTATTTGCAATTGACAGCTATTGGGCTGGCGGCGGTGGCCGGCCCGGGAGCCTGGGGTCAGACCAACAATCCGCCGGCCGCCGCCGCCGGCGCAACCAACGTCACCGCCCTCGGGACGACCACCGTGGTGGGGCATTTGAATCAGGCCATCGCCACTCAGATCATGCCCAGTCTGGGGGCCACCGTTTCTCTAAAGGACGACGTGCAAATCCAGGCCATTGCCCAGGGGGCCAACGCGCCGGTCAATCAAGTCATCACCCGCTTTCCCGGCGTGGCGCAGGATTCGGCGGAAAACGGGGATTTGCATGTGCGCGGCGAGCACGCCAACCTGCAATACCGCATTGACGGCGTGCTCCTGCCCGAAGGCATCGCCGGCTTTGGCCTGGAACTGGACCCGCGCTTCATCCAGAGCATCAAACTCATCACCGGCTCGCTCCCCGCCCAATACGGCTTCCGCACCGCGGGCGTGGTGGATATTCAATCCAAGAATGGCGCCCTCAATCCCGGCGGCGAAATCTCCCTCTATGGCGGCAGTTACGACACCTTCCGCCCCAGTTTTGAATACGGCGGCTCGGCGGGCAAATTCAATTATTTCGTGGACGGCAGCTACGACCACAATGATTTGGGCGTGGAAAATCCCACCTCCGCTTCCACGGCGATTCATGATGAAACCGAGCAGTTCAAGACCTTCCTCTACGGGTCTTACGTCATTGACCCCTCCAGCCGCCTCACCATGATGGGCAGCGCGTCCTACAGCGACTTCCAGGTGCCCAACACCCCCGGCGTTGCCTCGGGCACGGCTCCGGGGGGCGCTGCCTGGTCTTCCGCCATGACTCCGGCCAATGTTCCGGGATACACCGGCTCTTTCAATTCGGCCAACGACAACGAAAATCAAAACGAAGAGAATTATTACACGGTCCTCACTTATCAAAAATCCGCCGGTGATTTGGATT
Organism: Verrucomicrobiota bacterium; assembly: GCA_049513975.1. Taxonomy (GTDB): domain Bacteria; phylum Verrucomicrobiota; class Verrucomicrobiia; order Limisphaerales; family Palsa-1400; genus JBEKOF01. The sequence continues at coordinate 47,942 of JBEKVM010000004.1, read as the reverse complement.
TTCAAGTCTCCGCTTTTGGCCGCGAAAGCGAACAGCATTTCACGCCCGACCCGATCGGCGACCTCTTTCTCAACGGCGAGGCCAGCCAAGTGCATCGCACCCTCTACTCCGCCGGCTTGCAAGCCGACTCCAGTTATCAATGGGGCAATTCCCATACCCTTCGGACGGGCGGGTCGTTTCTGGCCACAGGCGATCAAAACAACACCTCCACCACCGTCTTCAACATGGCCGCCGGCAATCCTGCAGCCACCCCCCTGAGAAACATCTCGGACAACTATCCCCTCTACGGCTTGTTTATGGGCGCGTATTTGCAGGACGAATGGAAAATCGCCTCCACGCTCACCCTCAATTACGGCGCGCGCTTCGATGTTTACTCCTCTTCTTTTGACGCCGAAAATCAACTCAGTCCGCGCGTCAACCTCGTTTACCAACCCTTCGACGGCACCACCCTCCACGCCGGTTACTCGCGCTACTTCACCCCGCCGCCCGTCGAGGCTGTCAGCTCCGGCGCCTTGAGCTTGTTCACCGGCACCTCCGGCGCCTCCGCGGTCACCCTCGACAGTCCCGTCAAGGCCGAGCGCGCCAACTACTACGACGTTGGCATCAACCAAACCATCCTTCCCGGATGGACTGTGGGCCTGGACGGTTACTACAAGACCGCCCAGCAACAACTGGATGACGGACTCTTTGGACAGACCCTCATTCTCTCCGCCTTCAACTATGAAAAAGGCCGCGTCTATGGCCTGGAACTGACCACCTCCTACCAGACCAACGACTTTTCCGTTTACGCCAACCTCGCCTACTCCTACGCCCAGGGTCAAAATTGGGACTCTGCCCAGTTTCTCTTCTCTCCGGGCGATCTCGCCTATGTCCAGAACCATTGGATTTATCTGGACCACGACCAGAGATATACCGCCACGGCCGGCGTGTCTTATCGTTTCAGAGAGTCCCATGAAGCCAGCACTCTGACCTATCTGGACCTCGTCACCGGCAGTGGATTGCGGCAGAGCGGCGGCGGCCTCGAACCCGCGGCCGACGGAGCCGGCCCCATTCCCAACGGGGCAACCGTTCCGGACTATTACGAGATCAACCTCGGCGCGGAACAAACTTTCAAAGTCGCCCACAAGCAGTTCTTGAAAGTCCGCCTTGATATCGTCAACGTGACCGACAACATTTATCAGTTGCGCAGCGCAACGGGCGTTGGCGTCAATGCCGCTCAATACGGCATGCGCCGCGGCCTCTTCGGCACGCTCAGTTATCAATTCTGATGCCCAATGGCCGGCCGCCGGCCGGAACATGAATACGATCAATGCCAATGCGGGCGCGGGCGGTTACCGGTTGAATTCCGCACCGGCCCGCCTTGGCCTGCCCGCCTCGGCCTGGGCGCATGCTCGTCCGGCAAATCCCGGCGCTGGCCTTTCGCGGGCGCGGCCGATGTTTCACCCTCTCCTGGAGGAGAGGGCAGGGGTGAGGTCGAGCTTTTCCACTGACTTGGCATTCAAGGAAAAATTTTGTCTCACACCCTCCGCCCCGGCCACCACCGAAGCTTGCTTGGTTTGCCGAGTCATCTATTTTATTTGTGAGTGAGGGCTTGTTCCCCTGAAATGAATGCGATCAATGCCAATGCGGGCGCGGGCGGCTACCAGTTGAAATCCGAACTGGCCCGCGTCTGCCTGCCCGCCCCTCATGCCCACGATCAGCGCAACCTGGCCTGGACCAACTCCATTTGCCTGCTCTTTCTCTTCATCGGCCTGGTCGGTTTCCGGCCTAAACCGCCGCCCCCAATCCCCGTCAAGCCTTTGGAAGAAGCCCAGCCGGTCATTATCGAGCCGCCCCCGCCCCCGCCTGTTTCTCGTGTCGAGTTGAGCCAGGACATCAACCCGCCCGAAAAGCCTGACACCGCCCAGCCCAAGGTGCTGGTCACGCTCCCGTCGCCCGCCATCTTGTTTTCCTCCCCCACGCTGAACGGCACCCTCGTTCCTCTCAAACAGTACCAGGTGCCGGCGGAGACCAATTCCGTGCCGCAAACACCGCCGCCCCGCCAGCCGGCCCAACCCGGCCAGGTCACCAGCACGGGCGTCGGTGGCGACCGCCCCGAACCCACTTATCCCAAAATGGCGGAGGAACTGGGCCAGCAGGGATCCGTCGTGTTGTTGTTGACTGCCGACGAAGCCGGCTTGATCATTTCCGCCGAGGTCAAGGAGTCTTCCGGCTCCTCCATCCTCGATCGCGCCGCCGCCGATTTCATCAAGCGGCACTGGACCGTTCCCCCGGGAGCGCGCGGACGGCTTTTTCAGGCGAGAATTGATTACAAACTGCACTGAACCTTGGTTGCAAAGTCACTTATAAAATTATGATGGCCAATATCGTCGTTGAGTTTTTTGCCAAAGGCGGACCGGTCATGTGGCCGATCCTGCTCGCCGCCCTGGTCGCCGTGGCCGTGGTCGGCGAACGCGCCTTCTGGTGGTTCCGCGAAAGCCGCCGCCGCGACCCCAAAAAGCTGGAGCAACTTCTCGCCGCCCTGGAAAATTCCGATGTCCCCGCCGCCCTCAAAATCGCGGAGGATTCGGCCGACCCGGTCGTGCGCATGATCTATCGCGGCCTCAACCATGTCCACACTTCCATGGCCGGCGCCTTGCAGTTGGCCGCCGGCATCGAGTTGGAACGCGCCGGCCGCTTCCTCACCGTGATGGACACCCTGGTGACCCTGGCCCCGCTGCTCGGATTGCTCGGCACCGTCACCGGCCTCATGCACGCCTTCCTCCAGGTCGGCAACGAGGAACTGGCCGTGGGCGCCGTCACCGGCGGCATTGGCGAGGCCCTCATCGCCACCGCCTGCGGCCTGGGCATCGCCATTTTCACCCTCGTTCCCTTTAATTTCTTTACCGCCAAGGTGACCCGCCTCCAATTTGAACTGGAAACCGCCGCCTCCAATGTCGAAGTCATGATCAAGGCCGGCAAAGTCAGCCCCGAAAAGTGAGAATCCCCTCTCCAGTCCGGGGCAAACGCTGCCGCATTGAGATCATTCCTTTGATTGACATCATGTTCTTTCTCCTCGCCTCCTTCATGATGGTCAGTCTCCAGTTGGAGCAGGCCCACAACATCAAGGTCAACCTGCCCCCCTCCGCTAGGGGCGCCGCCGATTTCAAGCCCGGCATGATGAATATCGCGGTGGACACCAATGGCGCCGTCTGGCTGGAAAGCAAACCCATCTCCCTCCCCGAATTGCGCCTGGTCCTCAGCAACCGCTTCCGCGCCGACACCAATCTGCCCGTTTATCTCAGCGGCGACGGCGCCGTTCTGCAAGGCCCCATTTCCGATGTCTTGCTCGCCATCCGCAATGTCGGCGTGCAAAAAGTCGCCTTCATGGTCAGGGACCGCGCCGGGGGGACGGCTCATCCATGAAAATCCGCTCCCCCATCCGCCGCAAGAAGGCCCGCCTGGAAATCATTCCTTTGATTGACATCATGTTCTTTCTCCTCGCCTCCTTCATGATGGTCAGCCTGCAAATGCAGAAGGTCCGCACCCTCAAGGCCAGCCTCCCCACCGCCACCCTCGCCGCCGCCAACGCCAGGCCCGACATCGTCAACCTCCGGGTGGACCGCCTCGGTCTCATTCACCTGGACCAGGCCCCGCCCATTTCCCGCGCCGATTTGCGCACCCTCCTGACCAATCGCTACGCCCATAACACCAACCTCCCCGTCAGCATCAGCGGCGACCGCGACGCCCGCTACGGCGACACCATTGCTGTTCTTGACTTCGTCAAACAGGCCGGCATCCAGCGCGTCGCCATGGCCGTGACCGGGGCGGAGGCGCCGCGCGCTTTGCCAAAATAATGAAAAGCTTCCAACAAAATTTATTGATCGCCCTCGCTTTCGCCCTCTGCGCCCTCTGCGTCTGGCAATGGCATTTTCAGACCGTCGAGCGCGGCTGGCTGGCCGACCGGAACCAGGACATTGCCGCCAGGGACACCAAAATCCAGGGCTACACCAACTCCCTGGACAAGATGAATCAGCAAATCTCGCGCATGGACCAGACCATCGCCGGATTGAACGACAACCTCAATCAAACCCTCAAGACCAACAGCGACTTCATCATCCAGCAGAAACGCGAGATCGCCCGCCTGGGCGCGAGCAACGACACCCTGTTCAGTGACGTTGCCCAATACACCAACGCCCTCGCCACTTTGCAAAGCAACCTCAGCAGCGCCTACGACGGCATAAAAACCCAAAACACCAACCTCGAACTCCTCGCGGCCGATCGCGACAAGTGGTACAAAATGTACACCAACACCGTCAGCCAGTACAACGGCCTCGTCGGCCAATACACCAACATTGTGGACCGCCTCAACAAGCTCCAGGCCGCCCCCACCAATGCCCCGCCCAAATGAGCCTCCCCGCTAAAAGTGATAGCTCAATATCACTTTGAACAGCGCCCCCGCCGCCAATTGATTGCCCCGGAAATCCTGGAAAACCGGCAACTCCACGTCCGCATACAAACTCACCGGGTGCAGGTGAAACTCGATTCCCGGCGAAAGCATGATCCGCTGGTAGCCGGATGAAATCGGCCCTGGCGCGTTGGCCCCCCCAGTGGCGTTGGCCCCCGTGTCGCTCGTCCGTTCCGAGGCGATCACTTGCCCCACCGGCGTGATCCGCATCTTCCCAAGCGAAAAACCGCTGTAGTAAAGGCCCGCCGCCGTGTCAATTTCCAACCCCGGCCGGTAGTGCGCTTGCGTCAGCGCCGGCAGGTCCAGCAACGCCTGCGCAAACCAACTCACCCGGTTGTCCTTCCTCACCGCCCCGCGATGGAAGCCGCCCAGCAGAACATCGGTGCTCCCGGTCCCGATTTCCGAGTCCCGGTCCACGTCCCCATAAGCGTCGTTATGCGAGAAACTCCCGGTCGGCAGCTTGAAACCAAACGTCAACCCGGTGGACAAATCCGGTGAAAACCCGGTGTAAATTCCTTCGAGCCGGATGTCCCCCACTTGGCTCCAGTGCTCCGAGGCAATGGGATTGCCCGGTGCCGCCGATACGGTTTTGAAAACGCGATTATCATAAGGCGCCTCCGCCTGGATTCCCCAACTCCGGTTGAACATGTACTGAATTCCAGCCGTGAAAAAGTGCGTCCGAATCTCCTTGTCCGAATTATCCGCCGCCGGCGCCTCCGCCGTCCCGCTCCAATTGTGCTTCTGATCCATGAAGTCATAATCTACAAACGCCATCCCCCCGGTCCCCTGGGGAAACATCGAACTGGTCGCCACGTCGAAAACCCCGCAGCCGCAGGCGCAGCCCCGGGCCGCCCCCGGCGAAAGCGCCGCCGCCAGCAGCCCCGCCCAGAGCGCCCTCTCCAAAACATTCTTATTCCTCATCTTCTTCATCTCCCAATCTTAATCCTAATCTCGACAAAATTCTTCACAAGCCGATGCTTGCAGAGGAGCGAGTATATGCGTCTCCATATACCCATCGCGCGCGCTTCCCCTCTCTCTCCCCGCTCGCGGGGAGAGAGCCGGAGAGAGGGGTTCCCTTCATCGTCGAACTCCTGCCGCGAAGAATTTTGTCCTGCGCCCTCATTTTTAGTTCATTAACATTCGTGATTGATCAGCCCGCGTTTCATGGCATGATTACCGCCATTCGTTCATGAAGAAAAAGAAAAAATCATCGAAGGTGGGTCGCCGCGCTTTTCTGAAAAACTCCTCCGTCGCCGCTTTCATGGCCATGATGGGCGGCGTGGAACTGGCCGCCCCGGCCTGCCGGCCCTCCCAACCCGTCCGCCTCGGCGCCACCTTGGGCGGCGTGGAGGCGGCCGTGCCTGGCGCCGCCACAAACCAGCCCGCCGCCGCGGCGGCGCCGCTGACCAAGAAACCTCCCGTCCCGCCTGTCCACTACGGCGTCATCGGCGCGGGCGCGTGGGGCCGCAAAATCATCTCCACCCTCGCCCTGCTCAAGAACGACGAGGAGTTCGTCAATACCGAGGTCGTCGCCGTCTGCGACCACTTCCCCGCCTGGTTGAACCGCGCCGGCGACCTTGCCCCCAATGCCGAACGCTTCGACGATTACCAAAAGCTCCTCGCCAAACCCGAAGTGCAGGCCGTCGTCGTGGCCACCCCGACCCATCAGCACCGCGACATCGTCCTCGCCGCCCTCAAGGCCGGCAAACACGTCTATTGCGAAGCGCCCCTGGCCCACTCCATCGCCGACGCCAAGGACATCGCCCGCGCCGCCCAATCGGCCTTCAAGCTGGTTTTTCAAGCCGGCTTGCAGGAGCGCTCCCATCCCCATCGCCATTTCCTCCTCTCCTTTGTCCGCACCGGTGTCTTGGGCAACAACGTTCTCGTCCGCGCCCAATGGCACAAAAAAGTCAGTTGGGCCAGGACCGCCTCCACCCCGGCCCGCACCGACGAACTCAACTGGCGTCTGCATCAGGCCACCAGCCCCGGCTTGATGGGCGAAGCCGCCATCCACCGCCTGGACGCTGCCACCTGGTTTTTGGGCGGGCCTCATTCGGGCGGGCGTCCCAGCGCCGTCACCGGCTTCAGCTCCCTCATTCTCTGGAACGATGGCCGCGATGTGCCCGACACCGTGCAATGCGTCTTTGAATTCCCGCAAGGCCCCAACTCCGGCGTCCGTTTCCTTTGCGACGCCACCCTCTGCAATTCCTTCGACTCCGAATACGAAATGTATTACGGCACCGAATCCGCCATCCTCATGCAGCCCGGCAACGATAGCCGCGACAGCAAAGCCTGGATGTTCAAAGAGGTTGATGCCGCTGCGCTGGGCTGGGAAGTCTATGCCCGCACCGACCGCTTCGGCGCCGAAACCGGCATCTCGCTGGTGGCCAATGCCAGCAAACAAACCGCCTTGACCGACAAGACCGCCGCCGCCGGCGCCCCCCCCCCCGTCGAACCCCTTCAATACGCCTTGCAAGCTTTCACCGCCAACATCGGCGAAATCGGCGGCGCCGTCAAAAGTTACGAGGATAACTTCACCGATGCCGACACCCCGGACTACCGCGCCAACCTGGCCGACGCCCGCAAACGCGCCCTCTCCCAACACCCGGCCGCAGGATGGGAGGAGGGCCTGGAAGCCACCGTCCTGGCCATCAAAGCCAACGAAGCCGCCCTCCTTCGCCAAAAGCTCGAACTCAAAAACGAATTCTTTGAATTATGAAAAAAACGGCTGATCTCTCCAGGCCGCTCGGCCTCGCCGCCGGGCTGCTTCTCGCCGCCTCCGCGCCCCTGCGCGCCGCCGACCCTCCCGTGCATTACCAAGCCCAGCCCACCAACACCACCGTCGCTATTCAAGGCACCTCCACCATCCACGATTGGGAGATGAAAGGCCCGCTCATCGGCGGCTTTGTGGATTTTCCCGCCGGCCTCACCTTCGACCTCAGCCAAACCAACCTGCCCGGCCTCAAGGACGGCATCCTGGCCGCCAGCGTCACCGCCCGCATTACCGTGCGCAGCATCCACAGCGAAGCCGATCATCTGCCCGAAGTCATGGATCACCTCATGCAGGACGCCATGAAGGAAACCAATTTCCCCAGAATCGAATATCACGTCACCGAATTGAAGCTCCAACAGCCCCATCTTCCCGGCCAGCCCTTCCTCTTCGATGCCAGCGGCCTTCTCGCCATCGCCGGTGTCACCAATAAAGTCGCCTTTCCCGTCGCCATCGCCCCTTTGGGCAGGGACTCCATCAAAATCAGCGGCACCAACAAGTTAAAGATGACCGACTACAAAATAGAACCGCCCGCCCCCAATTTCGGCATGGGCCTCATGAAATGCGGCGACGACATCAAGGTCATTTTCGACTGGACCCTCCGGCAAATCCCCCCCAAGCCATAAGCGTCGAAACAGCCTGCTCGGGGAGCACACGCGCCCTCGCGTGTCGCGGTCGGCGCCCCCGCCGGCCGCATCTTTGTCTCCTATGCGTTTTGTATCGAATCGGTGCTTACCGCGTGTCTGGGGAGCGCGGGCGTCTCGCCCGCCGCGTTCGGCGTCCCGCCGAACGCTCTTCAGGCGCGGCATTTTCCCATTAGCGGGGATTTGGTAGTGCGCCGGGAGCTTCCAAACCCGGGGGTTGCCCCGGTATGGTGCTTGTCCTGGCCTCCTGCCAAAAGGCGAACGCCCCGATCAGGGCGAATCCCCCGGCAAAGCTCCCCAGCACCAGCGCCTTGTGGTGTTTGAGTATCTCACCCAGCACCGCGTGCGTCGCCAGAAATAAAAATCCGCCCCCCGCATGCGCCAACGCCAGCGAAAGCCAGAACGACGAGGCGTTCGGAAAAAAAATCAACCCCGCCGCCCCCCCCAGCAACGTCGTCGCCTCCACCGACATCACATAGTAAATGATCCTCTTCCGGCTCAGTCCCGCCCCCAGCAGCAACGCCCCCAACGCCAGGCCCTCCGGTATTTTATGCACGCACACCGCCAGAATAATGGTAAAGCCGGTGCCGTGGCTCGTCACCGGGGTGATTTCTGATTTCTCTCCTCCCGCCGCCATGGCCAGCCCGTCCACCGTGCAGTGGATCGCCAGCGCCAGCATCATCGCCGACGCGATCTCGCTGAACCGGTGCGTGGTGGCTTCATCGAAATGGCTCGCCGCGCACGCCGGGCACACATGAAAAATATACTTGCTGATCAAGGCAAAAACGGCGTAGCCGGACGCCAGCCCCAGCGACAATTGCCACCAGTTCAGCGCCCGCATCGTTTCCGGCAGGATGGCAAACACCGTCACCCCCAAAAGCGAGCCTGCTCCAACGCTGATCAGCGCGCACAACCGCTTGTGCGAAGTGCCCAGCGTCGCTCCCAGCACACCGCCGCCCACTGCCAGCGCGAACGCCAGTATCACAAATCCAAATGAATCTTCCTTCATGGAGTGAAATGCCTTTCTTCTCCCTCTCCTCCACACACTTGTGGAGGAGAGGGCCGGGGTGAGGAGGCTTCCACTAGGCGCATGGAAAGGGCTTCGTTCCATCCAGGGCTTGCAACGTCAGCCTGCGCCCGTCCCGCGCTCATCGGTCCGCCCTGCCCATGTATTTGCCTTCCTCCATCCGATACACACCCACGATATAGCCGTCCTCCCGCACCGTGCCCACTTTCAACGTGCCTTGAATTTCTATCAGATCATCCATGATCGTCGGCACTCCTTTGCCCGCCGCCTTCACCGTGATCAATTCGGTAATCGTCGGCGCAATCCCAAAGCAGCAGGATGACTGCGTCCGCATCAGCAGAAACTCGGTGGACTTGCCCTCCTCCTCCTTCAACGGCATGAGATAGCCGACGACCGAAACCTTTTTCCGGTCCAGCGCCTTCACCTCCGCCGGAATTTGTTTGTCCGCAACATCCGACCCGGCCGCCTGGTTGGTGTTAGGCGTATCGGGCACCAAATACTCGTAGCCGGCAAGCTTGGTGAACTCCACCGGCACGACCGTCTCCTTGCCGCTGGAGCCGGACGTGGCCGGCCCCGGCGCCGTCTTGGCCAGGGAGGCGGGAATGGGCGCGGGCGCCGACGGGGCCGCATTGGTCGCCGCCTCCGCTGGTGCCGGGCCGTCAATCGAGTCGCCGCGGATGACCTTCTTCTTGGCCGCGGTCTGCGCCGAAGCCGGGACGGCCAGCGCCCCCGCCACGCAGCAGGACAAAACAATTTGCGCCAATCGGCGGTTTATAATTGACATGGCAGTTCTTATATTGTTGTCGCGACAATCAAATTTCGTTGCACATTTGGCAATTCGTTGGGGAGCGCGGGCGTCCTCGCCCGCCGTGTCCGGCGTCTCGCCGGGCGCATCTTTCAGAATTTCTCCGTCGCATTTCTTTTATTGACTCTGCGTAAAACCACCGCTCGTTTCACTTCCCATCCGTGTCGTTCCCTTTCGGGAAATTGAACGCAACATTTTGATACACACTACCTTGGACCTTGAGTTCTTTCAAGACCGCATCGAATGTTTTTGCCGTTTTCAGCCATTCCGCCTGCGCCGTAAAAAACGACGTGTCCCCCACCGTCTCCCCCGTCGCGCGGTTGGGCACGGCCTTGAACACCAGCGTCTCCTCCCCGCCCGCCCGCTGGGCTGCGACCTCAAACGACGGCGCGCTCACCCGCACAAATTCCTCCAATTCCCCGTTCATCACATAAGCCTGCATCGTGCCCGTCGCCGCCTCCAGCACCAGCTCAACGTGGTATTCCTCGTGTCCCAGCACCACCGGCGTGCCGCCGTGTGGCGGCTTATGCTCGTGCTTGGCCGGCGTTTTGCCCTTCTGTTCCAGCGCCGTCTCCTTCCCGCAACCGCACAGCACCAGCAGAACCAATCCGCCCGCGCAAACTCCCATCCATTTCAGCCTTCGATTCACAGCAGGATCATATACTAAACCGCGCCTGGAAAAACCAGCGCCATTGCCGGTACCTCGCTGCTCGAGGTTTTTGCCTTCCGCCATCCTCGCTCCTCGCTCGAATCCTTTTTCATTGCGGGCTTGACTTGCGCCTGCGTGCTCCCAGGGGAAGGGTCGCGCCCTCCAGCCGTTCATTGTCCCAAGGAATCTGCCCGAGTATGCGTCCGTGTTTGTCCCTATCCATCACATTAGTCCTATTCGTCCTATTCGACCCTTCCCCCCCTTCATTTCCTTGAACTCCGCTCAACCTCCCTGTAAGCTCCCATCATGAGTTTCAGCGCCGGTCTTTTCCGGCATCTATGAGCCAGCAGAAAATTTATTATTTTGACAACAACGCCACCACCCGCGTGGCCCCCGAAGTCATTGACGCCATGCTCCCGTTCCTGCGCGACCATTACGGCAATCCTTCCAGCATCTACAAATTCGGCAGCCAGACCGGCCGGGAAGTCGAGGACGCCCGCGCCAGGGTCGCCGCCCTCCTCAACGCCGACCCCAGGGAAATCGTCTTCACCAGTTGCGGCACCGAAAGCAACAACGCCGCCCTTCACAGCGCCCTGGCCACCCATCCCGGCCGCCGCCACATCCTCACCACCGCCGTCGAGCATTCCGCCATCATCAATCATTGCGCCTTCCTCCAAAAGCAGGGATGCGAGGTGACTTTCCTCCCCGTGGACGCCGACGGCTCCCTCGACCTCCATCTCCTCGACAAATCCATCCGCCCCGACACCGCCCTGGTTTCCGTCATGTGGGCCAACAACGAAACCGGCGTCCTTTTCCCCATCGAAGAAATCGCCGCCATCTGTCACAGCAAAAATGTCCTCTTTCACACCGACGCCACCCAGGTGCCCGGCAAATTGAAAATGGATGTCAAGGCCCTCGACGCCGATTTGCTCACCCTTTCCGCCCACAAACTTCATGCCCCCAAGGGCGTGGGCTTGCTCTACGTCAAGCGCCGCACCAAATTTCAGCCCTATCTCCTCGGCGGCCATCAGGAGCGCGGCCGCCGCGCCGGCACCGAGAACGTCGCCGCCATCGTCGCCTTCGGCCGCGCCGCCGAGTTGGCCCTGGCCAATCTCCAGGACGAAAACACCCGCGTCCGCGCCCTGCGCGACCGGTTGGAGGACACCATTCTCTCCACCATTCCCAACACCATCCGCAACGGCGCCAAAGAACCGCGCCTGCCCAACACCAGCAACATCGCCTTCGACTTCGTGGAAGCCGAGGCCATCCTCCTTTTGCTGGACCAGATCGGCGTCTGCGCTTCCAGCGGTTCCGCCTGCACCACCGGCTCGCTGGAGCCTTCCCATGTCCTGACCGCGATGGGCCTCAGCCCCGCCCGCGCCCGCGGCTGCATCCGTTTCAGCCTGGGCATTTACAACACCGCCGAGGAAGTGGACCATCTCCTGCACCACCTTCCCCAGATCATCAAAAAACTCCGCGAAATTTCCCCGGTCGGCGCCAAGCCGCACCACCACGCCTCCGCCCATCCCAAACACGAAAAGCCCCACGCCGCGTGAAGCATGCGCGAAAAATTCCGGGGAGCACACGCGCCCTCGCGTGTGGTGGCCGGCGCCCTCGCCGGCCACATCTTTTCATTTTACACACTTGATATCGAACCCGCGAAACGCGGGCCTTTGGGGAGCGCGGCCGTCCCGCCCGCCGCGTTCGGCGTCCCGCCGAACGCTCTTCAGTTGCCGCATTCCCGTCTTAGAAGATTTGGGGTTCTTGTCAATCGTGCCTCTCAATGCTATTTTTCAAGCATGACCGCCGTGTTGCAAAAAGTCGAGGCCCTGACCAAGACCGTGGAGCGTCTGCAAGAACGCGTCGAGGACTTGGAAGACCTGAGGGACTCGCAGGCTGCCATCGCCGAAAACGGCCAGGAGCAGATCATCCCGTGGGAGCAGGCCAAAGTCGCACTGGATATAGTCTGACGCCTGGTTCCTTATATGATTAGTCCTTATGCGCCTTTTTCAACGAGTTGCACTTTCCGCCTGGCTGGCAGCGTTCGTTGGCTGTTCTGATGCTGGGCGCGAGCCACCACCCCGGTCAGATGTCGACGTATCTCCGGGGCTGCCTGCGTCGGATAGCAACGCCGTCCTGCATCTAGTCCTCATTAAACCGACTAACGCTTCGCCGACCAACTATAGTGAAATGATGTCCTGCAATCGCAGCTTGGCGCAGCCAGTCGGTTGGGGCAGCAACTCGACTGGCCATTATGACGAGCAGAGGCTCCTCGCCATTCGAGCGGAGGGCTTTGTGATGTTGTTCACGGAACGCGATGGCGGAGTGGTCCACACAAACGCCGTTTTGTTTCGCTACGGACAAACCAACGAGACGAACACCCTGGGGTGGAAGATTGTTGGACGATTTAAGTGACCCAATAGCGTGGAGCGGAGGGAGGCGCCAGAATGTCGGGGGGTCTCAATTGACATCCGGCTTTTACGCGCTATATTCCCCGCCCGATTATGAAATCAAAACCCAACGTGGCCGTCGTCGGCGCCACCGGCGCTGTCGGACTGGAAATGATCAAGACGCTGGAAAAGCGTAACTTTCCAGTGGGCCAACTGACTTTGCTGGCCTCGGCCCGCTCCGCCGGCAAAACCCTGCCCTTTCACGGCCGCGACATTCCCGTCCAGGAATTGACCAAAAACTCCTTCGCGGGTGTTGACCTCGCCCTCTTCAGCGCCGGCGGCGCCATTTCCAGGGAATTTGCCCCACTCGCCGCCAAAGCCGGCTGCGTGGTCATTGATAATTCCAGCGCCTTCCGCATGGACGATGCCGTCCCTCTGGTCATTCCCGAAATCAACGCCGCCGACCTGAAAAATCACCGCGGCATCATTGCCAATCCCAATTGCACCACCGCCATTACCCTGATGGCCCTCTACCCGTTGCATCAGGCCTTCCGCGTCACCCGCATCTTCGCCTCCAGTTACCAGGCCGTTTCCGGCACCGGGGCCAAAGCCATCCAGGAATTGCAACGCCAGGTCGGTCAGGTCGTCGCCGGCCAGCCGGTCACCCGCGAGGTCTATCCCCATCAAATCGCTTTCAACGTCCTCCCGCAGGTGGACGTTTTCCTGCCCAACGGTTACACCAAGGAAGAGGCCAAGATGGAAAACGAAGGCCGCAAAATCATGCACCATCCCGCCTTTCGCGCCAGCGTCACCTGCGTGCGCGTGCCCGTTTACCGCGCCCATTCCATCGCCGTCAGCGCCGAATTTGAAAAACCGGTCACCGTCGCCGCCGCCCGCGCCGTCCTCCTCAAGGCCCCCGGCCTGGATGTCGTGGACGATCCCGCCAGGCACGAATATCCCCTGCCGCTGGCCGCCGCGGAAAAATATAATTGCCAGGTCGGCCGGCTCCGCCTGGACTGTGCGCTTGACAACGGCCTTTGTTTCTGGGTGGCCGGCGACCAGCTCCTCAAGGGCGCCGCCCTCAACGCCGTCCAAATCGCCGAGGAACTGCTGAAATAAAAACGGGTTTTCCCGGGCGTTGCCTTCTCCCGTTCAAAACCGCCTCCGCCTCTGGGCGCGCGACAAAATCCTTCAGTTCATTCGTCCCATTCGTCCCATTTGTCCTATCCGTCCTATTCTTTGCCAACCAAACCTGGCCAAGATTCTCGCGCCGTGCCCTCCAGTTCTTCGGAAGCAGGCGGGGAAGGTCTTACGGCGCCACCTTGACAAACGCGCCCGACACCGGGATGTGCGCCGCGCTGGCCGCTTGCACCACTTTGAGCACCTGGCCGAAGGCCGCGTCCGTGTCCGCCCGGATGGCCAGCGTGGTGTGCGGATTGGCCCGCACCGCCTCCGTCAGTTTCTCTTGCAGGCTGTCCAGCGTCACCGGATCGCTCTTCAGGTAGATCGGCCCTTGCTTCGGAATCGTCACCACCAGCGCGTTCTCCGTCGCCCCGGTTTTGTTGGGCTGCTTGGATTCCGGCAGCGCCAGCCGCACCGACGGCTGTTGCTTGGCCGTCGTCGTCACCATCAGAAAAATCAGCACCACCAGCAGCACATCAATCAGCGAAACGATGATGATCGTCGGGGTCTGCGGCCGTTTATGCGTGATGAACTTCATGGCTGTCAGGGGCGCCGCCGCGCGGGCGCCTCTTCCGGTTCCCCCTCCTCGTCGCGGTGATATTGCCGGGTGAGAAATTGGTCGCACAGCGCCGCCATTTCCACCGCCAGATTTTCCACTTTTTTGCTGTAGTAGCTCCAGGCGATCAGCGACGGAATCGCCGTCACCAGGCCCATCATCGTGGCCCTCAAGGCCAGCGCGATGCCTCGGGCCACCCCGCTGTTGTCCCCCAGTCCCGCCTCCTCCAGACCCCCGAATAGTTCGATCAACCCGTAAATCGTTCCCACCAGCCCCATCAAGGGCGCGATCCCCACCACGATTTCCAATATCACCAGGCGCCGCTCCATTCTCGACACCTCGTGCCGCGCCGTCGTTTCCAGCGCCCCGGCATTCTCCGCTTTCGGCCAGTTGCGCCGCAGTCCCGCCTGCAACAGCAGCCGGCTTAACGGCGAGGGATTCTGTTCGCATATCCGTTGCAACGCCGGCCAGTCCGCCTCCGTCCGGCACGCCTCCAGCGCGTCTTCCACCGACGGCGGAATGATCGTGCCCGCCCGCAACGCCACGCCCCGCTCGATGATGATGGCCAGGCCGACCACCGATGTCAGCAACAACGATCCCAATATCATGTATTTGATGATTTCTTCCATGTTTCAGCCAGCTTGAGGTTAACCGCTCAATTGGAATAGTAAAAAGTAAACCGAATCTGCCGCGGGTCCGTAATCTCCCGGCGCATTTCCCGCGGCCACTCTTTGTATGGGGCCGGGTCCTGCACCGCCTGCTGGCAGATCAGCGTGAGCAATTCATTGACATCGCTGAACTGCATTTTCATGTCGCTGATCCGTCCGTTGGCATGCAGGTTGAATTCCAGCACCACTCTTCCCGCCACCGTGTCCTGCCGTTCCCTCAGCAGCTCAAACCACCGCTGCTGCACCGCGTCTATAAAATCCCGGTCATAATCCCCATAAACCGTCCGCACCGC
This sequence comes from Verrucomicrobiota bacterium, assembly GCA_049513975.1. GTDB lineage: Bacteria > Verrucomicrobiota > Verrucomicrobiia > Limisphaerales > Palsa-1400 > JBEKOF01. Next base: position 32,511 of record JBEKVM010000004.1, on the reverse strand, counting down.
GTCCACCGCAGGATCCATCGCCACCCGGTTGGCCCCTCCCTCCTGCCGCATTCTCTCGCCCGGCGCTCCCTGTCGCTCCCGCGCTTGCGCCAGCGTGCGCGGCCGTTCATGTTTCGGCTCCGTCGCCGCCTCCGTCCCATTGTCCGATTCGGAGATTCCTTTTCTCTCCTCCATCTTCTGGGCCGGCTTGGCGTCCGCCAGCCCGCCCGCCGTGTAACTCGGCTTGGACAGCGCCTTGCTTTCGGCGGACTCCTTTTCCGCCGTTTCCGCTTTTGCCTCCGCCGGCGGCGAGGGCTGCAACGGCACCGACCGCGCCCCGGGGGCCACGGTTTTCATCACCTTGTCCTGCGTCCCGGTTATTTGCGGCTCATCGGACGGGACTTTCTTTTCCGGGTTGGCGGCGACGGTGTCCGCCGTGCTGTAAAACTTGGGATTTGCCGGCGGCTGCGCGGCGGCCAAAGCGGGGTCCACATCCACATAGAGCAGGGGCGGCGGCCGGGGGGGTTGGACGGCGCGAAGCGGGCGCGCGGGGGTGGCATGCAACTTGGGCGGCGTGAGTTGCAGCCAGGCGGGCACGGGCAGGCCCTTCCACAAAATGTGGGTTTGGCCCCATTTCCACGCGCCAAAAGCCCCCAGGTGGATGGCCACCGATATGGCCACCGCCTTGAGCAATAACTGCCCCGCGGCATTCGCGCCTCTGGATTGTGCAACCGTCATCCTTCAACAATCTTCCCACATCGCGCAAAATTCGCAATACCCCGCCGCAGGGCCAATTCCTCGCCCAAGCCGGGCGCGAACCCTTCCGGGGAGCATACGCGCCCCCGCGTGTGGCGGTCGGCGCCCTCGCCGGCCGCTTCCTTGCATATCACACACATCATCTTGAACCGCCGAACTGCAAGTGTTCGGGGAGCGCGGGCGTCCCGCCCGCCGCCCAAGCCGGCCGCGAACCCTTCCGGGGAGCATACGCGCCCCCGCGTGTGGCGGTCGGCGCCCTCGCCGGCCGCTTCCTTGCATATCACACACATCATCTTGAACCGCCGAACTGCAAGTGTTCCGGGAGCGCGGGCGTCTCGCCCCCCGCGTCCGGCGTCCCGCCGAACGCTTTTGAGGCGCCGCATTGCCGGCTTTTGCGGAGATTACGGGCGGGCTGTCCTGTGTCTTACTCCGCCTTTTCCGCCACTCGTTTCTCCAACTCCTTGACCCGCCGGATCAATTCCGGCAATTGCTGCAGGGCGATGATTTGCCGCTTGGCTTGCCGGTCCGGCTGCGCCGGCGCTCCCAGCCATTTGCCCCCGTCCGGTATGTCATGCATCACCCCGGATTGCGCCGCCACGATGACTTGCTCGCCGATTTTCAGATGGCCCGCGATGCCCACTTGTCCCGCCAGCGTGGTGTATTTGCCGATCGCCGTGCTCCCGGCCACACCCACTTGCGCCACCACCAGGCAATGCTCCCCAACCGTCACGTTGTGCGCGATCTGCACCAGATTGTCTATTTTGGTCCCCCGCCCAATCACCGTCGGCCCCAGCGCGCCCCGGTCTATCGTCACGTTGGCCCCGATTTCCACGTCGTCGTGGATGATGACCTGCCCCGCTTGCGGCACCTTGCGATGGATGCCCCCGTCAAACACGTAGCCGAATCCATCCGCCCCGATCACCGCCCCGGCATGGATTCTCACCCGCTGCCCGATCTGCGTCTGCGGATATAGAATCACCCCGGGAAACAGATTCGTCTCCGCGCCAATGATGCTGTTTTCCCCCACGTGGTTGCCGCCCTGCAAAACCGCCCGCGCCCCAATTTGCGCCTTCTCCCCAATGTGACAAAACGGGCCGACATGCGCCGTCGCATCTATCTGCGCCGAAGCCGCGATCAGCGCCGTCGCGTGGACCCCGGCGGAGTATATTCTTTCCGGAAAAAACCACGGCAGCACCCGCGCAAAGGCTATCCGCGCGTTGCGCACGCGTATCAGCACTTTGCGGGCCGAGGTGAACGGGCCATCCACCAGAATGGCCGCGGCGGCGCTTTGTTCCGCCTTGGCGAAATAAGCCTCGTTTTCCGCGAAGGTCAGATCGCCCGCTTTGGCCGTCTCGGCGGGCGCGAAACCGCTCAGGACGATCGAGCCATCGCCCAGGACTTCTCCCTGCAGTTCTTGGGCAAGTTGCGCGGCGGTCAGCATGTGATCAGAGTGTGGCTGAAAGATGGAGGATGGAGGCGCATCTCTGCTGCCACCATGCGACTTGCCCGCATAATTCACACTCCGATGGAAGCCCCAAAACAGTGCGCCGCGTGAGGGCACGCGGCCTACAAACACGTCCGGCGGCTCCTGTAGGCCGCGTGCCCTCACGCGGCGTTTGGAGGTGTGAAATATGCAGGCTAGCCAGTTCCCTCTCCCCACGAAGTGGGGAGAGGCTCAGGGAGAGAGTCCAACCAGCAAAAAAGCTGGTTAATTGTGCCGCTGAACCACCACGCGCTTCTTCTCCCTCTCCTCCACAAGCTTGTGGAGGAGAGGGCCGGCCTGCCCGCCGTAGGCCCGGCGGAGGCGGGGGAGAGGAGGATTCCAACACGTTCATGGGCAGGGGTTCCTTCCATCGCCTTGCAAGGGTGGCAGGCTCAAGTTGCGCCCGGAGGATGGAGGAAGCTCTATTATTCGTTCTCATGCGCCCCGTTCGCTGATGATTTTGTTCCCCTCGCCCAGCACCACAATCCGGGGATGCCAGCGTCGGGCCTCCTCCTCGTCCATCCAGGCAAAGCTCATGATCGTCAGCCGGTCGCCCGCCTTGCCCAAATGCGACGTCGCCCCGTTGAGGATGATCGCCCCCGATCCAGCCTCGCCCGCAATCACGTAGGTCTCAAAGCGGTGCCCATTGGCCAGATTGCTCGCCAGGATCTTTTCGTGGACCCGCAGCCCCGCTTTCTCCATCAACGTCCGGTCAATCGTCAGGCTCCCCTCGTAATTGAGGTTGCTCCCCGTGATTTGCCCGCGGTGTATTTTCGATTTTAACAGTTGCACTTGCATATTTGGATCCTTGCCGCTTTCTCAGGGAGCGCGGTCGTCTCGACCGCCTCCGTCGGCGTCCCGCCGGCGGAATCCTTCGTCCGAAACCGGCCCGCCCTTTGGGTCAGTCCGCGAGCACATTGCTAATCATTCGGGGCAAGTCGCTGGTTGACGCGAAATTCCCCACCCACTATAAAGGAGCCGTCATGCGGAATTCAACACCTAGTTTTGGCCGGCATTCCCACGGGGCGCATCCTGATGCCGCCACCTTGCGATTTGCCAATTCCCTCGCCCCACGCAGTGGGGAGAGGGTTAGGGAGAGGGGTTGCACCCATCCAATGGTGGTTGTGTCAAATGCCCCCATTCCCACGCCCAAACTTTAACCATCACTCAACCCTGACGAATTATTATGTCAAACAAACCTCTTAACGTCGGCTTGGTCGGCGGCGGTCGCGGCGCCTTCATCGTCCATCCCCATCAAAAGGCCATTCACTTTGACGGCACCCGCCGCGTCGTGGCGGGCGCGCTCTTTCCCGATCCAAAGATCGCCCTGGAAGAAGCCGCCAACTGGCCCTACCCAATCAAGGGTTACGGCTCCTACGACGACATGATCGCCGCCAACCGCACCTTGCCCGAAGATCAAAGGCTGGATTACATCCTCATCGTCACCCCTAATTTTGTCCACTTCGACCCCGCCATGAAGGCCCTCAAGGCCGGCATCCCCGTCTTCTGCGAAAAGCCCCTTTGCCTCAACCTCAAGGAAGCCGGCGCCCTGGTCAAGACCGCCCGCAAACTCGGCGTTCCCTTCGGCGTCGCCCATACTTATCTGGGCCATTGGACCAGCCGCTTGAGCCGCTACATCGTCCGCGCCGGCCTCCTCGGCCAGGTCCGCTGGGTGGACTCCTATTACCTCCAGGGCTGGCTCGCCACCAAGCTCGAAGCCAGCGGCCAGCAGCAGGCCGTTTGGCGGGTGGACCCAAAACGCGCCGGCGGCTCCGGCTGCGGCGGCGACATCGGCACCCACGCCCTCATGCAACTGCGTTACGTCACCGGCCTGGACGTCTCCGCCGTCTCCGCCCAACTGGAAACCTTCGTCCAGGGCCGCCAACTGGACGACCATTTCACCATCTATTGCAAACTGAGCAACGGCGGCAACGCCCTCGTCCGCGCCTCGCAAATTTGCATCGGCCATAAAAATGACCTCGGCATCCTCATCGCCGGCACCAAAGGCACTCTCCGCTGGCGCCAGGAAGAACCGGAGAGCCTCACCGTTTGCACGGCCGGCCAGCCCGACCGCACCTATTGGCGCGGCGCCGTCTCGCCCGGCGACGGTTTCCTGCCCAACGACATCCCCGCCGATCTCATGGCCGAGCCAACCCTTCCCAGCGGCCATCCCGAAGCCTTCCACGACGCCTTCGCCCGCCTCCATCGCTGTTTCGAAGCCGACGTGCGCCACTGGCAGGCCGGCGGCAAATTCATCGGCGACGGCTCCAAATACGCCAACATCGAAGACGGCTGGATGGGCCTGGCCTTCATCGAATCCTGCGTCAAGAGCAGCGCCAAAAAAGGCGCCTGGACCCCCTTGCCCAAAAAGATCTGATCCTTCCACTTCCGCCCCGCGTTCTGTGTGTAGCGTTGCGCCTGCGGCGCAAGCCCCGATTCTTCCCGCTTCCGGGGAGCGCACGCGCCCTCGCGTGCCGCGGGCCGCGCCTCGCCGCCCGCATCACCCGCCCGCCTCAATTTAGAAATCCGGGCCGCATGCAAACGCCGCCCCCAGCGCCGTAGGCGCGGCATCTCTGTAGAACCCAGGAACCAAGCCCAAAGCCCCGTATGGGCGGCATATACTCCCAAACCGCCGCCAATCTCCAAGCCGCAGCCCCAACGCGGCGAATGACAATAGCCCAGCGAGCCTGCGCGCGCCGCCCTGGGTCACGAATCCCGAAAACACGTCAAGCCCTGCAAGGGCGAATCAAAACGTCGAAAGGAGCAGCCATTCAAGCCATCAACTTCGTTGTCATCCGCTTCCCTTTCGGTTCGCTTTTCTGTTTCATCGGACAACAACGATCTGCTGTAAGGAAGACTTCCTTCGCCACTTCGCCCTGAATGTTTCAATACAACCTTTTCATCTCCGCCATCCAGGCCCGTAACAACTCCACCGCGTCTTTTCGGCCATTCCTTGCGGCGGTGTCCAAAGGTGTCTGGCCGTTGTTATCTTTGGCATAAACGTCGGCATGGTTGGCCAGCAGAAACATCACCGTATTCGTATAGCCATTCGATATCGCCCAATGCAGTGGCGTTCGACCGCTTTCGTCTTTGGCATTGATGTCGGCTTTGTTGGCCAGCAGCAATTTCGCCACCTCCTTTTGGCCCGCTAACGCCGCATTGTGCATTGGCGTCAGGCCCCGGTTGTCGGCTGCGTTGACCTCCGCCTTGTTTGCCAGCAACAGCGCCACCATGTCCTTGTGCCCGAACTCCGCGGCTTGATGCAATGGCGTTATGCCGCAGTTGTCCTTCGCGGAGGCCTCGGCCTTGTTCGCCAGCAACAACTCCGCCGTATTCGTCAGGCCCAGCACTGCGGCTCCGTGCAATGCCGTCCGGCCAGTGTTGTCCTTCGCGTTCACATCAGCATGGTGGGCCAGCAACAACGCCACTTCCTCCTTGTGGGCGGCAAACGATGCCTGCCGGGTGGCGGGATCTTCCTCAATGATTCCACTTCCGCCGTAAAGCGCGCCGCCGACTTTCTCCTCGTTAGTATCCTCGACTGAGGGGCCGGACGCCGCCGCAACGAACAACGGCGTCCTGCCGTAATTATCCCTCGCATTGACCTCCGCATTGTTGGCCAAAAGCAATTTAACCGTATCCAAATGTCCCAGAGCCTGCGCCATGTGCAAAGGCGTCGTGCCTCGGTCCCCCTTGGCGTTGACATCGGCCTTGTGGGCCAGCAGGAATTCCACCATTTCCGTTGGGCCGTTCTGCGCCGCCCAGTGCAAAGGCGTCAGCCCCTGTTTATCCTTGCTCAAAACCAGCTCTGGATCGGTTTTGACCAGCATTTTGACCTTTTCCAGATCGCCCGCCATGGCCGCGCTGTGAATCTCGCCGCCAAAAGCGACGCCGCACCAAACCAGCCCGCCGAACAGGAGGCCGCAACAGGTCATAAATGAGCGGCCGAACCGGCTGTGGGCGCATTTTGGTACCACCACCATGCGATTTGCCAATTCCCTCGCCCCACGAAGTGGGGAGAGGGTTAGGGAGAGCGGTTTCACCCATCCAATGGTGGTTATATCAAGATGCGCCCACCCGCTGTTGAGTAAGTACAAATTCATTGAGTATTCGACGGATAAGACGCAAGAATCCTCCACCTATAATTTCAATAGGCTTGATTCGTGCCCTCCATCCTTGCAGATCAGTCCCGCATAATCGCCTTTCATCGCTGTCTTCCCGCATGGCTCCCCGCCTTCATCTGCGCAATAAAGACGGTCCTCGTCATCCATCCAAAGGCTCTACTCCGTCACTTGCCATAATCCATCCCCAAAAGCAACGAAAAATGACCATAAAAAATTCGCTTTGCCTGAAAAAATCCATTGACACTATGGTCATTTAGTCTAAAGTGCCTCCGGGCCGGCGATCCACTCGCCGGCGGAAAACGACATGACAGGATATGGTTTAAGGAGGACAAAATGAGAAACGGCAAAATTGCAAAACTGCTCCCCACCGTCCGCGATGAGTTGAATTTGCGCATGGATAACGGTGAAAACGGCGGAAAACTTCTGCGCTGGCTGAACGCGCTTCCCGAGGTTAAGGCCACGCTCAAGGCCAGCTTTGGCGGCCTTCCCATCAGCAAGCAAAATCTCTGCGAATGGCGCCAGGGCGGCTTCCGCGAATGGCAGCTTCATTACCAATGGATTCATCAGGCTTACGAACTCAACCGCCTCACCACCGACATGGAAGACGTGCTGGATGCCCCCTTGCTCGCCGGCGACATGGCCAAACTGCTCGCCGTCCGCTACGCCGCCCTCCTCAACACCTGGGATGGCGGGGCCAACCCCAAATTCGAGCGCGACCTCCGCCTCCTCCGCGGCCTGGGCCAGGACATCGCCTTGCTGCAAAGGACCTTGCATCGCTCCAGCCTTCAGCAAATTGCCTCCGACCAACGTCGCGAGGATGACTCCAGCAAGAACAAGGAAAAGTTAAGGCAGTTGGCCATGTCCCCCATTTTAGCCAGGATGGAACAAAACAGCATGGAAAATATGTTTGCCGGGTTTGTTGACGACCAGGCCGCCAAACGCCTCGCCGAATTCGTCATCGCCATCAAATTCGACCTGCCCTTGCCCAAAAAGCCCCGGCCACAGCCGCCCGGTCAAACCTCCCGGTCAAACCCGGAGCCGTCGCCGGTTGTAGCGTCGGCGCTGTGCGCCGAGCGGGATCAACCGCCCCGCACAAACCCGGCGCCGTCTGCGCAGCCTGTAAAGCCCTCTCAGTCCCCGCCAGCGCCGCCCGGTCAAACCGGGTCAAGCCTGGTCAAACCAAAAAAAGAGCTTTGACCGTAAAGCCACCCAATCCTTGGCAATGTGCCAATCCTAATCTTAATCCTAATCTCAATCTTAATCTCTTGATAAGTCTGGATGCCTCCGCCAACGCGTCCGGGAATCTCTCGACTTGTCTTCAACCCCTTCCTAACATCAGCCGCAACCAATGACGACCAGCCAAAACCCATTTCCAATCCAGTACCTCCTCACTTTGCCCCCGCGCATGGCCGCCGAATTCGAGGAGTTGGAGCAACGCCGCCGCCCGGAATGGTTCGCCGCCTCTGATCCTCCCGGCCACTCCCTTGGCTCCGGCGGCGGCACCGCCAGCCTCCTCGCCCAAGCCTGGCGCCACACCGCCCCAGAACAATCTTTTGACGATTGGTTGAGCTCCAGCCGCAAGCTCATTCTTCATGCCGGCGGCCAAAGCCGGCGGCTGCCCGCCTATGCCCTGGTTGGAAAACTGCTCATGCCCATTCCCGTCTTTCGCTGGGCGCGCGGCCAGCGCCTGGACCAAACCCTCCTCGACCTGCAATTGCCCGATTACCAGCGCGTCCTGGCCCATGCCCCGCCCGCCTTTGCCGCCATGATCACCAGCGGCGACGTCCTCCTCCGTTTCGCCCGCGAACTCCCGCCTTTTCCCGAAGTGGACATGCTCGGCCTGGGCATGTGGCTCGCCCCGGAACGCGCCTGCGACTTCGGCGTTTTTTGCGCGCCCCGCGGTCATCCCTCCCAACTGGCCTTTTGCCTGCAAAAACCGTCCGCCGACAAAATCCGCCAACTCGCCGAGAATTATCTCTGCCTGGTGGACACTGGCATGTGGCTTTTGAGCGCGCGGGCCGTCCGCGTGCTCATGGAACATTGCGGCTGGAGCGCGCAAAAATCCCAATTCCGCGGCGGCGCCCCCGCCCCCTACGAACTCTACTCCCACTTCGGTCTGGCCCTGGGTCAATCCCCGGCTGTGCGCGACGACGCCATCAACGCCTTGACCTGCGCCGTCGTGCCTCTCCCCGAGGCCCAATTCTATCATTTCGGCGCCAGCGCCCAAATGATTGATTCCGTTTCCGTCCTGCAAAACCTCGTCCTGGACGCCACCAAGATCGGCCTCGCCGGCGGCCGGCGGCATCCCGATCAAATCACCCAAAACTCCCTCGTCAGCGCCCATGTCCAGCGCGAACACAATCACACCTTGTGGATTGATAACAGCGTCATCCCCGCTTCCTGGCAACTGGCCTCCAACCACGTCCTCACCGGCGTCCCCGATAACCTCTGGCCCTTGCGCCTCGAACCGGGCGTCTGCCTGGATTTCATCCCTGTGGGCGAGCGCGATTTCTGCCTCCGCGCCTACGGGTTTCGCGATACTTTTTCAGGCGATTGGCTGGATGCTTCCACCTGGCTCGGAAGACGATGCGCTTCTTTGGGGCAAGGCAAATTGGGCAAATGGCTGGATGCTTCCACCTGGCTCGGAAGACCGGTGATCGAGTGGTTCAACGCGCGCGGTTTTCATCCCAAAGAGTGTGGTCTTGATTGGGCGCTGGACATCCAGAGATGGCCGCTTTTTCCCGTCTGCCAGCCGGCGGACCTTGAGCCTGCTTATTTGACGTGGCTATTCGCGGCTAAACCGGAAAACCGGCCGGATTTTGTCAAGCGATGGCGCGAATCCGCGCGCCTCTCCGCGCAGGAACTCGGCTCCCACGTCAATCTGCACCGCCTCTATGCCAGCCGCGCCCAATTGCGCTCCGCCTGCCTGCTGCCCCTCATGAAAAATTTTCGCTGGAGCGTTTTCTTCCAACTCGATCTGGAATCCACCGCCCGCGCCTTCGCCGCCACCAAGGAAACTTTGCCCGATCTGCCCTTCGATCCCCAGGACGATCCCATGCAACTCTTGCACGACCAGATGTTCCGCTCCGCCGTCCTGCGCCTCCGTTCCGATCCGGCCTGGGAAAAATTTGAGGCCGCCGCCTTCGCCCGCCTCCGCGACATGATCGCCCGCGAAGCCCAGCTCTCCCCCGCCTCTCCCTCCCGCAACGTCCTCGATGACCAGATCGTTTGGGCGCGCAGTCCCGTCCGCCTGGACCTGGCCGGCGGTTGGACCGACACGCCCCCTTATTGCATCGAATATGGCGGCAACGTCCTCAATGTGGCCGTGGACATCAACGGCCAGCCCCCCGTCCAGGTCTTTGCCAAACTTTCCGACCGGCCCGAATTGGTGCTCCGCTCCATTGATCTCGGCGTGGAGGAGCATGTCACAACCTACGCCGAACTGGAAACTTTCGCCCAGCCGGGCAATCCTTTTGCCCTGGCCAAGGCCGCCTTTGCCCTCGCCGGATTTTTGCCCCGCTTCCATTCCGCCGGCGGATTCACCTCCCTCGCCGCCCAGTTGGCCGATTTTGGCGGCGGCATTGAGCTTTCCCTCCTCGCCGCCGCCCCCAAGGGTTCGGGCCTGGGCACCAGCAGCATTTTGGCCGCCACCGTCCTGGCCGCCCTCAGCGATTTGTGCGGCTTGGGCTGGGATCGAAACGTCCTCTTTGTCCGCACCCTGGCGCTGGAGCAAATGCTCACCACCGGCGGCGGCTGGCAGGACTAGGCCGGCGGCATCTTCGCCGGCATCAAACTCATCGAAACCGCCCCCGGCCTGGCCCAAAAACCGGCCCTGCGCTGGCTGCCCGATCAACTCTTCGGCCCCAACTATGTCAACCGCTCCATTCTTCTTTACTACACCGGCCTCACCCGTCTGGCCAAAAACATCCTCGCCGAAATCGTCCGCGGCCTCTTCCTCAACTCCCCCGCCCGCCTGGAAACCATCGCCCAAATCGGCGCCAACGCCTCGACCGCCGCCGCCGCCATCCAGAAGTGTGATTACCCAATGCTCGCCGCCGCCGTCCGGGCCAGTTGGCGGTTAAACCAGCGTTTGGACTCCGGCACCAACCCGCCCGAGGTGCAAGCTATACTTGACAGCATCGGAGATCATCTCGCCGCCGCCAAGCTCCTCGGCGCCGGTGGCGGCGGTTATCTCCTCCTCTTCGCCCGCGACGAGGCCGCCGCCGCCCGGATAAAACAAGTCTTGACAGCGCGCCCTCCCAACTCCCGCGCCCGTTTCGTGGATTTTTCCCTCTCCCAAACCGGCCTCCAAGTCACCCGCAGCTAACCGGCACTTTCACCGTTCTTGCTCTTAATCTTAATCTTAATCTCAATCTTAATCTCAATCCTACGATCTCCGTTTTATCATTCCTGTCCGCCGCCAATCTTTTTCACCATTCTCTATTCCCAATTCACTATTCTCCCTGCTAACCTCCGCCCCATGGAAATTCCGCCGCCGCCGCCGCCTCCGCCCGCCGCCCCGAGCCTGATCGAAGCGGCGGGCCTGACCAAGCTCTACGGCGATCTTCCCGCCGTCACCGGTCTTTCCTTCTCCGTCCGCGCCGGCGAAGTCATCGGCTTGGTCGGCCCCAACGGCGCCGGCAAAACCACCACCCTGCGCTGCCTCTCCGGCATCATCCCCGCCACCCGCGGCTCCGTGCAAATCTGCGGCTGCGACATGGCCCGCGATCCCATCGCCGCCAAGCGCAACCTGGCTTTCTTCCCCGACGAACCGCGCCTGTTTGATTATCTCACCGTGGCCCAGCACCTGACTTTCACCGCCCGCATTTACAACGTGGCCAATTACCAGGAAACCGCCCGCGCTTTGCTCGACGAACTGGAAATCGCCGGCAAGGCCGACAAACTCCCCGGCGAATTGTCCCGCGGCATGAAGCAAAAACTCTCCATCGCCTGCGGCTTCCTCCACTCCCCTCGCGCCATCTTCTTCGACGAACCCCTCACCGGCCTCGATCCCCTCGGCATCCGCCGCATGAAGGACTCCATTCTCCATCGCGCCGCCGCCGGCGCCGCCATTTTGATCAGCTCCCATTTGCTCCATCTCCTGGAGGAGATTTGCTCCCATGTCCTCATTCTCAAGGACGGACGAAAAATTATTGACGGAACCATGGACGAAGTGCGCCGGAACTTTTCCGAAGTCCCGGCCGGCGCCAACCTCGAGGAAATCTTCTTCCGGGCCACCGGCGAAACCAAAGGACCGTGATGGGCCGCGCCTTGTTCTATTACGAATGGCATTCGCGCTGGAACCGGCTGCGAGGCCGCCTGCGCCGGTTGCGCCAGCCCAAGTACCTTTTTGGCGCGGTCGTGGGCGGCCTTTATTTCTACTGGTATGTTTTCGGCGCCTGGTTCCGCCGCGGCGCGGGGGGCGCGGCGTCCCCCATGCTGGCGCCCGAACACCGCGCCTTGGTGCATTCCGTGGCGGCGCTGGTTTTGTGCGTCGTCGTCCTCCTCATGTGGCTCATTCCCCACGAGCGGGCCGCCCTCATGTTCACCGAAGCCGAGGTGGCCTTTCTTTTCCCGGCGCCCGTCCCACGGCGCACCCTGATTCATTTCAAACTGCTCAAATCTCAGGGCGCGATTTTCTTCAGCGCGCTTTTCTTGCTCGTCTTCGGGCGCTGGAGCGGAGAAAATTACCTCTTCCGTTTCATTGCCTGGTGGGCGCTGCTTTCCATCATCAACCTCCATTTGCTGGGAAGTTCCTTCGCCCGCACCATGCTGCTGGAGCGTGGCATTTCCAACTGGCGCCGCCGCCTCCTTGTCCTGGGCGGCGTGGCCGTGGCCCTCAGCGGTGTCATCCTCTGGGCGCGCCAGGCTTTGCCGGCCCCGCCCGATTTTTCCGCCGATGCGAATTTTTCCGCGCTCGCCGGCTACGCCGGGCAGATTCTCCAATCCGGTCCGCTGCCCTGGTTGCTCGCGCCCTTCCGGTGGGCCGTCGCTCCGCTCTTTGCGCGGGACGCCGGGGAATTCTGCCTCGCCCTCCTCCCGGTCCTGGGCATTATCGCCCTGCATTATTGGTGGATCATTCGGGCCAATGTGGCTTTTGAAGAGGCCTCCGTTGAGATGTCCCGGAAATTGGCCGAGCGGGTGGCGGCCATGCGTTCCGGCAACTGGCAGGCCATGAGCAAGCCCAAAAAGGGCAAGCGGCCTCCCTTTGAATTGCGACCCCAGGGATGGCCGGCCGTCGCCATTTTTTGGAAAAACCTCATCAGCGCCGGCCACTTTTTCACCGGTCGCGCCTGGTTTTTTCTGGTTTGGATCATCATCATCGCCGGCCTCATTTTGCAGTCGGGCGCGCGCCATTCGGGGGCGGGCGTGGCCCTCTCCATTCTGGCTGTTTCCCTCGCCCTCGTGTCCCTCCTCTACGGGCCGCAAATTCTCCGCCACGATTTCCGCCAGGATTTGCGCGTGGCCGACATCCTGAAATTATATCCCATGTCCGGCTGGCAGATGGTCCTGGGCGAAATCCTCGCCCCCGTCGCCATTCTGGCTGCGGCGCAATGGCTGCTCGTCCTCTTCGCCTTCCTCTTTTGTCCCGCCAGCCTGGGCAGTGCCCCGGCCCCCGCCGCCTTGCGCCTCACCGCCGCCCTGGCCGCCGCCCTGGTGCTGCCCTGCGTGGATTTCATCGCCCTCCTCCTGCCCAACGCCGCCGCCCTCATCTTTCCCGCCTGGGTGCAACTGGGCAAGGACACCCCGCGCGGTTTCGAAACCATGGGCCAGCAATTGATCCTCATGTTCGGCCAGATTATAGTCTTGACCCTAGCCATGCTGCCGGCCGCGGTGGCCGGCGTGGTCGCCTGGCTCGTCGCCGGGTGGCTCTTCGGCAAGATCATGGCGGTGGCCCTGGCTTCGGCCGCGCTGGCGGTCGCGGCCGTCCTCGCCGCCGAAGCCGCCGTCGGCGTCCATCTCCTGGGCAGGGCCTTTGACCGTTTCGACTGGAGTGAAGGATCCGTGGAGTGAGGGCGCGGAATGGCCCGCAGATCACGCGGATTGACGCAGATAAACAAATCGCCCACAGCAAAAAGCCGTGCGCGTTTCGAACCGTCTCCAAGTCACCGCGTGTAAAGCGACTTCCATAACTCCGGGGAAGCGCGGAAATTGGTTCTGCGGAGAAGGTCGAGGGCGGCAGGAAGATTGAGAAGTCCGGCTTGAGCGGCGTCGCACAAGACCCCCAGTGTGCCTGTAACTTTCAGGCCGCGCTGAACCCCGAGCGCACGCGCGGCAGATTCATCGAGCAACACCACCTCGGAGCGGATTTGCCCGGACAGAATCAACGCGGTGCGCTCGCCGGGATCAAGCGCAGCCAATGTTTGGTCAGGCTCTTCCGGGTCGGAATGAATCTTTAACCAGTCGGGCGGAGTCGTTGCCCAAGTGCGAACTGACGGCGGCGCGTCCGGATGGCGAAGTTCCTCCAAAACCTTTTGTGTGATGTGTACGCTGCCGTACAGTTTCGGCAGAATATCTGCGTGGCCGATCAGCGTAAGATAGCAAAGCGGCGAGGTATCGCTGACGATGGTCATCAGCCGCGAGCGGCGCGCAAGGCCGCAAGGTCACGCTCAAGGTCGTCCTCGCTGTAGTGCAAGTAGGCTTGAACCCGCTTGAGAAACGATTCGGTCTCCCAACGCGAGCTGTGGCCGAGCATTTCACCGACTTGATGCGCTGTGAGCGCGCCGGAACGATAGGCTTCAGCCGCGACGGCTTCGAGCGCGCGCCGGGGAACATCCTTCCAACGCGAGCGCAACGGGACGGACACATTTTCAGGAATTTCAATTGCGACGTTCATCGCCAGGAAACAATAAGGGCAACCTATTGCTGTTGCAAGACAGAGTTTTCCGGTTTAGCGGGATGGTGCGCCCGGGGTTAAACGCTCCGCAACCGCCCGCCCGGCATCACCCGGTAGCGCTGGCCCCGCCAGCGAATCTGGTTGCCGCTGAACGCCGCCACCCAGACCGCCGCGTTCAATAAATCCTTCACCGGCACCATCCAGAAATAGCCAAAATGCCCCCGCCCTCCCGTCAGGCGCCCTTCCTGCCACACGGCGGTGGCGATCCGAAACAGGAAAAAGAACAGGCAGACCGGCAGGACGGGGCCGGCCGCGGCCGGCAGCCAGGGCCGGCTCGCCCCCAGCCAGAGGAGCGGCCACAAGGTCGCGTTGTCAAGACTACTGAAAAAAAACAGGACCGGCTCGCACACCCGGATGGTGCGCGCCCAGCGCACTTGATGCGCCCAGGCCTGCGCCCAGTTCCGGGGGGATTCCTGGCAATCCACCACCACCGTGGAAAAAACAATCCGCTTGCCCAGCCCCGCTATTTGCCGGCCCATCTGGAAATCGTCCGCCAGATAATCCGCCAGCGCGGCAAACCCGCCGATCTCCCCCAGTTGCTCCGCCCGCACCGCCATGACCGCGCCCAGCGCAAAATCCACCTTCTTCAAACTCTGCGCCTGCGCCACCGAACTCCAAAAATCCGCGTTGACGGCGATCGCTTCCCAGCGCATGGCCAGCCCAACGGGATTGCTCAGCCGGTAAAGACAGTTGACCAGTCCAATTTCCGGGTCCGCAAACGCCGGCGTCAGGCTGGCCAGAAGATCCCCGGGCGCCCTCACGTCCGCATCGCTGATGACGACCAGCGGATGGCGGATGAGAGGCTCCAACTGGCGCAGGGTGGAGATTTTCCCGTTCACGCCCAAATCCGCCGCGCACACGACCAGTTGCGCCTCCGCCTGCGGAAATTCCGCCAGCAACTCCCGCACCACCGGGCAGACCGGATCATCGGCGGA
Organism: Verrucomicrobiota bacterium; assembly: GCA_049513975.1. GTDB lineage: Bacteria > Verrucomicrobiota > Verrucomicrobiia > Limisphaerales > Palsa-1400 > JBEKOF01. The sequence continues at coordinate 17,340 of JBEKVM010000004.1, read as the reverse complement.
AGCGACGCCGAACAAGATCTGCGCCGGGCCGGGATAGTCTTGCGCCAGCCAACTGCGCAGGCAGGATTTGGTTTCCGCATCGCAACCTTTCAGCGGCTTGAGCACGGTGCAGCCGGGCAGGGGAGGGCGCGCCGCGGCGCGGTGATGCAATGGAAAGCGCGCCGCCGCCACCCACCGCCACAAGGTCAGCCCAAAACTCAAAAAACTCAGGAAAGCCAGAATGCGCAAGACGAGATGAAGGTTCAAAGCTTTGTGGGGTTTAACTCGACATTGCCACTGCGCCATTTGCCAATTCCCTCGCCCCACGAAGTAGGGAGAGGGTTAGCAGCCCGTTAAAAAAGGCCCGGTGAGGGGCACCGGGCCTGCAACAGATGCATGCTTTGCGAGGGAAATGTAGGCCGCGTGCCCTCACGCGGCGGGACTGGAGCCCTTTTTTTAACGGGCTGTTAGGGAGAGGGGTTCGTTCCATCGTTGGTCGTGATGTCAAGACGCTCGCAGCTCTTCCTTCCAGCCCGCTTAAAGCTCGTCCACCGAAATGACCCGCTGGATTTCTTCCAGCGTGGTTTCGCCGGCGAGGGCGCGCCGCAGCCCCCGCTGCCACATGGTTTGCATCCCCTGGCTGATCGCCACGTCCTGCAACGCCCGCGTCGGCCGCTTGTCCATCACCGCATCGCGGAACAGTTGATCCACCTTGAGCAGTTCGTTCACAGACGTGCGCCCGGCAAAACCGGTGTTCAGGCATTGATCGCAGCCCGCCCCGCGCCGGAATTGCGCGTTCTCACGCTCCCCAAGCGGCACGTTCTTCAGCACATGCGGCTCCGGTTCGTAGGGCTGCGCGCAATAAGGACAGTTCTTGCGGATCAGCCGCACCCCCAAAACGCCGGTCACGTTGGAGGAGAGCAAAAACGGCTCGATGTTCATATTGATCAGGCGCGCGAACACCCCCGCCGTGCTCCCGCTGTGAATGGTGCTGATGACCAGATGCCCCGTCAGCCCCGCCTGCACCGCGATGTTCGCCGTTTCCGGGTCGCGGATTTCCCCCACCATGATCACCTGCGGGTCCTGCCGCATCAGCGAGCGCAACGCCCGCGGATAGGTGAATTCCTGCGCCAGATTCACCTGCGCCTGCGCGATCATCGGCAGGCTGAATTCCACCGGGTCTTCCACCGTGGCGATGCTGATGGACGGCCCGTGCTTCTGCACCAGCATGTACAGCGCCGAGTAAATCGCCGTCGTCTTGCCCGATCCCGTCGGCCCCGTCAGCAAAATCAATCCGTTCGGTTTCAACACCAGCTTCACGAACTCGTTCAATATGTCCTCTTCAAAACCGAGCGTCGCCAGGTCGAAACTGCGGTTGCTCGGATCAAAAATTCGCACCACGATCTTTTCCCCGCGCGTCGTTGGAAATATGGAAATGCGCAGTTCCACCCCGCCCAACTCCGGGTCCGCCGGCGCGTGCCCTTCCTGCGGCAGACCGGTTTGGTAAGTGATCAGGTTGCCCAGCACCTTGAACCGCCCCGAAATTTTGTCCATCAACTCCAGCGGCAGATGCACCAACTCGCTCAGCACCCCGTTGAGCCGGATGCGCACCGCCAGCGTGCTCTCCCACGGCTCGATATGCACGTCGCTGGCCCCGGCGTTGACCGCGTCCAGCAGGATGTACTTGACCAGCGTGCCGATTTCTATCGAGGTCTCGGCGGATTCCGATTGCAAATATCGCAGCGTTTCGCTCAAAGGTCGCCTGGGTTCATTCAAGGTTCTTTCAAGTTGGTTGCATAAACCCTTTCGCGCCGGATGTCAGCAACTTTCGGGTACCGTTCTAATTCGGGGAGCGCACGCGCCCTCGCGTGCTGTCAGCGACGCCCTCGTCGCCGACCTCGGTGGGTGGGTTCAGCGAGGGCGCTGAACGCTGCACACGGGGCACGTGCGCTCCTCCCCAAACTCCTGCCCCAGTCGTCGCTATCCCTCAAATCAGGACGCTGCCAGCCTTCGCGCAGCAATCCTCTTTTTGACACTTCGGACACCAGCAGGTGGTGCGCCCGCCGATGGCCGCGTAACCCAGCGCGGCCCCGTCCTTCGGACACCGCCCGCCGCGTTGCCAGCGGCGCTCGAAGAGCCAGGTGCGCGGCAGCTCGCCGTAATCCACCCCCACCGTGCGCAGGGCGGTGCGCGAAACCGATTTGACCGTGCGATGGAGTTTCTTCCTTTCCGCCGCGCGCAGCTTTCCGGCGGGCCGGCGCGGGTGTAGGCCTGCCTGCCAGAGTACTTCGTCCGCCATCCAGTTGCCAATGCCGGGAAAACCCGCCTGCAAAAGCAACACCGCCTTGACCGGCGCGGCCCGGTGGCGGCTGAGGAATTCTTCCATGACCGCGAGGGAAAACCCGCCGGCCAGCAGGGCGGGCGGCAGCCGCTTCCACCATGGCGGCGCGCCCCGTCCGCTGTGAAATAGCACCCGGCCAAATTGGCGCGGATCGCTGAAAACCAGACTCTGTTTGGCGAGGCGCAAAACCAGATGATCGTGCCGACCGGGCGCGAAGGGGGTTGGGCGGGAAGGCACGCTTCGGAGTTTGCCGGTCATGCCCAGGTGGATTCCCACCCAGGCCTTTTTGGAAAAGCGAAAGAGCATTTGTTTGCCGTGCGCTTGCGAATCCAGCAGCCGGGCGCCGGTGAGAGCCTGGCGGAGGACCGCCGGGTTGCTCCCCCGAAAAATCCTTTTCCCGGCGTGAAGGTGGACGGAGACGATCTTTTGCTTGCGTCCCGCATCCCATTGTTTGCGAAAAAATTCAACTTCGGCCAGTTCCGGCATGTCGCGAGTCTAATTCCCCGCGCCGCCTCTGACAACCCCTGCCGTCTTTTCCGCGTAATGCGTCAGTAAAGCCAGACAACGGTAGAGACTCTGTCGAGCCGTGACTTTTTCCCAACAAATCGAATTTCGGCTCGACGGAATCTCGCCCTGCCATCCACGAGGGACGCATTACTCTTTCCCGCCACTCCACCACTCCACCACCCCGTTTCTTCCGCATGCCTTTTTCGTCTTGCCTTCAACCGAGAAATGTGTTTGACTTTCTCTTGGAGGCTGTATGAAACAAAAAGCGATGCGCGATATATCCGCATTCACTCGCATTGAATTGATCGTCGTGATTGTGGTCGTAGCAGTGGTATTGGTTTCAATGATTTTGCCGAGGTTCGGACACACGAAGCAACGCAGCCGCATCACTTGCCTTAACGTTCTCAAAGAAATCGGCATCGGTTATCGCCTCTGGGCTGCGGATCACGGAGGTCGCAACCCTGCCGATCAGACCGTGATCAATGGCGGATGGGGAGATTTTCGCCGAGACTGGCTGAGTCACGCCGAGCCAACCACCAACTGGCCCGCCGGCCACGTCCCTGTCTCCCCCTCCATCCGCCTGGTTTTTCCCTGATCCATCCTCGACAAGTTTGTTTCGCCTGCGTCTTGGGTGGCGGCGCGGTCGCGAGCGGAAAAGCGGCGCTCTCGCGCCCGCGCTCCAAGACCTGTCGGCACCTCCTCCGCGCCCCTCAACGCGAAGCGTCTTGGAGTGCGGAACGCCAGTTCCGCTTTGCCCCTGCAACAGCCACGGTCGCCCCTTTGACCCTGCTCCCCCTCAATTTCGCCGGCAACGCCCTGCGCGACGCCCGGGATGCGCGCCGGGGATTTTCCCTCCTTCTCCACCCGCGAAATCCGCGCCATCCGCGGTTCATTTTCTTGCTTTGCCGCCTGCCGCTCCGCCGTTCTTGCCCCGCGACTATGCGGCGATCAGGCTACGCAAGTATCTAATGCTCACGGCATTGCAAAAACCCGCGACTTTCCGCGATTTTCCGTTGACACCCTTTCGTTACATGCTAAAATCCGCATAGTGAGAACAGGAACAGCAACAGTGGCATCAGGCGGCGACGGGACCAGGAAGGGATCCCCCTCCCCGCGCTGCTTTCGCCATCCCCCTTCGTTCCCTTCGTGTGCTTCTGTTCCCCTGCGCAGCCTCCATCACTCCATCACTCCAAGAGCAAACCAATACATTACCAATTCACTGTACTATATGCTCCACGGCCTGAAACACGGTCCTTTTCTGGGCCTTTTGAGCCTTTTCGCGGAAAATCGTCTCAAGTGCCCTTCCATGAACGATTTACACGCCAAACCGAATTTTTCCAATCGTGCCCAATCGTGTCTAATCGTGCCAAATCAAGGCATTTTTTTTGAATCACGCCACCCCCATTTTATCACTCCAATACCTAAGCGAACCACTCATGTTTGCGCATTTCGCGAGCCAAAGCCACCCCCGGTTATGTCCGCCTTTTCTGAGGTGCAGGAGTTTTTCATTGACCGCACACGGCCCGCCGCTAACATGAAACCATCGGATTGGTTATTCATGGTAATTGATCATCATCAATAGAAAGAAAGAACGAAATATGCCTCTCAAAGTTGCAATCAATGGATTTGGACGAATTGGTCGCCTGGTCTTCCGCGCCATCGCCGAGGAAGGGATGATCGGCAAGGACCTGGATGTGGTCGCCGCCGGCGATATTGTTCCCGCCGACAATCTGGCCTACCTCCTCAAATACGATTCCACCCAGGGCCGCTTCCAGGGCCAGGTTTCCTCCCGCAAATCCGCCCCGGACAAACCGGAGGATGATATTCTGGTGGTCAACGGCCGCGACATTCACGTCGTCAGCGCCAAGGACCCCTCCGCCCTGCCCTGGAAAAATCTGGGCGTGGACCTGGTCATCGAATGCACCGGCCTGTTCACCGACGGTGAAAAGTCCAAGGGCCATTTGGCGGCGGGCGCGAAAAAGGTCATCATTTCCGCCCCGGCCAAAAACGAGCACATCACCGTCGTGATGGGCGTCAACCACGAGAAATACGATCCGGCCAAACACCACATCATTTCCAACGCCTCTTGCACCACCAATTGCCTGGCCCCGGTGGTGCATGTCCTGCTCAAGGAAGGTTTCGGCATCGAGGAAGGTCTGATGACCACCATCCATGCCTACACCGCCACTCAAAAAACCGTGGACGGCCCCAGCAAGAAAGATTGGAAGGGCGGACGCAGCGCCGCCATCAACGTCATCCCCTCCACCACCGGCGCGGCCCGGGCCGTCGGCCTGGTCTGCCCGGAAGTCAAAGGCAAATTGACCGGCATGGCCTTCCGCGTCCCGGTGCCCACTTCCTCCTGCGTGGATTTGACCGTCCGCACCGTCAAGGAAACCAGCTATGCGGAAATCTCCGCCGCCATGAAAAAAGCCAGCCAGACCTATTTGAAGGGCATCCTCGATTGGACCGATGACGAAGTGGTCAGCACCGACTTCATTCATTGCAAGTCCTCCTCCATCTTCGACGCCGGCTCGGGCATTGAGTTGAACAAGCGCTTCTTCAAACTGGTGAGCTGGTATGACAACGAGTGGGGCTATAGCTGCCGCGTGGCCGATCTTGTCAAGTACATGATCAGCAGGGGAATTTAGCGCGGCGGGCCGGCCCCCGCCTGGATTGCCATGCGCATCATCGGTGGCAGCGCCGCCGGGACGATTCTGAAAGCCCCCAGGGGCTTCGCGCTCCGTCCCACGCCCGACCTGGTCCGCCAGGCCGTTTTCAACAGCCTGGCCCCGCGCATCGCCGGGGCCAGGGTGCTGGAACTGTTTGGCGGCACTGGCGCCTTGAGCTTGGAATGCCTCAGCCGCGGCGCCATCCAGGCCGTCTGCGTGGAGAAATCCGGCCGCCACGCCCAATTCATCCGCCAAAACCTGGAACTGGCCCGCCTCCCCTCCGGCCGCCTCGACCTCCGCGTGCAGGATGCCTGGGCCGCCATCGCCCAAATGGCCGCCGCGAGTCAACAATTTGATCTGCTTTTCGCCGACCCGCCCTACGGCGAAAAAAACGCCGGCCGCCGTTCCGTCTCCTTTGCCCAGCAACTGCTCGATCATGCCGCCTTGCCCGGATTGGTTGCCGCCGGCGGCCTCTTCATCCTGGGCCACGCCCGGCGCGACACCTTGAGCGTCCCCGCCATCTGGGAGGAAACCAAAATCCTCAAGCACGGCGACAGTTGGATGCGCTTTCTGCGCCCGGGTTAAGGCTCGTCAATCTCCTGAATCCGCAGGGCATGGCGGCCGCCGGCAAAAGGCGTGTCCAGCCACACTTTGACAATCTGCAGCGCCAGTTCCAGCGGCACCATGCGCTCGCCCAGGGAAAGCATGTTGGCGTCGTTGTGTTCGCGGCCCAGGCGCGCCGTTTCCAGGTTCCAACACAGGACACAGCGGATGCCCCGCACCCGGTTGGCTGTAATCGCCTCGCCATTGCCCGAACCGCCCAGCACAATCCCCCGCTCGCATTGACCCGCCGCCACCGCTTCCGCCACCGGACGGATGAAGCGCGGATAATCCACCGGCTCCAGGCTGTCGGTGCCGAAATCCCGCACCTCATGGCCCAGGCTTTGCAGGAAGGGTTTGATTTTTTCCTTGTACGCGAAACCCGCGTGATCGGAACCGATGCCTATCTTCATAAATTGTCTTTTCTTTTATACACGTCCACCACAAAGCCCGTGTCGTTTCTTTCAACCTGCGCCGCGCCGCCCCAAACGTAATCGCTGTGCGTCGGATAAATATAGACGCTGCCGGCCCGTTCATAGAAATTGCGGATATATTTCCCGCCCCAGTCGCTCAGGGTTTTGTCCGCGCCGGGCCAGTCTAGCCAGGAACTGGAAACATTGACCAGCACCAAGTACTGCGGCTTGGCCGCTTCAATTTCGCCAATCATCTCCCGTTGGAATTGGCTGGCGTAACGGTGCAACTGCACCAGATCGTACATATAGATGAATCCGCTGGCGGAATGGCGGTGGGCGTAGAAATAAATCTGCGGTTCGGAGCCGATCACCGCCAGCCGCGCCTCCGGCCGCGAATGGCCCATGATATACCCGCCTATTTCCACCGATTCCACAAACGGATTGCGCCCATAAGTCGCCCGGCAAACGTCCTCCGGACCCATTTGAAACCAAACGGCGCGATGATTGACAACAAAACCCGCGCAAGCCAGGACGAACAGCGCGGCCGGGGCCAGACGCACCGCCGCCAGCCGCGCCCCGGCCAGGCCCTGCGCCGCCGTCGTCACCGAGTTGGCGATCAGCAGGCTGACAACGGGAAGCATGACGATGAAATAATGCCGGCTGAAATAAAAGGCCGCGGCAAAGGCCAGCAGGGAAAACCCCAGCAGCGTCGTGAGAATAAATTTTTTGTCCCCATTGTCCTTTTCCCGGAGCAGGCAAACCAGGCCCGCCCCGGCCCAGGGCAGCGACCATTTCACCCACCCGGAACTCTCCAGAAACGAGAGGAATTGGTCCCACGCCATTTCGCCGTTCAAGATGCCGGCGTGAACTTTGGCGTAGGTGTAGGTCCAAAACCAAAACTGTTGGAAGGTTCCCAGACGCCAAAGGATCAAACAGGTCAAGGCGAAGGGCAGGACCATGCCCGCCGAGAACAAGCCGGTTTTGCGCAGCAACGGCCGCCAGGCGACGGGCCGTGTCCGCGCGGCGTGGCGCAGCACCAGGCAAAAGCCGAACATGCCGAAATAAAGGCCGGGCTGTTTGCACAAAAATGCCAGGCCAAAACAAATTCCGCTCCAAAACAAACCCGCCCCGCCGCCTTTTTCGCGGGCGCGCAAGAGCAGCAAAAACCCGCCCAGCGCCGCCAGCGTCACCAGATGGGTGGCGTGTCCGGCCAGTCCCAGAACGCCCGGACTCAAGGACAAGAGCGCGTAAATGGCGCAGGCGATGATGGTCCCCCAACCATCGGTCAGGCGGCGGGCAATGAAAAAGAGCAGCGCCAGCGCGCCCAGGTTGGCGAGGAGAAAACCGAGATGGATTCCCCCGATGCTCTGCCCGAACAGCGCCATCATCACGGCGTAGGCGGCATAAGTCCCCGGCAGTTTCATGTTCCAGGCCAGTTGGTAGGGCGGAATGCCCTCCAGCATCAACTGGCCCGAGTAGGCATACTCCCCTTCGTCCCGTTCCAGGGGAATTTGCAGCAGGCGCAGCCGCACGAACACCACCAGCGCGACGATCGCGCAGACGGCCAGCGCGCGCCAAAAGGCGCGCCGCGCAGGCGAAAACAGGGTGTCCGAGTTCAAAATCAATATTCTTGGCCGCCGGGCCGTTCCCTTTCCTAATCTTAATCTTAATCTTAATCCGTTTTTTCTCTCCCCTTTTTCTTGAACCCGGCTTGCGCTCAATCTATAGAACGTTCCGTGCAGCCGCAACATTCTTGCCATGTCCAGAAAAAATAAGGCGCGGTTCGTTCCCGGCGGTCCGCCGCAGTTGAACAATCCGTTCGCCGGCTTGCAAAGCGACGGCCTGCCGGCCGGCCCCGACCCGTCCGCCTCCTCCGCCTCCGCGCCAGCCGCCCGCAAACCAAAAGCCGGCCGCGTGGTGTTGCGACGCGAAACCGCCCATCGCGCCGGCAAAGTGGTCATCGTCATTGACGATTTCGCGCCTCACATCAGCCTCGCTGCCATCGAGGAGTTGGGCCGAAAACTCCGCCACGCCTGCGGCTGCGGCGGCGCCATCCGTCAGCGCCGCATCGAACTTCAGGGCAACCAAGCCGCCAAAATCCGATCCTTCCTCGAAGAGGAGGGATTTCAAGTGGCCGGCGTCACCTAGAAGTGCAAATTGATAAATTCAAAATGAAGAATCTCCCCATTTTTCATTTTTCATTTTGCATTTCCAATCCCGCGATTTCTCTGGCCAGCTTGGTCGCAATGTCAAACTCATCCGAGTTGGTCAGGAGGATGACGGTCAAACCTGCCTCCGGGAAACGTTGCAAGCTGGCGGAAAAACCCGAGGTCGAGCCGCTGTGGCCGATGTTGGCATGACCCTGCCACGGCTCCAAAAACCAGCCGAAGCCATAGGGGCGGGTCGCGCCGTTGTTTAATTTCACCGGCGTCCACATTTGCGCGCGGCTGGCGGCGGTGAGGATTTTATCCGTCTCCAGCGCCGCGTTCCATTTGGCCAGGTCGCCCACCGTCGAGACGAGCGCGCCGGCGGAAAAAACATCCGTCAGATCGGGGTCGCGATTGATGAACCGCCCGGCGCGGTTGGTTTCGTAGCCGCTGGCGCGGAACGGCAGAAGGGCGCGCGCGTCCCGCAGGGTCGTGGCGGACATGCCCAGCGGGGCGAAGATGTTCTGTTCCAGGAAATCCCCGTAACTTTTTCCGCTCACGTTCTCAATGATGTAGCCGAGCAGATTGTATCCGCTGTTGCAATAAGCCCATTTTTCGCCCGGCGGAAAATCCAGCGGATGGGCGGCGATTTGCGCAATAAACCGGGCCTGGGTCAAATGGCGGGCCGTCTCGAAACCGTCCAGCCCGGTGTAATTCTTCAGCCCCGAGGTATGTGTCAACAATTGCCGGATGCTGATCTGGCTCCAACTCGCCGGCGTCTCCTTGAGATGGCGCGCGATTTTGTCGTCCACCGCCAATTTGCCCTCCTGGGCGAGCAGGAGGATGGCGGCGGCGGTGAATTGCTTGGTGACGGAGCCGACTTCAAAAACCGTTTCCGGGGTGGCGGGCGTGTGCCATTCCAGGTTGGCCATTCCGTAAGCCGCCGTTTTGACGGCCCGCCCGCCCCGGATAATGGCCAGCGCCGCGCCCGGGATGGGGTGTTGTTTCATGGCGTCCCGCATCAGGTCATCCACCGCGTCGCCTCTGGCCGGCGCCACCCAGCCGAGTCCGGCCAGGAGAATCAAGAACCTTTTTCGCATCGCCCATTTGATAATCTTCCCTGGCTGCCGGGTCGAGCCTTGATCACGCCGATGGACGTCTTGGGGCGCATCTCAATTTTTACCCGGCCAAATCCGGGATTGGCACTGCAGGACGCGCGGTGAAGCTCCGTCGGGAGCGAAATATTTGCAGGCAACAACCCGAAAGAGAGTCCCAAGTCCCTTCCGGGGCGAAATCGGCCGCTCCTGACGGAGGTGGAATTTATTTACGTCGCCAGCTGCGATGTCGCGTCTGACTGCGCTGAAGGGAGCCGTTGTCCCGCGATTAGTTCTTGAAAAACCGCGCGGCCAGAACATTCGCGGCCGCACCGAACACCAGCAACACAGCGAGCGGAGTCAGCACGGCGCTGAAATCGCTGCCGAAACTGATGAGTTGATGCAAGGCCTGCAATGCCCAACCGGTCGGCAGGCACAGGGCGATGGTCTTGAGGGCGGGCGGCCCGATTTCCAGCGGCCACCAACAACCGCCCAACGCCGCCATCAAGAGACTCGCCAGCACACAAATGCCGTTCACACGGTCGTGCGCGGCGACCAGCGAACCGACCAGCACACCCAGCGACCCGGCAACCCAGGCGAACAGGATCAGCGTGAGGGCCACAGCGGGCAGATTCGCGCCGAGGTTGACGTGAAACAGGAATCTGCCGATCGCGAGGAAGAAAAGAATCTGCACCAATCCGAGCAGCATGAGGCCGTAGATTTTTCCCATGACAATTTCCAGATGCGTGACGGGGTGGACCATGAGCCGCTTGATCACCCCGTTGCGCCGCTCCGCGGCCACGGTTGCGCCGCCGAAGATGAGCAGGTTCATCATCAGGTACATCACCAGATTTCCCGGCAGCGAAAAGTTGAAGCCGGACGGCACGGGCTTTCGTCCGGCAAATCGCGCGTTCAAACTCACAGGATCCGGGGCGGCCATGATTTCCCGCAGTTTGCTTTCGGAAATTGTTCCCGGCGTATTCGTCGCCGTGGCGGCTTCGAGCAGATGGCCGTTCATCGCGATCAACGCCCGGACGAGGCGCACTTCGATGAGCGCGGCGTCCGCCTCCCCGGAAGCGTTGCGCTTGAGGAACCGCACCTTGCACTGCTGCTGCGACAATATTTTGCCCGTGAAATCGGCGGGGATGCGGACGACGCGCGCGGCGGACTCGCGATTGGTCGGACTCAAGAGCCACATTTTCTGCGAACTGAGTTCATCGAGGAAAATTCGCCCGAGGAAATTCGTATCCTCGTTCTCGATGAGCACCGGGGGCGTGCGATTATAGGGATCGCCGGAGCCCCGGTTGGCGAAGCCCATGAAATAAACGAAAGCGAGCGGCACGATGAACAACCACACATAAGCGCTCTTGTGCTTGAGAAAAAGGCGCAGGTCGGTGTGGCCGATGTCGAGAAAACGTTTCATGCGCGCAAACCGGTTTTGAACCTTCGTCGAAACAAAATCGCCGCCAGCACGATCAGCACCAGAGCCAGCACCGCGAGTTTAAACGCCACCCAGCCCCAAGCGACGCCCGTGCCGCCGTCCTGCAGGTTGCGCGCCGTGTTGACGAACCAATAGCTGGGCATCAACGGCGTGATGTGCTCGCGCAGGAATGCCGGGAGTTGCTGCGGTGGAAATGCACAGCCTCCCACCAGACCCAGGCCCATTCCTGCCAGGTTGTTCAGCACGGCGGCGCGACGCTCATCCGGCATGAGCGCGACCAAGACAGCAAACAAAGCAGCGGTGAAACAAGTGTAGCCGGCGGTGAGAGTCATCAGCGCCCAGGGTTGCTCCCAATGAATGCGAAAAATCAGTCCGCCGCCGCCAAGCATCATCCCGCTGCACAGCAGCAGCATCACGACCGCGAACACGGCCTTGCTGGCGAGGAATGGCACCAGCGAGTCTCGCAACGTCTGGTAGCGCTCGAAAGTGCGCTGACGCAGTTCACGGTAGAGATCGCTCATCGCGTTGCCGGCGATGAACAGGAGAAACATCGCAGACAAGCCGATCAGCAGATATGCGAACACGGCATCGGTGGCACCGGTCTTTGAGCCGCCGGCTTTGGCCGATGCGTTTTTCGTCGTGCCGCTCTTTGACGCAACGCTGTTCGTCGCCCCGTTCTTTACTTCAACACCGGTTGATTCGTCCGCAGGCGCTTCCTTTTCGTAACTCACCAGCGGCGGGTTGATGTACTTCTTCACGGTCTTTAGTTTGTCACCCTCGTGTTCAATCAAGGCGGAAACCTTGTGATAATCCTCCTTGCCTTCCACCACCGCCTGCCATTCGGGAAACTCGGAGTTGAAGTTGCGCGAAACCGCATTCAACGCCGTGACGACGGCCCCGAGCAATTCTTCCAGCACTGCCGGATGAATTGACTCCGCCGGATTCTTGATCAGTTCCAGGCTCACCGCTTCGCGCGCTGTGAGGTAATGGCGCATGAAATTCGTCGGGATGATGAGCACCGCGCTGATTTTGTTGGCATTGATCTCGCGCAGCGCGTCTTCGCGCTCCATAAACACCGGTTCGAGGTACTTGCCGCCTTCACCCTGGTTCGCCCCGCCGCGCAGAAGATCGCTCAACAGCGTCTTGTCCTCGTCCACCACGGCAAACCGGATGCGGCCCAGCGCGCCGCTGTCAGATTGTCCGCCGAAAACCAGGCCGATGAGCGCGGTCATCGCCAGCGGCACAATGAGGTTGATGAGCCACGGCAGCGGATTGCGCCGCGCGCGCCGGAGGTCTTTGGCGAGGAGCACGCGGAGCATTTTATTCCCTCAGTTCCCGCCCCGTCAGTTGCAGAAACACATCGTTCAGGCTGGGCCGCTTCAGCGTGACGTTTTCCGCATGCACCGGAAGATCGAGCAAATTCTTCAGGCACTCGGAGGGATCCCGCGTGCCCACCGCCGCGACGACGAGCTGGCGCTCCGATTTCTGGATGACGCGAAAGCGCTGGTGAAAACCAGCCCACGCATCCGGTGAAGTGTTTTTGAAATCCGCTTCCAGCACGAAGACCCGGTCGCCGCCCAGCCGTTCCTGCAACTCACTCAGCGTCCCCTCCGCCAGCAACCGCCCGTGGTCAATGATGCCGATGCGCTGGCAAAGTGTCTCCGCTTCCTCCAGATAATGCGTCGTGTAAAGAATCGCCGTGCCGGCCGCGCAGAGGTTGCGAATGAATTCGAGAATATTCAGTCGCGCCTGCGGATCAATGCCCACGGTCGGCTCATCCAGCAGCAGTAATTGGGGACGATGCAACAGAGCGCAACCCAGATTGATGCGACGCTTCATGCCGCCGGAATAAGTCCTTACCGGGTCCTTCGCGCGGTCCGTCAGCGTGAGCGCTTCAAGCAATTCCGCCGCGCGTGATCGGGCCTCGCGCGAACTCAGTCCCGCCATGCGCCCCCAGAATTCCAGGTTCTCCCGCCCGCTCAACTCTTCGTAGATGGCCAGCTCCTGCGGCACCACGCCCATGATCCGCTTGGCCTTTTGCGGATCAGACCAGAACGCCGCGCCCGCGATCCAGACCTCGCCCGCGTCGGGTTTGAGCAGGCCGGAGATCATCGAGATGGTGGTCGTCTTGCCCGCGCCATTGGGACCGAGCAGGCCGTATATTTCGCCGGGCCGCACCTCCAGGCTGACGGAATCCACGGCGCGAATCGTGCCGAATGTTTTAGAGAGACGTTCGACCCTCAGCAAGCTCATGCCGCCTATAATAAGCGGTGGTGAAGACTTGACAAGCAATGATCGAGGTTGATCAACGATGCGTTTCCGCGCCGGCTGGCCGGGCGCAAAGGAACAGCGAATTTCGAATGGTGAGTCTTGAATTCTGCCACCCGGTTTTGAGGCCAGGCAAAGGTTTCGGGCGGACCGGACCTTTCGGGCGCACGTTGCGCCCCTGGTATTCCCGGCGGGGATGGCTCAGGATCGGGCGATCAGCGCGCGGAATTGGGCGAATAATGGTGTGGAATCGTGCGGGCCGGGAGAGGCCTCGGGATGGTACTGCACGCAAAAAACGGGCTTGGTCTTGTGGCGGAACCCTTCGACGGTTTGATCGTTCAGGTTGATCCGATCCACCACCACTTCCGGCGGCAGCGTTGCCGGGTCCACGGCAAATCCGTGATTTTGCGAGGTGATTTCGACTTTGCCGGATTCCAAATCCTTGACGGGTTGATTGGCGCCGCGATGGCCGAATTTGAGCTTGAAGGTTTTTCCGCCCAAGGCCAGGCCCAGAATCTGGTGCCCCAGACATATTCCAAAAACGGGGATGCCGTGGCGGAGCAGGTCGCCCGTGGCCCGCACCGCGTAGCCGAGGGCCGAAGGGTCGCCCGGTCCGTTGGAAAGAAAAATTCCGGCGGGCTTGAACGCCAGCGCCTCGGCCGCCGTGGCGGTGGCGGGAACGACTTGCACCCGGAAACCATGCTGGCGCAGGCGGCGCAAGATGTTGTATTTCATCCCAAAGTCGAAGGCCACAATGGGAATGTCCGCCGGCGGCAAGGGAGCGGGTTTCAGGAAATTATGCGAGCCGCGGGCCAGTTCGAACGTCGCGCTCAACTGGTCGCCCTCGTCCCACACAAACGATTCTTTGTGGGTGACTTCCTTGACATAATCCACGCCCGCCAGGCCGGGCCAGTTCCGGGCGCGCGCCAGGGCTTCCGCGTCCGGGACGGCGGGGGAGGCAATGAAGCCTTTGAGCGCACCACGCACGCGCAGTTTTTTGGTGAGCGCGCGGGTGTCAATGCCTTGGAGGCCCGGGATGCCGTTTTTTTCCAGATACGCTCCCAGCGAGCTTTGCGCGCGCCAATTGCTCACCACCGGGGAAAGCTCGCGGATGGCGAAGGCCGCCACATGGGGCTTCCACGATTCGACGTCTTGTTCGTTGACGCCGTAATTGCCGATGAGCGGGTAGGTCATGGTGACGATCTGGCCTTTGTAGGAGGGATCGGTCAGGATTTCCTGGTAGCCGGTCATGGAGGTGTTGAAGCAGACCTCGCCGCAGGCCTGCCCGGACGCGCCAAAGCCCTGGCCGTGAAACACCGAACCGTCTTCCAGAGCTAGAATCGCATTCATTCAGGGCAATCCACCGGCGCAACCGGGGTTATTTCTTTTTGGCTTCGTCAAGTTTGGCGATGACGGCCTTGGGTCCGCCTTCCATATAACCAATCTGCTTCCAGACCACCGTGCCGTCGGGCTTGAGGATGATGAGAGTTGGATAGCCGGTTATCTTATATTTGTTTTTCAGGGCGTCGTTGGCCTTGACCAGCTCGGCGGGCAGTTTCTTCTGGTTCGGAAAATCAACCTCCACCAGCACCAGGTTTTTTTTGGCATAGTCGGCAAACTCCGCTTTGGAGAAGACCTCCGCGTCCAGCTTCTTGCGCCAACTGCACCAGTCTGAACCGGTGAAGTCCAGGAGCACCAGTTTGGACTCCTTCCTGGCCTGGGCGGTGGCGTCGGGGACGCTCGTCAGCCAGGTCACATCCGCCGCCTGCAACTGGAACGCCATCCAGCAGCCCAACAAACTTAATACAGTTCTTTTCATAGTGTTTCTCTCTTTCGTTTTGAGTTCTAAACTGCACGCCATCAAATCCGCCCATGTTTCCTTCACGGCGCAACGGCGCATGCCGGCCTTTCGCCAACCGGCTCCCCGGCAAAGACAACTCCGCCGCGCACGATAACCGCCTTGGCCCTCCCCTTCAAGCTCCATCCCGAAAACGGGCTGTTCTTCGACTTGCTGGCCGAGGCTGCGACATCGTAAACCCATTCTTCATCGGGATCAAACACGGTCACGTCTCCGTCCGCGCCGACGCTGAAGTTTCCTTTGTGGCGCAGCCGCAGCAGGCGGGCGGGCGCGACGGTGAATTTGGCGATGAGGTCCGAAAGCGAAAGCCGGTGCGCATGGTAAAGCTGCATGAGCGAGAGCGCCAATTCCGTTTCAAATCCGATGATGCCAAAAGGAGCATAATCAAACTCCACCTCTTTCTCATAATCACAATGCGGGGCGTGGTCGCTGCTGATGATCTCCACCGTGCCATCCACCAACCCTTCGATGATGGCGGCGCGGTCCGCGGCGGAACGCAGCGGTGGGTTCATTTTGAAATTCGTATCGTAGGAGGGCCAGCGGGGCCGTTCGCCCCGGCCGGTGGAAAATATATTCTGGCCGTCGCTGCTCCAAAACGGGTCGCTGCCCGCCAGGACGGTGTCCGTCAGGGTAAAATGATGCGGGCAGGCCTCGCCGGAAACGGGCAGGCCGCGCGCCTTGGCGTCGCGCAATAATTGCACGCTGCCCGCCGCGCTCAAATGCTGGCAATGCACCTGCGTTCCGGTCAACTCGGCGAGGAGGATGTTCCGCGCCACGATCAATTCCTCGCCCGAAGCCGGCCAGCCGCGCAATCCCAGGGCGGCGCTCCAGTAACCTTCATGCACCACCCCGTCGGTCACCAGCGAATAATCCTGGCAATGATCCATCACCGGCAAATCAAACATTTTCGCGTACTCCAAAGCCCGGCGCATCAATTCATGGTTTTGCACGCAATGCCCGTCATCGGTGATGGCGATAACTCCCGCCTGCTGGAGCGAACCAATGGAAGCCAGTTCTTCACCCACGATATTTTTGGTGATGGCCCCGGCCACAAACACATTGACCTTCCCTTCGCGTTCCGCGCGCTCGCGAATCAGGGCGACCGTGCCGGCATTGTCAATGGCCGGGGACGTGTTGGGCATGCAAACCACCGAGGCAAATCCGCCGCGCGCCGCCGCGGCCGTCCCGGTGGCGATGGTTTCCTTGGCCGATTGCCCCGGTTCGCGCAAATGAGCGTGCAGATCAATCAGCCCGGGGCAGACCACCTTTCCATCTGCGGCAAGTCGGGCGATCTGCGGCGGGGCTTGCACGGCGGCGGCGGGGCCGACGGCGGCAATTTTCCCCTCCAGAATGAGCACATCGGCCACGGCATCCAAGCCATTGGCCGGGTCAATCACGCGTCCGCCCTTGACGAGGAGCGATTTTGGCAAATTCATCGGGAGGGGATTATGGTGGAGAGGAATTGACAAGGCAAGCGCGGTCATTAGAATGGAGGGATAAATGGCGCGGGTGTAGCTCAATGGCAGAGTTCCAGCCTTCCAAGCTGGTCATGAGGGTTCGATTCCCTTCACCCGCTCCATTTGACAACTTGTGACAGGTTGTGACAGAACGTGACAAACACCCCTGTTTACAAGGGTTTCTTCGTGGTTCGGCTCTCCGCTTTTCGCGCCAGGTTGCGACACGGTTTGACCATTCCCGCCTAAAATCTGTGCGCGTATTTGTGTATAGCCCGGCATGGCATCCAAGCGCGGCAGGTTCTTGATTGCATCGTAAATCGGCAACTGCATTTCATCGGTATAGACTTGCGCGGTCAGCCGGATGTCGCTGTGCCGCATCAATTTCATGGCGAACCGTTGCGCCACCCCATTCCGTTGCAGAAACGTCGCCCAGGTGTAGCGTAGCGCGTGAAAATCCCCATACCGGCCCAACTCATCCCGGTAGGGAATGCCATTGGCTTCCGCGTCCAGGGTCAAACGCCGGGCGCGTGGAATGCCATTCGGAAAGACCAGATCAGTCCCCGCGC
>JBEKVM010000003.1:0-81933 GCA_049513975.1 Verrucomicrobiota bacterium | reverse complement strand
AAGCCGGTGAAATCGAGTCAAAAGAAATTTTTGTTTTTCTTGAACGCAAACCCGCTGCCGCCCGTCTCACTTCGATACCTCAACAGGCAAAGTCAAATTCCATTCCGACAGGCTGCTAGAGGCGGGTCAATGCTCTGGCAAGTTATTTTGGGCTGCCAGTTGTTTGCCAATCTCCGGCCTGCTTGCTCGCTTTTGCGCGCCGGCCTGTTATGTTGGGGTTGGTTGACGCCAGATTTATCATCTTTTCACATGGACTTGGGCGGGCTGATGGCCTCGTTGTTTTGGGGCGGGATTGGCCTGGGTTTTTTTGTTTATGGCAAGAAGCAGCGCTCGGCGCCTCCACTGTTCGGCGGGATTGCCTTGATGGGCATTTCTTATTTCCTGGCCAATTCGGCGGTGTGGATGAGTCTGGCCGGGGCTGGCATTCTGGCCGGGATTTATTATTGGTCGCGGCGCGAGGATTGACGGGCGACGGCTGGATTACATGAGCCGGCGGGTTTGTTTCAGAAGTTTGAGGGTGTAACGCCCGTCGCGCCGTTGCAGGCGGATCGGGGCCTGGAAGGCCTGGGAGAGCACGGCCGAGGTGAGCACGGTTTTTCTGGGGCCGCAGGCCACGGCGCGGCCGCGCCGGAGGATCAGCACATGGCTGAAAACGGGCATGATTTCTTCGACATGATGCGTGACCAGCACGAGGGTGGGAGGGTTTTTGCCGCGGCCCAGACGTTGCAGAAATTGCAGGAAATGCTCGCGCGCGGCCGGGTCCAGCCCGGCGCAAGGCTCGTCGAGGATGAGCAAGGGCGGGCCGGCCATCAGGGCGCGGCCAATAAGCAAACGCTGCCGCTCGCCCTGGGAAAGAAAAAGCCAGGGACGGTCCGCCAAGGCACGGCATTCGATCAGCCGCAGCAGGCGCAAGCCGCGGCGGCGGTCGGCGGCGGTCATGGCGCCCCAGAAAGCGATCATGGCCAGTTTGCCGCTGACAATGGTTTCCAGGGCCGGTTCGCCCTCTGGAATCATCTGGCGAACGGCGGAGCTGACCAGGCCGACGCGCTTGCGCAAATCGCGCCAGTCGGAGGCGCCATAAGTTTTGGAGAGCAGTTCAAGGCGGCCGGCGGAGGGAGTGAGGTAGCCGGTCAGGGCGCTGAGGAGGGAGGTTTTGCCGGAGCCGTTGGCGCCGAGGATGACCCAGTGCTCGCCCCGCGCGACTTTCCAGGATATTTTGTCAAGAATAAGCGTGTCACCCCGTCGCACGGTCAGGTCGGAAACGGCAAGGATGGGCATGGCTGGGTTTGTTACTGGGTGTAAATGAACCAGAAAAACCAGGCCATCAGCCCTGCCGCGAGCACACCCACGAGCACGCCGACGGCCAGGTTGCGCCAAAATCGCTTGCGCGCGCCACGCCCCATGCCTGGCAGCAGGTAATAAAGGTTGTTTTTGTGCTTTCCCTTGTTGCTCACCCACATAGACTTACAGATTTCAGGGAGGTTTGGCCAGCTTTTTTGTCAATTATGTGACAAACGCCCAGCGTCCCCCCCCCGCCTTTGCCATCCGTCAGCCGGCGTTGGCGAGGGGCTGGGAGGAGATTTCCAGCATGCGCTCGATGGGCCGGCGGGCGCGCTCGATGATGTCGGGGCTTAATTCGACTTGGGGAGCCAGGCGGGCCATGCAATCGTGGAGTTTTTCCAGGGTGTTCATCTTCATAAACTTGCACTCGTTGCAACGGCAGTGCTCGATGGGAACGGGGATGAACTGTTTGCCGGGGCATTCCTTGCGCAGGCGGTGGATCATGCCCGCTTCGGTGGCGATGAGGATGGCGGGGGCGGGACTCTTTTTGCAGTAATCCACCATTTTTTCCGTGGAGCAAACTTCGTCGGCCAGGAGGCGGACGCCCCGGGTGCATTCGGGATGGGCCACGAGGGGGGCGTCGGGGAATTGGCGGCGGATGCGCATGACGCCGGCGTGGGTGAATTCGACATGGGCATAACAACTGCCCTGCCAGAGGGTCATTTTTCGCCCCGTCTGTTCCATGACCCAGGCGCCCAGGTTTTCGTCGGGGACAAAAAGAAGGTCGCGCTCGCGGGGGCAGGCGTTGACGATTTTGACGGCGTTGCCGCTGGTGCAGATGACGTCGCTGAGGGCCTTGACCTCCGCGCTGCAATTAATATAAGTGACAGTGTAAAAATTGGGATTGGTCTCCTGCAACGCCTTTAGTTTCGGGGCCGGACAGCTTTCCTCCAGGGAGCAGCCGGCGTCGCGGTCGGGGAGGATGACGATCTTGCCGGGGTTGAGGATTTTGGCGGTTTCGGCCATGAAATGCACGCCGCAGAAGACGATGACATCGGCGCTGGTTTTGGCGGCCTGCTGGGAAAGGCCGAGGGAATCGCCGACGTAATCGGCCAGGTCCTGGATTTCCGGAACCTGATAATTATGGGCGAGGAGGACGGCGTTCAACTTATGTTTCAAGCGGAGAATCTCGCGGGAAAGGGCGTCCAGCCGCGGCGGCGGCAGGGGGATGCGGGTGACAAAATCACTTTGGCCGCCGGCCAGGATTGGAGAGGTCTCAATCATGCCCCTAAAGTAGGTTCAAAGCGCCAAGTTCAAAGTTTAAAATGGCTGGATGAGCGAGCATTGTTTGCACAACTTTGCGCAAGGTTTGCGCTTTTAGGTTGATGCCTCCAGTAAAGCGCACGGCGTTTCGCCGGCAAAACGGCCTTTGACGCGGTTGGCATACTAAATGCGGTAACGGTATCCAGTATTAGCCTGTGGTAAAAAACGAGCTATGAGCCGTCTCATCACATTCAGTTTTCAGGATTCCATCCAATAAACAACCGAAAGGTCATCTTATGGACATGAAGACTATCAAATCCAAAACAGGCCGGACGAACCCAGGGAGCCGGCGCGGCTTCACCCTGGTGGAACTATTGCTGGTTTTGACCATTCTGGCGATTCTGGCCGGCCTCGTGCTTCCGAGGATCGTATGGCGTGCCGAGCAGGCCCGGCAAATCGCCGCCAAAGCGGAGATTGCCATTCTCGTCTCGGCGCTCTCCGCGTTTGAACTGGACAACGGGCATCTTCCGAAAGGCGGCGACGGTTTGCAGGCTTTAATAACAAAACCGCGCGATGCGCAGGACACTTGGAAAGGCCCCTATTTGCAAACGGACAGAGTTCCGCCCGACCCTTGGGGACAGGCTTATGTTTATGAAATTCCGGGCAAACACAACCCGGCAAGTTTCGATCTCTACTCCAAGGGAAAGGACGGCCAGGGAGGAACTAACGTCATCGGCAATTGGACGCCGATCGAGCAGCGGTAGGGCTGGACCGCGCCCGCATCCTGTTTCGGCTGGGAAAACCCCAAAGGGGTGCGATCATCCAGCCCAAGGTTGCGAGGAACGAGCTACCTTGGGTCAATGTCCATAAAAATCATCAACCCCGAAGGGGTTGCATCAATCCCAAACATATCGTTCGTCAAATACGATTTCATAGCGTTTGAGAAATTCACGCAACTCATCCTGAAACGAAACTTTACGGTGATGTTCCTCTTGTCCCGCAATGTAATTTCGCACCGTCTCCACCTGTGAATATCCGAGTGATTGCGGCATGAGGGGATGGTGCTTGAATCTGGCGTTTGATTCAACTCCTTCAGAGTTGCATGAATTTGTCATTCGCCCACCCAGGGTAGCTCGTTCCTCGCAACACCGTTGCTGGGCTGAATGATCTTACCCCGTCGGGATAATCCAGAGCGGCGCGTTCCCCGCAGCACGCGGCTGCATGATTTCATCCCGGCGGGATGATTTTATTTCTCGCCGAGCCGCTTGAGGAGTTCCTGGGTCAGAACTTCGTAGGCGGCGGCGCCGGCGTTGTAGGGATCGTAATAAATTATGGGTTTGCCGAAGCTGGGGGCCTCGGCCAGACGGGTGCTGCGGGGGATGACGGTGTCAAAAACGGTCGGGCCGAAATGGTCCCGGACCTCGCCCACAATCTGGGCGGAAAGGCGGGTGCGGCTGTCAAACATGGTCATGAGGATGCCGAGGAGGTTGAGGCGGGGGTTGATGCCGTTGTCGCGCACCTGGCTGAGGACGCGGTGGCTGGTGGAGATGCCTTCCAGGGCGTAGTACTCGCATTGCAGGGGGACGATGAGATGGTCGGAGGCGGCAAAGGCGTTGAGGGTGAGGATGCCCAGGGAGGGAGGGCAGTCAATCATAATAAAATCGAAGCGGGCCAGGAGGGCGGGAGGCTGGAGGAGGAGGGAGAGGCGCTGCAGATGGTTTTCGGCGCGGGCGATTTCAATTTCGGCGCCGCACAGGTCCACTTCGCTGGGGACGACGCTGAGGCGGGCGAAGGCGGTGGGTTTGATTTTTTCCAGAAGGCCGCCCTGGCCCAGGAGGGGCCGGTAGGCGCTGGCGCCTTCCAGTTTTTCCAGGCCGAGGCCGCTGGTGGCGTTGGCCTGGGGGTCCAAATCCACCAGGAGAACCCGCTGGCCAACCGAGGCCAGGCAAGCGGCCAGGTTGATGGCGGTGGTGGTCTTGCCCACGCCGCCTTTTTGGTTGGCCACGGAGATGATATTGGTCGGCACGGGGGAAGTATGAGGCATGAATTATCAATTATGAAGTATGAATTATGCAGGAGGGAGGGGGTGAAAGCGGAGATTCTCAAAAGCGAGATGGCGCGGCTTTTGCTTTTGGAGGGGTGAGATATGATTACAAACCGAGACACGGCAGTCGTGAAGCGCATATTACTCGTTGATGACGAAGGATTTGTGCGCGAGACGGTGCGGCTTTTGCTGGGGCAGATCGGCTACCGGGTGGTGGAGGCCAATAACGGCGCCGAAGCGCTGGGTTTGTTTGCGCGGGAGCACTTCGACCTGGTGATGACGGATTATGAAATGCCTTTCCTGAAAGGCAATGAGCTGGCGGCCCGCATCCGGCGGCTGGCCCCGCGCCAGCCGATTCTGATGATGACCGGGTTTGGCTACAGAGCCAGCGAGGATAATCCGGTGGATGCGGTGATAACCAAGCCACTGGATTTTGAGCGGCTGCGAACGCTCATGGAGGGTCTCTTGAGCGGAGTTGAGGTGGCCCTGGCGGAGAGCTGTTTGGCGGAATTCAATCAATGCAATTGACGGCGGCATTTCACCCCGATCCTTGGCGGGATGCGCCGTGTTTTCCCCCAAGGGCGAAACGGCAGAAGGCAGGAATTTCGCCGGCGGCAGGCCGGCGGATGCGACCGGGAGGATCGCGCTCCCGGAAAAGGAAAAAAGAGTTTTGCTGGATTTTTTTTGCGAATCGGGGCAAGTTAAGGCCATGAAGTTCATTCTCTCGACGCACAACGTCACCCTCACCAAAGCGATTGAAGATCATATCCTGACCCGAATTGAAAAGCTGGAACACCTGGACCACTACGCCACCAGCGCGCGGGTATCGGTGGAACATGACCATCTGAAAGTGCCGGAACGGCAGTTCACCTGCTCGTTGCGGCTTTGCGTTCCCGGGCCGGACCTCTTTGCCGAGGATTGCGAGAGCGATCTGTATTCGGCGATTGACCTGGTCACCAAGAAAATGGAGCAGCAGTTGCGCAAGCGGCACAATAAATACAAAGCCCGCAATCATACCCTGGCCTTCCGCGGCAAGGCCTCCCGCCAGGCCAAGGAAGCGGCTTGAGACTGGAGGCAGGGCCGCGGCCTGAGAGCAGCCTTCTGCAAAGCCCGTGATTGTTCGCGCCCGAATTGTCTGGCCGGTGGGCCGCCCTGCCATCCCTGACGGGGCGGTGCTGATTGCCGGGAAGCGGATCGCGGCGGTGGGTTCCTGGGCGGAAATCCAGGCGCACAGCGCGCAGCCCGCGGTGGATCTGGGCGCGGCGGTTTTGCTGCCCGGTTTGATCAACGCCCACTGTCATCTGGATTACACCGGGATGACCGGCCTGCCGCCGCCGCGGCAATTCTCCGACTGGATCAAGTCGCTGCTCGCCCTCAAAGCGCAGGCCAGTTACACCGATTACGCCCACGCCTGGCTGGCGGGCGCGTCCATGCTGGCGCGGACGGGGAGCACGACGGTGGCGGACATCGAAGCGGTGCCGGAGTTGCTGCCGGAGGTTTGGTCGGGCACGCCCTTGCGGGTGGCGTCCTTTCTGGAAATGACGGGGGTGAAAAGCGGGCGCGCGCCGGGGGAAATTGTGGGGGAGGCGGCGGCGAAAATTGACAGCCTCAAACCGGAGCGCGGCCTGGCCGGACTTTCGCCGCACGCGCTGTATTCCACGACGGCGCCGCTCCTGGAGGAGGCGGCCCGGCTGGCCCGCCGGAAAAACTGGCGGGTGACGATGCATGTGGCGGAGTCGGCGGAGGAATTTGAAATGTTCGCGCACCGGCGGGGGACAATGTTTGACTGGCTGAAAAACCAGAGGGCGATGTCCGATTGCGGCCTGGGCACGCCGCTGGCGCAGGTGGAGCGATGCGGCCTGCTGGGGGAAAATTTTCTGGCCATCCACGCCAATTATCTCACGGCGGCCGACATCCAGGCGCTGGCCCGGAGCGGGGCGAGCGTGGTGCATTGTCCGCTCAGCCACGCCTACTTTCAACACCAGCGCTTCCCCTGCGAGGAGCTGGCGGCCGCGGGCGTCAACGTCTGTCTGGGCACGGACAGCCTGGCCAGCGTGACGCCCGGCAAGGGACAGAAGCCGGAGTTGAATCTATTTGCCGAAATGCGCCAGTTTGCCGCGGCCCATCCGGAGGTTGCGCCGGAGGCGATTGTGCAAATGGCCACGCGCAACGGGGCGCGCGCGCTGGGCTGGCAGGGCCGCGCTGGGGAACTGTCGCCGGGGAGCCGGGCGGACCTGGCGGCCATTGCCTTCAGCGGGGAAGCGGCGGAGTGCGCGGCGGCCATTGTCCATCATGCCGGGGATGTGGGGGTTTCTATGATTGACGGGGAGTGGGTCGTCAGGGGCCTGGGCTTGCCAGGCGAATCGGCCTAATCTGACCGATCCGACGGATGCCGCGGCGCGAATAGCAAGGCCGCCGGGCCTGCCCTCAGCGCGCCCGCGGCACGATGACCACGCCCCAGGGACTGCCGGGGGACTTGACGCGGGCAATTTCCTTTTCCGCCACGAGATCCACCACCGAAACGTCGTCGGAAGGGCCGTTGGCGGCATAGAGGCGGCGGCCGTCGGGGGAGAGGGCAATTCCCCAGGGGCGCGCCCCGACCGGGATGGTGTTGAGAACCGCGGCGGTGGCGGCATCCACAACGCAGACGGCCCCGGCGCGGCCGCCGCTGACATAGACCTTGCGCCCGTCGGGCGCGGCCTTGACGCACATGGGCCGGAAGCCCTTGGGCAGGGAGACGGTGCGGAGTAATTTATGATTGACGGAATCGGCCACGCTCAATTCCCCGGCGGACTCGGAGGGGATGAAGGCGCGGGTGCCGTCGGGCAGGAAGTCCACGCTGCGGGGGCGGGGCGGGACGCTGAAGCGGGTGATTTCCCGGCCGGTTTTTGAGTCAATTACAAAGATGTCGCCGGCGGTCTCGCAGGTGACGTAAAACGCCCTGCCGTCCGGGGTGACGGCCACCCCTTCCGGCTCGCGGCTGACCAGGACAATATGTTCGACCTTTTCGGTGGCGATATTGAGGATGCTGGCCGCGCCGGCGTCTTCGTTGGAGATGTAAAGCCGCGTGCCGTCCGCGCTGAGTGCGAAATTTTCGGGGTCGGAGCCGGCGGGGATTTTGCGCAGGAATTTCTTTTGGGCGACATCCACCACGCCGATGCCGTCCGCGGCCTTGTCCGCCTTGGTGTTGTCGTCGTCATCCTCGCCCCCCTTTTGAAAAACAGGGTTGCCCCGGGCATCCAGTTGGGGCGGGGCGGAGATGGGGGTGCCGCTCAGAGCGACGTAAACGGTCTTGCCGTCGGGACTGGCGTGAATGCCGCGCGGGCGTTTGCCAACGGGGATGGTGGCCGCCACTTTGAAATCGGCGCCGTTAATCACGGTCAGGTCGCCTGCTTTTTCGTTGGAGACAAAAACCTGGTAGTCGGAGGACGGCTGGGCCGCCGCCGGAAGAAGCTGGAGGAAAAAGACGGCGCAAAAAAGCGCGCCAGAGAGCAGGGACGGAGCAACTGTTTTCATGCGGAACAGAGCCTGCGCGATTCCGGGCGGAAAAGAAAGCATTTAACGACTGTCAGGCCCGGCCGGCTTGCATTTGAGCGTCAAATGTGAGAGATTAGTGGAACTGAGAAGCAGTCCTGTATCCAATCCGAATTTCCAGATGCCAGTTTTTGTGAATGGGATTTTGTTGTGCGACTACGCGCCGGCGACCGCGCCGTTGCGCGCGGTTGACCCCGGCGCGAAGAATGCGCCCTGGCCTTTTTACCGGGTGGTTGCACGATGAGAAGGGAAGCCGAGCAGAAGCCGCGCGGCGGACTGAAGTTTAGCGGCGGTCATAGGCCGCCGCGAGAGGGTGCGTTCACCCTGATTGAGTTGTTGGTGGTCATTGCCATCATCGCCATCCTCGCCGGCCTGCTGTTGCCGGCGCTGGCGCGCGCCAAGCAAGCGGGGCAGAAGTCGGGCTGCGTTTCCAACCTGAAGCAAATCGGGGTGGGGTTCGCCCTGTATCTGGGCGATTACGGCGACCGGTTTCCGGACGAACGCGATTTGAAAGCGAGCCTGCCCGGCGGTTTCCGCCCGTGGACAAGCTGGCCCCCCTCCGATCCGCGCGCGGGTTGGGCGGCCATCGTGCTGCAAAATGAAGGGACCACCCTTCCTATTTGGTCCTGCCCGGCCGCCTTGGAATCGCCGGCCGGAACGGCGGTGCAATCGGTGCAAGCCGTCTCCCTGGACCCCACCCTGCCGCTGACGCGCTATTGGGGGTGGCGCTTCGACCGGACGAACGATTTAGCGGACACGAACGTGATGTTGGAAGATTTTTGGATGAAATCGGAGGTGCAGGCGGTGATGGATCTGCAAGCGGCCAACGACCCGCTGCTGGGCTTGATCAACGGTCCGGCGGACGTGGAATTGATGGTGGACCCGTACTTTCCGAAAACGACTCCGACGGTTGATCCGCCACTGCTGGGTTTTACCATTCATCCCGGCGGCCGCAACCGGGTTTTTCTGGACGGGCACACTCAATTCTTCCATGATGCCCGGACTCCATTTTGAAGGTAAGATCTGGTGGTATGAGATTTGCGATGGTGTGTCTTTTCTCCGGCGCGGTCTTGTCCTCCTTCCGCGCGGGCGGGGAGGGGGCCAAACCGTACGGGCTGGAGGCGCGGCCGCGCGCCCAGGCCGGGCTGCTCATGCCGGAGCGGGAAAATGGAGGGCTGCCGCCGCTGCTCTCCCGGACGGGCGCTTTCAAGGACACGGCGCGTCTGGCGCCCGCCGACGCCTTGATCCCTTACGACCTCAATGTTCCGTTCTGGTCGGATGGGGCGGCGAAATGGCGCTGGATCGCCGTGCCCAACGAGCCGACCAAACCGGCGGGGAACATCGGTTTCCGGCCGTCCGGGGAATGGATTTTTCCCAAGGGCACGGTGTTTATCAAGCACTTCGAACTGGCGACCGACGAAACGCGCCCCGCGGTCAAACGCCGTCTGGAAACGCGGCTTTTGGTGTGCGACGCCGACGGCGGAGTCTATGGGGCCTCCTACAAATGGCGGGCGGACAACAGCGACGCCGAGCTGCTGGCCACCAATTTGACGGAGGCGATTGAGATAAAAACGGCGGCGGGGACCCGAACGCAGATGTGGTACTATCCGAGCCGGCAGGATTGCCTGGTGTGCCACACGGCCAGGGCCGGGCTGGTCCTGGGCGTGAAAACCCGGCAGATCAACCGGGATTTTGATTATCCATCGGGGCGGGCCGACAATCAGTTGCGGGTCTGGAACCACCTGGGATTGTTTGAGCCGGCGCTGGATGAGGCCCGGTTGGGGGATTACCCCAGGCTGGCGGGGGCGGAGGACGCCCGCCGCAGTTTGGAGGACCGGGCCAGATCCTACCTGGACGCCAACTGCGCCCACTGCCACCGGCCCGGCGGGACGGTGGCGTATTTTGACGCGCGCTATGACACGCCCCTGAAGGAACAAAACCTGATCGCGGGACAAATTCTAATTGACGAAGGCATTGACGGGGCGCGGGCCATTGCGCCCAACGACATCTGGCGCTCGCTGATTTACATGCGGGCCAGCTCGCTCGAGGCCATCAAAATGCCGCAACTGGCCCACAACGTGGCGGACGAGCCGGGGATGCGGCTGTTGCGGCAATGGATTGAAAGCTTGCCCGGCCCGCGCGTTTTGGCGCCGCCGGTGGTTTCGCCGCCGCAAGGCCGTTACGACCGGCCGGTGGAGGTGACCTTGAAGGCAGCGGAACCGGGGGCGAGCATCCGCTACACCCTGGACGGGAGCCTGCCCACCAGCGCGGACGCGCTTTACGAGAAGCCGATCCCGTTGAGCGGCCCCACCATTCTGCGGGCCAAGGCTTTCAAGGCCGGCTACACCAGGAGCATCACCTTGCAACAGGTGTTTGTCATCGGGGACTGAAGTCCAAGGATGATTCTCCTTTACGGCTCGGTGACGCGGAAGAAAGCGGCGGGGACATTGGTGGCCGGGACGGCCAGTTGAAAGGGCGAACCGGTGCCGGAGAAGTTGGTGTAAGGGAGCCAGTTGGCGGTCCCGAGGGCGGTGTTTTGCTGGACGGTATAGCTCTGGCCCACGGTGGTCGGGAAGCCGAGGATCAAGTCACCGCCCGAGAAGGAGAGGACCTGGATGGTGACGGGCAGGACGGCGGTCTGGGGAATGAGAAGAGCGAACACCGAGCCGTTGCCGTTGGCGCCGCCGACTTGGGTCAGGCCGTAGAGATAGCCGTCATACGCCACGAGGCTGCCTGCCGGATCACCCCCATCACTGCCTCCGCTGAAGGAATAAACGGGGGAGAATGCGCCGTTGGTGGTGATTTGGAACACGGTGCCGAAACCGCTGACCCCGCCCGAAAAAGTGGTTCCATAAAGATCGCCGTTGCCGGCCAGGAACAGGCCGGCGCGGGGATTGCTGCCATCATATCCCCCCATGAACGAATAAAGCCGAGTGAACGCGCCATTGGTGGTGATGCGCTAAACCGTGCCGTTGCCATAGGCTCCGCCGTATTGCGTTGTTCCGTAGAGAGAGCCGTCGCCGGCCTGGACCAGGCTGGCGACAGGAGAATAGCCATTGGCGCCATTGAACGAATAAAGCGCGGCAAAGGCGCCGTTGGTGGAGATCCGAAAGAAGGTGCCTCCGTTGTCGGTTCCGCCGCCTTGCGTCGTTCCGTAGAGATTGCCATCGCTGGCCTGAATCAGGCCGGCATACGGATAAGCGCCATCGCCGTTGGTGAACAAATGCAGCGGGTTCAATAAGCCGCCGGTGGAAATTTGGAAGACGGTGCCAAAGCCGTTGCTTCCGCCGCTTTCCGTGGTTCCGTAAAGATTGCCATCGCCGGCCTGGATCAGGCCGGCCTCGGGATTGCCTCCGTCCTTCAGGCCGGTGAAGGAATACAGAGGACTGATCCCTTGCGAAACCACGCCCGCGTTGGTTGCGCCGGCCAGCGCCAGTCCCACGGCCGCCAGGAGCAACCGTTGCAAAAGCAAAGACCGCGGAGAATCGAGTCCGGAAATCTTCATGAGCACCTTTCGGATTGGTTTGGGCGGGCCATTATGGTTTATTTGACAATCGAAAGCTGAAGGATGGCTGACCCTAGTCTTATAGCCGCCGGGAGCAACTTCTTTTTCGGCTTTTTTAGGGGTGCGCGCCGCCATTTTGCATGTAGATTCCACGCTGATGACTGCGCCTTTCGTCGTTCTCTGCGCCGGGTTGATCCTGACAAAATGGGTGGCCCAAATCTGGCTCGAATGGCTCAACCAGCGCCATGTCCGCCGCCATGCCGGGGAAGTCCCGCCCGCTTTCGCCGCCACCGTCACTCCGGAGACTTACGCCAAATCCGTTGACTACACCCTGGCGAAAAGCCGGTTTGAAATGGTGGAGTTGACCTGGGGCGCGGCCGTTCTGGCCGCGGTTCTTTTCAGCGGGGTGCTGCCGTGGTTTTACCAGACTTTCCGGCACGCCGCCGGCCCCTCCATCTGGGCCGGCGCGGGATTTCTGGTGGCGGCGGGGCTGTTGCTGTCGGCCGCCGATTTGCCCTTCGAGTGGCACGCGCAATTTGACCTGGAAGAGCGGTTCGGCTTCAACACCACCACGCCGGCAACCTGGTGGATGGACCGGGTGAAGGGATTGCTGCTGGCGCTGGCGCTGGGCTATCCGCTGCTGGTTTTGATTTTAGAACTGGTGGGGTGGCTGGGGGCGGGCTGGTGGTTTTGGGCGTGGATTTGCCTGGCGGCCTTTCAACTGGTCATGCTGCTGGTCGCGCCGGTTTTGATTCTGCCGCTGTTCAACAAACTCACTCCCCTGCCGCCGGGGGAATTGCGCGAGGGCCTGCTCGCCCTGGGCCGGCGCGCCGGCTTTCGCGCGCGCGACATCCAGGTGATGGACGGGAGCAAACGGTCCCGCCACTCCAACGCCTTTTTCACCGGGTTGGGCCGGTTCCGCAAAATTGTTTTATTTGACACGTTGGCCCGGCAACTGGACCGCGGGGAATTGGAGGCCGTCCTGGCCCACGAGATCGGCCACTGCAAGAAGGGGCATGTTCCCAAAATGATCGCCCTGTCGCTGGGCGGCGGGCTGCTGGGGTTTTACCTGCTTTCCGTGCTGGCGCGGCAGGAATGGTTTTTGGCCGGCTTTGGTTTCCAGCCCGGCGAGATGGCGCCGGCCCTGCTGCTCTTCGCCTTGCTCGCCGGGGTGGTGACGTTTTGGCTCTCGCCGCTGTTCCACGCCCTGTCGCGCCGCCATGAATACGAGGCGGACGCCTTCGCGGCCGGGCTGATCCAACAGCGGCAGCCCTTGATCGCGGCGCTGCGCAAATTGCACGAAAAGAACCTGAGCAATCTGACGCCGCATCCTTTTTACAGCGGCTTTTACTATTCGCATCCCACCTTGCTGGAACGCGAAGCGGCGCTGGCGCAAACGGCGGGGGATGGAACGGGGTTGCGGTTTCCGGATCCTCTGAGTCCTCTTAATCTTAATTCCTAATCTTAATCTTAATCTTAATCACAAATGCACGAGGAGGATTAGGATTAAGATTAAGATTAAGATCGGGGTTAGGAATGGGAGCCGCCGCCGAAGAAAGTGGCATGCACCGGTTTTCGGGCCGGCGCAAATCCTGGGCTTGCCAAAGCAGCGGCGTCAGCCAATCCTTGGCGCACCTATGAAAACATCGTCCTCCGGCCGTTGGCTGGCCTTGCTCGCGCTCATCCTCGCAGCCTGTCAGACAACCAACAAGCAGACCACTGTCGCCCAGCCCGCCGCCCTCGCACCGGCGGCGGCGGCGGCTTATGAGACGAAACCGGGAGATCCTTATTTCGCCAAGTTCAATCCGCGCCTGGCCCCGCTCCCGGGACCGCTCCTGCTGCAAACCGGCGACCGCCTCGCCATCGTGGGGGATTCCATCACCGAGCAGAAAATGTATTCGCGCATCATGGAAACTTACCTGACGGTGTGCGTTCCCCAACTGAAAATCACGGTGCGCCAGGTGGGCTGGAGCGGCGAAACGGCGGAAGGTTTCCGCAAGCGGATGGAGTCCGATTGCCTGCGCTTCAAGCCGACCGTGGCCACTTTCGCCTACGGCATGAATGATTCCAAATACCGGCCGTATGACGACCTGAACGGGCAGTGGTACGCCTCCAACTACACCGCCATCGTGCGGGCCTTCAAGGCGGCCGGGGCGAGGGTGGTCCTCGGCTCGCCCGGTTCCCTTGGCACGCTCAACAAGGCGCGCAATGCCGGCGGCGGAACTTTGGACGAGCGCAATTTGAATCTGTGCGCCATGCGCGACCTGGACATTCGCGCCGCCCAAAGCGAGGGGGTGCGCTTCGCGGACGTTTTCTGGCCCATGTTGCAGGCGGCCTACGAGGGTGAAAATCGCTACGGCACGGCCGACAAGCCTTTCGCCCTGCCCGGTCCCGACGGACTTCATCCCAACTGGGCCGGCCATCTGGTGATGGCGCGGTGCTTCCTCCGGGCGCTG
The DNA here is from genome assembly GCA_049513975.1 of Verrucomicrobiota bacterium. Taxonomy (GTDB): domain Bacteria; phylum Verrucomicrobiota; class Verrucomicrobiia; order Limisphaerales; family Palsa-1400; genus JBEKOF01. The sequence continues at coordinate 67,850 of JBEKVM010000003.1, read as the reverse complement.
GGTCTGGACGGGGACATCGGCACCTTCACCGTGGATCTGAAGGGCGGACACGCGGAGGTCACCGCCGGGCATAAATTGGAGTCCTTTGCCAACGGCGAACTAACCATCACCAGCACGCGCTATCCGTTCTGCGATGGCGGGGCCACCAACGCCACCAGCGCGATTCGCGGGGGCATGTCGCTGGTGCCCTTCAATCAGGAACTCAACCGTCTCATGCTCGTAGTCAAGAATATCGGGACCCCGCGCTGCCAGGTGATCTGGGGCGGCGTCACCAATACCTGCCTGGCCGATCAACTCGCCGCCGGCATCAATCTGGCGGATGATTTTGCCGTCAACCCCTTCTCCCAGGCCTTCCAGAACGTGGACAAGGCCGTGGCCGCCAAGCAGGCCTACGAAACCAGACAGATCAAGACCTCGTTTCACAGCGCGGAAGCCCGGACCAACATGGACGCGGTCGTCCTCCGCACGGAGGCGGAGCGCGCACCCCTGGTGGAGGCGATGGCGGCGGCCTTCGTGCCGGTGCGGCATGTGTTGCGCCTGGTCCCCGTGCAGGAATAGGCCGGCGGGCGCGGGGGGTTCTTAATCTCAATCTTAATCTTAATCTCTCATCACTACGAGGCGATCAAGATTATGATCAAGATTAAGATTAAGAACAGGATTGGGATTGAGAATTGAGGAGGGATGGAACACGATGGGCGCACGATGAGATATGCGCCCATAGACAAGGAATTGTTCCGGCTCAACCGGGCCAATTTGCAGAAATTGCTGCCGCCCAATGCGCTGGCGGCGGTCAATGCCAATGATATTCTCCCGGTCAATGGCGACGCGGTTTTCCTGCTGCAGCAGAATTCCGACTTGTTTTATTTGACCGGCATTGAACAGGAGGAAAGCCTCCTGCTGCTTTACCCGGACGCCCACGAACCCAAGCATCGCGAGATTCTGTTCCTGCGCCAGCCCAATCCATTGCTGGAAACCTGGGAGGGCCACAAGCTGACGAAGGAAGAAGCGCAAAAAATTTCCGGCGTGGAGCAGGTGCAATGGCTGCCCGATTTCCCGGCGCTTTTTCACCGGCTGATGTGCGAGTGCTCGCAGGTCTGGCTCAATTCCAACGAGCACAAGCGCGCCCGCGTGGTGGTGGAAAGCCGCGACGCCCGCTTCATCAAGGAGGTGCAGGAACGCTATCCCCTGCACGATTACCGCCGCCTGGCCCCGCTCATGCACCGCTTGCGCGCCGTCAAGTCCGACGTGGAAATCGCCCTGCTGCGCCAGGCTTGCGCCATCACGGAGGCCGGTTTCCGGCGGGTGTGCCGGATGGTCAGACCGGGCGTCAATGAGATGGAGGTGGAAGCGGAGTTTTCCCGCGAATTTCTGCGGCGCGGCGGCCGGTTCGCCTACAACCCGATCATCGCCTCCGGCCTGAACGCCTGCGCCCTGCATTATGTGCAGAACGACCAGCCTTGCCGCAAAGGGGAGTTGCTGCTGCTGGACGTGGGGGCCAGTTACGCCAACTACAACGCGGACATGACGCGCACCATTCCGGTCAGCGGGCGGTTCACCCGCCGGCAAAAGCAGGTCTATAGCGCCGTCCTGCGGGTTCTCCGCGCCGTCAGCCGGGCCGCCGTGCCGGGAAAATTATCGCGGGACTTGCAGACGGAGGCGGACCAATTCGTGGAAAAGGAACTGGTGGATTTGGGTTTGTTGACCCTGGCGCAGATCAAAAAGCAGGATCCCGAGGACAAGGCCTTTCGCAAGTATTTCATGCACGGCGTGGGCCATCCGCTCGGGCTGGACGTGCATGACTTGACGCTGACGGTGGAACCGATCCAGGCGGGCTGGGTGCTGACCGTCGAGCCGGCCATTTACATTCGCGAAGAAGGCTTTGGCGTGCGCCTGGAAAACAACATCCTCGTGCGGGAGGGCGGCAACGTGGACTTGATGGAAAAAATCCCCATCGAGGCTGGCGACGTGGAGCGGTTGATGAGGCGCTGAGTTCCGATTCTTAATCTTAATCTTAATCTTAATCTCATTCGTAAATTAGGGTTGACGGCTGGTTGGCAGAGGTCCAGTCTTTGTCAATCAATCAACCAAAGGAGCAAATGAAAAAACCAACAGACATTACGTTCGGTTTGGCCCTGGTGTTTTTGGCCGCGCTGCTGGGGGCGCCGGGATGCTCGAAAACGCCCAAGCCGGACAAGCCAGACTCGGTCGTCCTGCAGGGGACCTGGAAGGGCCAGGAGGCCAATGCGACTGGATCGGATTCGCTCGTGTTCTCTGGGACAAACCTGGAGTTCCACGGGTCAAATCCCCAGGAATGGTACAAGGCAACCTTCACGCTGCTGGAGGACAAGAATCCAAAGCAGATGATCGCCATCATCACCGACTGCCCCGAGCCCAAGTATGTGGGCAAAACCGCTTACGCCATCTACCAAATCCAGGACGGCACCTTCACCATCGCCGCCCATGAGCCGGGCGATACCAATGTGCCCACCACCTTCGACGATCCGCAGGTGCGCAAGGTCGCGTTCAAACAATAATGCGCTCCTGAAAAAGTCACCCAGCATCCGGGTTGGCCATCGCGGGGCCTCATGCGTCCGTCTTGGTTGGTAGGGCGGGCAGTCCCCTGCCCGCCGCGGGCATTGGCAGAGGAAGCAACGTCGCATTACCGACGTGCGGCGGGCAGGGGACTGCCCGCCCTGTCTTTCCCGGCCCGCTCATGAATGACGCATTATCGAGGCGCGGTATTTGAGCTTGACCGGGAGAAGGCCCGGCGTTTGACTCAATCCATGAACAAATCCTTCCAGATTTCCCGCAGATCTTTTGTAAAGCGTTGCGCGGCCACGGCCGCCGCCACGGGGTTGCCTCTCTGGTTCGTTGAAAGGGAACTGGCCGCCGCGCAGGAGGCTGCGCCCCAACCCGCCAGCCCGAACGACCGTCCCGGCCTCGCCCTGATCGGCTGCGGCGGCCAGGGCCGGGGCGACGCCGGCGCCGCCAGCCGCTGGGGCGACATCGTCGCGGTTTGCGACGTGGACGACAATCATGCGGCGGCGGCGGTGAGGCAGTTCACACTCAAGGGTGGCAAGAAGCCGGACAAATTCAACGATTTCCGCGAGGTGATGGCGCGGGAGGACGTCCATGCCATCATCCATGCGACCCCGGATCATTGGCACACGTTGGTCAATCTGGCGGCGGCCAAAGCCAGGAAGGATGTGTACGGGGAAAAGCCGCTGACGCTGACGATTGACGAAGGGCGGCTCATCACCAAAGCGGTGCGCGACAACAAAATTGTGTTTCAGACCGGCACCCAGCAGCGAAGCGACCGCAATTTTCATCTGGCCTGTCAACTGGTGCGCAATCAGCGCATCGGCAAGCTCAAAACGGTGCGGGTGTTTGTCCCGGCCGGATTGCGCGCGGGGCCGTTCCAGACCGTCCCGGTGCCGGCGGAGTTGAATTGGGACTTCTGGCTGGGCCAGGCGCCGAAGGAAGATTATATGAAGGAGCGCTGCCACGCCAACTTCCGCTGGTGGTGGGATTACTCGGGCGGCCCGGTCACGGACTGGGGCGCGCATCACAACGACATCGCCCGCTGGGGCATCGGGCAGGACGGCCCGGAAACCGTCGAAGCGCGGGTGGTGACGGCGCCCATCCCCGGCGGCTACACCACGCCCAGCGAATATGAAGCCACCCTGACCTGGGCCAACGGGATCACGCAAATTGTCAAGACGACGCTGGATGACAGCCCTTATGGCGCCGTGCTCAAGAAAGAGGGACAGCGCAATGGCATCCGATTCGAGGGGACGGACGGCTGGATCTGGGTCAACCGCGACGGCTTCTCGTCCAGCGACGAGGATATTGCGACCAAGCCGCTGCCGGAGAATGCGGTGCGGCTGGAAAGCTCCGGCAATCACATGAAGAACTTTTTTGACTGCATGAAATCAAGGAAGGATCCCGTCTCCGCGGTGGAGTCGGGCCATCGCTCGGCCTCGGTTGGCCATCTCATCGTCATCGCCCTGCGTCTGGGCCGCAAGTTTCAATGGGACCCGGCGAAGGAAGTCTTCATCGGCGACGGGGCCAAGGAAGGCAATGCCTGCGTGGCCCGCGAAATGCGCAAGCCTTACGACGTCGCTTTCCTCGGCTGACCAATCTGAACAGGCGAATTGCACGAATTGGGGTCACATCTAAACATTCGACATTTGGATTGAGAGAATGTCGAATGTTTAGATGTGACCCCAATTATTGCTCTCTTTCCCAGGCCATCTGCCGTTTTTTGCTGGTTCGAAACCTGGGCAACAGTTTCACTAAAACTAATGATGGAGATTATGTCCGCCTAATTCGTGAAAAATTTCACAAAGCCGCTTGCCGCAGGCATGGAATTTGCGTAAAAAAGCTCCCGTTGTTTGCTGAGACGATTTAACGACGCAGAGATGTCCGATATTTTTCCAAAGTGGACGAACCGGCTGCCGCGCAACCTGATTATCGCGGCGCTGCTCATGGGTTCCGGGGTGCTGGCCGGCGTGACCTACTATTTCACCCCGAAGTACACGCGGGTGGGTTATGAACCGATCCAGCCGGTGGCCTTTCCCCACAGCGTGCATGTCGAGCAACTGGGGCTGGATTGCCGCTATTGCCACAATACGGTGGAGAAATCGTGGTATTCCAACATCCCCGCCACTTCCACCTGCATGAACTGCCATGTCCAGGTGTTGAAGGACGATGCCCGCCTGGCGCTGGTGCGGGAAAGCGCCGCCTCGGGCGAGCCGATCCCCTGGGTGCAAATCCACAAAATGCCCGATTTTGTCTATTTCAACCATTCCGTCCATGTCAACCGCGGCGTCAGTTGCGTGGAATGCCACGGCAAGATCAACCAGATGGACGAGGTTTATCATGCCAAACCCTTGAGCATGTCCTATTGCCTGGCCTGCCATCGCGACCCGGCAAGCCGGGTTCGTCCGCTGGCGGAGATCACCCACCTGGATTGGAAACCCGAATCCGCGGCCAGGCAAAAGGACGATGGTGAAAAAATGGTGCGCGATTGGCACATTCAATCCTTGCAAAACTGCTCGACCTGTCACCGATGAAAAATCCACCCCCACCCGAACCGGCCGGCCCGGCCTATTGGCGCAGTTTGGACGAATTGGCGGACACGCCGGAGTTCCGCCAATGGGTGGAAAAGGAGTTTCCATCCGGGGCAGGCGAATTGTTTGATCCGGTGACGCGGCGCAATTTCGTCAAGATCATGTCGGCCTCCTTCCTGCTGGCGGGCCTCGGCGCGACGGGCTGCCGCCGGCCGACGGAGAACATTTATCCGTTCGCGAAGATGCCGGAGAATTATGCGCATGGCGTGCCGCAGTTTTTTGCGACGGCCATGCCGTCCCGGCGCGGGGCGGTCCCGCTGGTGGTGAAATCCAGCGACGGGCGTCCGACCAAAGTGGAGGGCAATCCCGACCACCCGGACAGCAACGGCGGCACCGACCCGTTTGCGCAGGCCTCGGTGTTAAGTCTTTATGATCCGGACCGGGCGCAGCGCTACGCCCTGAACGGGAGCCTCAGCACGAAGGCGGCGGCGTTGGATGCCTTGACGGCGCTGGCCGGGAAGTTTGGGAACGGGGACGGCGTGGCGTTTCTCATGGAGCAAAGCAGCTCGCCTTCCCGCATGAGAATGCAGCGGATGGTCAGTGAGAAATATCCCAAGGCGCGCTGGTTTGTTTATGAGGCGGTGGATCTGGATGCGGCGCGGAATGCGGCGACGCTGGCTTACGGCATCCCGCTGGCGCCTTACTATAATTTGGAAAAAGCGGAAAAAATTCTGGCGCTGGATTGTGATTTTATCGGCACCGAGGAAAATGCGGCGGTCAACATCCGGCGTTTCGCCCAGGGCCGGCATGTCGCGGGCAAAGACGACCCGATGAGCCGGCTCTATGCGGTGGAGAGCCTGTTCACCTTGACGGGGATGAACGCGGACCATCGTTTGCGCGTCGCGCCCAGCCTGATGATGGCGGTGGTGGCGCGGATGGCGCTCAATATCCTGCCCTCCGGCGAATGGGACGCGAAGTTGAAGGAATTGTCGGCCCCGGCGCGGCGCTTTGATGAATGGATCGTGCCATGCGCGAAGGATTTGAAGGCGAGCGGCGGGAAAAGCCTGGTGATGCCCGGTTATCGTTTGCCGCCGGCGGCGCAACTGCTGGTGCTGGCGATGAACGAGGCGCTTGGGGCGGTGGCGGATCACACGATTGAGTTTCATGAAGTGCCCGAAGCGAAGGGGGAGAATATTTCCTTGCTGGCGGAGGCAGCCCTCGCCGGAAAGGTGCAGACGCTGGTAATCCTGGGAGGCAACCCGGCTTACAATGCGCCTGCGGATTTGAACTGGGGCCAGTGGGGTAAGATGATGGGTGCAATCAGGACGGTCGTTCGGCTCGGGTATTTCGAAGACGAAACAGCGTTCGGTTGGGCGCTTCCTATGTCAGTACAGGGTTCCACACCAACCCAATGGGATTTGCCGGCGGCGCATTTCCTGGAATCTTGGGGCGACGCGCAGACGGCCAACGGAACCCTGGTCCCGATTCAGCCGCTGATCGAGCCGTTGTTTGACGGGCTGACGGAATTGGAAGTGCTGGCGATTCTGGCGGGCGCGGAAAAGACCAAGCCCTACGAAATCGTGCGCGAAACCTTTCGCCTCATCGCCAGCCCTGGCGAGAATGATTGGCGGAAGTTTTTGCATGATGGTTTTCTGGCGGGCAGCGCGGCGGTGCCGGCCAGCGTGCAGTTAAACACCAAGCTGCTCGCCCCGGTATTGGATTTGTTGAAACCCATCGGCGCGCCCGATCCGCAAGCGTTGGACGTGGTTTTCCATCGCGATTACAAGATGGACGACGGACGCCATAATAATAACGGCTGGTTGCAGGAATTGCCCGACCCGATCACCAAGCTGACCTGGGACAATGCGATTCTGCTGAGTCCCACGACGGCCCGCGAACTGGCCCACGAACTGAGGCTCGCGCCCTATGAGCAGAAGAGCGACCAGGCGCAGCGATTTTACGACCAGGTAGTGGAGATTCAAATAGGGAACCGGACCGTGCGTGGACCGATCTGGGTCCAGCCCGGCATGGCGGATTATACCGTGGGCCTGGCGCTGGGATACGGGCGGGAAAAGACCGGGCGGATCGGGCGCGGTTGCGGCTACAACGCCTACCAAGTGCGGACGACGGACGCGCCGCATTACGCGAGGAACGCCAAGTTGACGAAAGTGGGCACCGCGTATCAGTTGTCCACCACGCAGAGCCATTGGAGCATGGAAGGGCGCGCGCCGGTGCGGGAAGCCAATCTGGCGGATTTTCGCAAGCAGCCGGATTTCGCGCCGAAAATGGACCTGGAAAAGCCGCGGTCGGTCCTGCCGATGTATCCCAACCCATTCGACGTCGCCAAGGCCAACGGACTGCATCAGTGGGGCATGGCAATTGATTTGAACAAGTGCGTGGGATGCTCGGCCTGCATGGTGGCGTGCCAGAGCGAGAATAACGTCCCGATTGTCGGCAAGGAAATGGTGGGCAAAAGCCGGGAGATGCACTGGATACGGATTGACCGTTATTATTCGGGCGTGGGAACGAATCCCGAGGACGATCCGCAGGCGGTGGTCCAGCCCATGCTCTGCCAGCATTGCGAAGCCGCCCCTTGCGAGAATGTTTGCCCCGTCAATGCCACCTCGCACGATGACGAAGGGCTCAACGTGATGGTGTATAACCGCTGCGTCGGCACCCGCTATTGCTCCAACAACTGCCCCTACAAGGTGCGCCGCTTCAATTTCTTTGATTACAACCGCCGGCCCCTGGACAAACTTTACCAAAGCCCGCTGGACCCGCGAAACCGGACGCAAGGAAAATGGGAGTTCCTGAGATGGTGGGACAATCCCGACCGGGGCAACCTGCCGGAAGACCAGTGGCAACTGGTGCGGATGGTGAAGAATCCCGACGTGTCGGTGCGCATGCGCGGGGTGATGGAGAAATGCACCTTCTGCGTGCAACGGCTGGAGCAGGCCAAGATTTCCGCCAAGGTCAAGGCGCGCAACTCCGACCACATCCGCTTGTCGGAGAAGGAAGGGACCATTCCCAGGACGGCCTGCCAGCAGGCCTGTCCGGCGGAGGCGATTGCCTTTGGCGACATTTTGGACAAGGAAAGCACCGTCATGAAATGGAAGGACCATCCGCGCAATTACACGGTGCTGGACGTTCTCCACACCAAACCGCGCCTGACCTACCTGGCCAAGGTGCGCAATCCCAATCCCGAGATGCCCGATTCCAAGAAGCACGCGGCGCCCTACAGCTACGACGACTTTTCCAAAACAATGGGCCGGCCCGCCTTGGAAGAGGGCGGGCCGTCTGAGAAAGGAGCCCGGTAATGGCGGACGCGACTCCAGCCCCGATGACGACGCAGGGCGCGCCGCTGGTGGTGCAAGCGCCGCCCGTGGAGTTGGAACGCCAACCGCTGGTGGCCAACGGGCACGGCATCGGATGGCTGTCCGACACCATTGCCGGAGTGGCGGAAGGCAGGCCCCAGTTCTGGTGGAAGCTTTGTTTCGCCATCAGCGCGACGATGATGACGGTGTGCTTCCTCTGCATCCTGTATCTGATGTCCACCGGCGTGGGGGTGTGGGGGCTGGGCCATCCGGTGATGTGGGGCTATGCCATCGTCAATTTCGTCTGGTGGATCGGCATCGGCCACGCGGGCACGCTGATCTCGGCGATCTTGTTTTTGCTGCGGCAGAAGTGGAGGACTTCGATCAACCGGGCGGCGGAGGCCATGACGATCTTTGCGGTGATGTGCGCGGGGATTTTTCCGCTGATCCATATTGGCCGAATCTGGCTGGGCTACTGGCTGTTCCCCATCCCCAATGCCAACGGCATTTGGCCGCAATTCCGCTCGCCCCTGATGTGGGACGTTTTCGCCGTGTCCACCTACTTCACCGTGTCGGTGCTGTTCTGGTACATGGGATTGATCCCCGATCTGGCGGTGATGCGGGACCGGGCGACGACGAAAGGGCGGAAGTTTGGCTACGGACTGTTCGCGCTGGGCTGGACGGGGTCCAACCGGCACTGGAGCAATTATGAGAAGGCCTACCTGATCTTGGCGGGGCTTTCCACGCCGCTGGTGCTCTCGGTCCATTCCATCGTCTCGCTGGATTTCTCGGTGTCGCAACTGCCCGGCTGGCACACCACCATATTCCCGCCCTATTTCGTCGCGGGGGCGGTGTACTCCGGTTTTGGGATGGTGCTGACGCTGCTGGTGCCGCTGCGGCGGATGCTGAAACTGGAGGAAATTATCACGGTGCGGCATGTGGAGTTGATGTGCAAGGTGACGCTGCTCACCGGCTCGATTGTGGGCTATGCCTACTTGATGGAGTTTTTCATCGCCTGGTATGGCGGCAATCCGTATGAGAAATACCTGTTTCTGCACAATCGTTTGGCGGACCCGTACATCCTTGGGCCGCTTTACGGGATCAAGCCGGCGCCCTACTGGTGGGCGCAGTGGATGATGCTGATCTGCAACGTGCTGGTGCCGCAACTGTTCTGGTTCAAGAAGGTGCGCACCAGCATGATCGTTGTTTTCATTCTCTCCATTTTGGTGAACGTGGGGATGTGGTTTGAACGATTTGTCATCGTCGTCGTTTCCTTGCACCGGGATTTCCTGCCGTCCAATTGGAGCTATTACAGCCCGACGTGGGTGGATATCCTGCAATATCTGGGAACGTTTGGCTTGTTCTTCACCTTTTTCCTGTTGTTCCTGCGCTACGTGCCGTTGATCGCCATTGCCGAGGTCAAGGGCGTGACCCCGCAAGCCGACCCGCACCATCCGCTGGGCGGGGCGAAAATCGGAGGGCACCACTCATGAACGGACGGCCCTACGCGATCCTGGCGGAATTTGAGACCCCGGCGGCCATCCTGCACGCGGCGGACAAGGTGCGCGGGGAGGGCTTCCGCAATTGGGACGTGTTCACCCCCTTCCCGATCCACGGCATGGACCGGGCGATGGGGATCAAGAACTCCAAAGTGGGCTGGTTTTCCTTCATCGGCGGCGTCACCGGTTACGCCACCGGGATGCTCATGATCTGGTTTATGAACACGGTGGATTATCCCATAGTTATCGGAGGAAAGCCGATGTTTAGTCCCTTTTCCGCCTTTCCGCCGTCCTACGAATTGACGATCTTGTTTGGCGCTTTCGGAGCGCTGCTGGGAATGCTGTTCCTCAACCGCCTGCCGCGGCTGCATCATCCCCTGCTGAAGAACGCGCGGTTCAAGCTGGCCAGCCACGACCGCTTTTACGTGGTGATCGAAACCAACGATCCCAAATACGCGGAGCCGGCGACGCGCAAGCTGCTGGAGTCGCTGGGGAGCAAGCACGTTGAATTCGTCGAGGAATAATGCGCTATTTTTACCTCATTTTTTTTCTGACCGGCGTGACGGTGATCGGCCTGGCCGGTTTTCGCGGGAGCAAGTCGCGCCAGCCGCCCATCGAGCTGTTTGCGGACATGGTGCGCCAAAACAAAGTGCGCCCGCAGACGCGCAGCGAATTCTTCGCCGACGGGCGCAGTTCGCGGGCGCGGCCCGAAGGCACGGTGGAGCGGAGCCAGCCTTATGGAATCAACGGGCAAATGGTGCTGATCGCCGGCAAACCGGTTTATCCGTATGAAGAAGTGCCGATGAACACCGGGCGGATGACGGGAACGACGAATTTCATCGAAACCGGCCCGCTGGCGATCACGCGGCAATTGCTCGACCGGGGCCAGGAGCGTTATCAGATTTATTGCCTGCCGTGCCACGGCCCGGCGGGAGACGGCAAGGGGATCACGGGCAAATACGGGATGATCAGCATGGCCGATTTCCACGCCCAGCGGCTGGTGGAGATGAAAGATGGCGAGATGTTCAACACCATGAGCGTCGGGAAACTGCCGCTGATGCCCGCCTACGGGGCCTTGATTCCGGTGGAGGACCGGTGGGCGATCATCTCCTACATCCGCGCCTTGCAACGGAGCCAGTTGGCGACGGTGGAGGACGTGCCGGAGGCGAAACGGGGGGAATTTAAGAGATGAGATTAAGATTAAGAGATTACGATTAAGATTAGGAATAAGACATGAATACGGACACTCCATCCTCATCGGTTGCGCCGCTGGATTTATCCAAATGGCGGCAGGTGCCTGTGATCTTGATGGTGGCGGGGGCGATCGGGGCGGCGATTGGCGCGGCGGCGTGCGGGCGCCAGCAGTTTGCCTTTTCCTGGCTGCTGGCGTTTATGTTTTACCTGAGCCTTTGCCTGGGCGGGTGGTTTCTGGTGATGGTGCATCATTTGTTTGACGCGAGCTGGTCGGTGCCGACGCGGCGGTTTTGCGAACATCTGGCCTGCCTGGCGGGCTGGCCGATGCTGGCGTTGTTTGTCCCCATTGCCGTCCTGGCGCCGAGCCTGTATGACTGGATGGGCAAGCTGGGGCATCCGGATCATGCCTTGGCGGCCAAATATCCGCTCTTCACCATGGAGGGTTTTTACATCGCGGCGGCGGTTTGCTTCGGGGTGTGGTGGTTCTTTACCAACCGCTTGCGGCACTGGTCGCTGGAACAGGACAAAACGGGAGCGGCCCATTGCACGCACCGGATGCGTTTTTATTCCTGCCTGGGCATGATGCTTTTTGCGGGGACGCTGACGCTGGCGGCGATCCTGTGGATAAAAGGGCTGATGTATGAATGGGCTTCGACCATGTACGGAGTCTGGTATTTCGCGGCGAGCGTCTGGGTCACGCTGGCCACGGTGTATGTCATTACGCTGATCTTGCAGCGGACGACGGCGTTGCGGGACCTGGTGCAGGAAAAAACGTATTACATGATGGGTTCGCTGCTGTTTGCCTTCACCGTGTTCTGGGCTTACATCAGCTTTGCGCAATACTTCATCATCTGGAACGCGAACATGCCGGAAGAGACGTTCTGGTACGTGCTGCGGGAAAAGGGAACGTGGTGGTTCACGGGGGCGATCATCATCATCATCGGCCATTTTTTCATGCCGTTTCTGGCGCTGCTGCGGATAGACGTGAAACTGAAGCTGGCGGCGATGCTGCCGATCTGCGCCTGGGCCTGGCTGATGCACTTGGTGGACCTGGAGTTCCAAATCATGCCCGGTTTGCACCCGTACGGATTTTTCAAGTCCGCGTTTCCTTTTGTCACACGCGGGCTGCTGGTGGATTTGGCCTGCCTTTTGTTTATCGGGGGATTTCTCGCGAAACTTTTTCTATGGTCGCTCAACCGGCACCCGGTCTATCCGTTGCAGGACCCGCGCATGGCGGAGGCGTTGGACGTGTATGTCACGCCCGCCAGCGCCGTGGCGAAGTAAAAATTATAACTGATAAATTATAAATGAAGAATGAACACTGACTCCAACCGCGGGAGATTTTGCCAGGGCTTGACGGTGCTGGGGGTGGCGGGAACGTTTTTAGTGATGGCCTGGCTGGTCTGGCTGATGCGCGCCTACACGCAAGCGCCCGCGCTGGCCCAAGCGCGCGCCGCAGAGCGTTTGAAGATCAAGGCGGAGTTCGACGCGGCCAACGCGCCGCTGCTCAACGGGTATGAGTGGGCGGACAAGGAGAAGGGATTTGTGCGCATCCCGGTGGAGCGGGCCAAGGAATTGATCTTGCAGGAATGGCAGAATCCCGCGGCGGGCCGCTCGGTCCTGACGAACCGGGCGGCCAAGGAATTCGCGCCCGCCGCCGTGGCGAAAAACCCGTATGAATAGAAATGAAAAATGAAGAATGAAGAAAGCCCAGCCCGCGATTCTTCATTTTGCATTTTGCATTCTGCATTTTGCATTTTCCACACATGAGCGTCTCTGCCGCACCAGCGCCAACCGCGGCTGCCCCGCAAGTTTCGAGGACTGAGCTCGAAGCTTCCGGGGCGGTGCCGCTGTTGTGCCTGTTCGCCGGCGCGGCGGTCTGGCTCCTGCTCGGTTCGCTGCTGGCGCTGCTCTGCTCGCTCAAACTGCATGCCCCCGGTTTGCTGGCGTCCGGGCCGATGTTCACTTATGGGCGGGTTCACGCGGCGGCGGATACGGCGCTGCTCTACGGTTTTGGCGTTCCGGCCGCGCTGGGAGCCGGGCTGTGGCTGCTGTGCCGCCTGGGCCGGACGCGACTGGCGGGAGCGGCCGTGGCCGCGGTGGGAGCGGTGGGCTGGAACGCGGCGGTGGCGGCGGGCCTCTGGGCCATCTTGCGCGGCGGCGGGACCGGCTATGAAGGGTTTGAGATGCCGGGGGCCGTCGCGCCGCTTTTAGTGTTGTCTTATCTGCTCATTGGAATCTGCGGGGTCATCACTTTTCAGCAGCGGGAGGCGGGGCCGCTTTATCCGTCGCAATGGTTCGTGCTCGGGGCGCTTTTTTGGTTTGCGTGGATTTTTTCCACGGCGGCGATGCTGCTGCTGGGTGCGCCGGTGCGGGGCGTTCTCCAGGCCTCGGTCAACTGGTGGTATGAGCATAATCTGGGCACGGTGTTTTTTGGATTTGCCGGGCTGGCCCCGATTTTTTATTTCATCCCCAAACTGACCGGGCGGCCGCTGCACAGTTATTATCAGGCGGCGCTGGCGTTTTGGATGCTGGCGCTGGCAGGCAGTTGGGGCGGAATTCCCGGCGGCGCGCCGCTGCCGGGCTGGCTGGTCAGCGTGTCGCTGGTGGGGACGGTGCTGACGATCATCCCCATCGCGGCGGTGGCGCTGAATTTGTATTTGACGGTGGGAGACGCGCCGGCGGCGGCGCTCGAGGCCAACCCCAGCCTGCGCTTCACCTGCGCGGGTTTGATATTTTGGGTGGTCGCCGGCGCGCAGGGGGTGGCGGGGGCGCTGCCGTCGGTCGGGATGCTGACCGATTTCACCTGGTTCACGACGGCGCAACGGGACCTGTTCCGCTACGGATTCGTGGGGATGACGATGTTCGGGGCGATTTATTACATCGTGCCGCGGCTGGCCGATGCGAAGTCCACGGCGCCGGACGGACTGTGGAAGGGGTGGTTAACCCGATGGCATTTCCGGCTGATGCTGGCGGGGGTGGTGATGGGATATATTGCCTTGCTGGTGGCGGGGGTCTGGCAGGGAGTGGAGTTCCATAATCCCGCCAATTCGTTCACGGCGGTGATGAGAGGCACGATGATGGCGCTGCGGATGAGCACGCTGGAGCCGCTATTGTTGACACTGGGCATGATCGCTTTTCTGCTGAATTTCGCGCTGCTGCTGAAAGGTTGCTGCGCCCGTTGCCGCCGGGGCGGGATGCGAAAGGGGGGCGCATGAACAACGGGCCGATGCTTTTTCTGGGGTTGTTCGCCGCGATGGCGATTTCATGGGTGACATTTGTGCTTGGACCCCAGGCGCAAATGGGAAACCTGCAACAGGCCAGGACGGTGGGCGGAGTGGCGGCGCCGTATCCCAACAACTCGCCGGGCCTGGCGCGCCAGGGGGCGGAGGTGTACCGGGCCTGCGGGTGCGTCTATTGCCATACCGAGCAGGTCCGCCCGAAGGAGTTAGGCTCGGACCTCGCGCACGGCTGGGGCATCCGGCGGAGCGTGGCGCATGATTACATTTATGATGCAACCGTGATGCTGGGCACGCAGCGGGTCGGCCCGGACCTGGCCAATGCGGGGCTGCGCATGGATGCCATGGCGGTGCTCGTGCGGCTGTGGGATCCGCGCACCATCAATCATCTGGACGCCGTTCATTCCATTATGCCGGCCTACAAGTATTTGTTTGAAGTTCGCAAGATCGGGCGGACGCCATCGCCCGAGGCCTTGGGGGTTGCGGCGCCGCAAGGTTATGAGATTGTGCCGCGGCCGGCGGCGTGGGCGCTGGCGGCCTACGTGGCGAATTTGCGCCAGGAGCCGTACCTTTTTGAAGCCCCGCCGCCGCCGGGTTCCATCAGCACCAACACGCCGGCGGGCGGCACCAACGCGCCAGCCGGTGGGACGAATGCGCCGGCCGGAGGCGCCAATGCACCGGCGGCGGGCAGCGGCGTGCCCGCCCTGCCCGGCGGCACGAATGCCGCCAAACCGTAATCCGCAAGCATTAAGATTGAGAATAGAGATTAAGATTAAGATTAAGATTCAGTCCGCAACGCCATGAACCAGAATCCCCCAGAGACTGCCGCCCCGGTGGAGCGAGACGAGCCGGTCGCCGGCCCGTCGGCGGTCCCGATCTGGCTCATCCTGCTGCTGGGCCTGTTGCTTTACTGGGGAATGAATTATGTGAATGACCACGGCGGCTGGTTTAACGCGCAGGTTTATGAACCGTTCCGGTCGTACGAGGAAGTCGCACAATGCCAGCCGCACAACCCGGAAGGGGATTATCTGGCGTTGGGAGAAGCCACGTTTAAGGCTTCTTGCATTGCGTGCCATCAAGCCAACGGGGCGGGCAAGGAAGGCCAGTTCCCGCCGCTGGCGGGATCGGACTGGCTGAATGCGGCGGGGCCGAACCGGATCGTCCGCATTGTTTTGAACGGGCTGGGCGGGTCCATCCGGGTTGAGGGTGGTCCCAACGGCCCGGTCACTCTCAATGCCACCATGGTGCGGCCGGGCGACTACAACGATGAGCAAGTGGGAGCGGTATTGACCTACGTCCGCCAGCAGTGGGGCAACCACGCTGCGAAGATCACGCCCGAGCAGGTCAAAACCATTCGGGAAGCCATCAAGACACATCCCCACCCCTTCACGCCGGAAGAGTTGTTAGGGATTCCAGTGCAATAGTAGTGTCAATTATATTGTCTGAAAATCGGGATTGGGATCAGGATTAAGATCAGGATTAAGATCAGGAGGGGGAAAGGGCCGCTCTCAATTCTCAGTTCCCAGGCGGCGCCAGAGGAGCGCGCTCATGCGCGAGCCTTTTTCGTAGCAATCCAGGTTGAATTTTTCGTTGGGGGAATGGGCGTTGTCATCGGGCAGGGCCAAACCCAGGAGCAGGGAATCGGCGCGCAGGACTTTTTTGAACTGGGTGACGATGGGAATGGAACCGCCTTCGCGGATGAGAATGGGTTCGCGGCCAAAAGCTTCCTTGAGGGTCGCCAAGGCGGCCCGGGCCAGGGCGCCGTCAGGGGAAACCAGATACGGCTCCGCGCCATGCCCGGCCTCGGCTTGCAAGCGCACGGTGGGGGGACAGATTTTTTTGAGGTGCTGGAGAATCGTCCTGCGGATGCGCTCCGGGTTTTGCTGGGGCACGAGGCGAAAGGTCAGCTTGGCCCTGGCCCAGGCGGGAATGATGGTCTTGCTCCCCTCGCCCTGATAACCGCTGGTCAGGCCGTTGATCTCGATGGTCGGGCGGGAGCTGCGTTGCTCGATGAAATTATAGCCCCGCTCGCCAAACAGACTGGGCACGCCCAGGGACTTCCGATAAGCGGACGCGGTCATGGGAAAGCGGGCCATTTGTTTTCTCTCGTAGGCGGACAGCGGGACGACGTCGTCGTAAAAACCGGGAATGGCGACGCGCCCGTTTTTGTCGCGGAGCCGGGCGAGCAACTGGCAAAGGGCGAGGGCGGGATTGTCCACCGTGCCGCCGTAGATGCCGGAATGCAAATCACGGGATGGCCCGTGGAGGATGATTTCCACGGCACAGAGGCCGCGCAAGGCATAAGTGAGGGCGGGATGATCCAGGCTGGGCATGCCGGTGTCGGAAATGACGACGGCACGGCAGTGGAGTTCGTCGTGGTTGGCCAGGAGGAAGCTGTCCAGACTTTTGCTGCCGACTTCCTCCTCGCCTTCGATGATGAAGGTGAGGTCGCAGGGGAGCGGCGTTTTTGTGGCCAGAAACGCTTCCACAGCGTTGAGGTGGGCGAGGTTTTGGCCCTTGTTATCGCTGGCGCCGCGGGCGAAGAGGGAACGGCCTTGGAGGCGCGGCTCGAAGGGAGGGCTTTGCCAAAGCTCAAACGGCTCGGCCGGCTGGACATCGTAATGGCCGTAAATGACAAAGGACGGTTTGGTGGAAAGGGGCGAGCGCGGCGTTTTGGCGACGACGACCGGATGGCCTTGGGTGGGGCAAAGGCGTGCTTCCAGGCCGATTTTTTTGCAGTGCGCCACCAGCCATTCCGCGCAGGCGACGAGATCGCCGCGATGGGCCGGCTGGGCGGAGACGCTGGGAAAGCGGACGTAGTGACAAAGCTCGTCGAGGAAGCGCGCCTTGTTTTGCTCCAGATAATTCAGAACGGCTTGCATAAGTGGTTCGGAAGATAAGGGATGCGGGCGGCGTTGTCGAAACGAAATAACGCCAGCCCCAGGCTCGCAGCGCGCGGCCACGCTTACTTCAGAGCCAGAACTTTGCGCTCGTTGTCAAATTCGAGCGTGACCGAGGAAGGGCCGATGGCCACGACCAGCGCGCCGGCGGGAAGCCGGTCTCGCGGCCGCACGCGCTTGCCGCTGATGACGGCGGAGGGGTTGCTTTGGGAATAGAAGATGGATTGCAGTCGCAATTCGGCAAAGGCCAGGTCCTTGGCTGAGGGAGGCGCGGGCGCGGCGGGCGCGGCGTCAAGGGCCGCCACGGGCGCGGCCGGCGGAGGCGGAGTCTCCGCGGCTTTGGCCGGAGGAGCGGCGGGCAACGGGGCCGGGGCGGGGTGGGGCGGCGCGACGGCCACGACGGTGACGGGTCGCTTTGCGGTCACCGGTGGCGATGCCGGCGCCAGGGCCAGGCGGATGAGAGCTTGTGTGCCGAGCAGGAAAGTGAGAAGGAACAGCACGACCAGTATTCCGGCGTAAACCCAGCGCTGCCGCGGAATGGAAAAAACAGACGAGGGCGCGGGCGCGGCCTTGACCGGATGTGGCGCCGGCTTGACCGGATGCGGCGCCGGCTTGGGGCTGGCGGCGGCGGTTTTTTTGAAGGCGCCGGTTTCGCCGGACCGCGCGCGAAATTCCGTCACTTCCAAATCCGGCGTCAGAACCATTTCGCGCCAGTGTGGCAGCCGGCTGGAAAGTCCCAATTCCGCCAGGTAGTCTTCATCTATCTGCGGGTGGACAAAGCCTTCCTTGTCCGGCTTGGCTTCATAAACCAGGGCATTGGCGACATGGACGGCGGTCAGCGGGGTGAAGCGTTTGGCCAGGCAGCGGGAGGGATTGTGATGGAGGGCGGCGGCTTCCACCAAGTCCAGGGGCATCCCCCAAAGCCCCAGCAGATAGGCGCCGATCTCCCCATGACTGGCCCCAAAAATCTGCTTTTCCACTTCCCATAGGGGGATTTGCTGGTGGCGGGCCAGGGCCTGGGCCCCGCTGTACTGCTCGTCAAAGTTGGAGGCCAGCACCAGCTTGCCCAAATCATGCATCAAGCCGGCCGTGAAAGCCGACTCGGCCAGCACCGGATCATCCTGTTGCATGAAGGCCAGCCGCCGGCTGATGCGCGCCACCTCCGTGCTGTGCCGCCAGAGCCGGTCAATGGAGAAATACACCGGCTTGACTTTATCGTATTGACTGAGAAGTTTGAGGGTGATGACCATGGACTTGACCGTCTCAAAACCCAGGATGCCGACGGCCTCCACCGGGTCGCTGATCTTGCGGGGCAATCCGAAACAGGCGGAATTGGTGACCTGTAGCAGCTTGGTCATCATGGCCATGTCTTTGGCGATGATGGCCCCCACGTCCGCGGTGGTGGTGTGCGGGGATTTGAGGGCGTTGATGACTTCCAGATAAAGGGAAGGGACGATGGGGAAGGTGCGCAGACGGGCGATGAGTTCGCGCAGGCTGTCGTTGGTCAGCCACAGATCAATGGACAGGGCGCGTTGGATGGCGTTTTTCAGCGTCTCGTTGTCGCACGGCTTGGTCAGAATCAGGTGGGAACCTTCCACGTCCGCTATCCGGTTTTCTTTGTCCATCTCTCCGGCCAGAAGAATGCGGATGGTTTTGGGATA
This sequence comes from Verrucomicrobiota bacterium, assembly GCA_049513975.1. GTDB lineage: Bacteria > Verrucomicrobiota > Verrucomicrobiia > Limisphaerales > Palsa-1400 > JBEKOF01. The sequence goes on along the minus strand of JBEKVM010000003.1, from coordinate 48,971 downwards.
TTCGGCATGGACTCGGTCCAATAATTCGACTCCCTCGTTGGCTCCCGGCAAGGCGCAATCGGCCACCAGCACATCGCTGGGATGGGCGGCCATTTCCGCGAGGGCTGCGTCCGGGCTGGACACCAATGTGACCGCCCAGTCCTTCTCCAGGGCGTGCCCATATTCCGCCAGCGTGGGCGGGTCGGCGTTCGCGATTAAAATGCGTTTGTTGCCCATAATTTATTATTGGACAGGCACATCCGGGCGGGACGTTCGCTATCTTATAGGTTTCATCGGCGCAACCGGAGGCGGACTTGAGGGAAAAAAAGCGCGGAGGGAGAATAAAGAATGGGGCGCATTCCGCCGCCGCCGCCAAGCCAGTCGCGAATGCTCATTTGGCTTGCTGCTTTTCCGGCGGAAGGCAAAGCCAGCTAGCCTTGGCGACGGGGTGGAAGCCATCCCGGCCGCCATTCCGCGGCATCAGTCCGGCGATTGCGGCGACATGCCGGAGGAGGACCGCCCGGAGAACGACCCACCCCGCCCGACCTGGCAACCCGTGATGCGAAACCCATAGATGGATAATTAACTCTTTTCTCCTTGCCATCGCGCCGCCGGTCAAATCTGCTTGGGGCCGTTTATGCACCAGCTTTTCCGCCGCAAGTCGCTTGACCGCCTGGTGGGCGAGACCATCGAGCCGCAGCATCAGCTCAAGCGGGCGCTGGGGCCGGTGCATTTGACGTTATTCGGGGTGGGGGCGATTGTCGGCGCGGGGATTTTCTCCTCGGTCGGCACGGCGGCGGCGGGCGGGGCGGACCACATCGGGGCCGGCCCAGCCATCGTGGTATCATTTCTGATCATGGCGCCGATCTGCGCGCTGGCGGGGTTGTGCTACGCCGAATTCGCGTCCATGGCGCCGGTTGCCGGGTCGGCTTACACCTATGCTTACGCGTCGCTGGGCGAGCTGATGGCGTGGATCATCGGCTGGGACCTGATTTTGGAATACGCGGTGGGCAACGTGGCGGTGGCGATTTCGTGGTCGGGCTATTTTCAGGCCTTGCTGCATTATCATTGGCCGGGCTGGCTGGGAGTGGACTTTCGATCCGCGTTGCAGGCGGCCGGCGCCTTGGCAGACGCCACCGCCAAACACATTGATCTTTCCACCCTGGATGCCGGTGTTTTGCGGGCTGCCCAAGCCTGGCATGATGCGCCGCATGTGCTCGGCCTGCCGATTATTTTCAACCTGCCCGCTTTCGGCATCGTGATGCTGCTGACCTGGCTGCTGGTCAAAGGCATCAAGGAAAGCGCCCGGTTTAACTCCGGCATGGTCATCCTCAAACTGGTCATCCTTTTGTTTTTCCTCATCATGGGGGCGTTTTACTTGAACCCGGAAAACTGGAGGCCCTTCGCGCCGCATGGTTTGAAAGGCATCACCAGCGGCGCGGCGGTCATCTTTTTCGCTTACATCGGATTCGACGCGGTTTCCACGGCGGCGGAGGAAACGCGCCAGCCGCAGCGCGACATGCCCATCGGCATCCTCGGCAGCCTGGGTCTTTGCACCGTCATCTATGTGGCGGTGGCGGTGGTGCTGACCGGGATGCTGCCTTCGAGCAAACTGGATACCGCCGAACCGCTGGCCACCGCCTTCACCGGCCTGGGCATGAACTGGGTGGTGGTGATTATTTCGGTGGGCGCGCTGCTGGCCAATGCCTCGGTATTGCTGGTTTTTCAAATGGGCCAGGCGCGCATTTTTTTCAGCATGGCCCGGGATGGTTTGCTGCCGCCCTGGGCGGCCGCCGTGCATCCGAAATACCGGACACCGCACATCTCGACCATCCTGACCGGCCTGGTAGTGGCGGCATTCGCCGGAGTGATGAAAATAGACGAAGTGCTGGACCTCTGTAATATAGGGACCGCCTTCGCCTTTCTATTGGTCTCAGCCGGTGTCATCATTTTGCGCAAGACCGACCCGGATCGCCCGCGCGGCTTCAAAGCGCCCTGGGTGCCCTGGGTGCCATTGGCGGCCGTGATTTCATGCGGCTGGCTCATGAAAATCCAGCCGCCCATAACCAAATGGCGGTTCGTCATCTGGCTGGTGGCGGGCCTCATCCTCTATTTCTGCTATGGTTTTTGGCGCAGCAAGCTGAGGGAAAGGGCGAGAGGGGAAAACCAAGGTTGAAGGCTGAAGGCGCGCCCATTTGTCCTGTGCCCTGAAATTGGGGGCCTCATTTCCCGCGATTTGCGGCGCGAATTCGTGGAACCTCAACCACTCACGAAATCCATTCCAAGCTCCCGGCAAATTTTTCACATTTCACCATTCAAAATTCACCATTCTCAATTCAGCAGCCGGTACCAATTGTCCCGCTGATGCGGCTCATAGCCCGCGTCCCGGATCAGCCGCTGCATGTCTGCCACACCCATGCGGTGCGTCGTCCCCGCCTGCGACACCACATTCTCCTCGATCATGATGCTGCCCAGGTCGTTCGCCCCGAATTTCAGCGCCACCTGCCCGATCTCCGGCCCTTGCGTCACCCACGAGCTTTGGATGTTCGCAATGTTGTCCAGATAAATCCGGTTCACCGCCTGCGTGCGCAAATAATCATGCCCGCCCGACGTCGGCGCCTTCAGCCGCGTGTGCTCCGCCTGAAACGTCCACGCGATAAACGCCATGAACCCCTTCGACTTGTCCTGCTGCGCCCGCACCCGTTCCAGATGTTCGATCCGGTCCTCCAGCGTTTCCACATGCCCGAACATCATCGTCGCCGTCGTCGCCAGCCCCAGCCGGTGCGCCGCGTCCATCACCCCCAGCCAGTCGTCGCTCATCGCCTTCAGCGGCGAGATCCGCTGCCGCACCCGGTCCACCAAAATCTCCCCGCCCCCGCCCGGAATCGAGCCAAGCCCGGCCTTGACGAACTGCGCCATTATCTCCTCCACCGGCATTTGGAAAACTTCTCTGAAATGAATAAACTCGCTCGGACTGAACCCGTGAATATTCACCTGCGGGAACTTCGTTTTGATGTGCGCCAGCAAATCCAGGTACCATTGCAGCGAAAGTTTGGGGTGATGCCCCCCCTGCATCAGAATCTGCGTCCCTCCCAGCGCCAGCGTCTCCTCGATCTTCCGGTCCATTTCCTCCAGCGTGATGACATAGGCGTCGGCGTCCTTTTCCGTGCGGTAAAATGCGCAGAATTTGCAATACACATTGCAGACATTCGTATAATTGACATTCCGGTCCACGATATAAGTCACGATCTCGTTGCCCCGGCCCTGGTGCCGGTTGGCCTGGGCCAGTTGCCGCCGCCGGTCCGCCAGCGCCCCCAGCTCCTCCAGCGGCAGGCCATACAGCCGCCGGGCCTCCGCCTGGTCAATCCGTTCCCCCGCCCAGACCTTCTGCAATAAATCTGCGTCATCACTCATGCCCCATCAGTCTAAAGCCAACCCCCGAAACTTCAACCCTCCATCGCTCCCGGTCCACTCCGTCCGCCAAGTCCACCCGGCCACATTCTCTTACTCTTACTCTTAATCTTAATCTTAATCCTAATCGGCCCCAAGGGTGGCCCGGGCGACCTGCCCGTACCGCCAACCCCGTAGAATTTGCTCATTTTGCCCGGTGGATGTAGGCCGCGTGCCCTCCCGCGGCGGAACGGAGACCCGTTTTGCGGGCTGTCACGCCGGCCTCTTATTTGGGCCTCTCAAAGTAAGCTGCCGCTGAGGGATAGTCTATGGTGACGCGGAAGAAACGCAGAAAGTTCCCGCCAATGGATGCCGATATGGGCCGGTCCATGAAGGAAGACATCCACTTGAAACTTCCGGGTGGCCTTCGCGTAAACCAGACCGGACCCGCTTTCCAACCCGCCACCTCCACCTCGGGGACTTCCATCATCGCTTCACCTGTCTTTTGGCAACCCTTCTCGATCACCCTCCAGTCAGGATGATCTCTGCGCCATCGCTCAAACAGGTCCCCGGAGACAAAACTGGTGGCGCGCTCCGCCGGTCCCGCATCATTGATGATTCGCTGGGCTTCCTGGCTGAGCCACACCGTCGCGCCGGTGTCCAGCAGCGCGTCAACCCTCTGCCCGGCGATGCGGACTGCGAACCCCGGATGGTTGGCGATGCGAATGCCCCACTTCTGACGAAAGCCCAACGGCGCGGCGTGACTGGCCGCCTCGGGCGGCGGCGCATACAACGGCCGGCGCAGCACGAGCTTCCTGGCAGGATAATCAAACGTCCACACCCCTCCGGCAAACCAGCGTTGGCCCAGCATGCCGTCGTTTCCCACACTCCCCAGCGGCATCCACTTTTCCGCTCCAGTCGCTTCCGGAATCCATGCGTCGGCGCGAAACACCGGCAGGCGTGTGAGTTTCGTCCCAAATACCGAAACGGGCTTTAAATCGCACCGCTTCGCGCAGTCCTGGCTCAGGAACAGGCCGCCGCCGGTGTCCGTCAACAGCTTCAACTCCGGGCCTTCGCGGGTGACCGGGACCGCATAGATCAAGTCCTGGACGAACCTCACTGGCAACTCGGTATCCTGGAAGACCTTGTGCGTGCCGGGCAGGCACCACCAGAAAAACCACCCGCAGGCCGCTCCAAGGAGGAGCAGCCCCAATCCGACCCTTCGCAGCCAGGCGCGCTTTCTCATGGCGCTGCCAATGCCGAAAAAGGCCAAACTTTTATTATCCAAGGCATCAGACATTGATTACCATAAAACTCTAACAAACGAGGCTACAGCAAATCGGGATGATGCTTTTTCAGCCACGCATCAACTTCAAGGGAAAGACCTGCGGCGTGAAAAAGAAGTTCTTCCGCCTCGGTGTTGCTGACGACATTGGCCTGCTCGTAAAGAAAATGGTTCCGCTTTCTGCGACAGGCATCAAAATAAACAGCCTTTTTGGCGAATGCTGGATCAGCCGCTTTCAGGGCGGCAAAAGTATTGTAATGCCCGCCCCCGTCGCTTTTGACCCGGTATCCGCTGGCGCGAACAATGATATTGGCCAGGATTCTGGCCGCATCATAGGCATGACCAAAGCGCCCGTCATCGGACAGTTTCCTGATTTGCCCGTCGGCAAGATTTCGCCGGACGACCGCCCGCAAGTCCTTAATCTCGGTGCGGCTTGCCCGCTCCGCCGCCACGCGATTCTCGGCCAGCAATTGTTTCCAAGTCACTCTTCATTCCTAAAACAAAAAGGAGCGGTTTGCCAAGCACAGACTGAACAAAATGACTTCGGCGGCTTTTTTGCGAGAACTCTTCGGGGGTGTAGAGGATGGGATTTATCTGCCGCCGCAATTTCCCGGTGGCCTGTTCCAGCAGGGGAACCAATTCGATCATTGTGACCGAACCGATGATGAGCAAGTCAATGTCGCTGCCGGCGGTTTCAGTGCCGTTGGCAATCGAACCATAAACCACCGCCACTTTGATTTTGGAGGCGAGCGGGGCCAGTTCGCCATGAAGGACATCCACCAAACCCGACGTTTTGAGCAAAAGGGCGCGCAGTTCGGGGAAAACAGGGCATGCCTCGTTCGCTTGAAAATAGGTGCGGTTCCCGCTTCGGGACATTTTAAGGATGCCAGCCTCCGAATATTTTGCCAGATCCCGTTGCAAGCTGGATGGCCTCACGCCGACATGCCTGGCCAGTTCCGCCGCATATACCGGCTGATGCGAATTCAAAAGCAGGGCGGACAGCAGCCTTTGCTGGGTGCTGGAAAAAAGAACACTGGCGATGGACGATTTACGCATTATGCGTATAATAAAACGCAGAATGCGTAAGTGTCAAGTCTCCTTGGGGGTTTCCTTTGTTTTGATTGAGCAGCGGAACAAGCGTCTCATCCGCGCTGGCAATTTGGCCTGGTCGCGCACGTGACTTTAACCTTTTTTTCCCGACCCGATCCCCCCCCAACCTCGCAGCAGCTTTGAAGCTCGTATTCTGGAGATTGACTTGCGCCTGCGGCTTACTTGATCCACTGCGGCTTGCCCAGCGTCGCGGCGAAATCTTTGTCCCAAAGATAATCCCACAGCGCGGCGGGTCCATCCAGAGAATGGGCGCGTTGAAAACGCAGCAACATCCAGGCGCCGCCGCGATACCGGTCGTCGGGGTTGCCTTCTTGCAGCGACTGACTCCAGCGCCGCGCCGCCTCCGGCATGCCCATGTTCAAAAGCAGGCAATAGCGCTCGTAATCGCACATGCCTTCGCCCCAATCCTGCTTGACGCGCTCAAACGCCGGATGCTCATGCCAGAAGTCGTGGCTTAATTCGTGGGCCAGCCAGCCGAACCAGTCCTCGCTGCCGGGCACTGGATCTTTCAGGTCCCTCAGGCAGATGATGGGCCGCTTGCCGCCAAAGTCAAAATCGCCAGACCCGTTGTGGACGAAGAGGAGCCGGATGTTCTCGCCATTGCGCCGCGCATAGTGCTCGTTTGGATCGAAGCGCATCCAGCGCGCGCTAAACCGGAAGGCCGTCTCCAGCCAGTCGGCCAGTTCCGGCGGGTTGTGGACCTGCGACTCCGCGTACCACTGTGGTTTGAGATCCTTGGGCCAGACCAGAACGATGTGCTCCCGGATAATGACCGCCGCCGGTTCGCGCGCCGTCGCAACCACGGCTTGCTCACCGGGGCCAAGCCCGTCGTTGGCGGCGCTGGCTGCGGCCGGACAGGACAGCATGGCGCATCCGATCCATGCGACAATCCGAAGCGCGGCCCGCCAGATCGGTTCTGGTGCGTGGGTGCCGGTCATGATCAATAAAACTTGTCCTTAAAATACAACCGCCGGTTCGCCCATTGAAACACAAAAATCGGTTCCTCACTGTTTTCAGTGGAATCGAAATGGCTGGTTCATCAAATCGCTGCCAATAACCGTCCTGCAATCCCAAAGGGATTGAATCACTCAGCCCAGGGTTGGCCGATTCCAAGAGGCCTGCCCTGGGTTGCTGCATTCGACTTACACAACCCTGAACGGGTTGAATATTAAACCCTTGGGAAACAGATTCAACCCTTTCAGAGACCTCTGCAAAACGCGCCTCTACGATTGTAGCGGCGGTCTGTGACCGCCGCAAACCAGGGGAAAAAATGGCATGGCGGCTGTCATAGACCGCCGCTACACGTGTCACCGGTCACTTCAAAACCAGCCAGTCGGGGTCGAATCAACCGCCCGCTCCGAGGTGCTTTATTCACATCAGGTTTCTTGATGCAAGCTGCTGGCTGTTCAATTCCTTCATAAATGAGATGCTCCCTGCCCCGGCTTTCCCGGCTGAAATGAGCTTTACAATACGAATTAGAGAATGCAAAGTCCATTCATGAAAGCAATTCGACGGTTCCTCCATCCAGCCGGGAAGTTGCTTCCGACTGCCTTCACCTTGATTGAACTGCTGGTGGTGATCGCCATCATCGCCATCCTGGCGACCTTGTTGCTGCCGGCGCTGGGAAAGGCAAAACTATCAGGGAAGCAGATTTCATGCCTCGATAATTTGAAGCAGACCTCGTACTCGCGCCACATGTACACCGACGACAACCAAGGGAAATTGGTCCTGGCCGTGGCTGACGAGGATAGCGTAGATACAAGCATCCAGACGGGCGATGCCAAGGTGCTGCTCTGCCCTATGACCTATGTGCCCAAGACCCCGCCATCGGAGGACGGGTGGGGCACGGCCAACACCACGTATCTCGGTTCGAGTTCCGAAGCGCCCGAAGCACCGGGGAGCTACGCCATTAACGGCTGGCTTTCGGTGAACCACACCCCGGTAGAGTCGCTGCCTCAGTTTTTCTTTAACAAGGAGCCGGACCTCCAGATTCCTGCCTCGATCCCGCTTTTTCAGGATTCAACCTGGTACTACATCTTCCCTCTGGAAACAGATCCCACCCTGAATCCTGCGGACCTTTACGACGGCTACAACAGCCATCGCGCCGGGAGCACAGATTGCATCCATAGCATGGGCCTTTGTTTGATTGACCGGCACAGCAGCCGTCCCGCGTCTTCTGCGGCAACTGCTACTTATCCCCACTCCCGCGGCCAGGTGCTTCCCGGCCTGATCAACATGGCGTTCGCCGACAACCATGCTGAACTCGTGAAGTTGAACAACCTCTGGAATTACACATGGCATCGCGGCTGGGTCACACCGAATCCTCATCCTTAAAGCAGCAAGGAAAAGAAAAAGGGGTCCCGCATAATCGCATATTTCCGATGCGCCTCGCGCCCGTCCGAGTGGGGAGTTGCGCAAGGGCGTCGCGCCGGCGGCCGGCGTCGCATGGCAAAGGGGGTCGTGGGGTTCGCGCAGCAACCGTTTCCATTTTTCCCGGAGATGATGGCAGAAATATCTGGGGCAGAAATATCATACGCCCTGCCCCCCCCCATTCAGAGCGAAGCGGTCTGGCTTCATTTTTCTGACTCCATTTTTCTGATGTCATTTCCACTGTCCGGGCGAGGGGTCGTTTCAGTGCAACAGTGAGGCATCACGCAATTCCAACAACATTTTAACCACAAAGAAACTGTCAACCCCGAAAGCATTCGGGGCAAGAGAACTCAGACACAAAAGCTTATGGCTTTTTCTTTGCGATCTGTGCGTTCTTTGTGGTTAATTCATCCTTGGTTGCGCCTTTGTGTCTTAGCGCCTGTGTTGAATCCCTTTTGGGTGAGGCTTCGCCGCGCTGCGGGCATTCCGGCCGATTCGTGGCGCTGTCACCGGCCACTTCAAAACCAGCCAGCCGGGCTCGAATCAAAACGGCCACTCTGATTTGCATCCTTCACATCATGTTTCTTGCTGCAAGCAAGGGGCCTTTCAATTCCTTCATATCTGCCCCCCTTTCACCGCACCGTCTGGTTGCGCACCCCGTGCTCCAGAAAAATACTCAACTACCTTCCGCTTCCGGTTGAAATACCAGTAGGTAAGGAAGGCCCAAAAAAGTGCTCCGGCCCATTCGTATGGAAACGACAGATCGGGCCAGAGGGCGAAGTAAATTGTGAGCAGGACGAACCCGAGAGGAAGTGCGAACCGGACCCAACGCTGTGCTCTGTAGAATCCCCAGGCAAACAGGATCATCGCGACACCCGCCCCTAGGAGAGCAAAACCTCCTCCAAATCCCCAAAGGTCTTCGTAAGAAACAGGACCATCCTCAGAGTTCCAACCGGAAAACGGTGAGACAGCGAGAACTACGACGAGCAAACCGAGGACGGTCAATACACAAGTCATCAGAGCCAATGTGTGCGGCATTTGACGCAGACGTTGAAGTGGTGTTGCGATAATCTTCATGCCGAACTTTGTCTATACAACCGCCGCTTCGCATATGGAAACACAAAAATCCAGTCCCTCCAGGCGTCACCCGTCCCATCCCTCTGCATTTTGTAAAGTTTACGGGCCAAATCTTTGCGCCTTTGTGTCTTTGCGCCTTTGCGTTGAAAGTTCTTTTCTATCCGTGAAATCCGCGAAATCCGCGGTTCAATTCAGTTGAAAAGAAAAACGGGTCTGGCCGATTCGCGGCGCTGTCACCAGTCCCTTCAAATCGAGTCAACCCCGGTCAAATCAAAACATCCGTGTCCATCCATGTCCATCCGTGGTTCACTTCAAAACCAGCCACCCGGGGTCGAATCAAACCGGCCACTCTGACGCGCGCCATTCAAATCAGGTTTCTTGGTGCAGGCAAGGGATCAATTAATTGAATCCATCTGCTGCTGGCGCACTCAGTGTGCTCCTCTTTCTGCGACCCATTTCTTCATGTGTTCGTGGATCTCTGCGTAAACCACTGTGATGGTATTCTGCTCCTGATCGATCCAACCCGATTGCAAGCCCGGCAATTTGAGCGCTACGAGTCGGTAAAACTCGTGGCTACAAGGTCCGCATAGGCCGGCCGTCTTATGTTTCCCACTGAGCGCCGCAGACAGGTCGGGCCCAGTGTTGACTGGCTCACCACCGCAATAACAACAACCAGCCCGCAACGCGGCCACCACCTTTTGTGTGTGTGAGGCAGGACTTGAAGCCTCAAAACACTCACTGCATAGATTGCTCGTCGCCGGAGCTTCACCAGCAGGGAACGTAAAACTAAAAACATAGCAGGTCGCTTCGCGTTGCTGGCATTTATCGCAGAGCATACGTAATGTGGTCTATACTTTATGCGACAACCGGTCCACTTATCCAAACCGATCTTTTGATCGAATCCGTCATGCGGTCAATATGGCCGGTTCGCGGCGAAAATTGAGCGTTGTCCATAATCAGCCAGCAGCAAAGTAAAACGAGCAGAACCGGTAGCGGGCCATTCCTTAAATATCCCTTGCATCCTTTTCAAACCACATACCGCGGCTCGTAAACCGGCCCCAGCCCGTGCTTGCGCAGCAGCTCCATGAACTTCCCGATCCCCCGCCGTTCATCCGACCCCAAATGATAATGAATGTGCCACCCCAGATAATCCTTCCGAAAATTGTAATCAAATTCCGTCCGGCTCGATATGATGTAATCCAGCGTGTCCATCCCGAAGGCCTTCGCCTCGCGCAACCGCCGCCGCAGCGCCGCGTTCGGAATCCGCCGCAGCGCCCACACCGCATAGACAAACGGCAGCCCCGTCATTTCATACCACGCCGTCCCCAAATCCAGAATCTCATGCCCGTGCCCCGCGCGCGCAAATTCAATCGCCCGGTCGCCAATCATAAAAACAGCCTCCAGCCCCGCCGCGCTCTCGTAGTCCGGCAGCGGCTTGAGTTCCGGCTTCAAGCCCCGTTCCGCCAAAAGCACTTTCAGCAGGTTCAGGCTGGCCAGCGATGCGCCGTCGCAATAAATCTCCCGCGCCTCCTCCAGCGGCCCGCGGTGCGCCAGAAAAACGCTTTGCACCTCCCCCAGCGACGCCACCGCGATCCCGTCAAGTATATCGTAGCGGTCGTGGAACAACGCCTCCGTCACGCTCACCAGCGCCGCGTCCAGCTCATCCCGCCGCAACCGCCGCGCCAGTTCCGCCGGCGGCGCGAAAACAATCTGCTCCTCCAGCCCCCGCGTCAGCGGCGCCGTGTTCAGATACGGCACCGAGCCAACCCGGAACGGCGCCAGCGAATCCTCCAGGGCCGTTTCCCGTTCCAGCAAACCCGGCCGCGTTTCGCGCGCAAAGCGGTGCGCCAGTTCCTCCGCCGTTTCCTCCCGCGCCAACTGCGGCGCGTCTGGTTCATGGAGGGAAACCCGCTGCGTCTTCCCCCTCTCCTCCACACCCTTGTGGAGGAGAGGGGCGGGGTGAGGAGGTTTCGACCCTCCCCTCCCGTCGTTCATGGGCGAACCCCGTAGCGACGGTTTGCCCGTGCCTTCGTCCTTTTCGTCCTTTGGGTCCTTTTCGTCCTTCATAATTCCTCACGCCGAGGCCAGATTCTCCTGCACAATGGTGGACGCCCCGCTCTCCGTCGCACCCTCCCCCTCCGGCCCCGCCTCCCACACCTTGATCGCCTCGTAAAAAGTATTCCGCTGCACCGGCGTGCGTCCCGTTTCCCGGATCGCCTTCACCATTTGCATTTCCGTTTGCAATTGCGGCGTGCGCGCCCCCGCCATGTGAAAAATATTCTCCTCCAAAATCGTCCCGTGCAAATCATCCGCCCCGTAACTCAGCGCCACCTGCGCCAGCTTCAATCCCATCCCCACCCAATACGCCGTGATGTGATCGAAATTATCCAGGTAAATCCGGCTCACCGCGATTGTGCGCAAGGCGTCCAGCCCCGTCGGCGCTGTTTTCACCGCCATCCTGTTGTTGTCAGGCTGGTAGGGCAGCGGCACAAACCCCGTGAACCCGCCCGTCTCATCCTGCAATCCCCGCAGATGACGCAAATGATCCACCCGGTCCGCCGGCGACTCCACATGCCCGTACAGCATCGTGCAGGTGCTCCGCCCGCCCAGCCCGTGCCAGATCCGGTGAACGTCCAGATATTCCTCCGCCGACTCCTTCCCCCGCGCGATTTCCGACCGCACCTCCTTGCGGAAAATCTCCGCCCCGCCTCCCGTCAGCGATCCCAGCCCCGCCTCCTTCAACTCCAGCAGCGTCTCCCGCACCGTTTTTTTCGCCAGCCACGCCAGGTGCAAAATCTCAATCGCCGTGAAACATTTCAACTCCAGCCGCCCGTCCACCGCCCGCAGCGCCCGCAGCATCTCCGTGTAATAGCCGAACGGCAGCGACGGATGCAGCCCCCCCACGATATGCAACTCCGTCACCCCGGCCTGCAGCGCCGCCCGCGCCTTCTCCACCATCTCCTCCCTCGTCAACTCAAACCCGTCCGCGTCCCGTTTCTTCCGCGCAAACGCGCAAAACGCGCAGCTCAAAATGCAGTAATTGGAATAATTGATGTAGCAATTGACGATGTAACTCGCCCGGTTCCCGTTCTTGCGCGCCCGCGCCAAATCCGCGATCGCCCCCACCGCGTTCAGGTCCCGGCTCTCAAAAAGCCGCAGCGCCTCCTCCTCCGTGATGCGCCCCCCCGCCGCCACTTTCTCATAAATGTCGCGCAGCCCGCTTTGTTGCAAAAAAAAGTTCACCGTCTCAATCTTACTCCTGATCCTAATCTCAATCCTAATCTCAATCCTAATCTCAATCCTAATCTCAATCCTAATCTCAATCCTAATCTTAATCTTAATCTTAATCTTAATCTTAATCCTAATCTCAATCCCATCACGCCATCACTCCCTTCCTCCGTCGGCTCACCTTCTATACCGCATGAAGGGAAACACGATTTCCGTCAGCGTCACAACCACAAATACCACGCTGATCACCGCGTTCAGCCGGAAAAACGCCTGCTCAATCCAGTTCAAGCTCCGCCGCCGCGCCAGCCAGTGCTCCATCAACAGACAGCCCAGAATAAATACCAGCCCCACATAATACGCCAGCCGGAATCGCGCCAGCAAGCCGAACACCATCAACACCAGCCACATGATCATATGCGACAAAAACGCCGCCGCCAGCGCGTTGGCCGCGCCCCATCGCACCACCAGCGAATGCAACCCGTGCGCCCGGTCAAACTCATAATCCTGCAGCGCGTAAATAATGTCGAACCCCACCAGCCAGAACACCACCCCCACCGCCAGCAGCAGCGGCAGGATCGCGCTGTTCTCCAGCGTCCTCCCTCCGTCCGGGAAAAAATGAAAACTCCCCTTCACCGCCAGCCACGCCCCGATCGGCCCCAGCCCCAGCGCCAACCCCAGAAACACATGGCTGAAATCCGTGAACCGTTTCGTCAAGGAATAGAAACACACGATCACCAGCGCCACCGGCGACAACGCCGCGCACACATCGTTGAGCAGCCAGCTTGACCCCACCAGCCCCGCCGCCCCTGTCAAGCATAGCGCCCACGCCCCCGCCGCCGAAATTTCCCCCGCCGGCAAATGCCGCCCCGCCGTCCGCGGATTCGCCGCGTCAAACTCCCGGTCCGCGATCCGGTTGAACGCCATCGCGCACGTCCGCGCGCAAACCATCGCCGCCAGAATCAGCAAAAAAGTCCGCCACCCCGGCCACCCCCGGTGCTCCCGCGCCGCCACCGCCATCGCAGCCAGCGCAAACGGCAGCGCAAACACCGTGTGCGACAATTTTATGAACCCCCCCCATTTGCGTATCTTGGGAAGAAACATCCTCCATCCTCGCCCCTGCCTCATTCCGCCTCCTCCTTCCAGCGCGGCACCAGTTGGTGCGCCACCCCCAGATGATCCAGCACCCGTCCCACCACGCTGTCAACTACTTGTTCAACGCTGGCCGGACGATGATAAAACGACGGATTGGCCGGCAGGATCACCGCCCCCGCCAGCAGCAGCAGCTCAAAATTCTTCACGTGAATCAGGCTCAGCGGCGTTTCCCGCGGCACCAAAATCAGCTTCCGCTTCTCCTTCAGCGTCACATCCGCCGCCCGCAGCAGCACATCCTCGCTGAATCCGTGCGCGATCCGTCCCGCCGTTCCCATCGTGCAGGGAATCACCACCATCGCGTCCACCGGATTCGACCCGCTGGCGAACGGCGCGTTCATGCTTTTCAGCCCGTGCGTTCTCACCCCGGCCGCCAGCCGCAGCCCTCCCGGCAGCTCCTCCGCCAGCACCACCTGCGCGTAATGGCTTTGCACCACGTGGATTTCGTGCCGGCTCGCGTCCAGATTATCCAGCAGCCGCTGCGCGTAAATCGCTCCGCTGGCCCCGGTCATGGCGACGAGTATTTTCAATCCCTCCCATCCTGCCAGCCCCGCCCCCTTTCCACAAGCCGCCAGCGCCGCCCCCGCGCCCGCGCGCCGCATTTCACTTCTTCAGGAGGCGCCCTCTGTCTCCGTTCCCAATCCTGATCCTAATCCTAATCTTAATCTTAATCTTAATCTCCTCCCTGCCAGTCGCCGGAACATCGTCAAAGGGGTCGGTTCCAGGCAAGTCAACATTATGTTTGACTGTGCGCCTGCAAAAAACCCGCCCCGTTTCAAGAGTCGCAGCCCCCGCAGCCGCCCCCGTGCTCCAGGTCCAAACCCGCCGCCCCATATCGGGCCCACACCTCCCGCAACGCCGCCAGCGGCACCAGCCAATGCGCCCCGTCCCCGTCCGCCCGCCCCGCCGCCAGCACCGCCTCCACGTACCCGGCCCTTCTCACCCGTCCCCGCGATCGGATTTCCGCGACGCTCAGGCGCATCATGACCGGCTGCTCTTCATTTTGCATTTTTCATTTTGCATTCTGCATTTCTTCAGGTGCATTGGCACCCCGCATAAATTGCCGCGCTCTCCCCCGGCGTTCCCGGCGGGTCAATCTCCACCGGGTCATACCCGTCCACATTTCCCGAGACACACGTCACCGTCGGGCAGTTGTAGGTCCGCTGGCAATAATTCCCGCACACGTCCACAAGAGCTTTGCTGCAATAACACCAACTCACCCCCGACGTGAACAGCCCGTTCACCGCCGCCCCCTGCCCCGCCACGCTCCCTCCATACAGAATTTGCACCGGCGTCCCTATCTGGCATGACGCCGTGATCACATTCGCCACCGTGCTCGCAAAATTCTGCGTCGAGACGACCGCGCCGGCCGGGCTGTAGGTGTTGGTCCAACTGGTGCCCCAGGCTATCGAGTCAAACGGGGTGGCGCCCATCAAGGCGGCCGCCTGCGCGGCCACCTCGCTTAAACTGTAAGCCGTCCCCAGCGTGATCGTCTGCGTGATCGTCCCCGGCGCCGTCGCCAGCGCCCCAAAATGGCCCAGCGCAAAACTGTATTCCACGCTCTCGCTCCAGCTCCAGGCCGCGAACTCGAACTGCAATGAACTCGCGCCGTAGGTCCAACTCACCAGCCCCGGCAAATACACCGCCGGCGGCGAAGGATTGATGGCAAACACACTCGCGATTGACCCGTCCCCGGGAAGCACCGGCCAGAAACCCACCCCGCGTTGATACGGCAGCCCCGGAAACACCAGCGGCCCCTGTTCCGCGCTCGGCCCCGTTCCCGGAGGCGTGTAAGTCGCCGCCGTCCCGTCGTAATTATTCGCGAAGGTCCAATCATAGACGAAGGTCCCCGCCGCCGCCGCCTCCGGCACCGTCGGATTGACCCAGGCCGGCGCGCTGTCATTCGTCGTCCCCAGCGCCGCCGTCAGCCCGCTGATCGTCGCCGGCATCAATGGAAAATTCGCAAGCTCCGTTGTCATTGTCAATTCTAAATTACTGCTCGTCGTCGTCTCCGTAAAGAGCGCCCGTCCGCTCCCGCCAATGCTGCCGGCCTGCGCAGGCCACCCGCTCGGACCGCCCGCCGCATTCCCCGCATCCCCATGCAGCGTCCCGCCGCTCACCGTGAACACCTGGTAATCCCACGGCGTGAAATGCGCCGCATCCAGCGCCGGATCGGTGGTGCTTCCCGTGATCGCCGCCGTGCATATATACACCTGCCAGTATTTCGGGTAACTCTGGGAAAGCCCCGTCAAATAATCCGTCAGCGGCCCCACCGCCTCAAATTCCCGCAACACCAAATCCCCCGCATTGAAATCCGCCGCGCTCCCCGTCATCGCCCCTCCCGCCGCGCTGAACGTCCAGCTTCCCGGCCCGCTGTTCGTCGGCACGCCCCCGGCGTAAGTCACCGGGTAAACCCAGTTCCCCTTGAATCCCGGAAACGAGAAAAAACCCGCCCAGCCGATCCACTGCTTGGTCCCGACGATCTGCTTCGCCCTCGGACACGTTGCCACTCGGTTAGCCATGGTTCATTCTCGCTAATCTGTCCGATCCGTCCAATCCGTCCAATCCGTCCGATCAATGATGATATTTATCCGTGCAAAGAAACGTCCGGTAATACGTCGCGTCCCCGTCCTCGCACGTGTTCAGTTCAAAGAATTTCACCGGCTGGCCCGCCACCACCGAAACCAGTTGCGCCACCGACATCAGCACATACTGCGCGTCCAGCGTCCCGCCGCTTCCCCCCGCCAGCGCCAGCCCCGGCCCCGCGTCCACCAGGCTCAATCCGCTCCGGCCATTGCCTTTGCTCCAGGTATACACACCCGGCAATAACTGCGTGTAGCCCGACAAATGGCTTTGCAAGTCTTTCAGACTCTGCGGATGCAGCGTCTCGCTGCATACCTTGTTCCCCGGACTCGGAGACGATACCGGCGTATTCTTCCCCAGCGCGGTCGGACCCGAGGTCACATTGGCGTTCAACAAATCGTTCCCGATCAGGTTATACCAGCGCGGACCCCGGTTCACCCGCAGCCGCTCCACCAGGTCCGCGTTCCCCAAATGCTGCGCCGGACCAAAAATAATTTCCGTCCTCCCCGCCTCATCATAATTCACCTGCTGCACGCAGGCGTTCATCGTCCCCCATTCCGCCAGGCCCCCGCTCAAATTCAATCCGTGCCCCATCCCGCACACATCGCTGATCTCCTCCTCCACCACCGTGAATCTTCCCTGGTATTGCCGGATCGCCTCGATCCCGTAAACATATCCCGCCAGCCCGTAGGGCACCGGCTCCCCGGGGTTGACTTGCTGGCGCGATTGATAGGTCCCGCTGCTCAGATTCGTCAGCTTCACCTTGATCGTCAGCGGATGACATTGCACCGTGCCCGGATTGACGCTCGTATCCGCCGCCGGGCTGGCGTTGTCCGTGTAGGAAAAGTAAGCCGTGATCGTCGCCGGCACGCACGCTCCCGGCGTGTTGCTGCTCGGCGTATTGTTGACATACATCCACGGCGCCACGTTCCCGTCCACCAGCATGTTCGAAAAATTCGTCGTGTTGATCGCCGCCCCGCTCCCATCCTGCACCGTCGGCGCCACCGCCCCGCTGGGATCCTGGTAAAAGGCCAGATTGCTCACCGCCGCCAGTTGCGGAAACAGCGCCGTCCAAAACCCCGTGGACCCTCCCCCGCCCGCCGGATCCGCCAGGTTCAGCCCCACCGTCGCAATCGTCCCGCTGGCCGTGTCGCTGGAAAAACCCTCGAAATCGAACGTCGCAATTTGCGCCGCAAAACGCCGCGCCTGCAACGGCAACTGCGCCTGCGCCTCCGCGGAAATCGCCCCCCCGCCCAAATTCGTCAGCAGCCCGAACATCCCGATCCCCTCCGCCGGCGCCCCGTCCACCGTCGCCGCGATGTCGTTCTCGATGATCGAATAGGGCGTCCCATTAATCTGCCCGCTGAGGCGATATTTAAAGGCAATCGCAGACGGCACGAGATCATCCCTCCTTTGAATCCTGACCGATTCGACCGATCCGCCCGCTCCGTCCGCTTCCGGCAACGCCAGCGTCACCGCCGGCAACTGGTCCCGCGTGCTCACCTTCAGCGTCGGCGGCGTCGTCGTGTAATCAAACCACACCACCGGCGAGCCCACCGCCCCGATCCAGCGCAGCATCCTTCTAAAACACTCCGCGCACGTCATGTCGTTCACCGCATCCAGAGGAGCGCGCAGCATAAGGCCCGACGTGCTGACCGGCGTGTCTCCGCTTGCCCCCGCGTACCCCGGCACAAAATCCGGGATTCTGCAATTTGCGCCAGGCGCCGGCAATAAATGGTAATTGCCGTTCGCGTCCGTCGTGAGGTTGTCAAACTGCATCTGCCCGCCCGCGGGCCAGCCCAGCCCGTTGACCGTTTGCTCGTAGGCGCTTTGCGCAATGACATACGATGTAATCTCCTTTAATTGTTGACTGATGCTCATCAGGTTCGTCGTCGTGCTCCCCGTCACCGTGTCCCCAGCCCCCGTCAGCGCGTTCACGCTCATCCCCAGCACCACCTGCGAGCGCCAGTCCGCGATTTGTTTGACCCCGTTCCACGTCAGCCACAGCTTCTGAAAAACCAGCCGCTCGAAGAAAAAGTCCCACGGCCCCGCCAGCTTATACTTGAACCCCTCCATCTCCGCCGTCCCCGTCCGCACATTCTGCGCCCGCCATCCCACAAACCAAGTCTTCCCCCCCGTCCACGAAGTGCAGCCCGAAACCGGCAACCCTGCCGCCGAGGTAGGGACGCCTGGCCCGGGCGTCCTCCCCGTGGAAATCTTGACCATCGCGCCAAAAGCGAAAATCTCGGCGGCATCGGCTTGTGCGAGAAGATCAAACCCGAACGAATCGCTGGCCTGGTTAAAACATTCCCGCCGCCACCGCGCCACCCCCCAATCCGCCAGGCATTTCTCCGTCCCGTTATAAGTCAGCGTCGTGTAAGTCATGTTTGAGTCCCTCTCCTGGAGGGGAGGATTGCCAGCCCGTTAAAAAAAGGCTCCAGTTCCGCCGCGTGAGGGCACGCGGCCTGCATTTCCCTCGCAAAGCATGCATCTGTTGTAGGCCCGGTGCCCTCACCGGGCCGTTTTTTAAAGGGCTGTTGGGGTGAGGTCGGGCCGCCTTCTGTATTCTTCATTTTGCATTCTGCATTTTGCATTCTGTTCACCCTCAAATATCCCGGTTAATCCTCGTCCGTTCCTCCAGCCGCTGCAGCCGCGACTCCACCGCCGCCAGGCGGCTCTCCTCGGCCTGGCTGTGTTCCGGCCGTCCTCTTTCCCGCTCCTCCAGCGCCTCCCGCACCCTCTCCTCGATCTCCCGTCGCGCCGCCTGGGCCATCATCCGCCATCCGCCCTCCTCCATCCTCCCTTCGTCTCGCGCCGCCGCAGCCCTCCCTGTGGAGTGCGGGCGCTTGCTCCCGCTTTCCTCAGACCCTTTGCCATGCTCCCCTCCTTCTGCTCCGGTAGGGCGAGACTCTGAAGTTGAGACTGAAGAGTTGAGAGCGGAGGCTGCTCCATTCTGCATGCTGCGCTCTGCACTTGGATCATTCTGCATTTTGCATTCTGCATTTTTCATTTCCTCCGCCGCCCGCAGGCCTTCTTCCAATGCGCCATCCGCCCTGTCCGCCATCTCGTCCGCCAAAGCCCCGGCCATGGCGGAAGCCTCAACGACGGCGGAAATCAGCCTGGTCTCCTCAGGGCGCAACGAGGGCGGAAATCCGCCATTCTGCCCCGCTTCCTCGTTTCCATTTTGCATTCTGCATTCTGCATTTTGCGTTCCCTGCACAACCCCGCCGCCGCCGGGGTGTGCCAGGCGATACCGCCTCACCCCTTCCCTCGCCTTGGCCAGTTGCTTTTCCAGGTGATCAAAACTCCGGCCCAGCGCCTTGGCTTTCCCGATGGCCCTCTCCAGTGTCGCCGCCCCCTCCTCCGCTCCGGCCAGTTCCAGCGCCGTCTCCACACGAACTTCCATTTCCGGCCGTTCTACAGACTTGTTCGCTTCCATCTCCATAAAATCCTCATCTTAATCCTCATCTTAATCTTAATCCCGGCTCCCCCTTCTTCATCCTTCATCCTTCATCCTTCACCCTTTCATGGGTATTGTTGCATCAACCATTCCACCTGAATTAGGCCGGCCATTACGTTTGTGTCGGGAGTTGTGACGGCCAAAGCAACGCCAACACTATTCATTAACCAGGCCGGAGCAGCAAGCCCTCCATGTATGTTGTAAGGCGTAGCCCCCGCGACAGCCGCGCCATGAGATTGTAGGGAGCTGCCATACGTCGAACCATAAACCATTGTTTTATAGGCAAGCGTGAAACTAGCATTTGAGGTTACGCCTCCGCGCAGGTAGGCGTCTCCGACAAAGGTGTTGGTGAATCCCAGTCCCGGAGGCCAATTTGAATATACTATGCCAGCATTGTTTGTCGCCGTGGAGAGGAAATTCGTCTGCCAGAAATGATGGTTTGTGGGATTTCCTTCCCACCAGATAATACCGTTGGTTAATCCAGTATAAGCCCGCGCTCCATCTATGTGAATGGCATTATAGGTCACGCCTTGAAAGACAAAACTGCTTTGGGTTGCGGGGACGGTTGCGTTCGCTATCGTTTCAACCCCCACATTCGTCAAACCATTGACTGACAAATTGGTTCCGGTTGCCCCCGGTGTTGCCGCAGGAGCAAGATTGGTTTGTCCATTGATGCTTGCAAACACGCTCGGATTTAAGGTTGGAGTCGAGCCGCCGCCAGGCACGGCAGGGGTCAATCCCCATTTTCCAAGATAATTCGTCACCATGTATCCGTTCCCCGTGGACGTGCCACCGAAGGCGACGATTAAATTGCTCAGAATCACATTGTTTCCAGTCGTGATGTTCAGCCCTGAAAGAAAGTTGCTCGCAGCCACCGACAAGTCAATTTGTCCGGCACTATTCGTCTCCCAAAGCCACGGAGCGAAGCTGCTTACGAAGTTGGTCCCGCCGCCGCTGGCCGGCTGAAAGGTCGCGTGGCCGCTGGCATCGCTGGCCGTCAAAACCTGGCCTGCCGCCGCATTGGTTCCACCGAACTGAATGGTTTCTAGGAAGTTGGCATTGTTTGTGACGGTCAAGGCATTGATGTAGGCCGCCGTCTGAATGTAGGCATTGCCCAGCCAGGCAGTAAAATCATTTGTCCAAAAAGCATTAACCCCGTCTGTCAACAAAAACCATCCCGGCCCGGCAATGGCCGCGTTGGTCGGGGCAATGAATTTGAACCCTCCGGCGTTGGTCAGGGCGGAGCCGTTGCCGCTCAGGCAGCTCAAGGTATTTGATGTGACGATATTGTTGCTCATCGTCAGACTGATGAGCGAGCCGTTAATCATCCCCACCCAGGCGCTCCCGTTGGTGAACGTGTTGGTCACTGTGGCCATGGTCAGGGTGTTCACGGGGAAAATGACGCCGTTGGTGAATGTGCCGTTGCCAGCGATGCCGAGATTGGCAACATGATTAAGCCGAAGGGCGTCAAAACTCCCATAACCGCCTCCGTCCGGCTGCATCCTGACAACAAAATCTCCGAGGTTCGCATCGTCAACTCCAAGGGCGCCCACAAGGCGTAAAAAATAATTAGTGGTGCCGGGAAAAAGCCAGTCAATGGCGTTTCCAGTCTCCAGACCATCCGACCAATAGCTCCCGTTGATTTGAATCGCGGGAAGCACTGCGTCTGCCGCAATTCCTTTGTTGATGATGAGGCCATTTGTAATGCTTAATCCATTTGTATTGCCCGTCCAAAGCGTGGTGAATGAGCCGTCCGCGTTCGGCACTGTCCCAAGAAGGTTTGTCCCTTCCACCCCAACAAACAAGTCGGGAGGCGTGACTTTCACCTTGGCGTCAATTTGCTGGGCCGCCGCATTGGCAAACATCTGATAACGGCTGGCCCAAGGATGCGTCCCGTCCACCGTATTGTTTGGGTCGTAATTGTTCTGAATCATGGCCTCGCTATCCACCACCCTCCAGATCAACGGTTCATGCCGGATGTAATAGTTGACTTGCCGGATAAAGGCTTCAGTGGCCGCAAAGTCAGGATTTGTGCGCGGCATGATGGTATAGACGACAGGCAGGGCATTGCTGGAAACGACTTCGACCAGCAAGTTGGAGAGGGTGGTGATCTCGGCCACAGGGTCGCCCGCCACGTCATTCTCCATGCTTTTGAGCAGAAAAACGACGTTGCTTCCGGCCTGAGAATAGCCGTAGGTCGCAAGCCCGTTGCCTTCAAAAGCCGTCTTGGCCTGAGCCAGAGTTGAGCCGTTGACGCCATATTTGAGAATTGCGCCCAGATTGGTAAACCATCCTTGGTCCAGCCAATAACTGGAAAGCCCGACCGCGGTCGAATCGCCATAGACAACCACGACGCTGTTGGATGGATTGATGGCCCCATAGAAGTTAAATCCATTGACAGGCTTGGGAAGGTCAGCGCAGAGCCGTTGCCGCTCAATGCCCCAACAATGTTGAGGCTGCCCTGCCACTGGGCCGTGCCGTGGTTCCAGATGCCCGGATTGTTCCCCGCCAGGAATAAATTGTTCGCAATCGTCAGGTCCGCGTAGAGGTTCGCCCCCTGGTGATTGTTGGTGATTTGCAGCGCGATGTTTCCATTGGTGTCCAGCAGATCAAACACATTGCCCATCGCCTCCCCAATCCAATCAAAGCCGCCGATGGGGAAATAGAGGCCGCCCTGCACGGCGGGATTGGTCAGCGTGTTGGCGTTGCCCGCCCCTCCATTGGCTGCCAGATACTGCCCAACGTTCAGCCCATTGGTTGCCGCGGATATTTCCGTCTGCAACACATTGGTGGCCAGCGCCGACCAATTGGTCAGGTTCACCGACCCGATTTGCAGCGCATTGAAGAAATTGCTCAGGCTCAGTTGCAGGTCAATCTGCCCCGCCCCATTGGTGAAAAACCAGTGTGGATTCCCCCCGAACGCCGCGCCCCCGCCGCCGCCGAACCCGTTGGTGTTCACCGCCTGATTCAGCAAATTCGAGTTCGCCGCGAAAAAGTTCGTCGGCCCCGCCAGTCGCCCCGTCTCGTTCGTCACCATCAGCGCCGACCGCGTCTGCCCAAGGCAAATGCAGAATGCAAAATGCAGAATGCAGAATGGCAGAAACAGCCGCAGTAGGTCAGGCATCCTGCCTGCCGGTTCCAGCGGCTTCCAGCCGCTCCTCTTTTCGCAATTTTCATTTTTCATAATTTCAATTTGAAGCGTGGATTAACCCGGACTAACGCGGATAAATCCGTGCCCATCGGCGTCCATCTGTGGTTCCTCATTTTGCATTTTGCATTTTGCATTCTCCTAAAATCCCGTGTCTCCCACATACAGCCCCGCCGTCCCTCCCACCCCGTTCTCCACCCCCACCGTGTAAAACTTCCCGTCCGAATCGTTCCGAATCTGCAATACCCAGTTCCCGGAAGCATCCGTCGTGAACCGCGCATTCCCCAACCCCGGACTCCCCGCCCCCGCCGGCCCGTCCAGCACCGTGATCGGCCCGTCCAGCAGCGTCATCACCTTGGCCGTCGCGTCCGCCGTCCTCAGCGTGATCCGCAGCCAGTAATTCTGCGACGCCGCCCCGTTCAGCGGGATGCAGGTCTGCGCATTCGAAAACACGAAGGCCGCGTGCGGCGCCGCGCTCGCCCCCGCCCACTGCGCCGCCGTCAGCCCCAGGTTCATCGCCGCCGCCAATACCGTGCAGCTCATCATCGGCCCATTGGCGTCGTTCTGTTTCGCGAAAACCTGGCACGCCACCGACGCTATATTTGACAAACTCGGCGCCAGCAGCGCCCCGTTCCCCCCGATCCCGATGTCAATCTCCACGTCGTCCCCGCGGTAGAACAGCGCGTTCTGCCCCGTGTTCAGGTCCGTCACCGGCTGATTCCGCGCCGCCACATCGCAAAACAATCGAATCGGCAATACTCCAATCGCACTCATCTCAGACGCCTTTCATTTTGCATTCTGCATTCTGCATTTTCACTGCCACGCCCCGTTTCCCGCGATGGTGTATTGAAACTTGCAGCTCACTCCCACGTGTTCCACGCACTCCACCTCCGCCACCACCGCGTTGCCCAGCGTCCGGGTCGCCTGTCCCGTCCCGCTCCTGTTGTAAAGCACAAGATTCCCCTGCGCCGGCACGCTGTCCGCATGCTGCGCCATGAAATTCAGGCACAGTTCCACCGTCCCAAACGTCCGTTCCACCACAAACCTCAGCCGGTTCTCCAGGTTGTACCGGGGAATATTCGTCTTGTAGCCCGACCGGAACAACCGCTGCCTCTGTAAAATCCGCGTCTGCTTCGGACGAAATCCATCCTGCACCGTCGCCCCGCCCGCGTCGTCCGCCAGCACAAACGCCGTTCCTCCCGCCGCTGTGATCGTTATCTTCATGCCTCCTTCTTGTTCCCAATCTTAATCTTGATCCTGCTCCCCTCATCCCAGCACCAGCGCCGCCGTCCCCGTCCCGCCGCTCACGTTTATAGTTGACACGAATCCAATCTCCCCGTTCCGCAGCGCCTTCCCCCCAAACACAAATCCCGCCGTCTTCAGCGCCGCGTTCTTCACCGTCACGCTCACCGTCTGCGCCCCCGTGATCACCAGGTCCGCCGCCGTCGAACTCAGCTTCGCCCCGTGCTGCGCCGCCGCTCCCTGCGCCAGCAGCGCCCCGTCCACGTTCCCCATCGTCGGCTCCGCCGGCTTGCATTTCGCCATCGCCCGGTAACTCGTGATCTTCATGTCCACCGTCCGCCCCTGGATCCTCACCGGCGCCAGCTTCAACTCGTGCGTGATCGTCCACTCCTCCTGCGCCTGGAAACTCGTGAACCCCGCCACGCTCCCCCAGGCCGCCGTATATTTCTGCCGCGGTATTTTCGACGCCGCCACCGCCGGCGCGCTGAACGCCTGCCCCGTCGCTATCGTGTAATACGAATTGCTCGCGCTCGGCTCCATCCCGTTCCCCACCACCCCGCTCCACTCCATCGGCCCGATCCCCGCCTTCTCCACCCCCAATATCAAATCCGGCATCCGCGTCACCGCCCCCGCCCTCACCGTGATCACGTCCCCGTTGTTCGACACCCATTCAAACGGCGTGTCCGCGTTCCCGAAAATCCTCTGCCCGATCGTCGGCTGCAAATACGGCCACAGCACCGCCAGATTGTCATACGTCAGCGGCGTCCCCGTCCCCTTCACGATCAGGTCCGTATAAACCTCGTCTATCTCCCCGTAGAGCGCCGCGCTGATCACCCGGTTCACCGGCGCGATCTCCAGCCGCGAATCCTCCCCCAGCGGGATGTTCGCCCCGTTAAAATTCACCTAAGCCGGCCCTCCCACCAGCAAGCTTCTCGATATGCTCATAATTTATCCTATGTTTGACTCATTGCTCCCCATTCCCCGTTCTTCATTTTGCATTCTTCATTCCGCCTTTAAGTAATCACCGCCTGCCCCGCGTCGCTCCCCATCAGTCCCTCCAGGTATCCCGCCCACCGCACCACCGTTCCCGCCCCCGCCTCGAACGGCCCCGTATAAACCTGCGCCGTCCCCGTCGCGTTCCCCGGCCCGGGAAAACTCCCGTCCGTCGTGTAATAAATGCTCGCCCCCTCGTCCG
Source organism: Verrucomicrobiota bacterium (assembly GCA_049513975.1). Classification (GTDB taxonomy): domain Bacteria; phylum Verrucomicrobiota; class Verrucomicrobiia; order Limisphaerales; family Palsa-1400; genus JBEKOF01. Next base: position 23,755 of record JBEKVM010000003.1, on the reverse strand, counting down.
TCGTCGAAAAACTCACCGTCTGCCCCGGCGCCGCTATCGCCGGCAGCGCGCATTTCCCCGCCGCCGCCTCGCTCATCCGTCCCCTCAGCTGCACCCGGTAGCCCAGGCACCCGGGAAACTCCTTCTCCAGCCCCGCCAGCGGCTCGATCGCCTTCTCGTCCTGGTAAAGAAGAATTTTCCCCTCGATGGCAAACTGGTGCAGCGCCGCCCGCGCCGCCCGCGCCGCCTCCTCCGCCGTCACCTGCGTCCCGCCCGCGGCGAAATTCAGCTCCGGGATCTCCACCACGTCCACCGCCACCACCACCTCCCCCTGCGCCGGCGCCACATTCGGCTGCAGACCCTGGAGGGACGGCATCCTCACCGTCAGCCCGCACCCCTTCCGTCCGTTCTTCCCCGTCAAATGCGCCACCCGCCGTTCGATCTCGCTGCCGATCACATGCCCTCGCAGCGTCGCCACCGCCAGATACTCGAACGCCGCCTCCGAATTCAGCTTGTCGCACACGTCCTGTTGCAGTTGTAAAAGTAGGTCCATAATTATTTTGACAGGATGGGCAGGATGCCCCCGGCCCCGGATGGAGATTCCCCAATCCTGTTCATCCTGTTCATCCTGTCCAAAAATGTTTTCACGTCATTTGCATTCGTTTAAACGGGTTCAGCAGCGTCTTCACCATCGGCGCGAGCTCCATGCCGCGGATGCTCCTCTGCCCCTCCGGGTTCTCGCTGATCTGCGCCCCCAGCTTGTCAATCCCCTTCCACACCTCCTGGCACTGCAAATACCACGCCGACTTCACCGCCGCCGGCAGCCCCGTCGCCCCCGCCGGCATCACCCCGCTCCCGTCCTCCGTCGTGTCAAACCAAAATCCTCCGGTGTAAGTCACCTGCAGGCGCGACCAATAATAGCCCTGGATGGAAATAAACATGATATACCCCTGGTCCGCCTGCATCGCCTGGATGAGCGAACTCGCATCCGGCGGCAGCGCGTAGGCCTTGAACCCGTCCGTCTCGTCGTCCTTTTTCGCCAGCGCCGTGATCGTCTCCACCGGGTAACAGTTCAGATACCAGTGCCGCCGGTCCGCCGAAAAGGTGTCCACCTTCCCCACCGTCCGGCAGAACGTCCGGTTGCAGTGCTGATCGAACAGATTCGCCACCCCCAGGCCGATGCCCGTGATCACCGCGTCATAATTCGTATCGCTCCGCAGCGACGCCGCCAGCAACTGCCCCTTCAACTCCGTCAGATTTCCCAGTCCAATGTTCATAAAAAAGTTAAGACTTAAGAGTTAAGAGTTGAGAATTCAGCGCGCTGCATTCTGCACTCTTCATTTGTCCGGCGCCCCCGCCGAAATGCTTCCCGTTGGGAGGGCGAGACTCCGTCGAGCCGTGACTTGTTTCTTCATTCTTCATTTTGCATTTCGCCTTTGGGATGGGGCGGCGGGGCTCGCCAACCCCGCCGCCCTCCCTCTTCCACTCCTCACTCCTCATTCCTCACTCTGCACTCTGCACTCTGCACTCTGCACTCTGCACTTCTCCTATCCGTTCCTCTTCGGCTTGCGCCAAATCAGCACGCTATGGTTCGTCGTCGTGTTCGTCCCCTGGCAGCCCATGGTCTGCAACTGCAGGTAGCCGATGCTCCCCAGCAGCGACCCGGGCAGATTCGTCACCAGCACCCCGGTCGTGCTCGTCGGCGGAATCACCACCGTCAGCGTCAGAAACGGCGTGTTCGTCGCCGTGAAGACCAGCCCGTCCGACGACGCCCCGAAGGTCAGGTAGTTCGTGCAGCCCAGCGGCGCCGCGTTGCTCAGCGCGCTGAACTCCCATTGGATGGCGCACGTGTCGTACTTCGTTAATCCAATCGGATCGCTCATCACCGCGTTCGTCGTATTGGCCGGAATCGCGTTCGTCAGCGCCGTCCCCGTGTTCGTCGTCCCCGGCGGCGCGTAAGTGACGGGCAGGCTCGCATACTCCTGCGCCGAAGCCGCCCACCCCGCCGCCGCCGCCATCATTGTCAACAATATCTTTTTCATATTCTTAATCCTAATCTTAATCTTAATCCTTTTTCTTTTGCGCCTTTTGCGCCTTTTCGCGGCAAAATTACCGCGCGGCCGTTTGCAGCACCGCAAACGCGTTCGCCTGCCGGCAGCCCGTCGCCGCCCGCCCGTAGGCCCGGAACGACCGCTCCAGCGTGTTCCACCGGTAATGGTCCGACGCTTCAAACACGAAGTCGTCCCGCACCCCCACCACCTGGCCGTTGCGGTCCCCGAAGGCCGCCACCAACTGTCCGGCCCCGTCCGTGTTCGGCGCCGCCATCACCGGCGTCACCGGGTAGCCCAGGATCGTCCCGATGGACCCGTAGCTGGGCGCCTCCAGCGCCCCCAGGAAAATCGGCCGCCCGTTGTTGTCCTTGATCCCCATCATCCGCACCAGCATCTGCGGGTGCATCCACCAGCGCGGCTTGCGTTTCAGCACCACCGGCGCCACCGTCGTCAGGCACCGCGTCACGTCGTCGAAATCCAGCGCCGACACCGTCGTGTTGCCCTGCGCCGCCACCGCCTTGTTGCCGGCGTTGAACAACCCGGTGAACCCGCCGTTGTTTCCGTCCCCCGTCCCGTTCCCCGTGAAGGCCGCCGTGTCCAGGCGGAGATTCCACGCCTCCTGGAAGTCCTCCATCACCACCGTCGTCACGTCGAACTCCGCGTCCTCGATCAACTGCCGGCTCACGTTCAGCAGCACCGCGTTGGGCAGCACCGTCAGCGTCATCGTCGAGCCCGCCTCGTTCGTGTCGTCCGGGATCGTCGCCGCCTCCGTCGTCAGCCATTGCGCCACCACCCGCGCCGTCTTCACCGGGAAGTTCGTCACCTTCGTTCCCAGCCGCCGCACTCCCAGCGTGCTCCAGTCCCCGTACTGCGCCAGGGTGTCATAGATCTCCTTGAACAACTGCGCGATGATCAGCGTCGCTCCTTCCCCCGTGTCTTCGCCGATGGCCCGCGCCAGCGGTTCGCACGCCGTCCGCAGGTCCCCGTTCCGGTCCACCGCCAGCCGCACCGCCAGGTTCAGCCGCGCCCTCTTCTCCGGGTCGTTGACGATGCGCTGGATCGGGTCTATCCCCGCCGCGACCGCTTCCGCCCGCAATTGCAACTGCAGCTTCTGCACCGACCCCAGGATTTGTCCCCGGTCGTTGGCCGTGTTCTTCAGCCGCGTCAGTTCCTCCATCGTTTGCTTGGTTTCACGTCCCAACTGCTCGTAATTGCGCAGCAGCGTCTCCTGGTTCCGTTCCACCGCCTCGAATTTCTCCCCCACCGCGTTGACTCCTCGCAGGACTGTCTCCTGGAATTGTTCTTCACTTAACGTCTTCATATTTTCTTTATTTCTGTTTCATTGCTTTGTGCAATTCCTCTAAAAACCCCGCCCGTGCCTGCCCCGGGGCCGGCGCGGCAGGAGCAGGACAGTCGGCCGCGCGGCCGTTTTCACGTTGTGAGTATTCCAAGGAAAGTGTTTCTATGTCCGCGTCGTTGATCGCCCCCGCCTGGTAGGCCTTCGCCAGCGCGTTGGGATTCGACCCCACCACGCAGCAGGACAGCTCCACCTGTTCCTGCTCCGTATAAATCGTTCGCACCGCCGCGTCGCCGGGCAGCCCCAGCTCCTTCAACTGCCGCGTCCATTCCTCCCCCGAACTCGGCGTCACATACTTGACAGGGAAAAACCCCACGCTCACCGCCTTGAGGTAGCCCGCCTCCGTCATCTTCCAGCCGATCCGGGCCAGTTGGTTCTCCGGCACGTCTATGGCCCACTGCACCCGTTCGATCAGCCGCGCCCCTTCCACCCGGAAATCAATCACCTTCCCCAGGCATTTCTCGATCGTCGAATAATCGTGCGAATCCACAAACGGCGCGTTCTTGGCAAAATTGGTGAACCGCCAGCCCGCCGCCCGGATGACCTCCTTGTAACTGTCAATACTTTCATCCGACGCGATATAATCCACGATCCCCCGCCGCGCGTCCACCACCCGCACCTCCGGGTGAATCATCCGCCGCAGCGGCGCTGCATTGTGCAAAAGGGCCAGTCCTGGAAAGTTGGTGTTCGCGCCTTTGGCGTGCGGGAGCTTGCTCCCGCTTTCCTTGGCGTCTTTGCCATCCTCCATCCTCCATCCTCCATCCGCGCCTTCATTCTGCATTCTGCATTCTGCATTCTGCATTTCCTCCCCCGAAGGTGTCAGTCCTGGAAAATTGGTGTTCGCGCCTTTGGTGTGCGGGAAATTGCTCCCGCTTCCCTTGGCGTCCTTGCCAGCTTCCATCCTCCATCCTCCATCCGCGCCTTCATTCTGCATTCTGCATTTTGCATTCTGCATTTCTTTCCGCGCCAGTTCCGGCGCCCGGCGCCTGGCTATCTCATTAAACTTCGCCCGCACCGCGTCCGCCCTCGCCTCCACATTTTGCATTTTGCATTCTGCATTCTGCATTTCCCCCGCCGCCTCCTCGATCTCCCGTCCGATCCGTTCCGCCTCCGCCCGCCAGACCGTTTCCCGTCCTGTCAAGTATTCCTCAACCCCGGCAGGGCGGGACTCCCCGCCCGCCGTAGCTTCAGCGGAGGAGGGCATCGAGCCCTGACCCGATCCCTCTTCCCCTCCTAATCTTAATCCTGATCTTAATCTTAATCCGCAACTCTTCCCCCCGCTTTCATTCTGCATTTTGCATTCTGCATTTTGCATTTCCAACGCCACCGGCCGCAGCCCCGTAATCAGTCCCCGCGCAAACCCCTCCGTGTCAAACACAAATGTCCCGGCCCCCTCCAGGCGGCGCAGCGTTTCCGTTCGTGCCTTCATCAACTCCCGGTTAAACCGCGAGACAAACCCCTTCATCATCCCCCTCTGCTCCGCCCTCTCCTCCGCCAAGCCAACTCCGCCGGCAAATAAAGGACCGGATTTTAGGTCAGGGGAATGTTGGTCAGGGGAATGGAAAGAATCATTTCCCCTGTCTTTATTCCCCTGACATTCATTCCCCTGACCCGATTCTTCTTCCATTCTGCATTCTGCATTCTGCATTCTGCATTTGGACGGCTCTGTGTTCTGCATTTCCCCAAAAGCTCTCCTCAGCCGCTCCACCGGGTCCAGCGCCCTGCGCATCAGCCCCACCGTGTCATCCATCGTCACGCCCGTCCCCTCCTCTGCCTCCTCTCCAATCGCCGTCAGCTTGGCCGGCACATAAGCCTTTTCCCACCCCGGACAGGCCGGCAGCTCCAGGTCCAGATAATCATTCAGCGCCTTCAGCGGCACGCCCATGGAAAAGTATTTGACACACGTATCCGCCCGCTCCCGCCGCACCGCCTGGATCACCGGATGCTCGTCCCAATTCAGCGACGCCCGCACCTCCGCCGCCCCCTGCCGCCGCAACACCTGGTTGATCCCCTGGCAGATCTTTTCCCCCAGCGGAATGCACGTCTCCGCGATCAACATGAACCAGTCCGACGCCGACCCGATCGAGTAACTCGCCTTCACATCCGCCATCGAAGCCGGCACCCCCATGGCGATAAACACCTCATGCCGGTTCTGCAGCCGGGCCGCGATGAAATCCGCGTCCGGCACCCGGATCTTCGGGTCCTCGATCGTCACGTCCCCGTCCAGAAACACCGGCTTGAACACCCCGCGCTGCGCCAGCTCCCGCTTCTCCCGGATCTGGTCCACGATTTGTTGCCGCTGCCCGTCCTCCGGCAGCCCTTCCTTGGCGATGACATACACCCCCTGGTCCCCGTTGTTCCTCATCAAGTTCAAGTTGAACTTCCCCGCCAGATAATCCGCCTCCGCCGCGTCCCGGCACGGTTTCAACTCCGCCATGCCCCGCCAGTCGTTGTAAGGATTCCACATCTTCAACTGGATGACCTGCTCGGGCAGCAGCAGCGCCCGCTTTCCCGCCCCGTCCACATATTCCCAGCCCTCCAGCACTCCATTCTTGACAACATGCCGCATCCGGTCCGGCCTTGCCACCTGTAGCGGCGGTCTGGGACCGCCGCCAATTAAATTTCCCTGGCCCGGAAACGGCCCCAGCCACGAATCATCCAGCAGCCAGAACGCCTCCCCCTCCAGCTTCAGCCAGCCCACCGTCGCCTCGATCAAATCCGTCCGCGTCAGCCCCGTTCCCGGCGTCTCCCAAAAGGCCTCCAGTTCCGCCTCGTGATACCGTTCCCCGGCCCGCGTAAAATTCAAATCCACCGCCGCGATCGGCCCCGCGATCTTCTTGATCGCCCTCATCACCCAGGTGGACTGCTCAAAGGCGCGATACATCCGTTCCCCGCCCGTCGCGTCGTAGGGCATGATTTTGTTGAACGGAAAGGGCGCGCCGCTCTTGAAAATCAAGTTCGCGGCGGCATGGAGGCGGGATAAAAACGTGGCTTTCATCGAGGACCCCCGGGGTAACCCGCAGAAATCATCTCATGGGGAGCGCACGCGCCCTCGCGTGCCGTGGGCCGCGCCTCGCGGCCCGCCTCCTCCACCCCTGTCCATCTCAATCCATCCCCCATAAAATTCATCGTCTTCATATCAGTTGCGCAAAAACCTTGTTCGTCCTCGTCGCTTGTTTCGCCGCGTGCAGCGCCAGCGCCAGTCCCCAAAACCGGTCTGCGTGCCCGTTCTTCGTCCGCTCCCCGGTGAACCGGATGTTCCCCGACGCCGTCGCCTCCTTGCGCATGCTGCGCAAATCCGCCCGAATCCATTTGTCCGCCGGGATGCGCACCGTTTTCTTTTCAAACGCCGTGCGCGTGTCGTAGGCCAGCTCCTCCTTCACTCCGCTGGTGAACTGAATCCCCTCCACCTTGTAGCGTCCGAACCGTTGCGCCGCCCGCTCCGCGAACTGCCGTCCAATCCCCGTTTGGTCTATGCAGCACCGTTTCAGATTGGGCAGCGCCAGAATTCCGTACAGCCTCTCCTCCTGCTCCGCGAACGGCGCCTTCTCCAGGCAGATCACCTCCCGCGTAAAACATACATCCTCCACCCGTTCCACCACCCAGATCACCGTCAAATCATGCTCCCGTCCCACATCCACCCCCGCATACAACGCCCCCGTCGGCCTGCTCCCGGCAGGGCGAGACTCTGTCGAGCCCTGACTCGATTCCTCTTGGTCTTCATTCTGCATTCTGCATTCTGCATTTTGCATTTCCTGCCCCTCTTCACACCCCGCAATCAGCTCATAGCTCAGAAACGCCGCCTTATCGTCCCCCGGCACGCACATAAACTCCTGCAACCAGACCTCCTCATCCGCGCATTCATTCCGCATCGCCTGTAGAAAATCATCGTCCTTCCATTGCAAGCGGGCGTCCTCCGGATTGGCCTCCCGCCATTTGCTTTGCAGCTTGGCCAGCAACCCCTCCCGGCACGCGTCCTCAATCGTCACCCGGTGCAGGGAAAACCCCTTCGGATTCCCCTTATGCCTGGCCTCATTCACCAGCTCGTTGAAAAAATTTTCCGACCCCCGGTGCGTGGAAATGATGTCCATCCCTCCGCCCCACATCGTCCCCGGCTGGCCGATGGAATAGAGGAGGCGGTTCTCCAGGTTGAGGGCGAACTCGTCAAAAACCCTGTAGCCGCGCTTGCCTGCCTGGGCATCGGGATTGGAAGAGAGGCAGTAGATACTGCGCCCGCTGTCCAGCGGGAGGACGTGGGCAGAGGTTTTATCCGTCGCATCCAACAGTTGCCAGGTGAGAGCGCGCGCGGAACGGTGAAGGAGCCTGGCCCAGTGGACGCAATCGGCGCCGAAGAGGCGGGCTTGCAAATCGTCGCGGGAAGTGACCCAGGCATCGAAGGGGCTGTTCTGGCGGCCGATTTTCTTGACGAGGTCATAAGCGGTGCAAAGGGAAATGCCGATCTGGCGGGACTTTTCCATAAGCCGTCTGCGCGAAGGGTCGTTGATCCACCTGGCCTGATAGGGTAGGAAAAAATTATCGAGCCGGAGAGGCGGTGGCGGCGGGAGGAGGATGGATCGGCGCACAGCGCCGACGCGACACCGCGTTTTTGGTGGAGTGGGAAGGGTAGGGCGGGCACTCCGCTGCCCGCCGCGGCGCGCCCGGAGTGCGCGCCCTACCAGCGGAGGCGGAGGGGTAACAGGTCTGGAGCGTTTGCGCGCTCTGCTTTTTGCATGGCTGGCGGTTAATTTCACAACAACTTCAATTCCTTTTCGATCTGCGCCAGCACTTCCGCCGGGATGCCGCCTTGGCGGTGGCCGGCCTCGCCAGCTTGCTGGGCCTTCTCCTTGGCCGCCTTGGCCTCGTCCGCGTATTTGCGCAGGAGCAGGTAGAATTTTTGGCGGTCGAGGTTCTGATCGGAGCGCTGGAGCAGGAGTTTGGCGGCATCGGTTCGAGAGTCCGGGTCGAGCTGTTGCAAAGTTTTGTGGATGACGTCCTGGCCGATGAACCTCATGCAGAGATCGGTGATTTCCTCGTGCAACTGGCCTGGCGGGATATGTTCGAGGATTTTGTTGAGGACGACCTGCTGGACCAGGGCAGCGGCTTCCAATTCGGCCAAGCCGGTTTCGGTGCGCATGCGGCGGCTGATTTTGGCGACGGCCTGGGAATCGGGTTTGCGGCCGGCCCGTTTGCCGGTCCGCCACGGGGGAGCCCGGCGAGCGGCCTCCTTCAAGGACAAGCCGGGCTGCAAGAGCCAGGCATAGAGGTGCTCGCGGTCCTCGGGGGAGATATTGGCTTCGTAGGAATCGCTCCTTGGTTTTCTGAATGTCTTCATCCGCACCCTTTCCTCTTCCAGAATTCAAACTTCATTTTGCATTCTGCATTCTGCATTCTGCATTTCCTTCATCCTTCATCCTTCATCCTTCATCCTTGCCTACAGCCCGCGCTTTTCCAGGTCATCCACCCCCGCCGCCGTGATCCGCCAAATCCGGTTCCCCACCGAGTGCGACTTGGGCACCTCCGCCACAAACCCCTTGTCCGTGAAATACTGCACCTCCGCCTCGAGGTCCCCCGTCTCGAACCTCTTGAACCCGCAGACCCGCAGCGTCACCTCCAGCGTTGTCAGGCTCAGGCCGCAGCCCCCCGCCGCCTGGAACGCCCGCAGCATCGTCTCCCGAAAAACCTCATGTTGTTGTGCATTCATATTCTCGTCCTTGTTCCTATTCGTCCCATTCGTCCTATTCGTCCTATTCGTCCCGGTTAGTCCTTCTTCCTCCCAAGCCAAAACATTTGCCCGCAGTTCACGCAGAGAGACGCAGATGAAGAACCGGAATACATATATATTTGAGTGTGTCGTTTCCTATCTGCGTTATCTGCGTGAACTGCGGGCAAAAGTCTTTTCATGCCTTCTTTGTCTCCATCAAATGGTCCAGCTTCGTGCTTAACAGCACCGTCTGTTGATTATTCAATTCCGCCGCCGACCTCAGCCCCTCCACTCCCGCCGCGATGGGGTTGATGCGGTTGTGCAGCTTCTCCGCCCGCAACTCCCCCGCTAGCAGAATCTCCGTCTTGTCCGCCTCCATTTTCGCCCAGATCTTCGTGCTCTCCTCCTCCAGCCGGCACACCCGCCGGTCCATCGCCGTCACGCAGAACTCCAGTTGCTCGTTCGGCGGATGCGGCGTTTTCCCGCGAATCCGGTCCACGAACTTCGCCCCCTCGTTAAACAACATCAATCCGAACGCCAGGCATCCCAGCCAGGCCGCTATTTCCACTGGTGCGCTAAATTCCATTTGTTTCCATTTTCCATGTGGCGCCGGTCCAGGACCGCCGCAAAATTGTTTCATCCTTCATCCTTCATCCTTCATCCTTCATCCTTCATCCTTCATCCCTCTGGTCAGCATTCCCACATAAGTCCTGACATGGTGGTCCCCCAGCAGGGCCACTTTTCCCTGGCGCCATTCCCGCCAAAGCCCGGCCGCGTCGCTCGGCGCCTTGGCCCACCACGGCCAGTCCTGATGCGCCCGGCCCAGCGCGTCATAAAAAATTTCAGTCCCGGCGTGGCGGTAGAGGCCCAGCAACCACGGCATCCGCGCCACCACATCCTCCGCGTGAACCACCCGGAAACTGCGCGCCCGCAACCTGCCGTCGTACCACCGCGCCCAGGCCGCATTGCCGACGCGCGGCTGCCCGAACGTATAAAGCCAGATGGGAAGCCCGGAGTGGTTAGTGGATAGTGGAGAGTGGCTGGTCACTTCACACTGGTCACTGGTCACTGTTCCCTGGCCACTAGCCACTGACCACTGTTCACTGCAGCCAGCGGCTGCCAGCATGGCCAGCGCCCCGCCCAGCGAATGCCCCGCGAAGAAAATGTTTTTCCTCCCTTCGCTCCATTTCTCCAGCACTCCTTTCAGCGTCCCCCACACCGCCTCCAGCGCCCGATTGAAACCTTCATGCACTTCCACCCCATCCGCGTCCACCCCGTCCACTCCGTCCACCCAGTCCACCTTCACCCTTCTGCAATCCAGGTCCGTGATCCAGTTCCGCAAATCCCGTGTCCCCCGGAACACCACAAACCCGCATGCCTCATTCGCCGCCGCAAAGGCCAGCGAATCGGTCCTTTCATCCCGCGCCACCTCGCACCCGGCGCACCCCAGCCGCTGCGCCCAGGCTTCCATCTCCCCCTCGTCCCCGTAAGCCGCCGCCGCCCCCCGCGCCAGCGCCGCCGCCAGCCTCCGGTCATAAACCCCTGGAATCAGTGAATCCATAAAAACGAGTGCTCAATGCCAAATCCGCGAACGCGCGCCCTGTCAATCACTCCTTCCACTCCGTCCACTCCGTCCACCCTGTGGCCGTGCGCACCTCCAACTTTTCTTGAATTCTTCATTTTGCATTCTGCATTCTGCATTTCTCATTTCACGATTCCCTGGATCACATTCCCCACCGCCGTCCCGCCCGAGGAAATAATCGCCGCCGCGTTGCTGCTCACCGTGGACTGCACATTCCCCACCGTGAAGGCCGAGGCCCCGCCCAGCCCCGCCTGATTGGTATGAAAACTGGCGATCTCCGTCGCCACCGGGTCCGCCAGCAGCGCCGTCCCCCCGCCGTGATGATTCTCCGACCACACCTCGTGCCGCGTCACCTGCCCCGCCTCCGAGTAGGTCCAAAACTCATGCACCAGATACTCCTTCTTGTGCGAAGTCGCGCACCCCGCCAGCCCCGCTACCGTCATTACCGTCACTATCACATTACAGACTAATTTAATCTTCATGTTTACTATTTAAACACACCTTTTAAAAAGCCGCTGCCCACCGTGGGTACAAAATGCATGGCCAAAAACGCCCCTGCCCACCCCAAAAAAACCCTTGCCAACACTCGGTAAAACCGCGTTTGCCCCCAAAAAAGCGGATTTGCAAAAACAAAAATAGTTTGGGAAAAAGCGCGTTTTGCCTGCCAAACCCGCCGATTTTTGCCCCTGTTTTTGCGGCCCGCGATTCACCTCCTCCGCAACCCCTTGATTATGAACTAATTAGGCATCGTATCTAAAGGAATTGGTTTTCATAAACGGGCCCAACAACGCGCCGGGCGCATTCCGGGATTGCCCGCCTTGGATGGAAGGAACCCCTCTCCCTGCCCTCTCCCCGCTGCGCGGGGCGAGGGAATGAGATTAAGATTAGCATTAAGATTAAGAGGACCGGATGGGAGCGGTTTCGAGAGGCGCCCCAACGGGCCCGGGTAACAAGGATCAGCTTGAACTGGACGGGCAAACGATTAACATGGGTGCAACCGGTTCCGTGGCGAACCTGCTGCGCCATGCGGAAAGAAAACGATAACATGCAATGATAGGCCACCTGTCTGCACACCATGAAAACATCTCCCTTGTCATTTATAGCTGCCACTGTGTTTTTGTCCGCCGCCACAGTCCGCGGCCAAGTGGAATACGTTGATCCCGCCCTGGGGGGACAGGGGTTCATGCTGGAACCGACGCGCCCAACCGTTTCGCTGCCCAACAGCATGGTGCGCGTTTATCCGGTGCGAGCGGATCAATTGGATGATCAAATCCATTCCTTTCCGCTGACGATCATTTCGCATCGCCTGGGCGAATTATTCTGGCTGATGCCCAGCGACGGCGCGCCGGAGGCCTGGGAACGTCCGGCGGCTTACGATCAGGAAGTGGAGAGGCCCTATTACTATGCCACGCGGTTTGACGGCTCGCTGATCCGGACGGAATTCACGCCGACGGCGCGTTGCGGTTACTTTCGTTTCACGTTTCCTTCCGCCAAGCCGGTGGTATTGCTGGCCAACCGGCTGAGAGGGGAACTTGCCAATGAGGGGAGCAATGGGGTTTCAGGGGTGGAGCGTTTTCACGGCATGCAGGCCTTTTTCTACGGCGAGTTTAGCGCGCCGGCACAAGTCCAGCCCAGCCGGGGGAACCAACGGTTGACGGTGAGGGCGCAAGAGGGTGAAAAAGTTTTGGGGTTTCGGTACGGCGTATCCTTTATCAGCGTGGCGCAGGCAAAGAGGAATCTGGCCGAAGAAATTCCCGCGTGGAATTTTGAAGCGATCAAGGGCAAGGCGCGGGATCGTTGGAATAAGACGCTGGGACAGATTGAAGTGGAAGGCGGCACGCTGGAACAGAAGCGGGTTTTTTACACTTCGCTGTATCGTTGCTACGAACGGATGGTCAATATCACCGAAGACGGTCAATACTACAGCGCCTTCGATCATCAGGCGCATGAGGATGCGCGGCCTTTCTACGTGGATAACTGGCTGTGGGACACTTACCGCGCCTTGGAGCCGTTGCATACCTTGCTCAATCCGGAAATGGAAGCCGACAAAATTCAATCCTATGTCCGCATGTATGAACAGTTGGGGTGGCTGCCATGTTTTGCCGTGCTGTGGGGCAACGACGAATGCATGACGGGCAATCACGCCGCGGCGTGGATGGCCGATGCGTGGGCCAAAGGGGTTACCAACTTCGATCTCGCCACGGCCTACGCGGGGGCGCGGAAGAATTCCATCGAAGGCACCTGGCTGCCCTGGCGCAAAGGGCCGAAATGCCCGCTGGACGATTTTCTGGCGGAACATGGCTACATGCCGGCGCTGAAACCCGGGGAAAAAGAAACCGTTTCCCGGGTTCATCCTTTTGAACGGCGGCAAGCCGTCTCGGTCACGCTGGCGCAAAGTTATGACGACTGGTGTACCGCGCAATTGGCGCGTGCGCTGGGCCAGGAGGCGGACGGCCAGTTTTTTCTGAAAAGGGCCGCCGATTACAAGAATGTATTCCGCCAGGACAAAGGGCACATGTGGCCCAAGGACGCCGACGGCCATTGGATTGAACCTTATGACCCCGGGTTTTCCGGCGGACAAGGCGGACGGGATTACACCACCGAGAACAACGGCTACACTTACGATTGGGAGGTCCAGCACGATTTGCCGGGCTTGTTTGAACTGATGGGCGGCCGCGGCCCGGCTGAGGCGAAGCTGGATCAACTTTTCCGGCAGCCGCTGGGCATGAGCAAATATGAATTCTGGGCCAAATTTCCCGACGCCAGCGGACTGGTCGGACAGTTTTCCATGGGCAATGAACCCAGCCTGCACATTCCTTACCTCTACAACTATCTGGGCGCGCCGTGGAAAACTCAGAAGCGGGTTCGCATGCTGCTCGACACCTGGTTTACAGACACGACTTTGGGCATGCCCGGCGACGAGGATGGCGGCGGCATGTCCGCGTTTGTGGTCTTTTCGATGCTGGGATTCTATCCGGTCACACCCGGCGTGCCCATTTACAACCTCGCCAGCCCGGTTTTCAACCGTGTCACGATCCACCTGCATAATGGCAGGACGCTGCGGATAATCTGCCGCGATAACTCAGAAGACAACAAATACATTCAAAGCATCCGGCTCAATGGCCGGCCTCTGGACCGGGTCTGGATTCGCCACGCCGACATCGTCAACGGCGCCTCGCTCGAACTGCAAATGGCCAACACACCCAATATAAAGTTGGGCGCGGAGCCGTCCGCCCTGCCACCCTCCGGCCTGGATGTGGACTTTGAGAAGATTGAAAATGCAACGGGCAAGTACTGAGTGGTGTTTGGGTGTCAATCCGCCCTCCTTGGCCGCCAAGCCGCGGCGGAAGGTAAAGAATCCGCAATTCGCAATTCTTTGCTCGCTCTTTACATTCCCGGCCCGGTATGTTTTACTTTTCGCCCTTTAAAGAGGCTAATGGCATGAGACTCATAGATTTGCTCAATCGGCGCGGGCCGGGAATCTCCCGGCGCCGGGTTCCTTTTGCGGCGATGGCGCTGCTCCTCGGCGTGGCCGGCTGCAAGAAGGCCGGGCCGCCGCCGCCGCCGCCGCCGGAAGTCCAGGTGATGACGGTGACGCTCCAGGATGTTCCCGTCTATCAGGATTGGCTTGGCTCCCTCGACGGCTTCGTCAACGCCCAGATCCGCGCCCAGGTTTCCGGCTATCTCATGTCGCAGAATTACAAGGAAGGCAGTTTGGTCAAAAAGGGAGACGTGCTTTTCCAGATTGATCCGCGCCCTTTTGCGGCGGCCCTCAATCAAGCCCAAGGCCAGCTCGGCGTGGCGGAAGCGCAACTGGGCCGGACCGAACTGGATGTCAAACGTTTCAGGCCGCTGGCCATATCCAACGCCATCAGCCAGGAGGAATTGGATGACGCTGTGCAATCCAACAAGGCCGCCGCGGCCAGCGTGGCCATGACCCAGGCCGCCCAACAGCAGGCTCAGTTGAACCTCGATTTTGCCAGTGTGACTTCGCCCATTGACGGGATCGCCGGCCTGGCGCGCGCCCAGATCGGCGATCTGGTGGGCCCCGCCACCGGCAACCTCACCGAGGTTTCGACCCTGGATCCCATCAAGGCCTACATCACCGTCACCGAACAATACTACCTGGACCATTTGGCCGCCTTTGCGGCCGGAGGCGGGACCGATGGCGACGGGATGGAGTTGGATCTGATCCTGGCCAACGGGGCGGTCTATCCGCAAAAGGGGAAGTTTTATTTCCTGGACCGCCAGGTCGAGCCAAACACGGACGCCGTTACCGTGGCCGTTTTATTTCCCAATCCCGGCAATGTGCTCCGCCCCGGCCAATACGCCCGGATTCGTGCCCGCACCGAAATGCGCAGAGGCGTCGCCCTGGTTCCTCAGCGCGCGGTCACGGAATTGCAGGGGAGTTTCCAAGTGAATGTGGTCACCCAGGCCAACGGCAGCAATGTGGTCTCCATCCGCCCGGTGCAGGTTGGCCAGCAAATGAGCAATATGTGGGTGATCGAACACGGCCTGGAATCCGGCGAGAGCATTATCGTGGAGGGCCTGCAAAAAGCCGGGCCGGGCAAAGCGGTCAACCCGCAGCCCATAACAATTTCCCCCAGACCCGGCAAGGGATGAAAAATTTCTGGAGTGACCGCAAGTGAGCCGCTTTTTCATCAGCCGTCCCATTGTCGCCATGGTGATTTCGATCATCACCGTCATCGTCGGCCTGGTCACGCTGTTTGGGCTGCCCATTTCCAAATTCCCCAACATTGTCCCGCCGGAGGTTCAAATTCAGGCAACTTATGTGGGGGCGGACGCGATCACGCTGGAGCAGTCCGTGGCCGCGCCCATCGAGGAGAAAATGAGCGGGGTGGACAACATGAACTACGTCTATTCCCTCAACGCCAATAACGGCTCGGTGCGCATGACTGTCAACTACGACGTTGCGACCGACCCGAACGTGGATCAGGACCTGACGTTTTTGCGCTATTCCCAGGCCGAGGCCCTGTTGCCCGCGGACGTGCGCAATCTGGGCGTCGTGGTGCAGAAAGCGACCTCATCGCCTTTCATGTTCGTCTCGGTGTTTTCGCCCAAGGGGACGCACAACGCGCAGTTCCTGGCCAATTATGCCTACATCAACATGTATGATGAGTTGAGCCGGGTGAAAGGCATCGCCCAAATCAATGTTTTCGGGGCCGGCCAGTATGCCATGCGCATCTGGGTCAAACCCGATCTGCTGGCCAAGCTGAACATCACCGTCCCGGAAATTGTCAACGCGGTCAACAGTCAGAATACCGTCAACCCCGCCGGCCGTCTCGGCGGCAACCCGGCTCCCGCGGGACAGCAGTTCGCCTTTAACGTGGTGGCCCAGGGCCGGCTGGTGACGGCGGAGCAGTTCGGCCAAATCGTCGTGCGCGCCAACCCGGATGGCTCCATTGTGCGCCTCAAAGACGTCGCCCGCATTGAATTGGGCGGCCAGGATTACGACGTCATCGGCCGCTACAATGGCCAGGCCGCCGCCAACATGTCCCTCTACCAGTTGCCCGGCTCCAACGCCCTGGATGCCGCCAAGGAGGTCAAGCGGCGGCTGGCAGAATTGAAGAAACGCTTTCCCAACGACATTGATTACGACATTGCGCTGGACACGACGCAGGCCATCACGGAGGGCATGCGCGAAATCATGTTCACCTTCCTGGCCGCGCTCGGGCTGGTCACGCTGGTGGTGTTCGTGTTTTTGCAAGGATGGCGGGCGACACTCATTCCGTTGCTGGCGGTGCCGGTCTCGCTCATTGGAACCTTCGCTTTTTTTCCGTTGCTCGGCTTCTCCATCAATACTTTGTCGCTCTTTGGCCTGGTCCTGGCGGTGGGTCTGGTGGTGGATGACGCCATTGTGGTGGTCGAGTGCGTGGAACGTCACATTGAAGAGGGATTGGCGCCCAAAGCGGCGGCCATCAAGGCGATGAGCGAGGTTTCCGGGCCGGTCGTAGCCATCGCGCTGATTTTGGCGGCGGTCTTTGTGCCGACGGTTTTCATTCCGGGCATTACCGGCCGGCTCTACCAGCAATTCGCCGTCACCATCGCCATTTCCGTGCTCATTTCCGCCTTCAACGCCCTCAGCCTCAGTCCGGCTTTGTCGGCCCTGCTGTTGCGACCGAGAAAGAAAGGCGGCGGCCCGCTGGGCAAGTTCTATGATTGGTTTAACCGCGTCTATGGGCGGGTGACGCACGGCTATGTTGGTTTTTCCGCCGTGCTGATTCGCAAGTCGGCCATCAGTCTCACTTTCCTTCTGCTCGTCGCGCTGGCCGTGGCCTGGTTTGGAAACAGGATTCCGGGCGGCTTTCTCCCCGAAGAAGACCAGGGCTATATTTATGTGGGGGTTTCCCTTCCCGACGCCGCCTCGACCGAGCGCACCAGCGATGTCGCCCGCCAGTGCGAGGCGATCCTGAGCAAAACGCCCGGCGTCAAATCTTACCTGACGGTGGTCGGATTCAGTCTCCTGAGCGGCATCCGCAACACTTACAGCGCCTTCATTTGGGTCGCGCTTAGTCCCTGGAGCGAGCGCCACAAACCGGAAGAACAGTACGACGCGGTCATCAACCACCTCAACACCGAACTGGCCAGGCTGCCGGGCGCCAACGCCAAAGTCACCACCCCGCCGGCCATCCAAGGGGTGGGGGCGTCGGGCGGGTTCACGTTTATTTTGGAGGATCGCGCCGGCAAGGACGTTCAATTCCTGAGCGACAACTTGAACAAATTCCTCGAAGCGGCGCGCAAACGGCACGAATTAACCAACCTGTTCACCACCTTCCTGCCGCTGGTCCCGCAGGCCTACGTGGATGTGGACCGCGACAAGGCCCTCAAACAAGGCGTGGACATCGGCGAGGTTTACCAGACCCTCCAGGCCTATCTGGGCGGCACCTTTGTCAACTATTTCAACCGCTTTGGCCGCCAATGGCAGGTCTATGTCGAGGCGGAGGACCAATACCGCTCGCGCCCGGAAGACCTCAACCTTTTCTACGTGCGCAACCGCGACGGCCAGCCCGTGCCGCTCTCCAGTCTGGCCGGCATCAAGATGCAGTCCGGCCCGGAATACACCCTGCGCTACAACTTGTTTCGCAGCGCCCAAATCTACGGCAGCGCCAACCCACCCTATAGTTCGGGCCAGGCCAATCAGGCCCTGGAAGAGGTCTTCGCCCAAACCATGGGGCCGGAGATGGGCTTCGATTACATGGGCATGTCTTTCCAGGAAAATGCCGCCAAAAAAGGAGTCAAGCCCGCCGCCGTTTTCGGCCTCTCCCTCCTCTTTGTTTTTCTCATTCTGGCCGCCCTCTATGAAAGCTGGTCGCTGCCCTTCAGCGTCCTCCTGGGCACGCCCATCGCCGTCTTCGGCGCCTTCGCCGCCTTGATGGCCCGGAACATGGTCAACAATGTTTACGCCCAGATCGGCCTCGTCATGCTCATCGGCCTCGCCGCCAAAAACGCCATTCTCATCGTCGAGTTTGCCCGGATCGAATATGCCAAGGGAAAGTCCCTGACCGACGCCGCCCTGACCGGCGCGCGCATCCGGCTCCGTCCTATTCTGATGACTTCCTTTGCCTTCATCTTCGGGTGTATTCCGCTCTGGATCGCCACGGGGGCGGGGGGTGTTTCCCGGCGCATCCTGGGCACCGTCGTCATTGGCGGCATGCTCGCCGCCACCTGCATCGCCATTTTCCTCATCCCGGTGACTTTCTATGTGGTGGAAAGAATCGCCCATCGTTTCAAAGCGCATCCCGCCCCGGCCCCGCCGGAGCCGGCCGAAGGAGAGCCATGAGGACAAATCGCCGTTGGTTATCCCGGTGTTTCCAATCCGCAATCCGCAATCCGCAATCCGCAATCCTGGGGTTGGCCCTGCTCTTCCTGTCCGGCTGCGCCATCGGCCCCAACTATCACCGCCCCCCCGCCGACATCCCCCAAGAATTCAAATACAGCCTGGATCCTGGGGCCACCAATTCCCTGGCGGACCTTCCCTGGTGGGAGATTTTTAACGACCCCACTCTCACCAACCTCATCCACCTCGCCCTGACCAATAATTACGACATCCGCATCGCCGCCGCCCGGGTCGAGCAGGCCCGCGCCCTGGCCGAGCAGGCGCGCTCCCAGTTCTTCCCCCAGGCCGGCTACGATGTCAACGGCTACCGCGGAAAAAACGCCAGCGCCGGCAGCGCCAATGCCCAGGGAAACGGCGCCACCACCAGTTCCTTCGAGGCCGCGCTCAACGCCACCTGGGAAATTGACCTGTGGGGGCGCGTGCGCCGCCTCAACGAAGCCGCCCGCGCCCAATTCCTCGCCAGCGAGGAAGCCCGGCGCGGCGTCCGCCTCTCCCTTATCGCCGAGGTGGCGCAGGACTATTTCCAGCTTTTGGAACTGGACGCGGAACTGGAAATTGCCCGGCGCACCACCAACTCCTACGGCGAAAGTTTGTCGCTCTTCAACGCGCGCCTGGGCGGCGGAGTGGCCTCCAAACTCGAAACCGACGACGCCGCAGGCGCTCTGGCCGATGTCGCCGCCCTGGTCCCCGATCTGGAACAGCGCATCCGCCTGCAGGAGAACCAACTCAAGGTTCTGCTCGGCCAGGGTTCCGGCTCCATCCCGCGCGGCGCCCCCCTCACCGCCCAAACCGTGCCGCCGGCGGTGCCCGCCGGCCTGCCCGCCGCCTTGCTGGAGCGGCGGCCTGACATCCGCCAGGCCGAACAACTGCTCCGTTCCGCCAACGCGCAAGTCGGCGTGACCATGGGCGATTTCCTGCCACAAATAGGTTTGACAGCTCTCTTCGGCGGCGTCAGCCCGGAGCTTTCGGCCTTGACCGCCCCCGGCTCCCATCTTTGGTCCGCCGGCGTCAACGCCAGCGGCCCGCTTTTCCAGGCCGGCTTTCTCCGTGGGCAATACCTGCAGGCGCGGGCCTTCTGGGACGAGGCCAGGCTGCAATACCAGCAAACCGTCCTCCAGGCCTTCCATGAAGTCTCCGGCCAGCTTTACACCCGGCAAAAATACGACGAAGCCCGCCTCCAGCAGGCCCGTTCCGTCGCCGCCTACCAGGACGCGGTTCTGGTCGCCACCGAACGCTACCGCGCCGGCCACGCCAATTATTTCGAGGTCCTCGACGCCCAGCAAAAATTGTTTCCCGATGAAAACGCCCTGGCCCGCACCCAGCTCAACCAGCTCCTGATCATCGTCCGCCTCTACAAATCCCTGGGCGGCGGCTGGAACCAGCCCGAAACTCCGGCCCCGGCCAAATAAGCCCGGCTATTTCGCAGTCGCTCTCACCAGCAAAATGGGAATCAACGACTTGGGCCGCACCTCGCGGATGGTGCTGCCAAAAACCAGGCCGCCGAGGAACCGGTGCCCGTGCGTCGTCATGGCGATCAAATCGCAACCCTCCTGCCGGGCCGCCCGCGGAATTTCTGTGGAAGGCTCCCCCAGCGCCAGTTGCGTTTCCACCTGCAGGCCCCGCCCGCGCAACTCCTCCGCCTTCTTTTCCAGGCAAGCCCGGTCCTCCTTCATCTCCTCCGATTCCGCCAGTTTCATCCGTTCGAAATTGCGCGCCACCCACCGTCCGCCACAGGCGGCAGCGCCAGTTGGGAATGGAAATGCCCGGCCAGTTCGGCGACGTGCGGCAGCAGGGCATTGTCCGCCCGGCTGTTCTCCAGCGCCACCAGAATTTTTTTATACATGACGGTTTGGCCGCCGGCGGCACGGCCGGTCCAGCCGTTAAAATCGAGCGCCGTTTGCCCTGCCGCGCAAGCACAATCGCCGGCGAAACCGCGACGCAAAAGGTTGCAGCCAGGCCAATGGAAGGGTTATTCTCTGCCTCACGTCAGCAAACAATGGAACCGTCATGCGCCATCGTCCCATACCCGGAAGGTATTTTGACCGGCTCGACCCGCGTACGGCACGATGAGCGCGCTCATTTACATCGAAACCAGCATTCTGAGTTTCTACCACGAAATGCGGCCGGAGCGCGACCTGCAATCACGCCGCGATTGGACGCGTCAATGGTGGGCAATGCCCAGATTTGATCAGGAACTGGTCATCGGCCTGCCCGTGATTTCCGAATTGGAAGAAACGCCTCAGCCAAAGCGCGACAAAGTCCTCGCGCTCATCGCCCAACTACGCATTCTGCCCTACGTCCCGGAGATCGCCGACATTGTCGAAGTGTATTTTGCCCACAAACTCATGCCGCTGGAGGCGCAAGGCGACGCCGACCACCTGGCGCTTGCTTCGTTCCACAACTGCGACATGCTCGTGACGTGGAACTGCAAGCATCTTGCCAACGCCAACAAGTTCGGGCATATTCACCGTGTCAATGCGTTGCTGGGTTTGCGAACGCCTGCGCTTGTGACCCCGCTCCAATTGCTGGAGAAAGACGATGAAAGCGAAACATGATGACGGGTTGGAATGGCTGCGCGACATCCGCCGCAAGATGGCCGCGAAATTCAATCACGATCCGCACAAGGCCGCCGCGTACTATCAGAAGATGCAGCGGCGCTACGCGAGCCGCCTGTACCGCCGCGACCATGAAGTGACGGCCAAATGACACCGGCGTGCCGTACTGCTGCCGCGGATTTGCTGAGGATGAAAGTCTTCGGATGCGAAGAATGCAGCGACATCGTGGATTTCCGACGGCCTCCTCACGGCGGACCATTCTACAAATTTCCTCCAATCATTGGTGCGCAGGGGCGCGCGCCATTGCTCTTCATCGGCATAAATCCCCGTCGGACAGACACCAACCGAGACCTGCACGAATGGCTTATGCGTTCAAGCGAAAACTTCGAACGGCTTGCCGCCAAAAATCGCGACGAAAAGGATGAGACTTACATCGCACCGGCTGGCCCGGAACCGCATTACCATTGCCATGCGATTGTTGTGGAAGGGGTTTTTGGGAACGGAACATTGTTCGAATCAAAAGCAGCGGTGACAGAACTCTTCCTATGCGCCAGTAAAAGCGCACCCATGACCTAGGATCGCCTCAAGAGCGAAAAAAGTCCTTGTGCGGACCGCTACCTCTCAAAGGTCATGGAGCTTGTGCAACCTGAGGTGATCATTTCTGTTGGAGGTACAGTAAAAGGTCATTTGAGCCAATTTTTCACGAAGCCGATTAATGTGCCTGTCGTTTTCATGAAGCATCCAGCGGGCCTGTATCGCATGAGTCAAAGCGAAAAGGTTCTCGAATTGCAGCCGACCAATAACGCAATCAAAGAAGTGTGCAAAAGCTCATCGGAGGCGGTCGCTCGCCGCTCTTGAGTTCAATTGTCTTGCCAACCGATTTGATCCGACCCAGTTTTCACGCCGGCATGATGACTCAACCGATGCTGTCGCAAAAGGCCATTCCCAGACGGGAAAGGCTCATTTTCGCCCTCGACGTCTCCACCGTCGAGGAGGCCAAACTCTGGGTTGAAAAACTGGGCGACTCCGTCCTTTTTTACAAGCTCGGCCTGCAAATTTTCATGGCCGGCGGTTATTTCGAATTGATTGACTGGCTGGCCGCCCGCGGCAAAAAAGTTTTTGTGGACCTTAAATTCTTCGATGTTCCCGAAACCGTGCGCCTGGCCGTCGCCCAATTGCGCGGCAAAAAAATCGAGTTCGCCACCGTGCATGGCAACGACCGCATTCTGGAAGCCGCCGCCCGCGAACAAACCGGGGTGAAAATACTGGCCGTCACCGTCCTGACCAGCCTGGACCGCAGCGACCTGGACGACCTCGGTTTTGCCTGCGACGTGGAAAAACTGGTCCTTTCCCGCGCCAAACGCGCCTTGCAACTCGGCTGCCACGGCGTCATTTCCTCCGGCCTGGAGGCCCCCAAACTCCGCGAGCATTTGGGCGGCAACTTCCTCATCGTCTGCCCCGGCATTCGTCCCGTGGAAAACAAGCCGGTGGACGACCAGAAGCGCACGGTGGACGTCGAGCAGGCTTTCCGCAACGGCGCCGACTACATCGTGGTGGGCCGTCCCATTAAAAACGCTCCCGACCCCAAAGCCAGCGCCGAGGAAATTCAGGCCACCATCGCCTCCCTTTTTCTCTGATGACCAGCGGCGCCGCCTGTTGTAACCTCCCAGGGTGCAACCGGCGGACATTCAGCAAATCGGCGGCGAACTGGCCATCAAATGGGACGATGGCCGGGAGACTTTCATTCCCCTGGAAGCGTTGCGGCGCCACTGCCCTTGCGCCGGCTGCCGCGGCGAGCGGGACATCATGGGCAACCTCTACAAAGGCCCGGACGAACCGCTCACGCCGCGTTCCTTCCAACTCACGCGCCTGGTCAACGTGGGCGGCTACGCCATCCAGCCCGTCTGGGCCGACGGCCACGCCACCGGGATTTTTTCCTTCGACTATTTGCGCCGTTTGGCGGAGGAATCCTGATCCGGACCCTTTCAGGCTTTGCCGCCGAACGTCACAAAATCGTCCACGTCCAGCAAGTCAAACCACGTCGCCACATCCTCCCGTTTGGGCGCCGCGCCCGCCTGCAATTCACTGAAATACTTCCGCGTTTCCAGGTCCGACGGCCCGCGCTGCTCCATAAAAACCGACCAGGCCGCGATTTCGACGGGAGACCGTTTGAATTTGGCGTTGGCCTCGATCCAGGCGAGCATCTCGCCATCGCCCTTGCCTTGCCCCAGTTGTTTCTTCAGCGCCTCCGCCTTGATTCCGACGTACGTCAGAAATCTCTGATCCAGCGGGCAATTGAAGTGATACTCGCCCGCTTTCTTGTTGATGGTGGCCCGCCCCTTGTCGAGCATGCGGGGGAGGATGACGTAGCCGCCCAGGCGCACGCGCGGACTGCGCGGCGGACGCTGGGTTAAATCCAGTGTTTGCATTGCCATAATTAATGTTTCCTTTCTTGCCGTCAATTTGCACACGCCCCGGCGAAAAATCAAGCCCTGCCTCCGTCCGGCAATGTCCTCATTTGAGAAACAGCGACGACTTGGGCAGCGTTTCGGGGAGCGCACGCGCCTCGCCAATCGTGTTCGGTGTGGAAGTTGCTTTCCGGTTTCGCGCGCAGGTTTGGCGGGTGAAAAGTCACGGGATGACTGGTGGGTGGCGCTGGTTGGGTGGTCCGG
>JBEKVM010000002.1:0-116630 GCA_049513975.1 Verrucomicrobiota bacterium | reverse complement strand
CAGGTTATGCCGCCTCCTGTATTATGCCGCGCGGCCTCTTAGAACCTCGATGTTTCCTCGAAAACTGAACGATCCGAAGATTGCGGCTGCGGCATAATTCGGGTGATCTCTCTTCCCTGGCACCAGATGCCTGGAGAAACGGAGATCACCACATGAACAACAAAAACAATGCCCAAAATCATCACGCAGTTTGTGACGTCATTGAATCGCATATCGCTCCCTTCATCGCCGGCTTAAAGTTGGCTGGCTACGCAGCCTGCACGCTGTCTACGAAGCATGCATCTCTTCGGAAGTTTGTAAGCTGGCGACGGCGGCTGAAGCATCGTGCCTCCGAACCCGACGAATCCGAAGTGGCCGAGTTCATGGCAAACGCATGCCGGCTTGCGAAAGCACATCGCAGCCTTGCATCCACGGCCCTCTCGGGCTTCTTGGAACACCTGCGCCGTCGCGAGGTAATAACGACGTGTGCCCCGAAGGCGCCGGACACCATCAGTTCCCGGCTGGAACGAAGCTACGCTGATTTCCTCCGCCATGAGAAAGGGTTGGCAGAGCGGTCTCTAACCGTCTATTTACCCTTGGTTGCCAACCTGCTTGACCATTTGCAGAAAAAGCATGGCACCACGGCGGTTCGCCGGTTGGATGGCACTATACTCCGAGATTTTCTTTTCGAACGGGCTCGAGAGCGATCCAGCGAATGCGTTCGACTGCTGACGATAAGCCTGCGTTCCTTTTTACGTTTTCTCCATGTGCGGGGCATGATTCGCAAAGATCTCAGCTTCGCGATTCCAACCGTGCGCAGATGGAGCCAGGCGGATGTTCCCAAGAAGCTGACGCCTGCCGAAGTGGACCGCATACTTGATGCGCCGGACCGGAAGACTGCCACGGGTCGCCGGGATTACGCGATCCTGCTCCTTCTGGCGAGACTGGGTCTTCGGTCCAGTGAAGTCATTTCGCTTGAATTAGGCGACGTCCGCTGGCGAACAGGTGAGATCCTGATCCGAGGCAAGGGCGCCCGCTTGGATGTCCTACCACTGCCACGCGAGGTCGGCGCCGCGATGGCGCGTTATCTGCGTCTGGATCGGGGCGTTCGGGCTGCCCAACGGGTTTTCTTGCGCACAAACGCGCCTCGTGTGCCGCTCACTGGCCCCGCGAGCATCGGCCATATTGTG
Source organism: Verrucomicrobiota bacterium (assembly GCA_049513975.1). Taxonomy (GTDB): domain Bacteria; phylum Verrucomicrobiota; class Verrucomicrobiia; order Limisphaerales; family Palsa-1400; genus JBEKOF01. The sequence continues at coordinate 115,461 of JBEKVM010000002.1, read as the reverse complement.
CGGCACAGTATGGTCCGCGCAGGGGTTGATCGGCCGAAGCAAATCGCCGCCCATCTCTTCAGGCACACCCTGGCCAGCCGCATGCTTCAACAGGGAGCCAACCTGAGGGACATTTCGGAAGTTCTTCGCCACCGCGCTCACAGCAGTACTGAGATTTATGCCAAGATCGATATGAGTTCGCTGAACGAGGTCGTTCGCCCTTGGCCGGCACGGGGAGGTGCGCGATGAAATCATTACAGGACCATTTGACCGAATACATCGCGGCACGACGGGCTCTTGGCACTCGACTTCAGGAACCGGCCCAAACGCTACGCCGCTTTATCGCGTTCCTGGCTCGCAGGGACGCTCCACATATTACAACCCATCTGGCCCTGGAGTGGTCGCAGCAGTCCCAAGGCGTGCAACGCGCAACCTGGGCTCGAAAACTGTCCATGGTTCGTCAGTTTGCCCGTTGGGTGAATGCCATCGAACCTCGTCATCAGATCCCCCCGCGCGGATTATTAGACGTTCGGCACCGCCGCAATCCGCCGCATATTTACAGTGACGAGGAAATCGCCCGGCTGATGACCGCGGCAACCGGGTTGGCTTCACCCCAAGGGATGAAGGCGCTGAACCTGGAGACTCTAATCGGTTTGCTTGCAGCGACGGGCTTGCGCCCCGGCGAAGCATCCGCTTTGGAGATAGGTGATGTGGATTTGCAGAACGGAGTCCTGATCATTCGGGAATCGAAGTTTGGCAAATCCCGGCATGTGCCGATCCATCCATCAACGGTCGCGGCCTTAAAGCACTACGCCTATCGACGAGATCAGATTTTTCGCCATCCATGCAGCTCATACTTCTTCGTCTCAGATCGTGGCACAGCCTTGGATCTGGGCACGGTCCGCCAGTGGTTCTGCAAAATCTCAAGGGCTTGTGGTTTGAGAAAAAGAGTCGAGGGCCATCGATGCGGACGAGGGCCACGGCTCCAAGACCTGCGTCACACCTTTGCTACTAAGCGCATGGTGGAATGGTATAGAAGTGGATGCAATGTCGCTGGTCAGATGCCGAAGTTGGCCACCTATTTGGGGCATTCGTCGGTGGGATGCACGTATTGGTACATCCAAGCAGTTCCAGAACTGCTCGAGTTGGCCACGGAGTTCCAACTCACATCAAAGCAAGGAGGGCGACCATGATCGCTGCGAATTTAGCGGGACATTTGCAGCGGTTCTTTACCGACCGACTGCTGGGGCAATTGGGCGCCAGCCCACACACGGTCGCCAGTTATCGGGATACATTCCGTCTGCTCTTGAAATTTGCGTCTAAAACCAACCGCTGCCCGGCCAGCGACATGAGGGTGGAGGATTTGGATGTCAAACTCCTCGGCCTTTTCCTCAAGCATCTTGAAGAAGACCGCGGCAATAGCGCTCGCAGTCGCAACAATCGTCTGAGCGCAATCCATGCTTTCTTCGGATATGTCTGCCTCAACGATCCAGCCTTGGCGGGCCACTGCCAGCGTGTATTGGCGATGCCTCTGAAAAGATTTGAGCGAGGACCGGTGGAGTTCTTAACCAGCGAGGAAACAACCGCGCTGCTGAACGCGCCGGACGCGACAACGTGGCTGGGGCGGCGCGATCGGATTTTGTTGCAGGTCGCGGTGCAAACTGGGCTGCGGAACTCAGAGCTTACCAAGCTGCGACGCGAGGACGTGCAATTGGGTGCCGGGGCGCATGTCCGCTGTCTCGGAAAAGGGCGCAAGGCCAGATGCACGCCATTGCGATCCGACGTGGCAGCAGGCCTGTCCGAGTGGCTTGCGGAACAACCTGCCGATTCGGCAACGCCAGTCTTTCCGACAGCAACGGGCAATGCCATGAGTTCCGATGCGCTCCAGAGGTTGGTCACCCGGCATATAAAAACAGCCGGGGAGGCATGTCCCTCCCTTCAGCGAAAAAGGGTAACGCCTCACACGCTACGCCACACACTTGCCATGAATCTGCTCCACCGTGGAGTGGATATCACCGTGATCGCACTTTGGTTGGGACACGAGTCGATCGAAACAACTCAAATATATCTCCATGCCGACATGGCGCTAAAGGAAAAGGCACTGGCTCGAACTACCAAAACCAACACGACTCCGAAGCGTTATCGCCCACCTGATCGGCTGCTCGCCTTCTTGGAAGGCCTGTGATTATGCCGAACACCGATGTCCCCAAACACCAGACACCGCCCTGAGGTGCATCTCCAGCGCTTGGCCGCGCGGCATAATACAGGAGGCGGCATAATCTCCTTAATGCCGCGCGCGGCATTAACCAGGTTGTTACCGGCTCACCCTTTCCCTCGACCGTTCCCCGTTTATCTTGCACATACTGCCTCAACGAGCAGACGCCGCCCTTTTTGTTGCATTTGGCGATGGGCTTCCCCTGATGCGCCGGTTTGAAGGGACACACCAAGCTCTTGTAAGGAGCCGAGGACAACTCACGGACCCGCTCGGGGGGCAGCCCGCTGAAATCAAAGCCATATAGTTCACCAGTGCCGAAACGCGAAGGCATGGCACACCTTATGAGAATACGCCGAATTAGGAAAGCCCTCATTTCGGAGATTACGCTCACCTTCAGGCAATGAGATGCTGCCGGAAGAATTGTCTTGCCTGTAGTACGTTGCCGGGACCACCATTCACCCACAACGATGCTGTACACATGGCCTCAGCCACTAATCGCCGCATCACGTTTTTGGGGCCTCGGCTGCACTCGGCCGGACGACCTCAAACCGGTGGTGAAGCAACCGGCAAGATTGGTGTGGCCATGAATCCTGGAAATTGATCAATGCCGACCACCCTAAACATCTCGCAGATTGCGACGATCAGCGACTTCATGCAATTTGTCGAACAGCGGACAGCTTGAGTGACATTCCCTCACCAGAGGCCACACTCATAGAGTACAACCGTCGTGTCCGCTCCCCTGACGACAAAGGAACCCAGGAGTTCCTCTTCACAACCCTGGAAAGAGGTCTCAAGGCATATTTATCGCACACAACCAGTCCTCTCCCTGGAATGGTTTAGAAAAAAGGTGTTGATCGGGAATAAAAGTAGTCAGACCATAGTTTTGTCCAATAAAATGCCTAATATCCTCTAAATCATTGAGTTATGGATGAATCTAAACAGCTCCGAGCCAGCCTCAGACCATACTGCAATCTGTCAGACGCGCTCTTTTTCGCGAGGATTTTACCACGGATTTCACGATCACACGGATAACAATTTTGCATTCCGCATTCTGCATTCTGCATTCAGAACATCCGCGCCATCCCCGTAATCCGCGGTTCCTGATTGCTTGTCCGCCGTCTTGTCCGCCTTCCTCGCTCCAGTTTCCCATTCCCTTGACAACCATTCCCCTGACCTTGCCCTGCATGATTTCCTTTCCACCATAGGCTCGGCGACGGCGGATGCCCGCCTTACCCGCTTTTTTTCATTTTTTTCCATTGACAATTACTCAGTAAATGATAATCTGCCATAGTGAGCATGGGCACGGCAACTGTGGCCTCAGGCGGCGACGGAACCAAAACGGGTTTCCCGTTCACCCCCAACTTCGTTCACTTTGCGCCAGAACAAATCCAGGAAGAAAGGCATGTGCCCGCAGATCACGCAGATACACGCAGATGGGGAAACCGGAATGCAATGACAATTGATTCTCTTCATCCGGCAGGCGGTGGAAAAGACGGATTGAACAGGAGAGCGCGGAGGGCGCAGAGAAGAACTCCCTTTTCCATCTCCGTGACCTCTGTGTGCTCCTGTTTAAAACTCTCCATCTGCGTCCATCTGCGTGATCTGCCCGCGCCGCTGGCGCACTCCATCGTGTTGTTCCATTCTGCAATTCCGGATTCCGTCGCGCTTCGCTCCGGTTTTGCGACTTTTGTGCGTTTCATGTCGCGCCAAAGGCTCGGCGACGGCGGATTGCGTCAATTCAACTGAAATGCCTGTCCATGAACAATTTACACATTAAATTGAGTTTTTCCAATCAAGGCCAATCAAGGTAAATCAAGGTGTTTTTTATGTTCCCCCCACTGCAACAAGGATCGTTCTGCCATTGGTCAGAGCTGCACATTTTGGCGAGGATGTTGCCACCGATTTTCCAGTGCGACAAGGCCGCGACCAAAGGGAATTCAACGCAAAGCCGTCAAGTTGCAAAGACGCCAAGCCGGAAAAAACTCTTTGCGGTTTGGTGCCCTTGCGACTTTGCGTTAAGAATTCCGCTGTCATTCCACCAAGAGCATTGTCCCTCCACCCCCAACAAAACTCGAAAACGTGCTTGCGCCGGAGGAGCGGCGGCACTATAGTTCGTCAAGCACCGACCATTACACGGCGATCAAACTGCGGTCGCACTGACCGATCAAACTCATGTATTTCGGAGCCGACTATCACCCGGAGCACTGGGTCCACCCTTACGCGGGTTCCCCCGAGGACCCGGAAGCCCGCTGGAAAAAGGACATCGAATTAATGCTGGCCGCCGGCATTAACACCGTGCGCATGGGTGAGTTCGCCTGGGGAATTTGCGAACCCCAGGAAGGCCAATACGATTTTGCCTGGCTCCGGCGCGTGATGGATCTCATGGGCGAAGTCGGCATCCAGGTCGTGCTCGGCACGCCCACCGCCGCCCCGCCGCTCTGGCTGACCCGCAAGCATCCCGAAATCCTGCCCCTGGACGAACGGGGCCTGCCCATGTGCGACGGCACCCGGCTGGCCTGCTGCTTGAACAGCGATCTTTACTGGGATTATTCCAAAAAAATTGTCCGCGCCATGGCCGAGGCCCTGGGCAAACATCCCCAGCTCATTGCCTGGCAAATCCACAACAACGCCGGCGTCCATTCCACCATCCCCTGCTTCAACCAGGAAACGCGCCGGGATTGGCACGCCTGGCTCAAGGCCAAATATGAGGACATCGGGCGCCTGAATGACATGATGGGCCTGCGCTTTTGGGGCCAGGTGGTCACGGATTGGTCGGAGGTGCCGATGCCCATGGTCGCTCCGGCCCCCCATAATCCCGCCTTGCTCATGGATTGGCGGCGTTTTTGCAGCGATACCATTGTCGCTTTCGTGCGCATGCAGGCCGACTTGCTGCGGGAGCTGACCCCGCACGCTCCCACCACCAGCAACATCCGCGTTTTCGGCCATCAGGTGGACCTTTTCGATCTGGGGGGCGTGCTGGACTTTGTTTCACTCAACAGCAACGCCACCATCCAATCCAAACCCGCCGTCAACGCCTGCGAAATAGATTTTCTGCGTTCCCTCAAAAAAACCGGCAGCAAAATGCCCGGGGGCGAGGAGGGTTTCTGGGTGATCGAACAGCGCGCCGGCCACGTCAACTGGCAGGAAGTCAATTCCCTGGTGCGTCCCGGTGTGGTGCGCCTGTTCACTTATCAACTGCTCGCGCGCGGAGCCGATGCCGTGCTTTATTTCTTCTGGCGCCAGCCGCGCATTGGGACGGAGAAATTTTATGGAGCCATCCTGGCCCACAACGGGCGGGGGGACAACCGGGTTTACCAGGAAATCAGCCAGATCGGCGAGGAAATCAAACGGCTGGCTCCCGCCCTGGAAGGGACCAAGGTGATGGCCGAAACGTGCATTCTTTACAGCCATGAAAATGACTGGGCTTTGTCCCTTCCGCGCCAGCCCAACGCCAATTTCAGCCTGCGCAACCATGTCCAACTTTTCCACAGCGCCCTGCACGACCGGAATATCCCGGTGGATTTCGCCCGGCCGGGCGACGATCTCTCCCGCTACAAGCTGGTGCTGGCCCCCTCCCTGAGCCTGCTGGCCGCCGGGGAAACCGACGCGCTCAAACTCTACGTGCAAAATGGCGGCACCCTGGTGGCCACCTGCAACTGCGGCCTGGTGGATGAGCACCACATCGCGGCCGATGACGGTTTTCCCCACAACATGACTGATTTGTTCGGGCTGGAGGTGGTGGAGTTCGATCCGATTGAGGCGGATCATGAAAATCATCTCGCCTTCAAGGGGCAGTTTCACGCCAATCATGCCCACCGCGCCCGTCTCTGGTGCGATGTCATCGTGCCCGCCAGTTGCCAGATTCTGGCCACTTACACCCATGATTTCTACGCCAGCCGCCCCGCCGTGACGTTAAACGAATTCGGCCTGGGCCGGGCCATCTATATCGGCACCGTTTCCGACCAGCCTTTTTACGATGACTTGATCGCCTGGCTGCGCACCATGTGCGCCTTGCATCAATTGCTCAAAGTGCCCGACACGGTCGAGGTCAGCATGCGGGAGAAGGCGGGCACCAAGATCTTTTTCCTGCTCAACCACCAGAGCAGCGCGGTGCGCATCACCTTTTACAAGCCCATGCACGATTTCCTGACGGAGCGGACCATCACCGGCAATTACGACCTGCCCCCCCACGGAGTCCTTGTACTTGACGAAATCCGCACTGGCGAGGCCGCCGTCCCGGCCGAAACCTTCGGCCTCGCGGCCGCGGCGCGGCCGGCCGTTTAAGCCCCGGCGCCTGTCATGCCCAACGGCCCGTTTTCATCTCCTCCGCGGCGTTCCCCGCCGCCGCGTTTCTCCACCCGGCAGCGGGCGCTGGCCCAGTGGCGCGGCTGGAATTGGGGCGGCGATGAAATCGCCCGGCAGGCCTCCGGGAAAAAAGCCGCCGCCGTCCTGCCCGGCGTGCTGACCGGTTTGCGCATGGACCGCCGCCAGGCGGAGGCGGAAATTTTGCAAGTTTGGAGCCATCAACTGGATCCGAACATCGTGGCCCACGCCCGGCCCGCGGGAATCCGCCACGGCACTTTATTCGTCAATGTGGACAGCAGCGTTTGGCTGGACGAGATTGTGCGCTACCGGCGCCGCGAAATTCTGGAACGGCTGCAGAACAGTTTTGGGCGCGAGTTGATTCGCAGAATCTCGTTCCGGCTGGGTTAGCAGCCCGTTAAAAAAAGGCTCCAGTGCCGCCGCGTGAGGGCACGCGGCCTGCATTTCCCTCGCAAAGCATGCATCTGTTGTAGGCCCGGTGCCCCTCACCGGGCCTTTTTTAACGGGCTGTTATACCGTTTCCAGTTTGTAACTGCACTATTGCCAAGGCGATTGGCGGCGGTCGCAGACCGCCGCTACAGTGCAAAAGCAAACTGGAAACGGTATTAGGCGCGTTCTCTCCCGCTCGCGGGCGGCTGGCCGGGCGGCGGGGCGGCTGGCGCCCTGGGGCCGAAGCCAAGCTTGGCCCGGAGGTAATTGGCATTTTGGGGCGAAAGATAGCCTTCCATTTGCTCCAGTTCGTATCTTCTTAACTGGAGCAGCGGGTCAAGGGCGATGCGCTGGGCATTGGGGTCCTGTGGTCCTCCGGGAAGGCGGCTCATGTAGCTGTGCCAAATCGCCTCCGCCAACCGGCGGAAGTTCTCCGCCCTCGTTTCATCCTCCCCGATCAAGCAGAGGTACTCCTGCGAGATCAAGCCCAGGATGACACTCGTCACCTTGGGTTGATCCAATTCCCCGATCTCGGACTGGATTTGTTTGAAGGCGTATTCTTCGACGGTCAGATTGGTGTCGTCGCCGGTGATGGCATTGGTGAAGTTCGCCTTCAAATAGTTGAACCACTCCGAGGCTTCCCGGGTGCGGTTATATTCATACAAAAGGACGACGGCCTCCTTGAGAAAGTTCTTTTGGGCGTTCTGCACGATCTTCTTGTCCGTCCTTTCCAGCTTGGTCTGTTCGTAGGAGGCGTTGACCTTGGAGACGAGGTCCAAATTGGGCCAAAGAATGAAATTCTCCTCGGTGACATTGGTGATCCACGAGGGCAGGGCGCCGCCGCGCCTGCAGGCCTGCTGCATGATGGCGTAGGCGAAGCGGCGGACCAGGTCCCTGTCCTCCTGCGTGCCATTGCGCACGCCCATCTCCGCCCAGTAAATGGCGTGGGCGTCGGGCAAACGCCAGTCCAGCGGCCCGTAGGTTTGGTCAATGTGCTCGATGAAGGCCGGGTCCATGTGATAATCCTCGCGCAATTTCCTGACCCGTTCACGCTCCGCCGGCGTCTGGGGGTGGAGCAAGGCGGCGAAGTCGGGATGGCCGCCCAGGAGGTCCTGCATTTGCTGAGCCCAGCGGATTTTGTAGAGGCGGTGGGCATCGTCCAGGTTCTGGCCGATTTTATGGCGGAAAATCCAGGAGAGATCCTGGTAGATTTTGGCATCGCCCGGGTTGTATTGCAGGCCCTTGTGCAACAGTTGGATGCCGCGCTGCACCCAGCGCCAGCGTTCCTCGAAGTTCTTGCACTTGACAGATATGTTGTAGGCCATGTTCCAGGCCTGCATGCGCCACACCTCGCTGTAATGCGGCTCCAGGGTGGTGATCCAATCGGCCAACTGCACCATTTCGAAATAGCGCTCCTGATCCTGCAGTTCGGTGGCCCGCATCCACAGGGCGTTGGAAATCAGCCCGCGGAAACCGCCCAGGGCCACGGTGGTGAACGCCAGCATGGGCGGGGCATTGGACAAGGGTGCCAGACGGGTGAAGCCATAAGCCGCCCGGTCCTTGTTCAGCCGCGCCTGCATTTGCGAGGAGCCGCAAAAAAGAACCGCCGCCAATGCGACCAAGACCGGCTTATAAAATCTGGCTCGAAAATTCATCCGTTGCCTCTCCAACCTAATGCACCCTGTGCAAAATCCAAAGTCTAATATTCAGCGCGCCTTCGGCCTGCCAATTCCGCCATGACATTTTTCAAATTGGGCGTTGTTTTGGTCCTCGAAATACGAATACCTCAGTGGAGTGCCAAGGTACTGGAGTGATGGAATGATGGGCACTTTGATTAATAAAAATACCTTGATTTACCTTGATTGGCCTTGATTGGAAAAGCTCGATTTCGTGTGTAAATGGTTCATGGACAGGCGTTTCGATTGATTTGCCGCAAAAACGCGCAAAAGTCGCAAAACCGAGCCATTCTTGCGATGCAGAGGGATCATAATTTGGTTTGACTAGGCTTGACCGGGCTTGACCAGGATAACTCGTTTCTTTGTGTAAATGGTCCATGGATGGGCGTTTGGAATTGTATTGCCGCAAAAAGGCACAAAAGGCACAAAACTGGAGCGAAGCACGACGGAATCCGGAGTTTCCCGCAGATGGACGCAGATTGACGCAGATGTTCTGAATGCAGAATGCAGAATGCAGAATGCAGAATGCAGAATGCAGAATGCAAAATCCTTTTCCGTGAAATCCGCGAAATCCGCGGTAAAAGCCTCGCGGGAATGAGTGACGCTGACAGGTTGCGCTGCGACGGGAACGAGGGTGGGGGTGAACGGGAAAACTGTTTTGGTTCCGTCGCCACCTGAGGCCACTGTTGCCGTGCCCATGTTCACTATGGCAGATTATCATTTACTGAGTAATTGTCAACGGAAAAAATGGAAAAAACGGGTACCGGCAGGCATCCGCCGTCGCCGGGCCTATGGCGGACAGGAAATCATGCAGGGCAAGGTCAGGGGAATGGTTGTCAAGGGAATGGGAAACTGGAGAGAGGATGGAGGATGGCGGCTGGCGGACAAGGCTGGATGGAGATGTGGAAAGGAGGATGGAGTTTTGAACAGGAGCAAACGGAGAATGCAGAGGGACTGGCAAAGTTGGTTCATATTGGCGAAGGAAAACGCCAATCCAGCATCTCCAACAAAATAGCTCTTGACTTACTTTTATAAAGATGTAGTCTTCCTGGATGAATGCGGCAACTAAATTAGACACAGTTTACTTTTCCATAAAGGGCCAGGTGGTCATCCCGCGCCGGCTCCGCAAGGAGTTTGAAATCGAGGAAGGAACGAGGGCTTACGTTCAATCCACGCCCCAGGGAATCCTGATCAAGCCGCTCACGGCCAAACACATTCGCAGCCTGCGCGGCTCCCTCAAGGGCAGCAAGGCCATGGAGGTCATCGCGAGCGAACGCAAAAAGGAGCGGGATCTGTAATATGGCCACCAAAGTTCTGGACAGTTGGGCGCTGATGGCTTTCTTGCATGACGAACCGGCGGCGGAGCAAGTCGAGAAGCTCCTGCTCAAAGCGGCCGGGGACAAGGACAAGCTGCTCCTGTGCGTGGTGAACTGGGGCGAGATTTACTACGCCATCGCGCGCGCCGAGGGCGAGGCCGTGGCGGAGCAAAAGGCAGCCGACCTCGCCACACTGGCGATTGAACTTGTGCCGGTGGGCGACGACCTGCAACTGGTCCGGGAAGCCGCGAAGCTCAAGGCGGCGAAGAAGATGGCCTACGCCGACTGCTTCGCCGCCGCCCTGGCCAAGCTCAGGAACGTGGAAGTCGTCACCGGCGATCCGGAGTTCAAGGAAGTCGAGGGTGAAGTGAAGGTCGCGTGGTTGCCCAAAAATTAAAACCGAAACGAGATCAACATCATGAGTATCGAACGAGATTCCAAAATTAAATTTCACGAATCGGGGACACTAATTTCAGTGACACGCTGGATCAGGAGTCACGACGAAGGTGTTGCCGAGTGGCTCAAAAACACGCGCCGAGCGTACCAACCAGACAGGGCAAACGTAGCGGAGAATCACAGGGCTGCGTTGCTTCTCTTTCGAGACGCGGATACGAAATATCCAGCCAGAATAGGCCTACTCGACGTCGGTGGTGCCTCAGTCGAAGACGTGACGATTTGGAGTACCTGGATGGATCCTAACGCCTCGAGCCGCGGTTCGGGTCTTCCTGAAGAACAGACACAAGGCAACGGCGCAAAGGCATACATGTTCAAGCTGTTCACGGGGGTCTCAAGCATCCTTGGTGTCCGGGATCGCAAGTTGAATTGCAAAGGTTTTGACGGCCCAAGCGACACGGTCGAGCGCGGTACTCCTGGGTTCATCCCAAACGCCGCCTCCGCACGGGACTTGCCGAATGTTTCGTGGGAGACGGAAGTCCAGCGAGCCTTGGAGAATTACGACATCAAACTGCAGGAACTGCCGAAAGATTTGCAGACTGCGTTGGGTGAGCGCGAGGCGTTCACTATTGTCGAAGGCGTGGCTCCAACAGACACCTACAAGGGGCGCATTGACGTGCAAGACCTCGTTGAGAAAATTCTCCGACACGACCAAGCTACGCTCGCTGTTCAACAATTCCGGCTGTACGCGGCGCACAACCGCCAACTTTTGAACGGTGGAAAGCCGCTGGAGCTGGAACAAATAAGGCCATATCCGGGCTTTGAAGTGCCAACTGCACTGGAGATTCCCCAGCAACTACCCGACGACAACGGGAAGATTCAGTCGACCACTCTCGGCGAAACGCGACCAAAAGGACGGCTGGTTCTCTACACTTCAGCGGAGAATATGCCCAACGCTCACAAGAAGTTGAAACCAAGCTGGAAAGTCACTTACCGCACCGAACACCAAATGGTCGGGTCCAAGTCCGTTGGAGAGCTTGTGCCCGCCATACCGGGGTCCTATTTCATCTACGCCACGGTCGAGCTCTCGGCCTTGGAACCGGATTACGTCGAACTCGGACGCGTACGTCCCGGCTCTGGTCCACTCATGCAATCGCTGGATCGCTTTGTTGCGGAAAAGATTCGGGAACTCGCCAAACAAATCAGCGACCGCCGGAGGCAAGAACAAGATCAAGAAGCTTTGGATGAAGTTCACGACCAAAACAAGCTCTTGAACGATTTCAAAAACCAGTTCCTACCGAACGGCGATTACGGCCGTGGCGGCGGGGGTTGGCCACCGCCACCGCCTCCACCGCCGCCCCCCGAGTTTGGGGTCGTGCCGGAGGTTGTGGAGCTTGCTTGGGACGTGAATGAAACATTTCGAATCGGCAAAGGTGTGACTCTGAACCTAGCGACAATGTTGCGCCCTCAAATCCGTGATGCAATGGGGCGAATTGTTCCAAAGCTCCAACTGGAATGGTGCGCCGGTGATCGCCATGTAGTTACCTTCGAACGAGGCAGCCAAGTGAAAGCGATGGGGAGAGGAAAGACGGAGATCTGGGCTCGTGTCAAGGACACTGCCGTCGAGTCGCCGAAAGTACGGATAGAGGTTTGGAATGTTGACCATGTTCTCTTAACTCCGCGCAGCCTCGAAATCCAAGTTGGCAAAAAGCAGCAGATCATAGCCGAAGTGACGAGCGACGATGGGCAGAGGAACACGAATGTGTTTCTGAACTGGAAGCACGACGCAGACGATCAACTAATTGTCCGCATCCACCCGTCAGGTTGGGTCACAGGAAACCGCGTCGGGAAGACAAGCATCACGGCCGGAGCCGGAGACCCATCAGCAGGTGGCGTATGGGCGCGTATCTGGGCGGAGGTAACGGTGATTCCCAACAAAGATGAATTGGAACGCGGCGGTGGGTTCCCACAACTTTTCCTGACGGGGCGCGATTATGATCCCGCGACGGGTGAGCAACGCCAAAGCAATCCAGACCAACCGGCGTTGTGGCAAGAGGTTACCGACCAGCAATACAATATTTGGTGGCTGAATCTTGGTGCGCCTGAGGCTGCATTTCTGTTCAATCAGCGTGGGGATCACCCTGAGCTTTGGCGAGCCTTCCATGCCCAGAAAGTTTTTGAGATGGTGGTTCAAGTTCACATGAAGGAAGAATTCACTAGAAAAGGTGATGAATTGAAAGACCTCTGGGTAAACCACAAGGCCGCACTCGAGCGTTATCAAATACAGTTTGGGGAGGCCATGTGGCAGAAGTTAAAAATTTACGTCCAATCCGGAACCGGACTTAATTAGATATGAATTTCAATGGTCTCGGCCTTAAGCAACAAATCCTGTTGGCCGCCTTCGAACTCACTACAGGCGACCTGAACAAAACATTTACGGCGGAAGAGCTACTCGTTCATGGCTGGAAAAACGACAACCAAGCATGGGGCCTGAGGGGTTTCGAAGACACTCACCCGGATTCCTCGAAGCTCTTCAAGGAACTCGACGCTCACGCAGGCAAGCAGGGCATCGTGGGGGAGGGGTTGCTGGAAAAAGTCCATCGGCGCGTATTTCGCCTTACGACGACAGGTTTAGCGGAAGTAAGCGCGTTGCGTCCTTCTGATGCCATCGCCCGCGAGAAGGCAGACCGGCGGTTGGAGCAGGACATAAAGCAGATCATTGAGCACCCTGTCTTCAAAGATTGGCTAAATGATCCCTCCCGGCCAAAGTATTTTCGCGAGGCTGGACATTTTTGGGGCGTCGCGCCCGGGACGCCAGCAAAGACAGTGCTCGAGCGTGTAAGTGCGATTGATCGAACCCTGACTGCTGCGTTGAAGGCCCTGGACACCCGAGGAACAAACGAATTCATCGTCCAGCGAGGAAAAGTCCTCTTTGAGCGCAAAGACATTGAAAGATGTTTGGAATTCCAGAGCCTTCTCCTCGACCGCTTCGAACGGGATCTCAAGGTGTTAGCGCCAGAATTTGCGCGCTGAGTCATGCGCGGTTCTCGGACTTGTTCGGTTCGGTGGTTCGTTGCCTCGAGCGGTGCTGGCTTCATTTCGCCTTGGCGATTTGCACGGCGTACACTTGCACGGGGCCGAACATGTTGGAGCGGAAGACGACCCACTTGCCGTCGGGGGTGATGCTCACGTTGGGTTCAATCCCGCCCGCGGCGCCGGTCACGTAGTTGTGCTTGCTCATGTTCACCAGACGCTCGCGCTTGATGGTGCCGTCGCGTTGTGGACGGAACAGGTTGATCCATTGGCCGTCCTTGGCGAAGGCCACCTGGCCGGCATCGCCGCCGTCGCCGGCGAAAAGTCTGCCGTCGCGGGAGATGTTGTAATGGATGGACCACCAGTCGCGCTCCAGTTTGTAGCGGATTTCCTTCCCGGTTTCGATGTTGACTCCCGCCAGCCAGAACTCGCGGCTCCGCGGCGTTTGCAAATCGAACCAGATCGTCTTGCCGTCGTGGCTCCAGAACTCGTGCCCGGCGATTTCCATGTCCATCGCGCGGGCGTGCATAAGGCGCTGGGCGCTGCCGTCGGCGCGGATGGTCCAGATGCGGTCCACCTCGTGCCAGGTCCCCTCATGGCAGTAAAGCAAAAGATTGGGATCGGTGGGCGAAAACTGGGGGTGGTTGAGCCAGGCATATTGGAAGCCGTTGGTCGCCGCCTGCCCGGTTTTGATCGAGGTAAAGACAAAGGCCATGCTGCGCGGATTTCTCAGTTGCCGGGAAAGGCCCTCCTCCTTGCGCGCCGCCAGTTCCTCCTCGGGCGTCAAGGCGATGCCGGCCGTGAGCTTGTCGGCAAACATGCGTTCCCGTTGCGGCGGGATGGCGCGGCGCGGCGGTGTGGTGTTCGTGCCGGAAGGATCGGCCGCGTTGATGATGTGCAGCATGAGGGTTTCATCGCAGTTGATGGCTGCGGGGCGGCCGGCGATGATCTCGCGCACGGCATGGGTGTCAATGTTCGCGGCGCACAATTGCCCGTTGCGCATGAAATAGACGTCGCGGGTTTTGCGGGCCACTTCCATCGCCCGCCCGTTGGTCACGACGATTTCCACCCGGGGCGGCTTCGCTCCCAGGGCGGTAATGTCCACGGCGGCAATGCCAGCGGGCGTGTCAAAAACCAGCTTGTCGCCCTTTGGCGTGTAGGCGTTGATGTTGAAATAGAAACTCGAACTGCGCGGCGCGGTGGAAAGACGGATGATCCGGTGTCCGGTGTCCGGATCAACCCAGTCCACCCCAGGGACATCCGGGTGAGTTGGCGGGGCGGTGGCGCATCCAATTGGTCCAAGCAGCGCCAGCCAGAGAATGAAAAAAAAGAACTGGCGCAGACGGCGGGTTTGGCGTGGGAGGGGCAGGGCAGGGCGCGCATGGAGTGCGTGTCCTGCCATCCAGGATTGATAGGCCACGGCTCTCATTTAACGGGAGCCGCCGGCGTCGGCCGGCCAAAATGAACGGCGTCGTCGTGGAAGCCCGCGCCGGCCCCCAGGCCGCGGCGCAGTTGGATCATTTCCGCCCCGGCCATCAACACCGGGCCATAGCCGTGCGCCGCATAGACGCTGGTGGGACGGGAGGCGTACCACATCGGGTCCCACGCCAGCCCCGTGCCGATGCAAGTGCCCTCCACCTGGCCGCGCGCGTTGACTTTTTGCGCCAGGGCGTTCCAGCCCAGCGAGACCATCGGCCCGTAGGCGTTGCCGTCAATCCAGCCGCGGTTGATGGCGCGGGCGGCGGCGAAGACAAACATGGCGCTGGCCGAGGTTTCCTCGTAAGTCTCCGGGCGGTCCAACAATTGATGCCAAAGGCCGTTTTTTCCCTGAGCCTCCTGCAACCCGCGGATATGCTCGCGCAACAGGGCCAGCGCCGGCGCGAACCCCGGATGATTCTTCGGCAGCACGGAAAGCAGTTCCACCTCCGCCATCGCCGCCCAGCCATTGGCGCGCCCCCAGTAGAAATGCGGATGCTGTTGCATCCCTTCCGCCAGCCCGTGGATGTAAAGGCCCTTTTCCTTGACGAACAGGATTTTGGAAAAATGCAAAACTTGTTTGGCCGCGTCATCAAAATACTTCCTCTGGCCGGTGAGGCGGCCCATCTGGGCCAGCGCCGGCACGCTCATATAATCGTCGTCCAGCCATACGCTGTCCGGCATAGGCCGGTCCCGCGCCAGCGTGCCGTCGGGCAGCCGTTTCTGTTTGGAACTGATATAATTCAGGCCAATGTCAATCAGCGGCCGGAAATCGCCGCCCACCCCGGCCTGTTGCGCTTTGAGAAACGCCGCCGACATCGCCCCGCAATCATCCAGCGCCGCCGGTTGGAGCAAATGTTGCAGCGGATTGGGCTGGCCCCGTTCCGCCGCCGGCGTGGCTTGAATATGTTCGGCGATTAAGCGCAAGGCTTCCAAACGTTTCGCCGCATACTCCTTGAACCGCGCGTCCCCGGTCGCCTCCCCGGCCTGCAGCATCCCTGCGTAAGTGACCCCCCATTCGTAGCTGACAAGCAGAAAGTCGCCCGGCGCGATCGTCACCCGTTTGGGAAGCCGGGTCAGATCGCTCACCCGCTCCTGCGTCTCCGCGTTCATCACCTGGATCGGGCTGGCCGTGTCCAGATAATCCGCCACCCGTCCCAGCACCGCCGTTATCTGCGCCACCGACGCCGGAGCGTAAGGGATGGGATAATCGGGTTGGAGTCTTCTGACAAAATCCACCCCATGATCGGCGGATGCGCCCGGTTGGGCCTGCGCCGCCGGCCCGGCGCACCACCAGACCGCGCCACTCCACATGATTCCTGCACAAATCGGGTTGATTTTCATCGCTTCTCAGGTCCACTCACACCATCAACAATTAGCACAACCGGCTTTCAGTTCGCAATCATCCAAGCTGCCGCGCCAGCGTCGCCAGCCGGCGGCGCTCCGGCTATCGCCAGTTCTGGCGATGGGGGACGGACAGGTGGGGATGGCTAATTCTTAATCCTAATCTTTATACTTCTTCCGCCCATCTATGAAGAAATTAAGATTAAGATTAGGATTAGGATTACGAGGGGAGGCGATGTCACAAAGCCTGCCCGCTTCCATTTGACCGGGGCCGGGAATAGGACACAATCTCCCCATGCAGCTTACCGAAAATCTGCTCCGCGAGGCCGCCGGCTGGGAGGTGATGAAACAGGCGCGCTTTTGCCTGGAGCAGGGCCGGGTGCTCAGTTCGTTTTGGGCGCCCCCGTTGCTGCGCGGGGTGGTGCAGGATGGCGAAGTCTCCTTCCGCGCTTCCCTGGTGATCAAAAGCAGTATTGACATCGAAAACCTTTGCACCTGCCGCGAAGCGCGCCAGTGGGGAAAAATTTGCGCGCATGGCGTCGCCGTCGGGCTGCACTGGCTGCAGGGGCAACAACCCGCCGCCGCTCCGGCCTCGGAGGCGCCGGTGCCAGGCCCAACTCTGCCGGCCGGCAAAACTTCCGTGTTGCAGCGTGACGCGGCCGGCGAGCCGGCCGCATTGTTTATCGTTCTCCCGCCGAATTTCGACCAGGCCATCGTCCGCGGCAAAGTCATGCTCGTGCTGCAAGCCGAATGGAGCGGAGGACGCTGCCCGCTGAACGCCCTGCCCAAGGATCGCCCCTTTGCCTTCCCGCCTGCCGATGCGGCGATTATTGACAAGATGGAAATGCTGGCCGGCGGCGCCACGCCCGCCCTCCTGCAAATGGAGATGAAGGATTTTGCCTCGTTGCTGCCGGCGCTGGCGGGACACCCCAACATTACCCTGGGCAAAACCAGTGCCGTCACGGTGACAACAACGCCGCTCCAATTGCCGCTGCGCGCCACCCTGGAGGCCGGCGGCGAAATTGTCCTTGCCTTGGCGGAGAAGACGGAGCCGCCGGTCAGGATCGGGGATTGGGTTTGGCGCAAACAGACCTTTCAGCCGCTCGGTTTGCCGCCGGCGCTGGCGCAGGTGTTGCGCGCGCCGGTGCGCCTGCCGCGCTGGCAAGTGCCGCAGTTCCTCAGCCGGGATTGGGCCCAGTTGCAGGCGGCGGCCGCCGTGCAGGCCAATTTCAAACTGGAGGATTTCACCCTCGAACCGCAAGCGCCGCGTTTCCTGCTGGAACTCAAGGGCGGCCTGGCCCAACTGGGCGCGCTGCTGCAATGCGCCTACGGTCCCCGCCTCATGACCGTGGGCGCCACGGCGGCGGCGGAAAGCGTCTGGCTGCCGTATCCCGAGGTGCCGACGCGCTACTCCACCCGCGATTTCGCCGCCGAGAGCGCCGCCCTGGCCCGGTTGCATCGCAGCGGCTTTGCCGGACCGGACGCGCAAGGCAGGCTGCAATTGACCGGACAAAACGCGGTGTTGAATTTCTTCGCGCGCGAATTTCCCAAACTGCAACGGGACTGGAGCGTGACTTTGGAGGAACGGCTGGAACGCAGCGCGGCGCAGAATATCGAGCGCGTCCAGCCGCAGTTTCGCATCACCTCCGGCCTGCAATGGTTTGATCTCGGCGTGGTGTTTGCGGCGGAAGGCGGCGAAACTTTTGCGGCGGCGGACATTCAGCGCCTGCTCCTCTCCGGGCAGAGCCACACGCGCCTGAAGAACGGGAAATGGGCTGTGCTTGACACGGGCGCGGTGGAGGAGTTGCAGGAGGTTCTGCTGGACTGCGCGCCGCGGCAGCAGGAGCAGGGCTGGCGTATCAGCAACACCCAGGCCGGCTTTCTCGAGGCCACCTTGCGGCAGCACGCCGATTGGCCGGTCCTCGCGCCTCCGGCCTGGCGCGACCGCGCGGCCCGGCAGAGCGGCCAGGCCAAACTGGAATGCCCGCCGCTGGGCCATTTGGAAAAGGTGCTGCGCCCTTACCAAAAACACGGCGTCGCCTGGCTCCTTTTTCTGAGGGAAAACGGCTTCGGCGGCATTCTCGCCGATGAAATGGGGTTGGGCAAAACATTGCAGACCCTGGCCTTCCTGGCAACAATGGGGAGCGCGGAGCGCAGAGTTCAGAGTGTCCCGCGCCGTCCGCATTTGATTATTTGTCCAACCAGCCTGGTCTTCAATTGGATGGCGGAAGCCGGGAAATTCACGCCGGAGTTGAAAGTGCTGGCCTTGCACGGACCGGACCGGCACGCCCGCTTCGATCAAATCCCGGCCAGTAACATCGTCTTGACAAGTTACGCGCTGCTCCGCCGCGACGCGGAGCGGTATCGCGGGCTGGAGTTTGACACCCTGGTGCTGGACGAAGCCCAGCACATCAAAAACCGCCAGACCCAAAACGCCCAGGCCGTCAAAGCCGTGGCGGCGCAACACCGCCTTGTGCTGACCGGCACTCCCATGGAAAACTCCGTGCTCGATCTCTGGTCCATTTTTGACTTTCTCATGCCCGGCTATCTGGGAACCGCGCAGGATTTCCGCGAGCGCTACGAGTTGCCCATCACGCGCGAAAAAGATGCCGCCGCCCAAACCCGGCTGGCGCGGCGGCTGCGGCCCTTCCTGCTGCGGCGGCTCAAGCAGGAAGTGGCGGCGGATTTGCCGGCGAAGCTGGAACAGGTGTCGTTCTGCGAGTTGACGGCGGATCAGCGCGGCGTTTATCAGCAAGTCATCGAAGCCAGCCGCGAGCAAGTGCTGGCGGCGGCCGGCGCGCCGGGAGCCGCCAAAAGCCGCATGCTGGTCTTGAGCGCGTTGCTGCGGCTGCGCCAGGTCTGCTGCGATTTGCGGCTGCTGCATTTGCAGGGCGTTAATCCCGCCAACGCCTCCGGCAAGCTGGATCTCTTCGGCGAACTGCTGGAGGAAGTGATGGACGGCGGCCATCGCGCGCTGGTCTTCAGCCAGTTTGTCAGCATGTTGTCCTTGTTGAAGGAGAGGCTCGACGGCGAGGGCATCGCCTATTGTTATCTGGACGGCTCCACGGCCGACCGGGGCGCGGTGGTGGAACAATTTCAAAAAAGCGCCGCCATTCCGGTATTCCTCATCAGCCTCAAAGCCGGTGGCGTCGGCCTCAACCTGACGGGGGCGGACACCGTCATTCATTTCGATCCGTGGTGGAATCCGGCGGTGGAAGACCAGGCGACCGA
Organism: Verrucomicrobiota bacterium; assembly: GCA_049513975.1. Lineage (GTDB taxonomy): Bacteria > Verrucomicrobiota > Verrucomicrobiia > Limisphaerales > Palsa-1400 > JBEKOF01. The sequence continues at coordinate 96,046 of JBEKVM010000002.1, read as the reverse complement.
TCGCGCCCATCGCCTCGGCCAAACCAAAGTGGTGACCAGCTACAAGCTGATCGCCCGCGACACGGTGGAAGAAAAAATCCTCACCTTGCAAAACCGCAAGCGCGAGATGATCCAAGCGGCCATCGGCGGCGAGGAAGAATTCGCCGCCTCGTTGACTTGGGAGGAAATCCAGGAACTGCTGGCCTGAGCGATCAAATCATTTCAGCCGTTCCCGTCGTGGATTCCGGTTGTTTTCGTCACACGTCAGCGCGAAATCCCCGTGGATATTTCCTTGTCAACGAGCAGGCGATAATGATGGACATGGAGCGAGCGAAGGGATTCGAATCATGGCGGAAAAACTCTGTATATTGTTAAATCGCTGATACTTACAGCTTTGCAGAAACCATGTTTGGCGGCAATCCCGCACCAAAACGCGCCGGACAGTGTGAACCTTGATGCAAATTGATGCAAAAATGAGGATCCCAGTTTTCCGAAGCCAGCTGAACGGTTTTGCCCCGTCCATGACCACCGCGATTTTGTTATAGATCGCCGTTTCATTCCGACTCCTTGAATATGACAGATTGGCGTCCTGCCGCAAACCATTTTGTCAGGAACCCGGCTTCACGGCCGTGGTTGCCACGAGTTCTCCCAAACTGCACAGAAGCTCACAACGCAACGTTGATCCAGATGACCGGCTTCAAAGGCCAAGGATCCGTTGGATCGGTGGTCAAGCATGCGCTGCAACGAGCCAAATTTGATTCGCCACGAAAGGGGTCGCATCAGTTTCGCCACACGCTGGCCTCGACGATGCTCCAAAAGAACAGTTCACTGGGTTTGAACCAGTCGTGCGCCGACCGGATAACCATGCAGCGCGGCGCCCAGCTTTTTAAGCAACTCGTCGCGCGGGAGTTTCATCTGCTGCAATTTCTTGATTGCCGCTGCCGAAGTCCTTTTCATTGCAAAGTCGAGCGAATTTAGCGCCGGACACGGCAAGAGTCGGTGGCATGGCCGCAAGGCAAATCCTGTTATTGTTGAATAAACACTTGTTATCTGGGTCCCTCCGGCTGTCAGGGGTTTCCGTCGTGCTGGGGCGTCGGAATCCAGCCGTTGACTGACATCCAGTTGAGCAGCAATTCGGGCCATTCGGAGAGGACCGGATCGCCATCGCCGAGATGGAAGCTGTGGCCGGCTATTTGGAAGATATGCAGTTCGGCAGGCACGCCGGCCTGGCGGCAGGCGGAATAAAATAAGACGGAGTTCTCTGCCGGGACGCCGGTGTCGCGTCCGCCATGGACGAGAAAGGCGGGTGGGGTTTCCTTCGTCACGCGCAACTCCGCGGACAATTCACTATAGAGGTCGGCCCTGCCGCCAGTTAAGTTCTTGCGTGAACCTTTATGGATGTATGGCTCGGCCGTCAAGGTGATCACCGGGTACGCCAACACGACAAAATCGGGACGGCACGAGACGCGGTCCACCGGGTCAGCCGCTGTCGAATCGCCCTGGTCAAAGCGCGTTGCCAAGGTGGCGGCAAGGTGGCCCCAGCCGAGAACCCCATCACCCCGATCTTTCGATCATCGAGTTGATATTGCCCGGCCCGGGAACGCACCAGGCGCAGGGCGCCCTGGGCATCCAGAAGCGGTACCGGGTATTGGTAGCGCAAACTGTTGCGGTAATAGACGACAAACGCCGCCACGCCGTGGGCATTCAGAAAGTGGGTGACGTTAAAGCCCTCGGTATCCGCAGCCCAACTGCTATAACGCCAGGAAAAACAAGCACCCCGGTTTTGGTGGCGTGTTCCGGTGGCGGCAGATAGACGTAGATTCCTGGCTCTTCGGGCTTGAATAATGCGTCGTGGCCGGGTATGAGGTCCGGCGCCATGTTCCAAAGGGGGTCGCGCTTGATCGACTTGTCAACTGGTGCTCCGAGTGACGCTTGCAGCCTTTGTTTATGCGGCTCCATTGTAAGTCAATAACATTGGCCTGTCAAAGACATATGGCAAATCCCGGGTAAATACGATTGATCTGAACTTATTGCCTGGGAGTGCCTATCTGGATAAATCTGAATGATCTGATCATCGATTTATCGGCAATATTGCCTGCATTATACCAGAATACATGGCTACGTGAAAAGACTTCCAAAGTCTCCTTAACCGCGGTTCCATCCGGAGCATTCCAAGCAGAGCAGACAACGGGTCTTCCATATCGGTTGGCAATAGTGACCAGCCATCCGGTTTCAGGCATTTTCATATCACTTGCAATGGAAATAATGTCTGAAAGACTCCAGATATAATTGCATAAAGCCGGGTTGCTGGTGCCCTTAAATTCAAGCCTGTTCCAGCCATTGTTTCTGCCATGCACCAGCGCCCTTTTGTAATCGAAATCTGGCGCAAAATCAGTGGTTCGCACCAGGGGCGTAGCCGTAAGAGGCTGACTTGGCAACTCAAAACGTGCCGTCCTGAATATCAGACCGAGTAATGAGACGAGCTTGCCGCTGTCAATCCCTTTCTCCCCCGGAAGGGTATAAAGTTCCCAGGAAAATATCCTTGGGTCGGATCCATATTTCTTGACAACGCTGCTCACATAGTCGCTCAGTGCGGATTCGGGACTGTCAGCGTCCGCGTCAGATAGCAAGGCGGGCATAACCCTCATATTATTCGTATCCGCAATCGCTATCAGAGCATCCATTTTGCCAAAAAACTCCTTTGAGTTGGTTTTCCAATCGCCGAAATTCACCTTAATGCGAAGGCCATTATATCCAGCCGATTCGGCTTCCTTTATCTCTTTCGTCCAATTTGATATAGCTATGTTTCCGGTTCCCGAGGCTGGGTAGTCGAGGCCTTTGACGGGGCCTGCGACCATCCATTTCCATGCTCTCCATTTGTCCCATCTTTCGGTTATTTCAGCGCCGGGATCGGTGATTTCGCCTGGTTTGGCAAAATGGAAATTGCGAACCCATTCCAGGTCCCTCCAATCGTAAGGCGTGCCATCGGGGTGGAGCAAATCATGAAACATTGGTTCGTTGGGATCAAAAGTACTCAATCCCCACGATACGGCCCAGTTCGAATCGGCAGTGTAAAGACCCCATGAATAGAAATGGATGTGATTTTGTTCAAAAGATGACATTGAGCGGCCATAGTTGCCGCTAATGGTGCGGGCTACAGCTTCTGTGCATACTATGGGGCGGTCACTGATCTTTCTGAGCGCGCTGATCATATCATCCATTGCTTTCATTTTGAGAATGCTCAGGTCGTAGAGGTGGAAGTTATGAACATCTGTCATTGATTCAACTTCCACGCATCTCTCATGCACATTGCCTGTGTTGGTAAGCATACTATGCAACCAGAAGGCGGAGACTGTTAAAGGCTGTATGGGAGATACCTCTCTTGCCCAGATTATGACCTCTTTACACAAATCAAGATCTCCCGTATTGCTGTAGTTAGGTTCGTTCCACAAATCCCACAGGCTGATCCTGGGATCATTACGGAATTCACCTATCAGGTTCTGGACATAAGCTTTGGCTTCTTCCCTTGCCGCATTGTCATCAGCCATTCTCCGAAATGCTCCGCTCGAGAGAACAGGGGAAACGGTCATCCCCTTTTTCTCAGCGGCATCCAGAAATTTGTGGAGGAACGGAATATGTTCGGCAGGTCTTCCTCCAAGGGGTCCAAGGAAAATACGGACACTGTTAAAACCCAGTTCCGAGGCTTTTTGAAGGATGTCCTCCGTGGTCATGCCTGGATAGGCTGGAGTCGGTTCATTAAATCCTTTGATTACGCCAATTTTCCTTTCCCAGTCCCAGGCCTCCTTTTCGGTCCATTGTTTTCTTCCTTTAGTTCCTGTATTTTGTTGCCCGGAAGCAACATTATCACGGGCCACCAGGACTAGAAAAAGCAAAAAAGGCAACAACAAACGCACTGACAATGTTAGAGAGATGGAAGGGAAATGTGGCGTGAGAATAATGTTGGTGTTTTTCATAGAATATAAATTGTTCGAGTTAGTTAATCTCTGACAGGCAATGGCCGGCTCATCGCGCCATCAGGCGGAAGAATTGCGCGGCGGCGTTGGTGGGCGGGATGGTCAGGAAGAATGTTCCGTTGCTTAAAGTCGCCGGGTTGGTGACCAGGCTCCAGGCGACTGGCGGCGCCAGATTGGTGGCGCAATATAATTGATAACCCGTCGCCGGGGCCGGCCAGGAAAGAACGAATTGATTGGGCGATGAACCTTGGACACCGAGGCTGACCGTGTTCGTCGCCGTGCCCAGGGCGGTGGCGGCGAAGCTCAAGTTGTCAAGGGCCAATCCTTGGGCCTTGCCGGTCGAATCCGCCATTTCCCAAACCAGCCAAAAGGCCGCGCCCGGCGGCCAATTGCTTATGGCTTGGTTCGTCACGGCCAGATAAACGTGGTTGGCCGGGGCGGTTCCATCCACCGCCGCGCCGCCAACGTCCCCGGCGTCCGTGGGAAAGGACACGTTGAAAGCGGGGAGATACGCCGTGGCTTGAGTGGACATGGGCGCCGTGGCCGTCGGATCAATCAAATAATAACATTCCAGGATCTTGGGCTTGTCCGATTGCCGCCAGATTTCGCCGGTCACTTGCAGGTTGATGAAGTTCATGGTCGCGCCGGTGTTGTTGATAAACTCGGCGCCGATGGCGGTGTAGCCGGTGGTGCTCGTGGCCAGCAGGCCGAGGGCGCGATTGGAACTGTTGGGCAGTCCGAAACTGATCTGTCCGCCGGCGGTTTGGTCGCCATCGGTGGCGCCAAACCGCGTGCCCACGCTGGCCGTCGGGTCGGCCAGTCCATACCAGCCGGCCAGGGCGGCCAGACCCAGGCCGCCGCTGTTGCCCGTGGCCGAGACCGGAAAGGCAAAGTCAAAAGGATTGGCCAGGGAATAGGTCACGCCGTTGATGGTGACGGGATTGGCCGTGTTGACCGAGGCCGGACCCGGGTCCGGCAGGGAGTCAAAGTTCTGAGCATAGACGGAACCGCCGGTGCTGTAAGCGATGAAGGAGGCCGGCGGGGTGCCGCTGACGTTGTTGCTGGCCCCGGGCGTGGGGGAATAAAACGCCACGCGGACAAAGCTTTGGCCGTTGGGCAGGGAACCGTAGGACCAATCCGGCGGGAGGTTGGAATAATCCACATAGTCCAGCACCTGGGGCTGGCTGTTGAAAACGCGGCTCAAAGCCACCGAACCGGCGCTGCTGTTCAGGGCAAAGCTGGTGTGCAATTGGCTCAGAGTGGAGAGGTTGGTCTGGCCGTCGGCAAAAACCACCAGGAATTGGCCGGGGTTGATGGCCGCGCCGGCGGGGAAAGCCCAATTGGTCAGGTTGGTGTAAGTGCTGCTCAGGTAGAGGTTGGTCAAAACAACGGTGTTTGTGCTTGGGTTGTAAAGTTCCACCCAGGGCGCGTGTTGTCCGGCGCTGTTGGTCAGGCCGGTGAGATTGTCCGGCTCCACTTCATTGATCCAAAGCGGCGGGAAGGGAGCAAGGGGACTGGCAACGCTGTTCACCGCGCCAGGCGTGACAGGTCCGAAGCCCGCACTTGGCGGCGCCGGATCGACCGTGGCCACAATGCCAGAACCTGACAGGCGAATGGTCAATGGGCCGCCGTTGGTGCTTTGCAGATACCAGAAACTCAAGGTATAGTTTGCGCTGGCAGTCAAAGCCGGCGAGACCGTTTGCCAAATGGCGCTGCTTTGCGTAGTGCCGCCACTGGTCGAAACCAGGTGCAAACTCGCGTTGCCAGAATGTGTGATCGTCGTGCTCAAGACTGAATTGGCCAAATTCGGAGAAACCGTCCATGGGCCGGGAAAACCGGATTCAAAATCGCCGTCGGACAGAACATTTGCGCCCGCTTCCGGGACGCTGCCCGCAACCAATTTAATGTCGTCCACATAAATGTCGCCCGCCGACTGCAAATAAAGGTAGAGCGTGGAGCTGGAGGCGGTGCCGGTCGCCGTGACATGCGTCCATTGCGGCGTCGCGGGGGCATTGCTGAGCGCCGCGGCCCAATTGCCGGCGCGCCAATTGTCCTGATGCGGGTCAATGAGTTGCAAGGAGGAGCCAATTCCGTTGGCATTGGTCGGCCAGGGCAGTGAGCTGGCAAACTTTACCTCGGTCACCGTTAGATTATTTGTTCCGCTGCCCCCAGGCTGCAGCAGTGAAAGTATTTGACCTGGTTGCAGCGTTGCGGTGAAGGTGTCAAAAACGGGAATGGTGGCTCCATACGCCCCCGCAAACGCAGCACCGTTCGCCGCCAAAACCAAAAAGTTTGTCGGCCCGAAGATCGAACCGTTTGGGAAGGTGTAGGATAACCCTTGAAACTGCCAGCCCGACAAATCAAAAGTCACATTGGTCGAGTTGTTGTACAGTTCGACGAACTGCGCGTTGGCCACCGGCGGGTTATACATGATTTCGTTGATGACCACCTGGCCCACCGGCGAGGCGTTGGTTCCGTTGTAAACGACGTTGACAGTGTTGGTGTCACCCGCGAGCGGCTGGCCGTACCGATCAACGCCGACGAAGTTAAATTGGTTCGTGCCATTTTGCAGCGGCACCGTTATGAGCCAATTGGTCACGGTGGTCCACGTTAGCGGATACGCAGAGCCATTGATCCAAATCGTGTTCACATTGAACGGCGCCTGGCCGGTGAAATAGGCCAGATTGTTGCTGACAGTAATGCCTGCATCCACCGAGAAATTCGTGGCGTTCGCGGCATTCACCTGCGCGGCGACGAGTGGCGCAGCCTGCGTTACCCACGGAATCAGATTGAGGTTGGGATCTTCGACACTGATTCCATTGGCCGTGAAGGCGCTGTATTTTGCGTTGAGCAATGGAACGCTCAGGGACAGGTTCAACGGACCATTGGTGAGCAGTTCGCTCAACGCGCGCCAATACATGCGGCGGAAGGTCGGTTCGCTGTAAATGGCCGCCATACTGGTGTCGCCCCCCAAGGTCGTAAACAAGTTCTGTCCGGGAGGGTAATTGACTTCCGTGCCCAGGCCAATGTTGAAATCGAACATCATGAGCGACCATTTGGTGCCGAGAGTGCCAGCATAGGCGTAAAGATTTTGTCCGCTGCTGCATCCGAAGGAGTCCCAATTGCCGGCCGCGTGGTTGGCGGCGAACACACGCATCCAGTTTTCCATGTCCGCCAGATTTTCCATGTCGCGCACATAATTGGGCGTGCCGTGCGAACAGGCGGCGTCAATCAGGGAAAACACATTGGTGAAATTGTTGGCGGAATCCGCGGTGCGGCGGTATTCGAAATTGAAGCGGTAACGCGCGACTTTTTTTGCTCCGCCCGTCGTCGTGTAAGGCATTAGCATGGCTTGCGCCGCACTCACAGTGGGCAGCGCCTCACCGGATAAAAATGGGGCGAATTCCATCCACCAGGCGACTTTGCGGAGATACCCGTCTGTATCATTTGGAAAATATTGCTTCACCATGTCGCTGTCGGGTGTCTGGGCATCTTCCATGAACGGCCCGCGCCGATTGCCATTCACGAAAACCACCACATCCCGGCGATTTAGCCACGGCACATGCAGGGCGCGCAGAAATGTGTTCGCCAGTTGCTCGCGTTGATAGGTCGGGTCGTTGGCGGTGTTGCCGGGCCAATGAATTTTGTTAAACGAAGTCGCCCCCAGAAATTTGTCGTCGTCCTGGAAAATCCATTTGTACGTACACCAGGAGCCGTTGGGAGTGTCGAAACCTTGATGGACGGGACTGCCCTGGAAGTGGCCTTGCGCGTTGTAGATCACGCGATTGGCTTCGACCATGGTGCAATCAATGCCTTCGTTGCTCAACTCGCCGAGGTTGACCCAGCGCGTCACGTTGGACTGGGTGATCCACAAATGATAAACACCAAAGCTGCCGCCCGGATTGCCGTCGCCAAACATGACCAAACATTCGCGCGTTGGCGTGTTGTCCGTCAGGAACGCGGGGAAGCGTGTGGCCGCGCCCAACTTATCGGTGGCCGAAATGTAAAATGCGACCATCGTATTGGCGGCCTGCCCCGGAATGGTGGCGCTGAAAATGCCGTCACCGGCAACCACATCGCCACCCGTGCCTTCATCATTCATCGGCACGGAAGTATAACTGGTTGACGGATCAACCCGATAATTGAGCGTGAGACTTTGCACGCCGTCAGGATCATGCACTTGCGCGCTGACCACCGCCGGTTGGTTGACGGCCGGAACCGAAGGGGAATGAGTGACATTATAAATTGCCGGGCCGGCATTGGTGACATAGCGGCTGTTGGGCAGGCCCGGGGTGCCGAGATTGGCCGGCACGGGCAGCGGGCCGGTGGCTTCCAGCCAGCCGCCATTCAGCCGCAAAATCGCTTCCGGCCAGCCGTGAATCCAGCGCGCCTTGAAGCGCAGCGTTGCCGTTTGACCTGCCGCAAATGAGTTCGTGTTGAGAGCAACCTGGCAGGAATCAGCACCGTTGTAATAACGGTCACTGCAGCGAACATGCAACGAATAGCTGCTCTGATAGCCTGAATTTTCCAAACTGGAACGCACCATGTCGCCTTGGAACGTCCAACCGGCTGTGCCGGTTTCAAAAGTGGAATTGGTGACGTAATTGACTCCGTTGGTGTCGTCCACTTCGACATTGTCCACCAGACATTCACCCACGTCCAAAATGCCGATTTGCGCGTAAGCGATGTTGGAGCCGTAATATACTCCATTGTCCAGCGTGCCGGTGAATTGGATGTTGGTCCAGAAGGATTTTTGCGACTCATCACTGTCCGCCCAATTTGCAGCCAGCCGGTGGTTCGCGCGCGGATCAATCAACTCCAGACTGCTGCCCCCGCCACCGGACCATTGTCCCCAACGTCCTCCCGTGCCGTAGGTCACCTGGTCTTCCGCCACGTAAATCGTCGTGTTGGTGTAGAGCGTTTGCAGCATGGACAGCGTCACCTGCTCGCCGTTGTGCGACAACTTGCCGCCGTAATTACCCACCGTGTTCCCGTTGTTCAGGTTCGGATATTTGGCCAGTAGATTGGTCAAATTTTTTGCGACCACCAGGTAGCCGTTGGGTGGGAGCGTGACGCTGGGGAAAGTGAACGTGACGCCGGCGGTGAACTGCCAGCCGGTCAAATCCACCGTGTTGGTGCCTTTGTTGTAAAGCTCGATGTATTGGTCGTCATCATTGCCGCTTATTGGTTTATACATCATCTCATTGATCACAATGTCCCCGATCAAAATCGCGCTGTTGTTCGTGCCGGGTGTGCGGCTGGTGAAGGCGTAAAAATCATTGGCGCCGTCGGGCCAGCGGCCGTAGGAAACGCCGTCCGCCTGCGCGCCAAATTGCACGGCGTCGAGAATCCGGCGGTTGTCGGGACTGAGGAAATATAACGTTTCGCCGGCGCCGTTGAGGGTGAAACCGAGTTGCGTCTGGTTGAACGAAATAAAGCCGCCCGGCCCCAGCACCGTGCCGGCAGGAATGACAAATTCGTTGCTCAACGTATTATCCGTCAGAATGCAGCCTGAAATATCATTGCTGGTGTTGCCGTGATTGTGGAGCTCAATAAACTGCGGCACGGCCGGATTCTCGGAATGCGGCAGGATTTCGTTGATGACCACGTTGCCAAACAGACTGGCTGGATAGACGTCTGCCGCGCCGGGCGAACCACCCGCAAACGTGCTGATGCCCCACGCGCGGGGGTCGCCTTCGCCGTAACTTGGATTTGACAGGATAATCGAATGTCCTGTGCCGTCGGCGGCAACCGGCCACGGATAAACATTTGAATAAGGCACGGTCAGCAGCACTGAGCCTTGTTCATCCAGCAATTGCAGCGTCTCGGATTTTTTCAGGCTGCCGGTGTATGGTCCCATGACATTGGTGATGCCGTAAACGCTTCCGATGTCGCCCGGCGCGGCTGCGATGACGATGAAGCTGTTGGAGGCAATGGTTGTGCCCGCCGGGAACGTGTAATTCATGTCCGCGCAGGTGAACTGGTATCCGCTGATGTCCTGATACCACGGATTGGAATTGTAGATTTCCAGGAACTCCAGGTTTTTTCCGTCGGTGCGCGGCGCGGGTTTCCACATGATTTCTGAAATCGCAATTGGCGTCGTCCGGCTGGAAGGGCCGAGGGGCTCGTGCCTGCTCAAAATTGTGTCCGTGCCCACGGCAACTGAAGGCAACCCCTCGCCTGAGCCGCTGAAAGCCGCAACCTCGTAATAATAAACGTTGGTCGGCGAAACCGTCGCGTCGGTGAAGGTGGTCGTCGAGTTGGTGGCGATGGCCGTGTATAGGCCGCCGAATGCGGCGGCGCGCAAGACGACGTAATTTGAGGCCCCACTGGTGGGAAGCCAGTTCAAAACAATCTGACCATTTTGCAGTTGCAGATACAAGCCAGTTGGGGGAGGCGGAGGGATATTGTATTTTTGGAACAACGTGCTTTCCACATTTTGCTGATTGGCGCCGGACAATGCTGTATTGTAGATTTGCACTTCCGCAATGTCTCCCGTCAAATAATTGATCAGAGTTTGTTGCGCGCCCAGGACCAGCACGGAAGGCGCGGTCAGCGAACTTGTGCTGCCTGCGGTCGTGCCCATCATCGCGCCGTCCACATAAAGGGTGACTTTTCCAGTTATGCGCGTGCGGGTGAAAGTAAGAATGTGAGGGCGTCCATCGTTATATCCCGCGCCGGAATCCACGGCCACATCGGGATTGCCCGTGCCCGCGGCAATCGAGCCGTCGGCGAACAGGCAAGTGCCAAAGTCATTCACCACGCCGGCGACTTCCCCATTGACCAAACCAGCGCCCTGATAATAAAGGCTGCCCGAACCATCGCCGTTGGTGCTCTGGAAGACACAGATGATGCTGAAATCATCCTGCACCGGCCGGGTAAAAGACAGGCAGGTGCTGTTGTTGGAATTGAAACGCACCACGGGCAAACCGTTCATGGCGTTGGTCACATAAGTTGGCTGCTGACTGAGCGCGCCTTGAGTGGCGTTGTAGCCGTTGCCAGTGGAATCAGTCCAGGCGGCCAAAGCTCCGCCGGTGGTCACCCCGGTAATCGCATCGGCCTTGAACCAGGCGACAGGGTTTAGCGACCCTGCCGGAAAACCGGTAATGGCCACCGGCGACGATGACCGCACGCCCGTGCCAGAGGCGATGATATTGGCAGTCCCCAGGGCCTTAACCAGCACGGAAACGTTCGCGGCAGTCACGCCGGTGGCAAAGATCACATTCGTGCTGGCGACCACCGTGGGGTTGTCGGAGGTCAAGGTTACCGTGAACGGCCCGGTCTGACTGGCGGAGGAGGGAATGGAGACTTGCAGGGTGACCGTCCCACCCACATACGCTGCCGAAGCGCCTGCCGTCAAACCGATCATCGGGTTGTTAGTGTAGTAAAAACTCTGCAAGTAAGCGCTCAACGCTGTACCGCTCACCGTGGCGTTGGTATAGACGCGCACCTCCGCCAGCGGCCCGGTGAAGGCAGCACTAATGCCGGCGTTCACCGTGCTGATCAGCGGAATCAACCCGGTTCCATTGCGGTTCGTTGGCGCCAGAATCGTGATTCCGAGGTCTTGCCCCACCTGAGCCCCATCAACAAAAAGGGTCTCGGTGCCGCTGCTGCCGTTGATTTGCAAAACCGCGGCGTGGGTTGAATTCAGCGCCAATGGGGTGCCGCCAGACTGAAGTCCTGAATCGCCGCCGGATCTGCCGATGCCGGCGACCACTCCCTGCCCCGCCAGAGCGCCGCTACCGCCCCAGGAAACACCCCAATCCGGCTGGCCGGCGCCGCCAATATCATAGCCGAAAATTATTTGGGAATTGTAGTAGCTGCCGTTAACTGGACCAGCGGCGGCAGCCTGGAAGGCCACCGCAACCGTATAGTTGGTCAGACCCGTTGGGGGATTGCCGGCCGGAATGCCAAAGCCACCGGGTCCAGTCGTGCCCGTGTTTCTCATCACTCCTTTATGGGAACCAAAGAGATTCGCGACCGCCACGGGTGTCGGGGTGCCATCCACGGCAGCCACTGTCCCCTTAATCCGGTCCGTCCAACTGTTGCCACTGGTGTAATCATCGCCAACCCATTGACTGGCCAGCCCGGTGGTCAAATCCTGCGCGCGGGTTGGAATGCCAACCAAAGCAAGGGCCAACAGCAATGCGAACGACAACCTACAAACTTTGCTGCGATAATGTCGTTTTTGCGGCTGTCGGGACCTTCTCGCCAAGCCGAAAACGTGAGGCACAGTTCTTTGCGGTGATATTGGAATCTTCAAGTTTGACGCGGATTTTCTGAGATAACAGGCAGCACTCTAATAGATTTCGCGAAAACGCACAGAATGTGAAGGAGATAATGGGTCATAATCTGTAGATTTTCGGGCGGAAAAGCGGCCCGCGGAGGCTCAGAGCGGCAGTCCGCCCCAACTTTGCCGATCGGCAAGCCAAGTGAAGAGTTATGCGGCGCTGGGATGTGCCTGTCGCTACCGATTGGAACCCTTGGTCCCGATGGTCACGCTTCGAATAAATGCAACCTCCGTTTCGCTAAACGGAGTTCCGTCCTTGCGCAAAATGTCGTGAAACCACATTGGCGGTTCGCTGAGGTAATTCTTCGTCCAGGAATCCCACGGAAAGATGGTTTGGGTCTTTCCGGACACAAAACCCCAGTTGCAGGCACCCACGTTCTGTTCCTTAAAATAACGCAAGATCGGATCAAAAGTGCTGCCGGTCGGACGCGCCATGAACTCAGTGCAGAGGATTGGGCGGTTGTAGCGGCGCAGGTTTTGCACACACTGCTTCACATCTTCCAACCGGCCATAATTGTGAAAAGTAATGATGTCCGATTCCCCCAATTGCGCCTGTTCGATCGCCGACAGTTTGGAGGGATCGCTCCAATGGCCCATCCAAACTCCTGAACTCAAGGGCTGGCCGGACTTTGCTTCCCGCGCCCAGATAAATGCTTTCTTGAGCAGCAGCAAGGCCGACGCCTGCTTGTTGTCAGATTCAATCTTGATGTACGCCGGATCATTCATGTTATCAGGCTCATTGAAGACATCCCAGAAGGCGATGCGCTGGTCCTCGCGGAAATGTCCGATGACGCCCTCCACATAAGGTTTCAATTGATCCAAACGATCGGGATGCGCCAGGTAATCCGCGCCTGGGGATTGCGCCCAGCCTGAGTTATGCACGAATGGTTTCGGGACAGGTTGCCTTCCCAATTTTGGATAAGGGTTCCAGCAGGAATCGAAAAGCACAAATATGGCTTTGATGTGATGTTTGTGGGCGCTGGCAAGGAATTGATCCATCCGGTTGAGAAATCCATCGGCATCCTGCTCCCAAAGCAAATTATGCAGGAACACGCGCACGCTGTTGAAACCGAGTTGCCCGGCCCAGCCCAGTTCACGATCAATGGTGGCCGGATCAAACGTGTCCGCCTGCCACATTTCAAGTTGGTTGATGGCGGTGCTGGGCGTGAAGTTACACCCTACCAGCCAACCTTCCTTTTTCACCCACGCATTGGCCTCTTCGGCAGACCAGCGTTGGGGGGGAGCAGCCGGGCGCACCGGCATCGCACTTCCCAAACCCAAGCCAAACAAGATTATTTGAATTAGTTTCATAAATTGTATTTAGAGGCGTCAACTGGCAACGATTTCATGATAGGAAAACCGCCACACCGCGGTCAGGCCAGGACCGCGTAGTTCAGTTTTCGAAACCGGACCTCGCCCTGGCCACTGGCGAAGAGCGCCATTCTCAGGTCAAGGAATCCGCCAAAAACATTGTGGTGATAGCCGGAGGTTTCATAGGTGGTATCCCATGCCACCCAATCGCCGTCTGGCGCGCGAAACGCGAGGTTCACATCATGATGGCGATTGACCAGACGCAGTGTGCAGCGCGCAGGATTGGACTGAATACGGGAACGGTTTGAGGCCCTCGTGCGTTGTCCGCGCAGATGCAAGCTCACCTCTTTGGAATTGAGCGAGAGTCCAATATAGCAGGCCGGGTTGTAATACAGAATAAGGCCGCCTTCCGCGCCTTCGTCCACCTCGACGTCCACCTCGATGCGATACGCCTTATCGCCCGTGATGCGGGTCAGGATGCGTCCGTTCGCCGGCGATTCACCCCGGGCCGTGAGGTGCAACACATGGCCACCGACTTTATAATTGCCTTTCCCGGATTCCTTCCAAAAACGCCAGAGCGGATTCAACTCGGATGAAGCAAAGTCATCGGAATGTTCGAGTCTGACCGGTTGCGGTATGCCCGGCGGCCGTTTCAGCAAACCCGCCGGATCGCTTCCGGCTGGGACGTGAAACCAGTCATCCGCCGTCCAATCCAGCGGTTCAAGCAAAGTGCTGCGGCCCAACGTATAATAGTCTTTGTCGTAAGCGTGATAAACCAACCACCAGGAAGCATCCGCCGCCTCCACTGCCGTCGCATGGCCGCGCGACCACCATCGCTCCTGCCGGCTGGCGGTGTGGACGATGGGGTTGTGCGGGGAGAATTCCCAGGGGCCGAGAGGAGTCCGGGCTCGGGCATGGATTGCCATGTGGCTCGTGGCCGGCCCAGCCGTGCCGCCTTGGGCCACCAGCAAATGATAAAAATCATTCCGGTGGAAAAGTTTGGGGCCTTCCAGGCAGGTGCATTCGATCTGCCAATCCTTCGGAATGGGCCAGGGTTCGAACACCTGTTTCACAGGACCGACGGCTGAGAGGCCGTCGCTGGCCAGTTCGACGGCATGGCCGCCAGAGAGGTGCAAGAAACGCTTGCCGTCCGGGGTGGCGATATGGCCAGGGTCAATAAAAGGCACCTTAAGATCAATCGGTTTGCTCCAAGGGCCTTGGATGGTGTCCGCGGTCATGACCCTGTTTCCCCCGCTGGTAATATAGTAGAGATAGAATTTCCCTTGAAAAAAAGTCAGGTCCGGAGCCCACAAATCGCCATCGTAGTCCGTCAGGGCGCAACCCCGCGGTTCCCAATCAACGAGATTGGGGGACTGCCAGAGGAGAAAGGCCGGACAATAAGTGTTGGCCGAGTGGGTCATATAAAAAAGCCCGCCCACTCGCACGATCGAGGGATCGGGGTAATCCCCTTGGAGAATCGGGTTTTGAAAAGTCGCCGCGGCCTGCAACTCCTGGGCTGTTTCGTCCGCCTTGAACAGGCCGGGCATGACCAGGAAACCAGCCGTGGCCCCCGCACTCATTAGAAAATGGCGCCGGTTAATTTGCATTGTTGAATGTGGATTTCAAAGGGTTATCGAACAACACCCGTGCTGGCTCCGCTTGAACCCGTCACGTCCTCCCCCATTAGCACAAACATATCACTGTTGATGTCGGCCCGTCCCTTAACAACATTGCCAGTGAAAGAAACATCCTGGACGTGCCGCAGCCAGATGGCGGCCTGGTCGCGTTGTTTGTTACCCTGAGGCAGCCGCTGGGCGAGGTCGAAAGTGTTGCCTGCTATTTTTACACCATCAGCCCATTCCACAATCAGATTGGGCCCCAGAACTGATTCCAGCCGGTTATTTTCAATCAGTATGTTGCGGTTGCCCTTCGCACCATCACCGTGAATCAGCACGGCTCCGTTTTCGCCCTGCCCATTCGCGGCGTAGTCGGTGTTGCGCACCACATTGTTCCGGACCACGACGTTATGACAGTAGTCGGCCTCGTTCCAATAGTACTCCGGACCAATGCTTATACCCGACATGGTGGAACCATCAATCAGGTTGCCTTCGATCAGCCCATCGTCGCCTTTCGCCAATATGCCCCGCGCCCGGTTGTTGCGAATCGTATTGTTGACAATCTTGTACCCTGCGCCCGAAGCGCTCGGATTGCCCACTTTATAACCTGCCTGCGCCTCCACCTCATGATCCAGCGTGACAAGCCAGGACCCGTCCGGAAGCCTGCTGACGCTTTGGACTTTTGCCTCATCGCTAAAACCCTTGGTACTTGAGATCCGGGCAACGTCGCCCACTTCAAAGGAGCTCTTCTTCACGGTCAGATTTTTCCCCGACACAGCCACAATGTCCACAAAATATCCATGAATGGCGAAAGCATCATCGCACATGCTTTCAAAGGTGCAGTGCTCGATGTCCGGACCCACCCGCGCCCCCGCAGAATGCAAGCCATCGGCGCTCTGTGAGATGAACGGCGCGTTGGTGGCACCGGGCGGAGCCGGGCCACAGGTGAGACTGATTCCAAGATAGTGATTTGCGCGGGATGGCCCGGTTTCAAAGATGCCAAAAACGCCGCCCCAATATAAAGCGAGATCCCGAAACGTGCAGCCCTCGCAACGGTCCGCATGCAGCAGGGTGCCTCCATCACCGCGACACACCAAGTAATCCCCTTCCTGGACATTGTAGGCTGGGGGCGAAACTCTCGGATTTCCCCAAAACACCCTGACTTTGCCTGTTTCATCGAGCGCCTCAACGCTCCTGGCCGACATGTCCCCGGTGCGCAACTTGATCTTTCGCCGCGTGGGGTCGAATACATACGCGGACTTAAAGCGGGCATTTCGCGGGTATCCCAGGTCAATTTGGACATCGTAATAAGCACCCTTGGCCGGGTCGGTGCCGAAGCCAAGGATTTTTGCCTGGCAAAAGCGGGGATGGTCGTAATGAACCGCGGCCCCGCCGAAGGTCAGGTTGACGCACCCGTAAAAGCCCAGCGCATCCTTGGGATCAACAAACGAAAACTCAACCTGGTTGGCCGAGATAATCACATCCTTCATTTCGCGGAAGGACAGCGATGCGCCACCAGGCTTGGCGGGCATGACGTATTTTCCCGGATTTATTGTGATAGTCCGCGCGCCGCTGCGGTAGGCGTCATTAATCTCCTGCTCCAACTTGCCAGGCTGTAACGGGTCCCCGACAGCCAAGGCGCTCGAAGCAACTGGAACCGAAAGCATTGCCACCAGCAGTGTGAAGCCGAAAATATCCTGGAACCGCGGCGCAACCGTGCGGTTGCCTGAAAAGCGGCGCCAACTCAATTTAGTTCTCATGATTGCAGTTCCAATGATGGTTTGCTCAACTTGTCCTCCTTCAAACGCACGCCGAGTCCAGGCGCTCCGGTCAATTTCGCCACGCCTTTTCTGATGGTGATTCCCTCGGCAAGCAGGGCCGGAAACTCAGCGTCGTCCATTTCGGCCATCTCCCAATTCGGGATGCTCATTCCAAGGTGGACTTGAGCATAAATTCCCATCTTGGAACCAAAGTTATGCGGAGCCATAGTCATGCCCATGCCGGCCTGGACAGCCGCCTTGGCACGGAGGCGGAGGAAGCCGTGGGCGTTCATGTCCGCCTGTTCGATGTCAATGAGCGGTTCACTGCCCTTGGCCCCCTCGCAACGCTGGGTGTAAACTTTTTCAAGGAGACCTCCGTCATAGGATTCGCCCGCAGCCAGCTTGACGGGATTATCCGCTGCACGCAAACGGTGCTTTACGGCCTGCATGTTCGCCGTATCCACTTCCGGGAACATTTCCTCCATCCAATAAACCCGGTCGCCGGCCACGGCCTGTGCATAGTCAATCACCGCCAAAGGATTGGGTTGGTAGGCCTTGTTCGCATCCACCATCAGCTTGATCTCCGATCCGATCGCTTTCCTGACAGCGTTCGTCACGGCAATATCCCGGGCCAGCGCGGTTTCAAATGATGCCATCCACTTCACCCGGCCGATTTTAAGTTTGATGGCTTTGAACCCTTCCGGGCGCTGGTGAATCACCCAATTTGCTTTAAGCGCGACCAACTCCACCGGATCAGTTGGGACTGGTCCGTTAAGATAGGCCAAGCCTTGGAGTTGATCGGGCTTGAGAAGATCCTCCATGTAAAGGGAGCTGTCATAAACCGGCACTGTCGTGCGAACTGGTTTTCCCAGCAGCGACGCCGTCGGGCGGTCTAACGCCTTGCCGAGCAGATCCAACAAGGCCACATCCGCGCTGCCCAATCGGGTGAGCAAGGCCTGATGCTCTTCCGCCGGGCCGGTGATGCGGGCTTGCGCGTCCCAGAGGAACAGTTTGAATGGATCCAGGCCGAGCAGTTGCTTGAGGGTTTCCGCCGACCCGCCGGCGTGTGCGATTCCTTCAATTCCCTGGGAGGTCTGGATGCGGAGAATAGTTTCGACAACCTGGGTGCCTCGATAGCCCGCGTAGGCATTGGGAGCGACGGGTGTTGGGCGTTGGCCGCGGGACTCCTGGATGAGGACCCGGCTGATGCGCAATCCACGCGACCGGGGCGCTCCAGCACAGCCGACGGTTGATGTGCCGGCGGCAATCAAGGCAAGTCCGCTGGATCGAATAAATGCCCGGCGACTCAGACTCATGGCTGTTTTTTAGTTATGCTTTCAGACCGTGTGAAATACCTACCTTAACCATACGGGTTGTGTGAACGCGCCGTTGGCGGCGATGTCCCAGGCCTCAAACCGCACCCAACTGCGGCCTTTCAGCGTCACCGGGATGTGAAAGGTTTTTGACCCGAAAGCCTCGGTATCATGAAGCTCAACCCGATCGCGATATACCTGCCTGCCATCGCCCGAGATGACTTCGGCAAAGGCCATGGGGAAAGTCCATTCCAGTTTCACGTTGACGACGGCGGTTCCCTGGCCGGACAGTTCGACAACCTGCCCGCTCTCTTTGCCGGCCACATCGAACTCAGGAATCAGCACCTCGCCGGTGCTGACGAAGAAACGGCCGCCGCGCAAGGTGTCGAGGACGGCTTGCCAACCTTGGGAAAAACGAGGCAACTTCTCCATCTTTAGATAGTTGACGTTCATGTGGCCATAGGTCTCGAAGTCAGGCTCCATGCGAAAAGCATCCACTTCTCCAAGCACCTGCTTTTTCAGTCCCCAGTTCGCCATCTCGTCCATCAAGTCAAGCACGCGCAACCCCAGGCGAGGCTGAGACAAGTCGGCCGGCATGGCTTTCCAAGCGCCGCCGAGAAAATGGTCTGAGAGGAAAAAGTCCCGGTCTTTATATTTGTCTGGAAATCCGAGTGAACCTTTGATGCGGGGATGAGCCGTCCACATTAGCCCGTGCTCGCGTTCCATGAGTTGAAGAACGTCTGCCTGGCTGCCCACATGGTACACGGCGCCGTAATCAGAATTCTGTTCCACGAACGGCTGGCCTGCCGCGCGATTCAGCACCACATAAACCGGCTTGGGAAACAGGCTCATCCAGTGGCCGCCAAGTTGCACATTGTCCTCCTCGCCGGGAAGCACCAGGAGTTGATCGTCGGAGAGACGCTCACACTCCTGAAACAGGGTTTTGAGCAATGGCAGGCGTTGGGCATCCGTCAGTTTGGGAGCATTAATGCCGAGATGGAACTCCGCCAAGTGAACAATATTAACGCCCCGGGCTTTGAAAGTCTTGACGAATCCCGGCACCTCCATTCCTTTCGGCACCTGGTCGGTGTGTTGCTCCTTTTGGCGCCGGACAAATTCCTGGGTGTGCTCGATGTGATAATGGCTGCTGAAGGTCACGTAACCGGGCAGCTTCTTGAATTGGTCCCCGTGAGTGTACTCGGCCACTTGCGCCAGGGCGCGGGGGGCATCCCCGGAAGTGAGCAAATAGAACACACCCAAGTGTTGTTCCGTATGGGGAGGCGCATTGAACCACGGAATAAAATGGTTGGCGCCGGTGGGCGATTGGCGAATGCCAAAACCGAAGTCATCAACCAGGGATTGATACGATTTTCCGTACCAAACAAATTTCAGGTTGGTCACCTCATCCACCGGGTAAAAATATTGATGCGGAGGCGGAAAGACAGCGATCGAACCGAGCTTGTTTTCCCCGGCCAGGGTGCGGCCGGAGACGGCAACAGCGGTCGCCTCCGTTTCGGGGCCGACTTTCAAGGATTGGAGCTTGTTCTCCGCATCCATCCAAGCCATGGACTCCCAATTCGTCGAGCGGCTGGTGAGGCCGGTATCGTAGAGAATGGCGCGTCCGTCCTCACCTGTCTGCACCACGGTTTCCAAGTGAATCAAAGGGCTGTTGCGATAAAAACTCAATCGCAGCTCACCTTGGAATGAACCCGCGCGAACTTCACCGATATGGATGGTTGATCTCACACCGGCGCTGGACACCCGTACGCTGCGCGGCTCCAATTTTACCGCGTAAGTTTGATGAGGCCGGCTCATGGGGTCATCGAAAAACGCCACCCATCCCGCGGGATTCTTCATGTCGCGTTCTCCGATGGTGAGCAAAGTGACCGGATCAAGGTCGCGGGCAATCGTTTTGGGTGGTTGGCCTGAGGTCGCGACGGCGATGCTTTCAATCAACGGCCTTCGGGCGGTCAAGTTGACGGTCACAAAACCGGTCTCGGTCCTGGAGGTGGGCCATTCCACGAGCACCCGGTCATTTTCCTGGCGAATGGCGGCGTTTAAATGCTCGCGATATTCGGTGAAATCCACACGGATGGGAGTTGTGGGCAGCTCCGCAGCGACGGCCGGAACTCCGTTTAAGAAAACAACACCCAGGAGGCCTGCCCAAGTGATCTGGCAGGCATCCCAAGCGAACAGAGTGAATCGGTTCATCGCGACAATCTCCAAGTAATCAGACAGCATTTTAAGCCCATTTCTGCACGGCACAATAAGGGAATTGGTCAATCTTTGTAGAATTTACGCCAGAGATTGAGCCAGTCGCTTCCGCCGGAGATTGGTCGAGACGGCGCGGGCAACCGGCTTGTCCGGCTTGTCCAGCGAATCCTGATCGGATGACATTGGGATTAACTTCGTGCGGATGAGTTATAGATTGTTTCTTCATAATCCACAGGCATTAACTGGTGGAATCAATTGCAAAGTTCACGGGCCGGAAAGACGGAAGAATTGGACGTTCGAACCAATGGGCGCCGTCACGTTGAATGTGCCGTTGCTGCTGCCAACCGTATTGGTCACCGGAAGCCAAACGGCCGGCGGAGCCAGATTAGTGGTGGAATACAATGTCCAACCACCGGCCCAGCCCGGCCAACTGATCGTCAGCGATCCTGCGCTCACATTTATCCCCAGCGCAGGCAATGGTAACAATACACTCACGGCTGCCGAGTTGGCGCTGGCTCCGCAGCCGTCCACTGCAGCTATTTTGTAAGAATTAGTCAGGCCGCTCACGGCGCTCCTATCGGCATAGCTGTTGGTCGTGAGGCCGGTCGCGGTCAGCGTGTAAGGGCCGCTACTATTCGTGGACCACCACAGATTATAGCTCATGGCTCCCGCCGTCGGCGCCCAACCCACCGAAATCTGCCGGTCGCCCGCCAAACCCGTCAAACCCGCCGGGACCGGCGGCGGCGCGCCCCCGCCCAAGCCATACTTGCACTTGAGCGCGTTCTCCTCCGCGATGCGGTCGCTGTCGGATAGTGGTGAGTTGAAAACCTTTACTTCGGCAATGTCGCCAGTCAGGTAGTTGTTCAGGGTTTGTTGGGCTCCCAATACCAAGTTCTCCGGAGACGTGAGCGACTGGGTGCCCCCAATGGCCATGCCCGCCTGCGCGCCATCCGCATACAATACAATGGCCCCCGCGCTGCGGGTGCGTTTGAACGTAAAAAGGTGCGGGTAACCATTCGCGTAAATGGAACCGGAGGACACCACCGTCGTATCCGGATTGCCCGTGCCGGCCAGGAGTTTGCCATTAGCGTTGAGGCTGGTGCCGAAATCATTGACCACACCACCCACCTCGCCATTAACCAATCCGGCACCCTGATAAAACTGTGCGCCGGACCCGATCCCCTGGCTGCTCTGATAGACGCACATGATGGTGAAGTCATCCTGCACCGGGCGAGGAAATGTCAGGCAGGTGCTCTTCGCGGAATTGAATCGTACCACCGGCAAGCCATTCATGGCTCCCGTGACATACGTCGGCGCGGCGCCAGTGGCTGTCGTCAGAGTGTTCCCCTCGCCGCTGCTATCCGCGCCAAGATTGGTCGAGTTGTTGAACTGCCAATACCCGACCGTCCCGCTGGGAATGGGTGGAATTCCTGGAAGCTGGAGGGTGCCATTGGTGATGACCGTGGCGCCGGTATAGTTGTTGCTAGCGGCCAACCCCAGTGTCCCCGCGCCGCCCTTGGTGAAACCCTGGCTGCCCGCCAGCGTCAGACTGATCGTAGCCGTCTGGTTGCTCACGTTGATCAAGGGACTCCCGCTGCTCACCGCCAAAGTCAACGCCGAACCGATCAAGGTCCAATCATTGCCCGCCACCGCGCCCGCAAAGAGCAGTGTCCCAACGGTGCGGGCGGTGTCATTGGTCACAGTCGAATCAACCGTCAGGTTGAGCGTGCTGAATTCAGCGATGGCGCCGGTGCCATCGGGGATGCCCCCCGACCAGTTGGCCGCCACTCCCCAAGTCCCGCTCGCATTGCCTCCCACCAGATTGGTCCAAATGGACGCGGCCGCACCGAAGGCGCCGCCCAGCAAACCGACGGTAACAAAGGCCATAGTCAGGCAATTGAGGCAGAGGCGAATCCGGGTTCGTCTAAGTTTCAAAATCATAATAATATTGTGGGCGTTTGCCTGAATATTTTTCACATCCCAACCCGGTTTCTCCTCAGGACGGAGTCAATCTAAATCGAAAACAGTTTGTTAGAAGTAGAATTCCGGTCAGAGTTTGTAGATTTTCAGTCTGGTCCAGTATGCACAGATCTCTTATCGGGCCAATCCCATAGGCGTGCCGTCGCATTTAGTCACCCTGGCTGAGTTCAGACCAGGCCCACATGAGTTGGTGCCCAGTCCTTGACCAATTCCAATTGCCAGCATAGAAGGTCATCACTATGCAAAATATTGAAAAGTCTGCGTGCCTGCTCGCGGTCGCGGGTTTCATTCTCAGCCCGCCATTTGCCACAGCGGATCAGCCTCAAGCCACCCCCCGTCAAGAAACGATTGTCAGCGTGACGGAATTCGGGGTGAAACCAGATGGGGACGGGGATGTCACCTTTGGAGTTCTGCAAGCGTTGGAGGCTTGCCGCGCGGTCAAGAATCCGGTGCTGGTTTTTCCCAAGGGAACTTATCATTTTTTCCCGGACAAGGCGCGCGAGAAATACTACTCGATCGCGAACAACTGGCACAAACTGCAACGGGTGGCCCTTCCACTGTGGGACTTTGACGGGATCACCGTGGATGGCCAGGGAAGTGAATTTGTCATGCATGGTTTGATCCTTCCGGCAGTCATAGACAACACGAAAAATGTAACGGTCAAAAACTTTTCGATCGACTGGCAGCGGCCTTCTCTTTCGCAAGGCGAGGTGATTGAATCCGACGAAACCCATTTTGATCTGCGTATTGCAAAGGAGTATCCATACAAAATCGTCAAGGGAGAACTGGTCTTCACGGACGGAGCGTTGGAATATCCGCTCCGGGATTTCCTGGAGTTTGACCCAAAGACCAAAGCGACAGCCTGCCAGGTGGACGATTCAGCCGGCGGGGGGAAGCCCAAGAATGCCGAGGGGTTGGGCCAGGGCGTGGTGCGCCTGACGTTCAACCGGATGCGGACCCCGCCGAAAAAGGGGAACGTGGTGGTGTTGCGCGGCGGACTGCATCGCGATACGCCGGCAATTTTCTGCGTCAACAGCAAGGACATTCTTTCAGAAAACGTGAATATTTACCATTCCAGCGGCATGGGATTCATCGGACAGCGATGCGAGAATATTGTGCTGAGAAACACCAATGTCCGTGTTCGAGAAGGCTCGGATCGCCTTTTTACATGCGACGCCGACGCGACGCATTTTGTTTACTGCCGCGGCCAGATCCTCATGGAGGATTGCCTCTTCGAGAACCAGCTTGACGATGCCTGCAACGTGCATGGGATTTACAGCCAGATCGAACAGAAGATGGACGATCATACATTGCTCATGCGGCTGGTACATCCAGAGCAGGTGGGCGTTGAAGTAGCGGCCCCGGGAGAACATATTCGATTTGTGGACAACCGGTCCATGAGTGCCTACGCCAATGCGACCGTGAAGGCGGTGAAGATTTTAAGCATTGATTATTTCATCCTCACTATGGAAGAGAACATCCCGGCGGTGATGGTGCCGCACAACGTCATCGAAGATCTGGACTGGCAGCCGGATCTGACCATCAAAGGTTGCACGACGCGCCGCAACCGCGCCCGGGGATTCCTGATCGGCACCGCGGGGAAGGTGCTGATTGAAAACAACACCATGGAAGAACCCGGCTCATGTCTGCTCATGGGTGTGGACGCCAATTTCTGGTTTGAATCGGGACCGGTAAAAGAGGTGACGATTCGAGGCAACCAGTTCATCAACCCGACATACGGTGTTTGGGGTAATATGGCGATTAGTTTCGGCGGCCCGTCTAACGGGCGCGAGCCGTTTGAGAAGAACATCACCATCGAAAGCAATCTCTTCAAACTCTTTAACATCGGCGTGTTCAGCGGCAGATCAATTGAGGGGCTGCGCTTCGTAAACAACAGGATCGAACGGACGACAGCTTATCCACAAACCCAGCGGGCGCCAATGGCGGCGATTTCGATTCGAGGCTGCCGCAACGTCGAGTTTTCCAACAACAAGTGCGTTGGGATCGCGGAGGATGAAAAGGATATCTCAATTGAGGGCGCAGTGGTTGGCCGTCTTGGCGAAGATCGTCCAATCAAACAATAATGGCGCAAGCAGCGATAGTCTGGGGGCCAAACAACGAGACAATCATCGCCAGTTCGGCGGCGACGGGCTACACGGACACGGGGCTGGCCGGCGGCAACTAAACGGATAACTCGATTGTCCAAGCAGAACGGAAACTTCACGATAAACTGCCCGTCGGAAGCAGTCCCTTCTCCCCACGCCTGAACGGCAAAGAAACACCGAAGTGCTCTTTCTTTTAAGCGTGCTGCTCAGTGCCAAGGATCCTGAACTCCCGGCGATACTGGGCCGGAGTCTTGCCAACCCGGGCCTTAAAGACCGCTCCCATGTATTCACAGTGTTTAAATCCAGCTTTTTCAGCCACATCGATCTGCGGGAGATCCGTCAGACTCAACAGTTCACAGGCACGTTTCAGCCGGAGCCGCACGATGGCATCATGAACGGTCTCATGGAAGACGGCGCGAAATCTCCGCTGGAGCACGCTCCTGGAAAGGCCGGCAAAGGCGGCCACGACATCTATATTAAATCGTTCGTACACATGGTCGCGAATGTAAGTCAGGGCCTTGGACAAGTTGGGATCGGCCACTGAAAACACATCGGTCGAGCGGCGCGTGGCCACCGCAGTAGGCTCAATTAGAATAGTTTCCCGGGGCGGTTTTTCTCCGGCCATCAACCGATCCAAGAGTGCGGCGGCTTCGTAGCCAATGCGCGGGCTGTTGAGAATGACGCTGGAAAGCGGTATATTGGACAATTCGCACAGCACCTCGTCCTTATCCACCCCGATAACCGCCACTGTGTCCGGAACCGAAAGATCGAGGACACGGCAGGCATTCAGAATTTCCCGTCCGCGAACGTCATTGCAGGCCATAATGCCGATAGGCTTGGGCAAGGTCAGCAACCAGCGCTGCAGCTCGCGCTCATGTTTTACTCCGTGCTCCTCGAAGTCAATGACTGCAGGCTTGAATTGAGCGGAGGGGAGATTCCCGAATAAATGACACTGATAACCGGCCTTGGCGACACACCGTTGGAAGCCTGCGCGACGCTGATCCGACCATTCTGTGCCGTTAAAGCCGCAAAAAGCGAAAAGTCGGAGGTTTCGTTCCAGGAGATGTTCCGCTGCCAAGCGACCGACGGCTGCCTCGTCGGAGCGCATACTGGCCATTCTTAAGTTTGGCAACCCGCAGAAGAGATCAACGACAGGGACTCCTCTCTTGGTGATGGCGCTCGCGATCTGAGGTGTCATTACTCGGGCTAAAATGCCGTCTCCTTCCCAGCGATCAAACCAGTGCGGAAGTTTATCGCACGGGTTGCTTTCCTCGAACTCGATGTTCCACGGGCCGTGTGCCCGGACATACCGCGCGATGCCGACAAGCAAGTCTCTGCCATAGGACCGCGAAGTCTCAATCAGCAAAGCCACGCGAGGGTGACGATGTCTTTCCGACAAAACCCCCGACTGCTTCATCGGCTTTGCACCGTTCACAGGGTTCCGTTGCGCCCCTTTCATGGGCAAGATGCCCAGCCTATCAAATTCAGTTCGCATGGACGGGGTGGTGATTTTCGAGCGAGCCGTCAACGGTTGATCTTCAAAACAGGCCTCTTGAAGGTGTCCACTCGCCCTTCTTTCAGGGAATGCAGCGGCCGGAAAGGGCGAGCCGTTGTGACCGTTATTCGCCAAACGACCCGCCTCCGCAGAGTCCGACTGAAAATCCAGTTGCATACTTAATAGTTCCGTGTGCTTTTACGGATATTTACACGCTTCGATGAACTTGTCAACCCCCTTTTTTGAGCCTGGACGAGCGGGGTCAGCATCCGGTCGTGTTACAACTGGCGAGCCTTTTTAGGTGTTATCCAGTTGGTGAGGCAAACATGTATTGCTCATCGAAAGACGTGCTGTTTCCCGCATGTCGCGCGAGTGAACCTGTGCATGCAGGAATAACTTCAGAGTTTGTTTCAATTGTCCTAAATAGTTGGCAATGAGGCACATACAATATGCACTGCCAAATATTTTGACGAGGATTTTCAAAATCCCGGGTTTGCCCGCCGGTGGCGGCGGATCGAAAATGAGGGCCAAGTCAACACATGTATCCCGGGCTTTTGCAGTCTGTTTATTACAAATGCTGAAGAGGTGAAGTCTGAATACTTATATCCCGGGACTGGATCGGGCTTGTTGATCACGCCACAAATATCTTTTGTTTCCATGTATTTCCATCTTGATCTGGACTGGGGGAAAGTGTAGAATTAAGCGCATGGTCACTCAGCATGACATCGCCGCGAAGTTGGGTATCTCACATGCAACGGTCAGCCGCGTTCTGAACAACTCGTCGAACCACGATGATGATACTCGGGCGCGTGTGCTGGCCCTTGCGGCGCAGATGGGCTATCGCCATCTGCGGCCCACGGTACGCCGGGGGAGGTCCCGACAGAATGAGTTGACGCTGCTGGGCGTCATGATTGAATCAAACGATTTGCAGCACTTGGACGTGCCGATAGTGTCCCGCCGCATGTTGCGCGGCATCAGCGAGGCCGTGCGCATGGAAAGGATCGCCATTCATGTGGACTACGTCCCCGTTGGAGACGCCGACCAAATCCACTTGTCCGAACGTCAGCCGATGATTCTGAAGGAACGTCATTTAGCCGGATTGCTCCTGATTGGCCGCTACAGCATCCCGGCAATGCGGTGCATATCACGGCGATTGCCGTGTGTGCGACTGAATGTCCACGAACCTGAATTGGACTTGGATTGCGTGGGACAACACGATTTGGATGCAATGGACAAGTTGGTCGAACATCTCCGCGGTTTAGGCCACGCGCAGATCGGCTTTTTGAGTGAACCACCGCATTTCTGGCCTATTCAGGCGAGATTGGCGGGATACAGCCTGGCTTTGGCGCGCCACGGTCTTCAATATAGGCCTGAGCGGGTGATTCTCAATGCCGCGTCCGCTTCGCTCGGCGACTGGGGAAACTCCTACAGACAAGTACTGGCACAAATCCGGTCGGGTGTCCGGGCTTGGATATGCAATCATGACGATGTGAGCTACGGCCTCCTCCGCTTCCTGAAAAGCGAGAACCTTCGGGTGCCGCAAGATGTCAGCCTATGCGGCTTTGACAACTTGGACCCCACAGATAAGCTGCCAAAAATGACCTCCATTGACTGGCCCTTTGAGGATATCGGGGCCGCCGCCGTGCGCCGGCTTCTGCGCCGAGGCATCGAACCTGCCACCGCGGCGCTGCACATCATGATTCGCGGACGCCTCGTTGCCGGCGCAACCACCGCAGCATTGTCCCTCCGCGGCTAAGTTCGGCCCATTTGAAGAAATCGCACATTAAACACAACCTCAGATCGCCATCGGAGCGGGTTAGGGAACCGGATCTGAGGCAGGCTGGCGCGGACGACCGATTTCGGGATCGTGAACGCGGTTCAACAAGGCCAGCGCCGGCACCCGCAGCAGGATCGAGGATAAGAACAAGAGTTGATAGTTCACCAGGGCAAACGTCCCGGCCCTCCAGTGAAGGGTGGTCAGATGTTGGGCCACCCAGCCACTGAGCGCGCCAGAAAGAAACGTGGCCGGGCCGGTGACAGCGTTTAGCACCGCCGACCCCATCGCGCGCACCTGAACCGGCAGGCTGGCCAGGGTAAGACTGAACATCGCCAAATTGAAACCGCTCATGAAGACGCCGTAAAAGATGCCGCTCAGATAGATTGGCCAAGTCATATTCGGAGGACAGAATACATAGTACAATGGCACATGCATCAGGCCCAGGGTGCAGAGTTTGAGCGCCGATTTGCAACCGCGGCGATCCGCCAACCGCCCCCACACCGGATTCATGAGGACGGACGCCACCGAGGTGATCAATCCCAGGACAGCCAACTGCTTGAAATCCCAGCCCAGGTTTTTCAGGAGATGGGCGTTCAGAAACGGCAGACAGATATTCAAGCCGAAACACCAGTATAGGTTGAATACGCACAACCTGCGAAACCGGCTGTCTTGCAGCGGGCGCAAGAGATAGGCCCAACGGATTTCTGGCTGAGGCGAATGGTGTCCCGGATCGGGTTGGCGCAGCATCAGCAGAAAACAGACCACGCCTGCTCCTCCCGCCAACACTTGCAACACGGCAAATCCGGCGCGCTCGCGTCCTGCACTGCGAAAGGCATCAATTGCCGAACCGGCGCCTAACGCGGCCAGGACGCCGACCAGTTCGATGACCAGATTGCGACGGCCCAGGTATCGTCCGCGCAGACGTTCGGGAACAAGCACCGCCATCCAAGCCACCCACCCAGGCCCGCTGGCGCAATAAGCCAACTGATAGAGCAGGAAAACCACCAGGATCAGCGGCAACACGGGCAGTGATGTTGCGCTCAACAAGAAGGGCAACAGGGCGATGAGAAACCATGTGCTACGGGCGGTTAGGCCAAGGGAGGCCACGATTAGGCGACGGTGATCGGCCCACCGGTCCACCAGGTAGGCGCCCACGAATTGGAATAATTGGGCCAGGAAAGGGATGGCGCCCAGCAATCCAAGGTGGAAGTCGTTGGCGCCCCAAGCCAGGGCAAACCCGGAGAGGAGGGCATTGCTGACCAGCACGTTATGAACTTGGGCAGATGCGCCCTCCCATGTGGAAATGCGCAACCCACGCCGAATCTCGGATTTACCCAGCACGGCCGAGATTAGTTTCGCGCCTCAGAGGTTGTCAAGGCGATGCAACTAATCACCTCCCACGACGTTGACGAGTCCCACATCAATATTTTGGCCGCCGGTGGTTTGGTGGCAATGGACGGCCAGTGTCACGGTCGCGCCGGGCTGAAGCAGCGCCAGGGCTGGGGGATTTATTTCCAACAGGACGTAGCTGGTGGTAAAGCCGCCTTCCGAGGACGCCAGAACCCCGTTAACGTAAATTTCCACGTCCTCGTCGTGATCCACGTAGAACCGGAGGTTGGAGTACTTGGCGCCGGGCAGGGTGATCGTGCGCCGCAGCCAGATGTCATCGGTGCTCCATCGGGTGCGAACCACTGCTCCCGGCGTGCCTTCCGTGCCGAAGGTGCCAGGTCCTTCCTTCCATGCGCTGGCATCGAACCCGGTCTTGATCCAGTCGTCCGGCGGCTTCTGTATCGTATAGCGCCAGAGCGCCGGCGTTTTTTGGGAAGTTGCCACGACCTCGATGGTTTGTGGCGGGACCGGAAGGGGCGCCCAGTCGGCGACTTTGGTCTGGCCGGCCTTGGCCCACTTGTGCCATATTTCCGGGGCAGAAAGCATTTTGATGAAAACGCCCCCGATGACCGGACGGGCATGCATGCCGTCGCTGTGAACATCGGTGGTGACGTAAGAATCCACGAAAGGCGAGCGGGCGGTGGTTTGGTTGAGATAGTCGTTGATCGGGGAAATCAGAGTTTCGAAGTCGGCCTGGTTTTCAGAAAGTGTCGCGCTCCAGAAGGACCAGTCGGTTTTGGTGAGCTTGGTTCGTGAATCGAGGGGCACACCGTAGCGCTGTATCACCGTTTTGTAGTGGGCGATTTCTTTTTGCGCGACCTCCGGCGGGAAAACGTTCAAGTCGAGGATCCGATCCCAAACCAGATTGTACTTCTGGCTCCAAGTGTTCGGCTTGTCGAAGGCCAGCCGGGAATGGTCGCCCTCGGCCGCAGCCTTAACCCAATGTTCGGCATCAGCCTTGGCCAATTGCTTATATTTTTGGGCGTTGGCCTGGTCGCCGCGCATCCGGCACAGGTCGCCATAGCAGGCCAGGCCAAGAATGGCCTTGATCGAAAGGTTGGAGTTGTGGGCCAGGTGGCCCATAAAGTCGTCGGTGCAGAGCTGGTTTTCAGGATCCAGGCCGTACTGTTCCAAATACAGTGCCCACTGGGTCAGTTTGGGCCACCACGGCGCAACGAACGCCGCGTTTCCATCATCATGGGCGACCGCGTCGCACAGGATGAGCATGTTGCCGCTTTCTTCGACGGGCATGCCTTCCCCGCCGTCATCGGTGCCGCGGGCAATCGGGTAGGTGCCCAGGTCGTGGGGCGCGTTTGGAAATCTCCAGTGGGAGCTGGAAGCGTAACTGAGGATGGGGACGAGGGTGGCCTTGGCCAGCGCGGGACTGAGCAACACCCACTGCGGGTCCATAGGGAAGAACACATCCACTGTGGCGATGTCGCCGTTGCTGGTGTTCTCCTTGGTGAAGTAGAGCGGCTGCTTGTTGGCATCGGCGGCCAAGCCGCATGCGGCGGCGCACTGGCGGTAGGCAAGAGCGCACATCTGCGCGTATTTTGCGCCACCAACCTTGGCAGCATCGGCCATAAGTTGCTCGTCGAATTGGGCGCAACGCTGGGCTAGTTTCGAGTAATCGCGCGCAGCCTTTTGGAGCATCTCTGGAGCAGTCGTGCCGTTGCGCCGCCAGTGAGGGCGCAGCTTCTGGCCAAAATACTTGATGGCGTAAATCTCGTCGTAGGCGACGATCACCTGGCGCGTCACGGGGGCGCGGGAGACGTTGCCGAGGTCGAACACGAAGGCCATCACCGGCTGCTCATCATTGACGGCACGAGGCATCCGCGTGTCGTCCTGGGCGGGGAGTTGTCCGTTTGCCACGAAAGCGTTGACCAGCGCCTGATCCGCGCCCAGGGCCGCTTTGGCCTGGGCGCTGGAGGCGGCGGCATAGGCGTAACCCCAATCAATACGATGATCGTCGCCGGAGGAACCGAGGACCCGCTGGTCAACCGTGCCGACATGGAGAGCCGTCAAGTCACCGGCCTTCTCTCGCGCCCACTCCACCTTTTGGGCAACTTGGTTGACCACAAGTTGCGAACTGGTGCTGTCATATAGGGACACGGCATGCTGTGTTCCGTCCACCGAGTGGATTTCCCAAGTAAGATAACTGAGCGGCAGTGCCATCGCGTCCAAGTCGTCGGGCAACGCTGGCCTCATGAAGGTGAGGGTGAGGTGGATGTTGGCGCCTTCAAAATCGTAGATGCTGCGGGTAGGTGTGACTTTCAGCCCGACTTGCGGCAGGGCCGGCGCATCGCCGGGTTCAGCGCCCATAATGCGAAAAACCTTCCCATCAATGCGGACCAGACTGACCAGGGAATGCTGCCGTTTGGTCCAGTGCTGTGTGGGGCGATCGGTCAAATGATCGGCAGCGGACCAGATGCTGAGGTAAGGATCGAACGTCACCAACGGAACCGAAGGCGGGCGGAACGCTTGTCCCCGGGCTTGGAAGGCAGCAAAGAGGGCGGTGGCAATTAGGATGAGGGATCGCGCTTTGAGGATGTTTGTTTTCAAGATGTTGATTTGATTGTATTGTTTTGATTTGATGGTGCAAACGACGGCGGAGTTGCTTTAGGCGCATGCTCCAAACGCAGTTTGCGAGATAGAACGAGATTAATAAGACGGATCAAGTGCCCAGCCCGGGCTGGCCGGTGTCAGGACGGGCCATGTTGCCGCATTGTGGAACTGATTGTCATTGTTCCAACGGCGCCGCCAAATAGCGTTAATGGCTGGATTGATGACATCGTTCCGCACCGCCTTTTCCGAGTGGCCATCGCAAAACATAATATCGCATTTGTAGTTGTGGCGGTTGGACGGCATTTGCCCATTATCTCCTCCTCCATCCGTATCGGTCGGGTCCAAGTTTGCCTCCCACGAGCCGGCATCCTGGCCGACGGGGAGGGCGCGGGTGTCGGCGAGCATGATCATTTGGGCCGGCGCCACCACATCTGTATCCTTGACTTTTCCCTGGTAAAAGCCGCCATCCACATCGCCCCCCAGCCCAAGTTGAGGATGGGTGTTGATATCCACTCCCCAATCGTTGTAACCGATGGAAAAGCGACTGTTCGGAGTCACCACCCAAGGGCCAGGGTTGCCAAACTCATCCGTTCCGCCAAGGGTCTTGTTCAAATTTGTATCCCACCAGCTATCCGGAGGCGCGGCCGGACAGCAGAATGCCGTCCGGGTGTTGCCCATGGCATTGAAGATACGGTTCATCCAAACATAAGAGCCGTTGACCGCGGAGTAATCCCCTGGATATGCCTTGTAGTCGTTGAGATAGATGCCAACGCCGAGGCCAAGCTGCCTCAGATTGCTCAGGCAATTGGCTTGCTTGGCCGCCGCCTTGGCACGGGCCAGGGCGGGCAACAGCAGAGCGGCAAGAATCGCGATAATGGCAATGACCACCAGCAATTCAATCAAGGTGAAAGCATTGGCTTTTGCCGACGGCTGGCCGGTTTGGGATGGCGAAGTTGTTTCTTGCGTTTTCATTTAGCTGGTCACCTTTCTTAAACTCTGTTACGCTTCTAAATTATTACAGAAGCCTTTCTCCCTCTTCTCCGGACCACACTTCCAGTTCCCTCCATACACGCGTTGCCAGACGCCAATTTCCGCCAAAGATCTTTGCCCCCGGTTTGGAGGGCTGGAAAGAAAGGAGCAGGACGGCCGCCGCCCGTGCTTTCGCGAATGGGACGGATTGCATCCGCCAGGCGGGAGCAGAAAGCCGCCGTTTTCGGGCCGCGCCCGTTCCCTTTCAGGCCTCCCCCCGGTTGACTCATGCGCGGGAATGCGTTCATTTTTCCCATGGACTTCATGCCATCCCGGCTTCGGGGTTCAGGTTGACAGGACAAATTCCCGTTCACCGCCTTTTCTTACGAATTAACCGCTTGGAGCGGCCAGGCCGCCCCAAGCGGTGGTTGATCAGAACTTAAGGACCGTCATGGAGTAACGATCTGGTAGAACGTCTGTGCGTTGGTGGCATTAGCAGCCGTGATGCTCAGCACCGGGGCATTGCCAGTGTTGGTTATCGAACCAAGCACTGTCCATTGCGCAATGGGCAAGGCCACGTTGGTGGAGGACAGAATGGTGTACTTAGCGCCGAAGGAGGCATTCCAGGAGAGCTGGAACTGTCCGGGCGTCCCGGTAAGTCCGGTGCCGGCATTATTGATGGAGAAGGGCGCATCCGCGGTAGTCAGGTTGATGCCATACTGGGCCGCCAGGCTGGCGATCAGTGCGGCAACCTGATTGGTTTGCAGATCGTCGTTGTAGAACGATATTTGGGAAATATTCCCGTTGAATTGCTGGTTGGCGGTGGAGGAAGTGTTCCCCGCAATAACCAGCGCTTCAGAGGCGGCTCGAGGCGAGACGCCAGCATTCGTGAACTGCATGCGTTGCAGGCTGCCATCAATATACAATGCCTGCACACCGCTGAGGATGCCCCACGTCCCAATGGCAATGTGGTAGTTGCCGTCGAGGGTTGGCGTGGTGCCGAACAGGCCATTGTCGCCGACGGCGCCCCCGGTCCCGAACATGACCAGACCGTTGCTACTGATGCCGAAGCCGAAGTCGGGTTGTGAGTTGCCTCCGATGTCGCCGCCCAGAAGAGCCGTTTCTCCGTAGTACTGCTGCGACGCTTGAGTCGGAGGATTTTCGGTGTCCGCCTGGTAAACGATGGCAACGCTGAAACTCAACAGGCCGGAGACAGGCGTAGAGCCATTATTGACCAGGCGCATGGCGTTGCCCAGGAAAGAAACGGTCGGCTGGCCGTCGGTGCCCGCGGCGACGAAGAGGGGCGGTGATCCCGCCGCCGCATCAGGAGTGGCGGCGAAAAGCCCGTTGTGAGAGGTCCAAGTCTGCACGGCATTGCCATTGCCCACAGAAACCAGGTCGCTGGCCAGGAACGAGTCTATGAGCGAGCCTGCGGCAGTGTTATGAACATCAACGGAGGCGCTGCGGCTTGTGCTGTGCTGGGAAAAATCAGTCACCTGCAGAGTATAGTTCGTGTCCAGCGTCGGGTTCAGGACGATGCTGCCGACACCGTTGGCGCTGGTCTGGGCCGTGACGTCGCCAATCCCTGTAATGGTGATCGCGCTGGTGCCCCCATTGGTGGGCGAAATCACCCAGTTCAGAGTGACCGGCGAACCCGGGGTTATGACATTTGGAGTGGCAGTGAAAGTGGTGATGAACAGGTTAGTGTCCACCAGATTATATTTAATCGCAAGGTTCGTGTAGAGCAGGAGAGCTTGATTAGTCGGCAACGCCGAGTTATAGAAATCAATCTCCGCAATATTACCGTTGAGGATATCGGCCGCAGTATAGCCCGGATGAGGCCCGCCAATGGACATGGTATCCACGTTCCTTGGACTACTGGACACAGCAGCGCCAGAAAGCGAAGCGGCCGGCACACCGTCAACATAAAGCCTCATCGTCTGGCCGGCCATCGAAACAGCACCGATAAAAACATGGTAGCTGCCGTCCGTCACCGGCGTTCCACTGTTGCCGTGGATGGACTGATCGGGGCTGCCGAGGCCCAGGGTGCAAGTCCCGGCGCTATTGATGGTAAAGCCGTAGTCCAATTGGACACCTCCTTCTTCGCCGTCCACCAAATCCGTTTCGCTGTACCAATTGCCCTGGCCGGTAGTCGGCGTGGCATTGCATTTGAATACGACGGCAACGGTATAAGCCCACAAGCCGCCCAGAATGGAATTGGTGGCAGGCACCCGAAGGTAGCCCGCGCCAGAAGTGGGCCCTGAAAAAGTAACGACGTTGGTGTTAGCGGTGCCGGTCGGGAAACTGCCGTTGGCTGTGTAAACGGGCGGGGTTTCACCTCCCAACCCTGCGTCCAAAGCCGCCACGACATTGGTCAGGCCAAGGATCGTATTATGGCTGGGCCAAGCGATAACCGGCGATTGATCGGTCAGGCTGCCGCTCAGCGCATTGGTCAGATCGCTGGCCTGGAACGAATCAAGGTAGTTGCCGGCGACGGTTCCGGAAACCAGGACCGCAATACTTGCCTGCGCGGAGGCGTTGATCGGGCCTTGGGTTGCCAGGGCAGTCAGGGTGTAAAGAGTGTCGGTTGCGGGCGTAACAGTGACGCTGCCAGCGCCATTAGCAGCGTTGGTGACGTAGGCCGGAAGGCCGTTGGTCGGGGTGATAAACACCGTTTCCCCGGCTCCCACCTGCCAGCTTAACGTCGTGCTTTGCCCAAACTGCAACGGGTTCGGGGTGGCGGTGAAATTAGTGATATAGGCTTTGAGGGTGGTATAGCCATAAGTGTTGGCCAAAGAAGTGATGATATTGCTGGCCAAGGCAGGCGAGGCCGCGAGATTGAGGATTCCAATTTCCGCAAGGTCGCCGTCCATGTAAAAAGGCGTGCCGGTGCCACCGTCGGAACTGCGTCCGATATGGATG
Source organism: Verrucomicrobiota bacterium (assembly GCA_049513975.1). Lineage (GTDB taxonomy): Bacteria > Verrucomicrobiota > Verrucomicrobiia > Limisphaerales > Palsa-1400 > JBEKOF01. Next base: position 60,387 of record JBEKVM010000002.1, on the reverse strand, counting down.
GTGGCAGCCGAGCCACGAGGATTATTGGGAGGCGCATTGTTGTAGATTTGGGTTCCGAAATTGTCCACGGTCATTCGTATCTGGCCTGCTGCCGGGTCCCAGACCAGGACAGCGACATGAAATGCGCCGAGGAGGGGCGCGTTGGTGTACTCGTCGGTCGTATCTGGCTGGCCGATGCCAAAGGCGATCTGGTCGAGGTTATTCCACGTCGTTCCCCAATCCACCGTCACCCCGCCCACTTCCGCATCGGTGATGCCGGTCTGACCGTACCAATTGCCACTGGCGACACCGGGCACATTGATCCTGAAGACCAGCGTTTCGGTGAAAGCCGACAAACCGGTGACAGGGCTGCCGCCGCCCGCAACGCTTAATTCCGCATGATCGGTTTGGTCGAAGTGGACCACGGCTTGTCCTTTCGGAGTTTGATTGGTGAGAAGGTATGGGGAGGCGGCTGCTCCACCATTATCCCGATGGGCATCAGTACTGAGAATGGAGCCTAACCAGTCAGAAACTGTGGCGCCATTGGTCAGTGAGGATGTTAGGTCGGAGGCCCTCCACTCCTCGATGAAGCCGGCTCCCTGAATGGCGGACACGGCCACGGATTCGCCGCTGGTGCCGCTGCTTAACACCGCGAAGACGGCGTAATAGAGCGTCTGAACAGGCCCGCCCGGCGTCGCAACATCCGTATAATTGGTGGTGGTCAGGCCGGTAACGAGATTGGTGAACGGCCCCAGGGAGGAGACGCTCCGCTGAACCGTATAGCTCAGCGCGCCAGGAAAGGCGTTCCAGGACAAAACGACCTGGCCGATGCCTGTAGTGATCGTTACGCCAGAAACGGCCACAGCAGGCGCTCCCACGGCCTCGGCGGAGTTTGCGCTCGTCCCTACTGAATTTGTTGCCTGAACCACGTAATAATAGAGGGTGCCGTTAACCACGGAAGTGTCCACGACGGAATGGTTGGTTGTGGAAACATTGGTGACGACAGTGGGGTAAGGTCCGCCCGGACTGGTGCCGCGGAGGACGTTGAAACCAGTCGCATTTCCCGCCCCGTTCCACACCACGGTCACCTGTCCGCCGCTGCTGAGGGTGTAAACATTCACCGGGCGGCTGGGAATTTGGGCTGGATTGACGGTGCCGACAATGATACTCCCGGAGCCAGGCGCCGGAAAATCCGCCGGAGCCAGGGCGGACAACTGTCCGTAAGAATACGTTCCGGGGTTGAGCGTCTGGCCTTCAATCGTAACGGCGCTGAAAACGATGTCTTGATGCAGAACGACCTGGCCGCCGTTCTTAACGGCCAAGGTGCCCGGGCTGTTGATGTCCGTCAAAGGTTCGAAAAAGGCGGGGCCATTAGCGGCATTGATCCAATACCCCATGTCGAGCACGTCGTATCCCGGATCGCAGACCACATTGCCGTGGCCCAGCGGGTTATATCCGAAGACCTGCAAGTAGCCATTTTTAATCTGGAAGCTGCCTGTCCAGCCGTTGTTATTATTCCCTGAAAGTTGACTGGCGCTGGCCTTAGTGGCGGGGTTGTTAATCAACGCCACATCGGCATCGCCGGAAAGCTGGGTGGGTTGCCAGACATACCCGCCGGTCCCGCCGCTGCCAAGGACCGAACCTGAAAGCAGGAAAATGGGCTGGCCATCTTCCTTGCCAGTGGGACCCCAAGTGATGACGCCGGCATTGGTGTATTGCCTGCTGTCCCTGATGTTGATCCCGCAGCCGCCAATCAAAATAAGACCGGTCGTTGGGTCGCCAACGGTCCCTCCCCAGTTATAAATTGCGTTGGTTTCGGTGGCGCTTTTAAGGCCCAGCAGGGTGCCGGAATCCAGCGTCAGCGATCTGGCAAAGAAACCCCAGTTGGCGGTGGTAGGGTTGCGGACGCCGGTACAGGCATAAGTAGTGTTGATGGAGCCACCCCAGAAATTGACGCCGTTGTTGATCGTTTCAAAGTCAATGCCCACCGCCGTGTTCGTGCTCGATGGATTAATATCCGGAACGGTGAGGCCCGAACCAGCGACTGGGCTTCCCCCGTTGGTGTACCACTGGTTTTGCGACCAGTCCCCCGAACTTCCCCCAACGAATACGGTGAGCAAGCGTGTTTGGGCCTGACTCGCCAGACAAAGGCTCAAGAGGCTGAACCCGCAGAGGAGCATGAATTTTAGGCATGTGCCGAGATTGTGCCAGGCTGTCCGGCTAATTTTTTCCCGAGAGATGGAGGATTTCATACTTGGTTGACTGATTTGATTTGTTTTTTCGTTTCTTCTCAGAAGCCGGCGCATCTGCGTGCCGCTCCAGAGACGATGTAAGTGTTGAAACTGTATCAGGCAGCGTCCAGAACACAAAGGAGAGAACCGGTCAAATTCTGTAGAATTCAGGGCGCGTCGTTTCGGCATTCCCGGCCGGTGCGGTGGCTTGGGCGGAAGGATCGTCACTCCCCCAGCATCCAAGTGCGATTTGTTTGCGCTGTCAAGGCCGCGTCCGGCGGCATGGTAAAACGAAGTGATCCTAAAAATCAGTGGAGCTTGGATCACGCGAAACTCCAGTGGAAGCTTTTTTTGAATGCATGGGAACAAGGCAGGAACGCCGATGGCGATGTGAAATTGCGCCGGCACAGCGTCTTTCGGTCTTGCCGGGCACGGGCCTGTCTTCCGTGAGAGCCAGGCATAAGGGACGGAAAGGACCCAAAGGGCGGACCCGGAGGAAGACCGGCGCAGAATCCGACAGGTTCGCTGGAGCAGAACACGGCTTGACGTAGCTGGAAGGAGCGGCGAGCAGGAATGGCGTGCGGATTGCTAAAGATGCAAGATATTGATAATAAACAACTTAAAGCCAAAGTGAACCCGTCAGTAGGAGGGATCGAGGAGATTGCCCGCACCCGCACCCGACGTTGGAAGCAACGGCCATTGGTACTCGTTGTGGGGTTTATTATCATTGTTCCAACGGTTGCGCCAGGGCCAATTGAGGGCAGGATTGACCATATCGTTCCGCACGACCTTTTCCACATGGGAGTCGCAAAACAGAACATCGCACTTGAACTGGTGCCGGTTGGAGGGCAGTTGCCCTTGGCCTCCGTCCTCAGGACTCGTATCGGTCGGATCCAAGTTTCCCTCCCAAGTCCCGCCCAGGTCGGCTTTAGTGTCTGCAACACAAATCATCTGTGCCGGGGCCATCACGCCTGTGGCCTTGACGTAATTTGGCCCCCCTGAGGGTTCACCAGTAATATCGCCCCCCAGCCCAAGCGGAACTGGGCTGCCGATGCTGAGTCCCCAATCGACGATGCCGACGCTAAAACGGCTGCTGCTGCTGACGTACCAAGGGCTGTAAACGTCACCATCACCAACGCCTCCAAGACTGTGGTTCACATTTGTATCCCAAGCGGAATCCGGCGGCGCCGACGGACAGGAAAAAACCTTGCGGTTATTGCCCATTCCAACTGCGAGCCTGCTCATCCAGCAATAACCGCTTCCCCACTGGCTTCCGGGATAATACTTGTAGTCGTCCAGATAGACCGCAAGGCCAACGCCAATTTGCTTAAAATTGGCAATGCAAAGGGTTTGTTTGGCCGTCGCCTTGGCCTTGGCCAGGGTGGGCAACAGCAACGCGGCAAGAATGGCAATGATCGCGATGACCACGAGCAATTCAATCAAGGTAAACCCCGTCTTTCCACACTTCGCCAATGAATTCTGCTTCATATGCTTCATATGCTTCAACTCGCCGGGCTTTTGAGGCGAGCCTCCGTTTTCAACTCCGCCCCAACAGTTTTTTATCAGCACTTATATCGCAAAACATCTCTCAAATAAGTGTTAAAACAGTATCACTCTGCGCCTGGAACCGAAAGGAGAGAACCGGTCAAACTCTGTAGAATTCAGGGCGCTTCATTTCCCGTGCCCAGGCGGAGCAGCAGACTTGGCGGAAGGAGCCTCGCCCCGCCTGGGTTTGATCTCGATGCTGGCGGGCCGGAAGATCCGGTGGGACGCAAAGCATGAAAGATCACCGGCCGGTTCCCCGGCAGGCGAAGCAGAGGGAGGATGTTATATTGACGATAGGCGGCAACCGTGTCCGTTATGCAGGTCGCGGTGTTATTCAATCGTACGGAGCTCAAGATCGGAGTTGACAGGAGTTTGGATTCTGATGAATCTGCCATCGTTATGGAAGCATTCATCAGGACCAGCCAAGGGGGCGGCAAATTTGACTTCAGAACCGGCGCCGGGGCGAAAGGCAGATTCCTATCAGTAATTTCCCCACTTTTCCTGGTGCTGCTCGCTGGCAGCCTCCCGCGCCTGGGCTGCCAGCAAGCGGGCGCCATGTATAATCCGAGCACGTATTCGGCAGTGTCAACATTCCATGTTCAGTTGGGGTGACAAACTTCAGCATCGCTCTTTGGGTTAAAACCACGGACAACGCCACTGAGAATCTTTGCTATGGTGACATACCGGGATACACCTATGACTTCGGTGTGGCGCTGAATGGTTCCAAGTTCGCCCTGTTTATCGGCAACTCTACTGGCGACACCTGGCTTTCCTCGTCCAAAAGCATCAATGATGGCAACTGGCATCATGGCGTTGCCGAGTGGAATTGCGGCACCGGGGCGATGAGTGTCTATGTGGACGGAGCCTTGTCCGGGAGCACCACCGGGCCGACGGGCGTCCGCTGGGCGACATTGGGTTTTCAAAGGGTTGGATATGGCGTGTCAGATCAGCCCCTCAATATTTCAATGAAGAACGGTACCGTGGCCAACCTGCAACTCTACAATTATCTGCTCAGCACGACGGAAATATCACGGCTCTATAATTTGCAACTGCCGCCGGCACCGGCGACGCCGACCAATCTGGTGGCCACCGCTGGCAATGCGCTAGTGACATTGAGAGGGAGCCCGCCGACGGGTGCGACCGGTTTCAATTTCTACCGGTCGTTGGCCAGCGGCGGTTCCTACACGATCATCGCCACCAACCTGAACACCACCAGTTATGCCGACACCGGCCTGGCCAACGGCACGACCTGTTATTATGAGATCGCGGCCACCAACAGCGGTGGTGCCAGCACCAACTCCGCCCCGGTTAGCGCCACGCCACAGGCGGTTGCAGTGCCCGCAACGCCAAGCAATCTGGTAGCAACCACTGTGACCACCAACCAGATCAGCTTGCGCTGGGTGGACAATTCGGGCGGGACGGCCAGTTTTCAAATCCAGCGATCCTATGACGGCGTGAACTTTTACCCGCAAGGCAGCGTTGGTGCCGGGGTCACGAACTTTACAGACAGCGGGTTGCTGACCTGAGCCACTTATTATTACGACGTGCTGGCGGTTGCCGGCTCGGTGTCGTCAGCGGCGGCCCTTGCTTGAACATCGTCACCGCGGGTTCCAGTCTTAATGATACCGACGCCGGCGTAACGAATGGCCAGAGCTACTTCTATGTCGTTACCGCCCTCAACGCCAACGGCGAAGGGGCCGTTTCGACCGAGGTGAGCGCCACGCCACACGGACCGCCGACGTTGAGCGTCACCGCGTCCGCCGACATCCTGACTCTCTCCTGGCCGGGTTGGGCCAGCACTTTCGCAGTTTATATGACAACCAATCTCAACCCTCCCGTCTCCTGGCAGCCGTGGACCAACGGCATCCAGAGCAACAGCGGCGGGTTTAACCTGTTGCTCCCCACCACCAATGCCGCCGCGCAATTCTTCCAACTCCGCTGGCCCTGATTTCGATTCTATTCGCAGAACTGACGGAAGCGGGACTCTTACACCTCGACCTTCGCCCCTGGTTTGCGCACGAGGCGCACGGCGGCATCCGGCGTTTTGCGGATGAATTTCAGCGTCTTTTTGGGAGGGAGCGCGCTCATCACTTTCGTCAGCCCGTGCGGCGTGAAGTTGTCCGGCACGGCTCACGGCTACAATAGGTTCGGGCAGTCGTTCCGGTTGATTCCGGGCCTCCACAGCCCAGAATGTTCCGTCCTCGAAGTAACAGTTGGCGGGTGGTGACGGCGATGTCCTCTTGTAGCGACTTGCTGATAATGAAAAAGCCCTTGCGTGTATCAAGAAACCTGATATGAATAAAACACCTTGAACAAAGACACGGGATTCACGTTGATTGAGTTGCTGGTGGTGATTGCCATCATCGCCATTCTTGCCGCCCTTTTGCTTCCGACTCTGGCCGGGGCGAAGGCGAGGGCAAATGCCCTTTACTGCATGGGCAACCTGATACAGTTGCAGAATGCCTGGCACATGTATGAGAATGAGAACAACGATTTTATTGCAGGCAACAATTGGCAGAGCGAGGCGGGCATGAACGGATCTGGGCGCGGAAATTCGAATTGGGTGACGGGGTGGTTGGATCCCCGCCAGTCCAACAATACGGACAACACCAACACGCTTCTGCTGACCGATCCGCAATGGGCATCGCTGGGGCCTTATACGCAGTCGGCGAAATTGTATCACTGCCCGGCGAGCAGGCTCATCGTCCAGGAGGGCAATGGCTATTATCCGCTGGTCCGCACTTTCTCTATGAGCAGTTGGATGGGGTTTAACGGCACAGCGTGGAACCAGGGCTATCAGTTGTTCCGGAAGTGCGCGGACTTGGCCAGGCTTTCCCCCGGCGATGGGCTGGTTTTCGTTGAGGAGCGAGACGACAGCATTGATGACGGCCTTTTTGCAATTGATATGATGGTTTCACAGTTGGCAAATTTCCCATCCAGTTATCACGCGGGGTCTGGGGCGGTCACGTTTGCGGACGGCCATGCGGAAATTCATCGGTGGCGAAGTACGGAGGTTCTCGTCCCCCAGCAATCCGGTGTTGAAGTCGTAAAGCACGAGTTTCTCCCAGTGTCGCCGAACAACCCGGACCTGGTTTGGTTACGCGCTCATGCCACGAACCCCAATTAGCTGGAAGGGATCCCAGAAGAGGATCAGCGAGCACGTCGGAACACGATCACCATTCACAGGCTAACGCTCCAATTCTACGCCGGCCAGACCACGCATGGCAGCCCCGAAGAACAGGCGGCCCAAGCCATTGCCCTCGCCAACCAGGTCCTTGAACGACAACCGTTTGGCCTGTCCGCTCAACTAATCGCGGCCAGGGATGAGATTGAGGTTGAATATGCCACCTCGATGGAAGAGGCTGGCTGCGATGCAATGTGGGCAACGATCAATCGCCCAAATACGAAATCCAACGCTGCGACGCCTGTGAACGCTACGACAATGACAAAGCTGCACAGGAAGCCGCAGTGAAGGGCGTCAATCCTCCCTGACCAACCCCTGTCGTCTGCTGGGGGGTGAAAATCCTCCGTTCCTGCATCGAAATCCCCATCCAAACCCACCGGCGCAACAAAAAGCCCACATCCCAGAAGGTGTCCCTCCAGAATGTGGGTCTGCGGTCCCAATGGCAACAACCCCTAATCTTCCCTGCCTTATTATCGGCCTTTTTGCCGAAACCGATTAGGGGCGGTTCAAATCGAATGGGGGATAATCACGGTTTGGCTGCTTTCGACAGGGATTTTACCGGCATTCTCATAAACCCCAGAACATCAACCATCTACGAAAGGAAAAGCACTTCCAACCCCAACATGAACAAGAACATCAGCCAAGTCTGGACCTTTGCATCCGACTCCAATCCAAACGTCAATTACCAATCCAACACTAGGGACGAGAGTCGCCGATGCGATAGAGATGCGTCTTGGTCCTCACGAAAAGGGAGTTATCGGTAACGGCCGGACAGGCCATCACGACTCCTTCCAGCTTGTTGACAGCAAGCATCCGGGGCTCCCGGCCAGGAGCGAGCACACTCGTGGTGCCGTCGCGGCCGAAGAAGTAAATTCGTCCAGCCCCATAAAGCGGTGAGGCGTTGAAACCGCCGTCCAGCCTTTGTTCCCAGATGCTCCTGCCAGTCTGGGCCTCAAGACAACTTGCGATTCCTCCGTCGTTGACCACGTAGAGCAGATCGTCCACCAGCAGCGGAGAGGGAGTTGCCGGCATGCGCTCGGAGATTTTCCAGGCGACGTGGGTGTCGGTCACGTCGCCGTGGCCGTCGAGGCGCACCGCCCAGAGTTGGGGATGATCGAAGTCGGTCCCAAGGAAGGCCATCCCCTGGCCGCAAACCGGACGCAGCACGACAGACCAACCCTTGTAACGGACTTTCCATAATTCCTCGCCGGTGCGGGCGTCGTAAGCCATGACGCCCTGGGCACCGGGGCAGACGAGTTGAAGGTGGCCGGCGGCTTCCACGAGCGCAGCCGTGCTGAAGGCCTTGCGGAAGTTGGGGCCGATTTCTGCGAAATCTATCGAACGAGGTGTCTTCCAAACCGTCTTGCCATTGGTTTTGTCCAAGGCGATGACGTACTGCTGATCGCGGCCATCAACGTGGAAGACCAGCAGGTTTCCCACGGAGGCCAGCGACGAGCCTGGCCCTACTTCGTGGTCACAATTGAGGTCGCGGCGGGACCAGAGCACCTTGCCGGTTTCCGTGTCGAGGCAGGCGGTACCATAGGTGCCGAAATGGACATAGAGGCGGCCAGTTTCAATGACCGATGTGGGCGAGGCGTAGGTGTTGCCCGGATTTATCGAGTCAACCTTCTCGCTATCAAACACCTTGACGTCATGCAGCACTTGGCCCTGGTCGCGATCAATGCAGACGGCGAACATTTCCAGGCCGTCGGCACGGGCTGTGGTTAACCAGACTTGCGTGTTCCAAATGACGGGTGAGGACCAGCCGGAGTCGTGAATGGGTGTTTTCCAGGAGATGTTGTTGGTCTCGCTCCATTCCAAGGGCAGACCGGCGCTCCCGGCTTGGCCATTGCCGTCAGGGCCGCGCAACTGCGGCCAATTGCCCGGCGAATCTGCCGCCGAGCCGAGGGCTCCGGGATCTGAAGCAATGGCCGCAAGCAGGAACAGCAGCGAACGAACGAAAGGCAAATGGGATGGTTTCATCGTGGGGTGTTCCACTGTTCCTGGAAATTGAGCGTGCATACCCCGGGCTTCTGTAAACGCGGTCGAGAACACATAACGTTGTCCAGTATCATTTTCAACAGCCGGTGACTTTTCAGGGCCACAAGACCTGGCAGAGTGGCCCTTCCAACACCGGCAGGAGATTTGCCACATTTTCGACTTGATAGCAAACGGTCCCGCGTCTTTGACCGAAAATCTACGAAGAACGCCCGGTTTCCTCGTTGCTGCTGGCGAACAATCCGATTTAAGGTCAAGGCAGCATGGCTCGGCAAGAAGTTGCCGGATTGAAAGGCTGAATCTTATTTAATGCCATTTCCACGACTATTGAGGGAGTGCTTCCTGGGCGTGGCGGCAGCGGCAGCATTGTTGCCGTGGTTGTACGCCCGCGCCGGGGATGCAACCCCCGGTGCGGGCGCAAAACTGGCGGCGACGCCTCCCATGGGATGGAACAGTTGGAATACGTTTGGCGAGAACGTCAACGAGGCTGTTGTCAAAGGCATTGCCGATAAGATCGTCGAGCTTGGACTCAAGGATCTGGGCTACCAATACATCGTGATTGACGACCATTGGGAAGGGGGACGCGATGGGATGGGGCATATTCGAGCTAACCCGGGGAAGTTCCCAAGCGGCATCAAGGCCCTGGCGGATTACGTCCATAGCAAGGGACTCAAACTGGGCATCTATTCCTGCGCTGGCGACCAGACCTGTGGGGGCGAAGTCGGCAGCTATCAGCATGAGCGGGAAGACGCCGCGACTTTTGCGGACTGGTCGGTGGATTATTTGAAATACGATTATTGCAACGCGCCCGAGGGTTTTGAGGAGGCGATTCGTCGCTACACCACAATGGGAAACGCGCTCGAGGCGACAGGGCGTCCCATCGTCTTTAGTATTTGCGAGTGGGGGCCGCGTTCGCCCTGGCTTTGGGGACGGAAAGCCGGGGGGCAGCTCTGGCGTATTTCGTTTGATGTCGGCGACATGTGGGACTCCCCGGAGGACACCCACAGTTGCATAGGCATTCTGACTGCGATTGATGCCAGCGCCAACATTGGAGGGCATGCGGGACCGGGCGGCTGGAACGATCCGGACATGCTGGTGGTTGGTTTGGGCAACAAAGGAATGGTCAAAGGTGGTGGTTGCACCGCGGCGGAATATCAAACCCAAATGAGCATGTGGAGCATTTTGTCAGCTCCTTTGATGATCGGCTGCGATGTTCGCAACATGGGTGCGGAAACCTGCCGCATCCTCACCAATCCGGAAGCGATCTCGGTGGACCAGGACCCGCTGGGCAAACAGGGCAACCGCGTGGCGCGTGCCGCTTCAACCGAAGTCTGGCGGAAGCCTCTGGCGAACGGCTCGATGGCGATCGCGCTGCTCAATCGCGGTCCTCAGGAGGCGACCATCACGGCGGATTCGAAGGCCATAGGCGTGGCGTCCAATAAATCGCTGACCGTGCGGGATCTTTGGCAGCACAAAGACCTTGGGGTCTTCAAGGAACAAATCACCTTGAGCGTCGGGCCGCATGCGACCGTTTTATTGCGAGCGACGCCGCATGAATAGGGCTGCGAAAGAGAGCTTGCCTTGTTTCCATTACAGGCAAGATTGGAGCCATGAAAAATCGCCGGATTTATTTTGAGCCTGTTGCCTCTTGGTTTGTCTTGTCGGTACTCTGTTTAACTTGTTTTGGGCTGCGGCAGGCGCGGGCCGGCGGGACGCCGGGCGTTGATTTTGAATTGCAGCGGTTCATTGACACCGAGTTGCAGGCCGGAAAGCAGCGCATCGTCGTGCCGCCGGGACGGTACCGCGTGACGCCCCACGACCGACAGCATCTGGTATTGCGCAATTTGAAGGACATCACCATCGTGGCGGATGGTGTGGAAATGATCTGCACGGAAACGACCCGGGCGCTGACCATCACGCACTGCACCAACCTGACCCTGCGAGGCATGGTGATTGACTACGATCCGCTGCCCTTCACGCAAGGGCGCATCACAGGTTTGTCGGCGGACAAGACCACTCAGGAAATTGAGTTGTTCGACGGCTATCCGGCGGCCGAAACAGCGCGGAATTTCAAATACGAAGTTTTTCGACCCGACACGCGCACCCTGCGTTGCGAGGACCGCTCTGTGCAAAGGGTCGAGGCCGTGGATGCGCGTCATCTCAGGGTCACGGCGCCACGCGAGCACGCGGACTCGCCGGAGCAGATCGGCGACCTCATCGTCATCGGAGCCGACTATGCTCCGCACGGCAGCATGGCCCATGCGGTGGAGTGCAGCCACAACGTGAATATGCGACTGGAAAAGATTGAGCTCTTTGCCTCGAACTGTTTTGGCTTCATCGAATCGGATTGCGACGGGAGCGTGTATTATCGCTGCCGGATTGACCGCCGGTCCGCGGCGGATGATTTGGTGAAGCGGGCCGATCCGCGCCTGCGCTCGCTGGATGCCGACGCCTACCACAGCAGCAACGCCATCCAGGGTCCGGCCTACGTGGAGTGCGCGGCCAAATACATGGGGGACGATTGCATTAACATTCACGGCGCCTACCATCTGATCACCCACTCTGAAGGGGTGAAATTGCGCGTGCTGGCCAAGGGAACCATGAATATCCAGGCCGGTGATCCGGTGGAACTGGTGCTCTACGACGGCCAACGATTGCCTGACGCCCAAGTTGTCAGCGTCCAGACTGCGGGCGCAATTCTCGACGAAGAGCGCGGCTTTTTGTCACGGCAAAGCATGGACGCCGGCTTGAAATCCGGGCGCTCTTTGGGAAAGGCATATACTATCACGCTCGACCGTGAAACCAGCATGCCTTTGGGTAGCGTCATTTGCGCGGCCAATCGGGTCGGCAACGGCTTTTCCGTCAAAGGCTGCGATTTTGGTTTCAACCGGTCGCGCGGCATTCTGATCAAGGCCAGTCACGGCCTCGCGCTCCTGGTTGTTCCTATTCACCATGCAAAGCACCAAGGAAACTGTTTCCATATCGGTGGCGGCGCACACTGCAAGATCCTGATCCGTCCCGGGGTGGTAGCCCGAAAGCGTGAGTGGTGTGACTGCCGGTGTCAGAGACATTAGTTTGACGGCGTGGTCCTCCGTCGGCAGGCGCGGATCATGGCCGGTCGGGTGAATGACACATCGGGCGTCCTTGCCTGCCAAGTCGAAGCGAAGTTCAACGAAATTCCCACACGCCAGTTTGTTCACCGGAGGCGGGATCGCCTGATCGCGGGACAGAACAAACGGTTTTGGCGGGGCGGGGGCAGCCCCGCCGGCGCGCAGCCCGGCTTTAAGCCCGCACAGGGCGGCCAGCGCCAGTGAAAATATCAGACCACGCCGGATGCAACGATTCATTTTCTGTTTGTTGTTTTTCAAATTTGCCACGAGTAATTTAACGTCACTTTTTTGCGGCCGCACGCACTCCTTCCTGAATGCCAACGACATTCCGCGCACTATCGCTCAGTTTCACCAGCGTCTTGCAGAAAGTCCCGAGGCGGGAGACATCATTGTTCGTAAAACGAATTTCGTTGCAATCGCTGAGCCAGATCAACGCGGTGGGATCAACTCCGGACAGTTTGCCTCGCCGGGTTGGTTGTTGTTGTGAATCGTTAAACCGGTTGTTCGTCACCACGACATCCTCGGCTTGGGCGATCAGCAGGTTCACGCCATTACAATCAGCGAAGGTATTGCCCTCGATGATGATGTGCTTGTGGCCCGGCACCATTACGGTTCCCGGTCTTCGATCTGAGTACACTGCCACTACCCGATCCGCTTCGCCCACGCCGCCACCCGTCACCGTCAACGCGCCCGACTGGTGATCCGAGGACTCGAGTGTCGAGTAACCCGTGTGCCGGATGATGTTGTTGCGGACAATGACGTTGCGGCTGAAGCCGGCCTCGTTCCACCAAATCTCCGGGGAGATAACGATGCCGGCAATAGTGCTGCCGTCTAGGGTGTTGCCTTCCACCAAGCCGTCGTCCGCCTTGAGCAACAGGCCGCGCGCGCGATGGTTGCGGATTATATTGTTCCGAACCACAAAACCGCTGCCGCTGGCTGCGGGGTCGCTGGCCAGATACTGGAAACCAACCGGCAGTTCCTTATCCAGCGTGACCCGGATGAACTGTCTGTTCCTCGCAAAGCGAAAGTTGGTGATAGGCGACTTGGGCGTGTAGTTGTCCAAACGGACAATGCTTTTAACCACCGCGTCGCCCACATAAGAGCCAAGCGGATTGATGAACCGGATCGGATCGCCTTGCTGGAAGAAGCTCCCGTTCGCCAGCGTGACCTGGTCCCCCGCCCCTTCCATCACCAGGGCAAAAGAGCCGTGAATCGGCACACCGTCATCACACATCCCTTCGAAGAGACAGTTCTCAAGGGTTGGTCCTTTGCGCACGCTGCCGCTGTGGAAGGCATCCGCGTTGCAGGCGATCAGAGGCTCGTTGGTCGCGCCGGAGGGCTTCGGGCCATAGGTGACTTGATACGAGTAATAGTTGCCGCCCTCGCCCCCCTGCTCATGCACGCAGAAACCGCCGCCATTGAGGATGGTGACGTTGGTCACCACCATGCGGGCGCAACCGCCCAAGTGTATGTCCGTGCCGCCTTTGCCGCGGAAGGCCATCCAGTCACCGACGACTGCCGGCTGTGTGCCAGGCTCGAAGGGTTTCTTGAAGAACAGCCGAAACAGGTCGGGGCCAAGGCGCTCAACCCTCCCAAAAAAGCAGTCCATCGCTCCGGCTTTCCACTGCCGGGTCTTGGGATCGAAGAGGTAGCCAACAGGCTGGGCAATGCCAGTCCTCGGATCGTCGAAATTAGCCGGATACCCTTTGTCCATGCGCACTTCGTACCACGCGCCATCCGGGGAGATGCCGGTCAGCGTCCCCTGCGTGAAAGGCGGGGTTTCATTCAACAGTGTGGCGCCGCGCAGCGTGACGTTGCGGCAGCGATTAAACTCGATGCCTCCCCGGGTGGGATCGGTGCGCAGCAGTGTCACGCCGCGCGCGTCAATTTCAAAATCCGACAGTTCGGAAAAAATCAAGCAGGCCCGGTTTCCAGAAGGCGCAAGACGATAGGTTCCAGGAGGAACCACCACTTTCTTTTGGCCGGCCCGAAAGGCGGATTCTATGCCCTCCTGCAACGAGCCGGGATTGGCAGGGGAAATTTGGGTGGCGATCGGAGCGGCTTGTTCTGTTGCGCGCACCAAGGAAAGTGTCCCCAACGCAAATCCTGCGAGAACCACAGCCGTGAACTGGTGGTGGAAGGCCGGTCTCCTGCCGAGAATGAGGAGGCGATCCCAGCGCGCTTCAAATGGCGTTGCCATATCAAGGAGCTTTCTGAATAATTTTTTCATAACACGGTGTGTTGCAGTGTCACTTCATCGGAACAGTGGCTTCGCCCAGATGGTCGGTCGCCTGGATCCGGCCATTCTTGTCCAAGTCCATCGGATCAATACAGAGCAGTCCGCGCGCGCGGTTGTCGCGTTCCCAGCGGTAGCTGAACCATTTGCGCCCGTCCGGGCCGTCGAAGACCGCGATGTGTCCGCCGAAGAAAACTTTGCCGCGCGGGTCTTTCTGATACGGTCCCATGATCTGATCCGCGCAGGCAGCGCCAACCCAGTAACCTCTATATTCTGGATCGGGCGAACGATCCGGGTAAGGAGCAGCAAAGAAAAGGACATATTTGTTCCCCATGTGTTCCAGCCAAGGCCCCTCAAGATAGGTGGTGCTGACCGCAACGCCAATGTCTGCATTGGACTTCGTAACAATCCGCTTCTCTTCGCCGACGCGTTTGATCACACCTTTTTCAAGGCCGCTCAAATCGAGCTTCTGGATATAAATTTCGCCCTTGGGCATGATGACGTAAAAGGTGCCGTCGGAGTCACAGAAGAGCGTGGTGTCGCAGGGACCGTAAGGAATGCGGGTGATGTGCTCGTAGGGCCCGGTCACGCTGTCGGCGACGCCAATGTAGGTGTACATGCCCCACTTGCCGTCCAGGTTATATTTCGGGTCAACCCAATTGTCGGCCGTGAAGATGACGTAAAATTTGCCTTTGATCTTGTGGATTTCGGGCGCCCAAAAGCGGTGCTTGTAAGGGCAGTCCGGCGGAAGCTCGGAGGACTTGACAAGCCAGTTCCCGGTCTTCCAGGCTTTAAAATCCTTGGAGGAAAACATCTGGATTCCTGGCGAGGATCCCATGTCCACCTCCTCCAGGTGGCGCTCGTCGCGTCCGCGGAACGGGTACATAGTGAACACGAGGTAATAGGTGTCCCCCTCGCGGATAATGCAGGGATCGCGCAGTTCCTTTTCAGTGTGCGACGTTTTGCCGTCGAAATACTGATATGAAAAATCCAGCGGGTTGGTGTAGTCGAACACCGCCTCCCTGGCTGGAGGTGGCTGGGCTGGCAGGGCGCCGCTGCTCGCGAACAGCAATGCAATAAGGCACGGCAAAGTATTGACTGGTATTCTCATTTCATTTTCTCGTTTGCGTGAACAAGCCGCGCGTCCGGCCGAATTCCGCATCTTTCCTCCTCAGTTCGGCCAGCCGGTCTCCCGTTGCGGTCGGGGCATCCATGAAACCGTAAGCATCCTGCAGCCGGGTGATTGGTTCAATCATGCTCCACGTCAGCCAGGGAAGCCAGGTATTGACTCCGTGACCCCGCGGCGGGGCCAACGACAACGCCTCGCTGCAAAGTCCGGTGTGCCCGTAGCCGAGCGAACCATTGATGTCCATGGCCTGTTTGGTGTTGAAGAGAAGCTGGCGCGCCATTTCAGCGTAGTGCGGATCGCCGGTTTCCAGATACAGCCGATAATAGTAAAACGGCGCCGCGGCCATGAACAGATCCGCGCCCGAATGCCCTGTGGCGATCAGGCTGAAGCCGGTCGTCGTGCATCCCTTTGGATAAGTGGCAGAGCCGTCTTCCGCAGGAATGGGGATGTTCCACGAATAAACCCAGGTTTCGGTGAAATCCCCCGCTTGCGCGGCGGCCTCCAGCCAGCTTTTTTCGCCCGTCGCGTCGTGCAGCGCCAGAAAGGCGTCCATGGCGAGGAATCCGGCCTCCTTGTCCATGACATTGGGATTATCGGCTGTGCCGCCCACATAGCCAAAAGATTGATAGACATTGGAATGACACCACTTGCCACCAGCCAGCGCGGCGGCGAGGTATTTTTTCTCGCCGGTTGCCCTCGATAAATCCACCAGAAAACGGATTGGATGGGTGGTGTTTTGTTTCGCTTCGTTGACCGGGCGGCTGTTCCAGTCGAATTCGCGATACCACGAGCCATCCTGGTTTTGGTGTTGGACAAGCCAGTCGCCAAACGCGCGGCAGAATTGAAGCCATCCCGGCTTGGGACGCCCGGAGGCCTGCATCACGTCCCACGCCATGAGGGCGCCCACCATGCCGTCGCTGGCGATCCGCAGGAACGTATTGTATTGCCGCCAGTGCGGCTGGGGATAGACGTCATACCAGGTGCGCGGCAGGCCCTGTGGCGTCAGTGAATTGGTGGCCCAAAAATCCACCATCGCCTCTCCTTTGCGGACGATTTCCTCATTGTGGCGCTGCAAACCATACCGCATCAGATGATAGGCCAGCGGAAGTTGCTGCCCCACGAATCCCATTTGATAATTGATATGTTCATTTCCTTCCAATTGCCCTTGCGGCAATCGCAGCCTGAAAGGAATACCCGGGCAACCGTTGTGAGTTTGTGACCAGTCGGAAATTAATTTGATGCTGGCCTCATAGCACGCCGCGATGTCCGTGTGGGCAATTGCCGGAGGCGTTTCCTCATAAGCCGCGCGCCAGGTTTGACGCATGGCAGCCGAAAAATCCGGTTCCACACTCAGCCCGATCATGATCTTGCAAGCCTGTTTGCCTCCGGATTTCACCGGATGAAAGCGCTCCACCCACCGCTTGCCTGCGGCCGCGCCGCGCCCTCCTCCGCTGCCGCGAATGTAACTCCGTTCGCCCTCCGTTGCCGGGTAGCAAAACGACACCGCGGGATTCTCCGGGGACCAGATGCCCAGCGACGCCACTTGAATGCGTCCGTCAACCACCCGGCCCGGCTGGTAATCCGCCAGACACGTTGCGCCGTCCGGATCACAATGGGCCAGCAGAATCGTGGCGCCATTAATCTTACTGCGCATCATTACCAGCGGCAATGCCATCCGGTCTTCCCGGATGAGGAAAGCGCCGTCCGACTGGTCGGCTCCCAGCGCGCGCGCCGGAACGTGCTGGTTGTCCAAATACCAAATGCCCGGAATAAAAACTTCCTGGTTGCGCAGAGGAGAAGGCTGGGAAGATTCCAGCCGGAAGCACGTCATGAAGCCGGCGTCATTAGTGCCGGCCATCTCCACACTCACTTCGCGCTCCAGCAGGAACGTGTCCGCTTGCTTGCCGGCATTGTAGGTGTCGTTGAAATTAACGACCGTGCCATTCGCAGTCCGAATTTGGCCGGTGCAGCGCAATGCCCTGTCAACACGAATGACCGATGAATAACCTGTAGCCAGCCAGTTCGTTGCGCCGGCAGCATCGAGCATTTCAACCGCCAGAGGTTTTATCGCCTGAAAATCCGCTGTCGGGCCGGTTTTGGATGGCAGCCAAACATCAACGCCGCCTGACGCGGGATTGGTAGCAATGGTGAGCAGGCAGAAACCCGATTTCAGCGTCTGCCCTGCCATGAGTGGATCGGCGAGACGCGCGGCCAACGCCATCGCGGACCAAAAAAACAATGCGCCCAGCAGCGCAAGAAACCGGTGGGAGGCCGGGCATTTCCACGATTTCCACGAAATCACTTGACCCTCCAGCCCAACAAACCGCCGGAAAAGCCGGGTTGCAGTTGCGCTTCGATCCTCAGCGCCGGCGTCTCGACAGCACGGAAGGACAGGGTGTTCCATTTATCCGCCGTCACCGGCATGGCGGACGGTTCTGCGACTTCCTTCCATTCCTGGCCGTCCTTGTAAAACAAACGCCACGAGGCAGGCAAGCGGCATTCCCCATTGCCGGTGTCGTCGAACCAATACACTTGAACCAAGGACGCGTTTTTCGGCTGAGGAAAATCCAGTTGCACCCATTCTTTGGTGCCACGGTGATCCCACCATGTGAAGCGTGGAATGGTGTGGTCATTGGAATTGGCCGGTTCCAGGCCGTCCTGCAACGCGTCCAGCGTGTCGCCTTCGAAGGTGTGGGAGGCGCTGGCTTTCCATGCCGCCACTTTCCATTCATGGGCCTCGGGGCCGGAGCCAATCACCGGAAACATCGAAACCCGCAACCGAGCGGCGCCCATTGGAATCAAAATGATCTTCTCGTCCGGTTGGTCCGATTTGACGGGGCTGGGCTGGAGTTTGCCTGCGACATTGTTGGCGTCGGCCTGCCAACCGGGGATGCGGCGGCCCGTGGCCTCCAGTTTGAGGGGGGCCGTTTCCGGCGTGAACGGCTGCGCCGCCAGCGGACCATCGGTGCGAATCAGTTTGAAGGAGGCGGCGGGGTTTGGCCCGTCCAGAACCAAGCCGTAGTTCCAGGGCGAGTCAGGAAACACCTCCCACTCCGGCCAATTCGTATCGCGCGTGCCGTACGACGCGAATCGTTCCTGGATCGCGAGCGCGAAACTCAACGGGCCGAAGTCCACCGACACGGCGTCCTGGTTCTTTTGCCACTGGCGCACCGCCAGCTTCATCGGCATCCACCATGTCACGGTATCCCCGTTGCGCCACTCCCGCTCCAGCCGGATAAATGCCAGCGGCTTGGACTCCACTTTGGCCGCTTCGCCATTGACACTCACCACCGCCGAATCGCACCAGCGCGGCACCCGCAAATACAGCGGAAACTTCGCCGGTTTGGCGGTCTGGACCGTGAACTTGACCGAGTCCCGAAAAGGGTAATCGGTTTCTTCATTGATGGTGACCGCCGTCGCGTCCCCGGCCTTGGCACTCACTTCGCAGGCGGCGTAGAGCGAAGCGCACAGACCATTGTCAGGCGTGGCCAGCCAAAGTTCCTCGGCGTAGTACGGCCAGCCGTGCGACACGTTGTGTTGACAGCAACGATAAACCTCGAACGGGCTGTAAGAAACCATCGTGCCGCCGTTCTGAATCGCGGGCGCCTTGTTGCGGCGGTCGAGCTGAATCTGGTTGGCGCAGGTGACATAGTGCAGCGCCTTTTCGTCCGCCGTCAGGGCGGCCGGAAAAGTGTTGAAAGCGATTTCCTCGCACCGGTCCGCCCACACGGGCTGCCCGGTGATCTTGGTCAGCATCTCGAAACTGTGCATCAGTTCGACAATCCCGCACGTTTCGATGCCACCGCGCGGATCGGTGTAGCCGGGACGTGAATTCTCATCGCCAACAAATCCGCCGCCGGGAAACTGGCCGTAGGTGGTGAAGATCTTTTCGTAATTGCGTTCGGCGGAGGCCAGATGCCGGGGGTCTTGCGAAAGCATCCAGAAAACTGTTCCTGCGCGAAAACCCTGGCTGGCGTTCACGTTGTGCCAGTTGATGACGTCTTCGTCCCAGCGAGCCATGCCGGTGTGCATCTTGCGCGCCAAGTCAAGCAGCCATGTTTCGCCCGTTCGGTTGTAGAGCCAGAAGACGCTTTCCAGATTGTCGCCGCACCGAACCCTTGGCCAGTACCCTTCGCCAAAGGCGCTGGCAGGAAGCGTGTTCTCCCATTTGAGATAGCGGCCCATCACTTCGATGGCGCGCGGGTTGCCGGTCGCCTCATAGCAAGACTGGAGGATGTTGAGCATGAGCATGTGCGGCCAGAGATCGGGTTTGCCGTTCAGGCTGGTGAGCAACTCGCGCGGGCCAAACCAGCCGTCCTCGCGTTGCGTGGCCAGCACGGCTTCAATCCACTTTTTCGCCTCCGCCGTGACGGTCCCATCCTTGAGCACGTAACCCAGATCGCCGTAGCCCTTGAGCCAGTAGGGCATTTCTTCCCAGCCGAACCTGCCGCGGCCCTGCGGATCCGCCCACGCGCTGTTGGTGAAATTCAGCCAGCGCGAAATCCCCTCCAGATGGCCCGTCATGCCATCGCGCTCCAATTCCAGTTGCCGGCGCAGCCAGCCGCGCGGCGTGATGGAGCCGATGGGAAGTTTGTAAAACGGCGAGGGCGCCAGCGGCGGACGATTGCCGGCGTAAAACGGGTTGGTCGAGGCAGTGATCGGTTTTTCAACCAGGGCAACCTGGCCAAACCCGGCCGTCATCGAAGCGAAAAGGCAGAGGACGGCGAGACGACGGATATGAGCGATGGAGTTCATAAATATAAAGACTCGGAAGGTCGGCGGATTGTTATTTTGAAACCACTTCAATCGCGGCCTTGGCGCGGATGTCCTCCGAGGAGGCCCCAACCATGATCTGGAACGGGCCTGGATTGACGCGGAAGGCGTGAATGTTCTCGTCGTAGAACGCCAGCTTCGCAGCCGGAACGGTCATGGCCACGCTCTGTGTTTCGCCCGGCCCAAGATGGATGCGCCGGAAGCCGCGTAATTCCTCGGCGGGACGTTTCACACTGGGCTTGACCTCGTGGACGTAAAGCTGGACGACTTCGTCGCCTTCCCGCTTGCCGGTGTTGGTGACATCAATGGTGGCCGTGACCTGGCCATCCGCAGTGATCTGCGCGTCAGACAGCCGCAGTTTGCCGTATTTAAATGTCGTATAGCTCAGGCCGTGGCCAAACGCGAAAAGCGGCCTGCCATTGATATACATGTAGGTGAAGCCCTTTGTAATGTCGTATTCATCCTGGGGCGGAACCTGGCGCTCAGAGGCATAAACGGTTAGTGGCAGGCGGCCCGCCGGGTTGTAGTCGCCGAAAATCACGTCGGCGATGGCATCGCCGCCTTCCACGCCATTCCACCAGGCCTCAAGGATGGCCGGGATGTGCTCCTTGACCCACGGGATTGTCAACGGGCCGGCGTTGAGCAGCACAACGATGGTCTTCGCATTGGCCGCGTAAACCGCCTCGATCAACTCCTCCTGCCGGCCCGGCAAAGCCAGGCTTGTGCGGTCTCTTCCTTCGTTCTCGACCGCCAAGGTTGTGCCGACAAAGACGATTGCCACTTCCGCGTTTTTGGCAATCTCAGCGGCTTCTTTGATCGAAGCGGTTTCGTTGCTCATGGCCGCCGTCGTGGCATTCGCGCCGTTGCCCCGCCTCGGTGGACCAGAAAGAATCTCGCAACCTTTGGCATAAAGGATTTCAGTCCCTGGTGTGGCCCGATTTGTAACCCCTTGAAGCGGGTTGACAGGGCGATCTGCCCTCCCGCTATAGCCTCCCGGCGTAAACATGGCGGCGTGGGGGCCTATCACCGCAATCCGCTTCAGTTTGTTCTTGTCCAGCGGCAGGAAGTGGTTCTGGTTCTTAAGCAGCACCATGGATTCGCGAGCCGTCTCCAAAGCCAACGCGCGGTGCTCGGGACTGCAAATCACACTCGGCGAAATCCGGCTGTAGGGAACCATCTCCGGCGGATCAAATTCGCCCAGCCGGATGCGGTCATGCAGCACACGAAACAGCGCGTCGTTCAGTCTGGCCTCGGGCAGCAGCCCGTCCCGGACTGCGCCGGGAATGTATTTCATGAATTCCGCGTCCGAAAAGTCACAGCCGGCCTTGAGGGAATCGGCCACCGCCTCTTCGAAACCCGTTTTTCCCTGCAAGTGGCCATTGACCATGCTGTTGACGCCACCCAGATCCGACACAACAAAGCCTTGAAAACCCCATTGGTTCTTCAAGATATCGGTCAGCAAAAAATGATTAATGTTGTCTGGAACTCCGTTGATTGCATTGTAGGAGGCCATGATTGATTGGGCTTGGCCTTCCACAATGCAATCGCGAAAATGCGGCAGCCAGTATTCGTAAAGCATCCGCTCGCTGACCGTGGCCGACAGCTTCTGGCGGTCCTTTTCGACATTGTTCACGGCAAAGTGCTTCAGCGTGGAAACCAGTTTGAGATACTTGGGGTCCTTCCCCTGCAAACCCCGCACGTAAGCCACACCGATGCGGCCTGTCAAAAACGGGTCTTCCCCGTAGCACTCGTTGATCCGGCCCCAGTACGGGTTACGGCTGATGTTGATGACCGGAGCGCGATAAATCAGGCCTTTGTGCTCTGCTTTGATGTCTGGCTGCTGATGCCAGAGGTTATAGATGCCACGGGCTTCATCGGAAATGGCGGTGGCAACCTCGTTAATCCGCGGTGGATCCCAAGTGGCCGCCATCGCAATTGCAACCGGGAACATGGTGGTGGGCCGGTCCCAACAGACGCCGTGAAGACACTGGTTCCATTTGTCCGCCCTAATTCCCAGCCGCTCGACATCCGGGCCGTTATGGTTCAGCAGCGTCGCCTTCTCCTCCAGCGTCAGGCGGGAGATCAAATCCTGGGTACGCTTCTCGACTGATTGGCTGGGATCCAGATAAAGCGGCTTTTCGGTTCCTTGAGCATGCGCGGCGCAAGCCAGCGCCGCGCAAAAAAACAGCGCTGCCCAAAAAGGCCGGACGCCTTGTGAGAAGGTTGCATTTGCTCGATTCATATTAAGGAAGACAAGCTATTTTCCCATTTCGGCAGGTTTTGCGGAGAGTGCCGCCATTTCGGATTCTCCCACCACCCCATCCCAGAAAATGACATGCTCAATCAAGCCCGCGAACTTATTGTTGCCGTCATACCAACTGGAGCCGATTTGGAAGTCACCCCGGTTATTGAACATTCCGCGGCCTGTGCTTGATCCGACAAGTTTGCCGTCCAAATAGACCTTGGCGATGTCCTCGTGCAAGTCTTGGGGATTCGCGTCGCCTTCGAAGGTTATGCCGATGTCATACCAGTGGTTGTTTTCCAGCGTGGGAGCGGCACCGCGCATGATATTGCGCAGATGCGGGCCGAAATCCGCCGTCAGCCGGCCGTCCCGTCCGCGACCAACCGACCAACGTCCCACATCCGAGACAAAACCCTGTGGCTGCAGGGTGGGTGATTGGAGCGGCATGACTCGCGCCCACACGCTGAAATTCTTGTTCACGTTGAGTTGCGGAGGCGCGGATCGCTCTGGAAAAACCAGGTTTCCACCGGAAGTGTCCAGCGCGTGATGGCCATCGTGCTCGACAATGGCAGGGCCGGCCGGCCGGGCCAGCGCCCGGGCGACGAAAGCAAAGCCGGCGGCATTGGATAACGTCAGCGTGCCTTCCTTAATGGTTCCCATCGGCAGGGTCGTCCCGTCGCCGGCTGCAACGAAGTTCCAATCGCCTGACTTCCTGGCTTCATAGGTGCATTTCACTGCCGGCAACATAGTGGGTGGCGCAACCGGCGGCAATGGTTCGTACACCGGAACAGGTTTCGGCTTCGCCGGCGTTCGCGTCACGGAGTGATCGGGAGCGATGCGTGTGATGATATCGTAGGCCGTGGGGTCGCTGGAGGCGATGCGTCCGTCCGACAGAAAGTCGAGGGGATCAATGCAAAGGAAATCCTCGCCGGCCCCGTTGAACTTTTCATTCTTGTAGGAATACCACCATCGCCCGTCCGGACCATCGAAGACTGCGCCATGGCCGCCCCAGAAAACGCCCGGACGCTCATCCTGAGTCCACGGACCCATCGGATGGTCGGCATAAGATAAATCAATATAGTATTGGTTGCTTGGCCGTCCGTCTTTGACAAGAAGATGCACCGCATAGAACAGATAATACTTCCCGCCGCGCCGCCTCACCCAGGGTCCCTCCGTCCACTTATCCACCCACAACCCTTTGTCGGCATAGACAGGCTCCACCGCCATCTTGACCGGGCCGACGAGTTTGATGTCGCCGTGCTCGATGCCGGTCAAATCCGCCTGTTGCACGCGGATGCCGTTGCCGATCATGTAGGCATACACTTTACCATCGTCATCCGTGGTGAACGTGACGTCGCATCCGGCACCCTTGAGCTGTGTGATATGCTCGTATGGCCCGGTGACTTTGTCAGCCACGCCGACGTAGCAGTCGGGCGCGTCGCCTGATTTCCAGTTGTCAGCGTAGGTCACGACATGGAATTTCCCGTTAATATGATGGATTTCCGGCGCCCAATTCTGATTCTTGTACGGGCAATCATCCGGCAATTCGTCGCCTTTAATGATCCAACATTCTGCCTTCCATTCCTTGAAATCCTTTGTCGAATACAGCCGGAGGCCGGGGGATGAACCCTCATAACGCTTGTATGGATCATACTCTTCTGGACCGCCGCAGGGAGTCATCGTCGAAGTCAAGTAATAAGTATCGTCCACGCGAATGATATGCGGATCACGCAGCTTATCCTTCCACGCGCCCGCCGCCTTGTCAAAATGGATGGGGTTCTGCCACTCGAACCCGGTGAATTCACCGCCGGCAAAGCCGTTGCAAAGCATCAGCCCAAGAGTCGCCAATATAGACGGACCTTTTCTCATAATTCCAATTACGGTTTCACGGTGACCAGCTCCGTCGAAGGAATAGATGGTTTGACCGAACCATCCGGGTTGAATTCCACCGGGTCGATGCACAACTTGCCTTGCGCCATGCCGCCCGATTCACCACGATAGGAATACCAGTCCTTGCCGTCCGGCCCGGTAAAGACATTGATGTGTCCGCCCAGAAAAACTTGCGGGTTCTTTTTATACGGCCCCCAAATATTGTCCGCTACCCCCGCACCAACCCAATAACCTGACGCCAGGTCGGGCGGGGTGGAATTTGTTTGTCCACGCCTTGATCTGTTGTATGGAGCCGCTGAAAACAGAATATACTTGCCAGCATGTTTCATCATCCATGGTCCTTCCAGATAGGCCGGGCTGGTCTTCTTGCCAATGTCGCTGTTGTCACAGGACATGATCATTTTGCGTTCGCCGATGAGTTTGATGTCCTCGTGCTCAATGTTGCTCAGATCCATTTCCTGGATGTACTGGTTGCTAAATGGCATGATGGCGTAGGTCTTGCCGTTGTCATCCTGGAAGATCGTCGTGTCGCACCCGCCACCGTTGAGCCAATTGATGTGTTTGTACGGCCCCGTGACTTTGTCCGCCACGCCGATGAAGGCAACGTAGCCCATTTTGCCAGCCGCGTTATATTCATCCTTGATCCAATTGTCAGCGTAGAAAATCAGGTAGAATTTGTCGCCGAACTTGTGGATTTCAGGCGCCCAAAAGCGGTGTTTATAGGGACAATGTTCCGGCAGTTCGCTGGACTTGACCAACCAGTTCTCAAAATTCCAATGCATCAAATCTTTGGAGGAATAGAGCCGGATTCCGGGCGATGAATTGTAATCAATCTTGTTGGGGTCGCGGGCGGTGTGATGGGTGAACGGATAGTGCGTGAAGACCAGATAATAAGCGTCGCCTTCGCGGATGATGGCCGGGTCGCGCAATTCGGTAATGGTTCTTGTTCCTGTCCCGGTGTCGTACGGATAGGAAAAGGGCGCCGGATTCGTATAGGTGAAGGGAAGTTGGGCGGTGGCGGCGCAGGGCGCCGCCGCCAGCAAAAGGGCGGCCGCCCGGGCATAACTTGTTATCCTAAGTTTCATATAGTTGTTTTTCCTTTCTTAAATCATGCTTGGTCTTCAAGCCCCGGGAATGGAGTTCCTTGGACTGTTCATTTCCGTGAGATGATTGCGAGGTCAAAGCAGGGTTCCACCTCGGACTTGGCGCAATGCACCGCCAGCGTGTTGAGAGTATCTGTTGGTTGAAGAGCCGACGCAGCCGCCGCGCTGGCGGGGACCACCTCAAACTTTTCCCCGCTGGAGCCGGCCAGGCTGGCCGCCAGCACTCCGTTAAAGTAAACCTCGACGGGGCCGGCGTGGCGCACATGCAATTCGAGATTCCTGATGTCTTTTTTCCAAATCACGAATGGCTTGCGCAGCCATATGGGATTGCCATCCCATGACGAGCGCACACCTGCGGCTTCGTTTATCGTCAGACCGAAGCCGCCAGGCCCTTTGCGCCAGCCACGGTTGCGCCCAATCCAAACTTTGTAGTCAAGTTCAACGTGGGTCCAGTCCGCTTCAGGATCTACGGTGGTGTAGAGCCATTCCCGCGGACGCAATTGTGAGCTTTCCAACACCGTATCCTCCGAAACCCGCATGGGAAATGGCGCCCAGTCGTTGCGAATAGCGGGGGCCCGTTTGGCCCATTTCTGCCACAGTGCCCGATCGTAAAGCATCTCAATGAAGACACCGCCGACGACTGGGCGGGCCTTGAAACCCCGCCATTTGGGGGTCAGGGTTTCAAGCATGTCGCCCATTGGAACACGTTGGGGCGATTGATCCAACAGACGAAAGGCGGGGTCAATCAGTGTGGCGAAGCCGGCTTGATTGTCGGCCAGGCTGGCACTCCAGACTGTCCAATCGAGTTTGGTCAGCGTGGCGCGCGAATCCAGCGGCAACCCATAGGGATTCATCACCTTATGGTACCAAGCCACCTCGCGTTGACGCATCTCTTTCGGGAAGAGCTGCAATCCGAGCACCTTGTCCCAGACCAGGTTATATTTCTGGCTCCAGGTGTTCTGCGGTTGCCCAAGCGCCAACAGCATGTGGTCGCCGACATCGGCCGCCTTTACGAGATTCCTGCTGAATTCCTCGGCTGTTCTGCGCCAGGCAAGCCCTTCCTCTCTCTTGCCAAGCATTGTGGCCAGTTGCGAATAAGAACCTAGAGCGATGATTGACTTCATGGAAAGATTCACGTTGCGCGCCAGATGGCCGGTGAAGTCGTCGGTGCAGAGTTGCAGGTCCAAGTCCCACCCTTTGCGCTTTAAGTAGCCTGCCCAGCGGGTTAGCAGCGGCCAATAGTCGTTTGCCAGTTTGCCGTTTCCATCAATTTGGGCCACCCCGGCCAACATGATCAGCATGTCAGCGGTTTCCTCGACCGGCATGATCTCGATTTCCGCATCGCCGTTCCAGCATCCTGTGGCGTGCGGGTAGATACCCAGATCGTGCGGGCAGGAGTCGTGTTTTATGATTGGGCTGTTGCAGTAGTCCAGAAGAGGAACCAACATCGCGCGAACCAGGCCGGGGTTGAATAACATGAATAAAGGGATGGATGGGTAAATCACGTCCACGGTGTCAATATTGCCGCTGCTGCTGGGCTCCTTGCTAAAAAGCAGCGGCATTCCCTTGCTGTCGGCCACCAAGTCGTGCATGCCAATGGTCTGCCGGTAGGCCAGGGCGCCAAGCGTGGCGTACTGCCTGCCGCCGGCTTTTTCCAAGTCCCGCATCAGATCGCGGTCGAATTCCTCACAGCGCTTTGTCAGCTTCTCGTAATCGCGCTCGGCGGTTTGCAGCAAGCCGTCTGCCATCACGCCGTTGCGACTCCAATAAGGGCTCAGTTCCGTGGTGAAATACCGCACCGCCCGTCTTTCGTCGTAAGCCAGCATGACATGTCGCCGGACGGGTTTTGCCCCCACCTTTCCCAAGTCCCAGGTCAGGGCAAGCACGATCGGGTCGGTGCCGGGCATCTGGGGTTGGGATGGCGGCTCACTTGGCAGACCGCCATCTCTTGCGAAGGTTGTCCCTGTCGCGGACGCTTTCCCGAAACCTGCGTGCTGAACCTGTGGTTGCGGCGCGGCCAGATAAAAGTAACCCCAGTCAATGCGGATGACATCCCCGTGGCTTCTGAGCACAGGCTGCTCCTGGCTTCCAGCGCGCAGCACCTTGAGGCCGGCGGCGGATGCTTCGTTCCACGCCACCAACTGGTCGGGTTTGTTGACCGTCAGCAAGGTGCTCGAGTCGAAGTATAACTGCGCCTCGTGTGCCTTGCCGTCAACCGAACTTACATCCCATGTCAAATAAGTAACCGGCCGTGCCAACACTTCCACATCATCGAGCAAGGACGGAGTCATGAATGTCATAGTCACTCTGACTTCCTGACTCTGGAACTCGGCGATGGTGCGCAAGGGCAATACCTGTACGGAAATCTGCTTGAGCGCTGGAACCTTCGTCGGTTCGACCCCCATCAGCCGGTAAGCGTGGCCGTCCACCCGGATCAGGCTGTTCAGCGGTTGAGCCGCGCCGGTCCAGCTCTCAGTCGGGGCATTCGCCAGCGAATCGGCCGGTGACCAAACGCTGAAATAGGGCGTATGCACCACCAATGGAACCGACGGAGGACGGAAGTCTTGCGGTGAGGCGTTGGCCACCCCACAGGCGACGACCAGCCATGGGAGAACCATCTTCATAAAGGATAGCTTGGATGCTGTGTCATGTCTAACTTTGCCACTTGAATAATTTGATCAATTCGATTTCCTCGGCGCGGTACGGCGTCCCGTCTGGATAAAGCAAACAGTGAAACCACATCGGTGGCGGCGGCGAACCTTCCGGCCAACCCCAAGGGAAATGGTACTGGGCCGAGCCGGCGCAAAGCCCCCACTCGTACCACCCGATCTTGTGCTTGGCGAAGAACGGCAGGATGACCGGCAGTGTGTTGCCCAAGGTTCGCGCCATGCACTCCGTGCATAGCATCGGACGTTTCGAGGCCAGAGCCACTTCGAGTTCCTTGTCGAACCCTCCCTGGCTGTCCCCGGCGGGGCGACCGGGTTGACCGTAAGTGTGGAAGCTGTAAACGTCGGAGATTTCAATGGCCTCCCAAGACGAGGTGAGGGGCTGGAGCGGATCTGCCTCACGAGCCCAAAGGAAGGTGCAGGCGGTGATAAATCGGTCTCGCCTGGGAGCTTCATTGACCAAATCCCAGGCAACAATCCGCTCATCCTTGGCGTAACGGCCCACAAAACCCTGGATGAACTCCTTGATCGTGTTCTTCGACTCGGGCCAGTTCTTGCGATACGAGGCCACTCCTGGGTAGCGCCACTGGCCGCCGTGGACGGCGTATTTGAAATTGATGGTTGGCTCTTTAATCGCGCCCGGCGCGTTGGGGTCGTATTCCGGATCCATTATTGACAAGCTGAAGGTCGGCATCACGGTCATGCCGCGTTTGGCCGCCGCGTCCGTGAAGGCATCCCACCGCTCCATCAGCCGGTCGCGAAAGGCGAAGTATTCGAAGCAAGGCACAAACATGCGGACACTGTTAATTCCGATGTCCCTGGCCCAGTCCAGCTCTTTGTTGATTTCACCCGGGCGGTAGTCAAACCACATGTGAGCGTGGCTGTGAGCGTAGGCCGGAACATAATTGCAACCCTTGATCACCCCAAACCGCTCCAGGTATTTGTAGGCGCGTTCCGGAGTCCAGAGCGTCTTGACCAGGGCCTCCCGCAGCTTCTTGTCTTCCGCCATCTCCTCGGCAGAGACTGGGGGAGGATTTCTTCTGGAGTTTTCCGGAGGACGACTCGGCGGAGCCTTTGGCGGGACCACTTCTTTTTGAGCGCCTTGCGGCTGAGCATTCGCTGCCGGTCTAAGACCACCAACTAGCGATGCCCCCGCAGCCAGCGCGGCGGCAGATAAAAATTCGCGTCTTTTCATTTATTTCCCAAAACTGAATGATTAAAAACCGGCCATCGCCAGCCTGGGCTGCCAACTACTGCGCATTGCCAGGTGGCTGGCGGGTGGCTTCGCCACGGGCTGCTTTTCGGATGGCGTCCGGGTCAACCTTCCATACGGCGCGGTCGTAACTCACCAGGCCGTCGCACTCGGATTCTGTATCGTAAAGCTGGCAAAAGAACTGGCCGGTCATGCCGCGGCTGTCCTTTTGTGCCCAGAGGTCGCTGTACAAGCGCGCCACTTCCCGGGTAAACCACGCCTGCGACTTGGCGTCCAGCTTGGGCATCTTGTCGCCCTTGAGGCCCCTGCCCAAGGCGTCGATGTCGCCATCGGTGGCCGCATTGTAGGAATGGTAGGTCCAGATCTCGCAAGGCCAATCGTGGCCTGGCGTGGCCAAACCAAAGCCGCCGTTTTCACTGACCAGCCCAATTTGGTTGGGGTTGGGGGCCGAGACGCCGCCGTGGTTGTCCTGGATGTCACCGCCGCCATGCCAGGGAAAACCGCTCGCTTCATCCACCAAGCGCGAAGGATCAAGTTCCTTGATCCACGACGCATAGCGTAACGTGTCGTGTTGGCCCCATCCTTCGTTGAAGGGGCACCACGCGATGATGGCGGGATGATTCCATCTCTGCTGGATCAGCGCCCGTTTCTCCAACTCGCACTGCGCGGAGGCTTCAGGAGACGTTGGCAAATCGGTTTTGGCGTCACCTTCACCACCGGTTGGCATATCCTGTAAGACCATTAGCCCCAGCTTGTCACACCAATAATAAAAACGATCCGGCTCCACCTTGACATGCTTGCGGATAATGTTCAGGCCGGCCTGTTTGGCGATCTCGACATCGTGCTTGAGCGCCTCGTCGGTTGCGGCGGTGTAGATGCCATCCGGCCAGAAGCCCTGATCCAAAGCCCCAGCCATAAGGGTAGGCTGACCGTTGAGCAAAAAGCGGGTGAAGCCTTTGGGGTCTGGTCTTTTGCCAAGCGACCGCATGCCAAAGTAACTCTTGACTCTATCCACCTCGTTCCCGTTTTTGTCCTTCAATTCAACGACCATGTCATAAAGAAATGGACTTTCAGGCGACCACAGCTTGGCATCCTTGATTGGCAGATCAAGGTTGGTGGTGAACCATGAACTGGTGTTCTTATAGAATCTCACCTTGTTCTCGCGCAAGGTGGGCCACATCTCAAATGCCGCCGGAACTCCGGTCGAGGACACTTCGTTTGTGCCATCAAAGGCCTTGGCGTGCAGTTCGATCGGCTCATTGCCAATCCTTCCGGTGACGGTCAATTTCAGCACGCCCTTTTCCAGGCCTGGAACCGCGGAAAGCGTTTCAATGCTGGTGGTCAGCGGGACGGGTTCCATCCAGACCGTCTGCCAAATCCCCGAACAAGCAGTGTAATTGCAGCCGCCGGGATGCAGCACCTGCTTGCCATGCAAGTGCCACGAGGCATCGCTCGGATCAAGCACCGATACCACCAGATCCTGCGCCGCGCCGGATGTGAGGGCCTTGGTGATATCGAAGGTGAACGCGTCGTAACCGCCGCGGTGCCCCCCGAGGTTCCGGCCGTTTAGATAAACCGTCGTTTCCCAGTCCACGGCGCCGAAGTGCAGCAGGATGCGCTGGCCCCGCCAAGTCTCTGGAATGGCCAGCGCCCGGTGATACCAGAGCCGGCCACTGGGCAGAAACGGCTTCATCACACCGGAGAGGGCCGATTCGATGCAATAGGGGACCAGGATCTTTCCCTCGTAGGTTGCCGGGATTTTCTCTTCCGCTTTGCCGGTGACGGCATAATCCCAAAGACCGTTGAGGTTCTGCCAACTGGCACGCTCCATCTGTGGTCGCGGGTACTCGGGTAAAGCATTCTCCGGTCCCACCTCTTTGGACCACTTGGTCAAAAGAGGAGCAGTGGGAGGAACTTTCCATTCCTGGTCTTGAACTGGTTTGTCCACCGCACCAGCCCGACGACCCTCCGGATAAATCCCGAATACGCAAAAGACGATGGCAGCGGCGACAGCAGGCGTCTTGAGAGAAGTCTTGTTCACGGGGGCAAGTTTAGACTCTCACCCGCTCCGGGCGAACGAGGAATTCGGTCAATTCCTGTAGATTTTGCGTCAGTACGCATCCAAGGCCGAGGTGCGGTGATTTCATTGCCGGACAAGCGCGGGAAGGAGCGCCCGATCCTTCAGGCAGGCTGACGATGAACAGCCCATATTGGTGCTGCTGGCTGTATTACTGACCGAAGATCAGGCGGCCGCTGGGCCAAGATTGCCGTCCTTTTGGGTGCGGCTATTCAGACAAGGAGCGGCTGCCGGAGGGCATTGGTTTCGGGGCGCGAGTTGGGCCAAGGACCTTCAGCCGCCCTGCCTCATCGAACACCAGCCGGTCAATGTTGACCACACGGTCGCGCGTAATCTGGTTCGGGTCAGCGTGGCTATGATAAACGATGAACATCTGGCTGCCATCCGGCGAGGACGTGATGGAGTTGTGCCCCGGGCCGGCAATCCCAGCTTCGGGCGTGTCCTTCAGGATAGGGTTCTCCTTGGCCTTGACCCACGGCCCAAGCGGTTTGTCCGCGACGGCGTAGCCAATGGCGTAACCCGGTCGAAACGTGTCGTTTGCGGAATAGGTCATGTAGTACTTGCCGTTGTGCTTGATGACGCTTGGCCCTTCGAGGCACCAGTGGTTGTGCTCGAGAATCATTTCCCACGGCTGGTCCGGCGTCATGATTTCCTTCGGTGTGCCGACCGCCTTGAACTCTTTTGGAGTGAGTGCTACGGCATAAAGGGTGCCGCCCAGCTTAAAATCCGGCATGTTCCCATTACGGCTGAAATAGAGGTAGGGAGCTCCGTCATCATCCATGAAGAGAAAACTGTCAATCGCCGAGTAGCCGCCATCATACACCGGGAAATTGAATACGGTGAAAGGACCTTCCGGATGATCACTGACGGCGATACCCGTGCATCGGTTCCCTTTGTTGGAGTCCTTAACCCTCGCGCTGTAGGTCAAAAAGAACTTGCCATAATAGAATTCGATGTCCTCCACCCCGCCGATTCGCTGCCAGGCCGAGCCAGCCTTGGGCTGCCAATGCACCAGATCGGGCGACTCGAAGTAACGGAATCCTCCCTCGGCAGGGCTTCCGACACTCCCATAAAGGTAATACTTGCCCCCGTAAAACCGGGCCGTGGGGTCTCCCATGTGAACCGGCGGATTGCCCACGGGATTGGTATAGGTTGCGAGTGGTTTGTCCTGCCATGTCCTGACAGGGTCGGCGCCTGGCAGCAAGCCGGGGAAAATGGCGGCGACGGTGGTGATTGCCATCACGGTCAATGCATTAGGGCATTTCATATTGCTAATCCGATATTGAACCTGGTTACCGTCGTCCGTTAGGGCAGAAAGAAAGCCATGCGCCACTATTTTTCCCTGGTTTCGGGTTGCCAATTTTAAGCATGACCGCTCCATGAACCGGGACCGCTGCGGACCATGAACGGGAGCACCAGCTTGGAGTCTTTTGCTGCTAGAGCTCGCGCACCCGTTGCGTGCCGCCTAGTCCCAGCCGGGCAAACTCGGCGGTCACTTTCACTTTTTGCTCTCCGAAATTGAGCAGACCCACGGCGATGGTGCCGTCTGAAAGCGGACGTGCCCAAATTGTGACGGGCTTCATCGGGAAAGTAAAACGCGCTCCGGAATTGAAAACAAGTCTAAAAAACAACTTCTGATTTCAATCGGGCGGCCTGGACAGCCACGCTGATTGTTCAAAAATAGCCGGCGGGTTGAGAATTAAGATTGACTTGCTGAATCCGGCGGCCAAAATCACCGTGTTGCCCAACTGTAAGAACGGAGAATTGTGAAATGAAAAATTACCGCACCCTGATCGTAACGATGGCCTTGTCGGCAACTCTTTCCCAAACCGCGTCCTTGGATGCCGCGTGGGCGCCGGTCGAAGGGCAACTCATGACCCGGTGGGCCAAGGATGTTTCCGCCGACCACGCGCTGCCGGAGTATCCCCGGCCGCAGATGGCCCGCAAAGAATGGCAGAACCTCAACGGCCTTTGGGATTACGCCATTGCGCCCAAGGACGGGGTGCGTCCGGCCGATTTTGACGGCCAGATACTGGTTCCTTTTCCAGTGGAATCCGCCCTGTCCGGCGTTAAGAAATTCCTCAGCCCCACCAACAGCTTGTGGTATCGGCGCGCGTTCACAGTGCCTGCCGATTGGAAAGGGCGGCATGTGCTGCTGAATTTTGGCGCGGTGGACTGGCAGGCGAAAATCTGGGTCAACGGCGTCAATGTGGGCGAGCACAGGGGCGGCTATGATCCCTTCGGTATAGATATCACCGGTGCATTGAACAACAATGCCGGCCAGGAAATTGTCGTGGGGGTATGGGACCCGAACGGAGGGGCGATTCCGCACGGAAAACAGAACCTTCATCCGGGGGGTATTACCTATACGGCCATCAGCGGCATCTGGCAGACAGTTTGGCTGGAGCCGGTGGGCAAGGCTTCGATCGCGTCGCTAAAAATTACGCCGGACCTGGACAACGGCTTGGTCAGTGTCACTGTCAATGGCCTGGCAACGCATTTTTTGGACTCGGCGCAGGTGGAAGTCATGGATGGCGCAAGAACTATTGCGAAAGAAGAAGGCAAGCTTGGCCAAGCGATCAACCTCAAAATTCGCAGCCCCAAGCCATGGGCTCCCGGCAGTCCATTCCTGTATGACCTGAAAGTCACACTGAAGAGCGATGGCAAGGCCGCCGACGAGGTGGCCAGCTATTTTGGGATGCGGAAGGTGGAGATTAAGAAGGATAAGGCGGGATTGAACCGGATATTTCTCAACGGCAAGGCGCTTTTCGAGATGGGGCCGCTGGACCAGGGCTGGTGGCCGGACGGACTCTACACGGCGCCGACGGATGAAGCGTTGAGGTTTGACATTGCGGAGACACTCAGGATGGGGTTCAACCTGGCTCGCAAGCATGTCAAAGTGGAGCCGGATCGCTGGTATTACTGGGCCGACAAGCTCGGACTGCTCGTCTGGCAGGACATGCCCAGCATGGACCTTCCGGCGCGCAACATGCCGAGTCGGGGACGGTCTGGCAGAGGCGGCGGGGGCGGAAGCCAGAGGCTGTCCAATGACGACCCCTATGAGATTTTCGAGCGCGAATACCGGGCAGAGATTGAAACACATTACAACCATCCTTCCATCATCATGTGGGTGCCATTTAACGAGGGGTGGGGTGAATATGACCCGGTCCGCATCGTTTCATGGACGAAGCAGATGGATCCAACCCGCCTGGTCAACAATGCGAGCGGGTGGACCGACGTGGGTGTCGGCGATGTGAATGACCGGCACGATTATCCCGGACCGGGGATGAACCCGTTGGAGGAACAGCGCGCCTCGGTGCTGGGTGAGTTTGGCGGCTTGGGCCTTCCACTGACTGGCCATCTTTGGGTGGAAAGAGGGGCGTGGGGTTACCAGAATATGACCAACTCGGCCGACTTGACCGATCATTATCAAGTCTTGATCAACGCGCTCAAGGGCTACGAAGCGCACGGGCTTGCGGCGGCAGTCTACACGCAATTGACGGATTGTGAAACCGAAGTCAACGGCCTGATGACCTACGAACGGAACGTCAACAAGATAGGAACGGAGCAAATCGCCAAGATCAACCTACCGGTGTACGAAGTGAAGAGCAATACCAACGCGCCGATCCCGGTGGTGCCCCGCCCGCCGCGACGGCCTTAACCCGGCTACATCCTGTTTATGCTTGGGCTCGGTCTTCCACCGCTCCGCGCTTGCAATTCCGGCCTCGCTCTGTTCTCAAACAGGCGCTAAGGGAAATACACCGCCCGAAAATACTGCTGCGCATTGCCAGCCGCGTTAGTCAGTGTAAACGTGAACGGCGCGGTGTTCGTTTGCACCGGCTGCCAGCCCGTCAAATCGGCCGACGCCTGGATCACGTATTCATACCCGGCCACGCCAGTCAGGTTGAAACTGAATTGCCCGCCCGCCAATGCCGCCGCATTCAATCCCGGCGCGGGGAATGGATTCAATGCCGGCGCAAATTTCACGGCCCGAAACAACTCGCTGGGCGGGCACAACGCCAGCGTGACGGCCGTCGATCCGGCTCCCAGATCGGTGATGGCAATGAGGCGATTGGCCGCCGTTTCCGCCGTCACCGCGTAAACGACAGGATTGGCGCCGCCGAAATCCACCGTCAAACTGCGCGCCCCAATCCCGGCCGCGCCGCTGCCCAAAACATAAGCTTTCGCCCACGTCCCGCCAGAAAACTGCCAGCACTCAATGCCACCCGTGCTGGAATCGTCGGCGACGTAGGCCAGATTGCCTGCGGCGTTGATGGCGAAATCCTCCGGGCTGGAGGAACTGCCGGTGGCAAAAACCAGGCTGGCCACGGCCGCGGTGGTGGGCAGTCCTCCCAGGGAATAAAGGCCGGCGGTCCCGCTTTGGGTGGAAAAAACCAGGCCGCCGTTCGCCACGTTGATGACGCGGCAATTGCCCACCGAACTTTGCACCGTTCCCGCCGCCGCGGCATTGCCGAAATAATAGGTTCCGCCGGCGGAACCTGCGCCCCAGAAATTATTACTGCCATCGGTCGCGCCGGCGCGGAGGTTGGCCGCGCTGTATTGCACGCGGGTCGAGGCCGCCAGAGCGTATTGGCCCGCGCCGTCAATCGTGCCAATCACCCTCGGTACTGCCGCCGAGGTGGACGAAGAAAGCGAACTGCGCAGTGCTCCGCGATTGGTGCTGTATCCGGCAACGGCCAGCAGCCGTCCGTCTCCCGAAAGCGTCATGTAGCCCTCCGAGGAGGCCACCCCGCTGATCAGCAGGGAGGACGCGCCGCTGTCGGGCAGGGCCATCGAGCTCACATAAGCGCCGTTGGAGGCAAATTGGTCCAGGAACAGCGTGTTGCCGGAGTTGATGAGCGTTTGCGCGCCGTCACCCACGCGCAACACCACCAGGTTGGACGGGAAAAAAGTGGTCTGGGGCGGCGCGACGATCACTGTTGTCACGGCGCTGGTCACCGCGCCGTAAGTGCCCGAAATCACCACCGCATAGCTGCCGGACTGCCCCGCCACCGCGTTGCTCGCAACGTAGGTGCTGTTGGTCGCGCC
The DNA here is from genome assembly GCA_049513975.1 of Verrucomicrobiota bacterium. Taxonomy (GTDB): domain Bacteria; phylum Verrucomicrobiota; class Verrucomicrobiia; order Limisphaerales; family Palsa-1400; genus JBEKOF01. Next base: position 23,962 of record JBEKVM010000002.1, on the reverse strand, counting down.
GGAAATGTTCGAGTTGTTCAAAGTCCATTGCCAGGCCAGTTGCGTGCCGATGGCTCCGACAGTCAAGTTGAACGTCCCGCCTGCCAAATAAGTATGGCCGGCGGGTTGGGCAGTAATCCAAGGGTCCGCGACGGTGAGAATGGCCGGTGTGGAATTGGTCGCGCCGCCTGCGTTGGTGATCGTCACCGAGTAACTGCCGGCGCTGCCGCCGAAAACGTTCGACAGTCTCAACGTCGCCGTGGTCGAACCGATGATCAACGCGCTGTCCGTCAAATTGGTGTTGTCCATCTGCCATTGGAAAGAGAGGGACGCACCGGTGGCGGCGACCGAAAAGACCGCCGTGCCGCCGGCATTGGTCGCGAGACTGGCCGGTTCCGTCGTAATGATCGGCGCGGGCGGCAGCGCGTTGGTGGGATTGATGGTCAGAGTGGCGCTGGACATGGCCGTGCCCCACGAATTGCTGATCAACACCTCCACCGGAAAGCTTCCCGGCGCATAGTTGGTCGCCGTCAGCGTGAAGCTGGCGTTGGTTTCCCAATCGGTGAGGGGCGTTGAATTGGACTCCCACAAATAATACAGCGTCCCGCTGCCCGAGGCGGCGATAGTGAACAGCGCACTCTGCCCCTGATCCACCGTTTGCGGCTGCAGCGGTCCGGAAACGGACGGCGGGCTGCCCTGCGGAGTGAACTGGACCCCGCGAAATATCTCGTTGTTGGCGGAGGTGGCGAGCACCGTTACCGCCGCGCTGGAATTGGTATCGGTAATGGCAATCAAACGGTTGGCCGAAGCGTCCGCAGTCGTTGCGTAAATCACCGCCGGCTGTCCAAAGCTGACCGCCAGGCCGCGCGTCCCAACCGTCGAACCGGCGCCGGTGTCAAAGGTGTAAGCCAGGCCCCACGCCCCATTGTTGGTGTATTTCTGAATGCCCCCGCCTGCCGACACCGCCCGGTCATCCGCCACATAAGCGACCGTATTCTCCGGGCTGATGGCAAATCCGTAAGGAGTGGAACTCGAACCGGTGGCCAAGACCAGCGCGGCACTGCCATTGGCCGTCACAGGCAGGCCGGCAAACGAATAGATTCCGATGGGCGCTGACTTCTGTGAGGAATAGCAAAGGTTGCCGTTGAAAATATTGATGACCTCGCTGTTGGCTAGCACGCTTTGCACGATGGCGGGCGGCGAGGCCAGGCCCATGTAAACCGTGCCGCTGACCGCTCCGACCGCCCAAAAATTATGCGATCCGTCGGACACGCCGCTTCGAACATTATTTCCGCTGAAGGCGGTCCGGGTGTTGGTGATGAAGTTATAATTCCCATTGAAATCAATGGTGGCAATGCCCCGGGGCACCGTGGCTGATGCGGAATTGGCCAAAGAACTTGAATACGGATAATTGGTATTGTAACCGACCATGACGATGAAATTGCCGTTGGCCGAGCGGCTGATGGCCCCCTCCGAGGTGGCCGACCCGATGAGGAGCGCGGTGGGGCCGTTGGTGGGAATGGCGACCCAATTGGTGAGAATCCCGTTGGTGGTGTACTCGTCCAGGAACACCGGGTCGCCGCCACTGCCCAGCGGGGCAACTCCATTGCCGACCCGCAGCACGCTGAGATTGCCGGGTTCGAATCCGGGGGTGATTTGAGCACGGGCCAGGACGCCAGCAAGCAGGCATGAGGCCAAAACAACAAGTTTATTTCTTTTCATCGCGCTATCTCCTTCAGTGAATCTTATAACACACGAACCGCTGTTGAAAGCAAAAAACGCCACGGTTACCTCCCCCCCCGCCCCTGCCGATCCCCGCTCCGGCCCGCCATCGCCAACAATCCTTCATGTGCGATCCGGCACTTTTTCCTGTAGTGAACAATCGCCGCCGGCGAATTTCATATTTATTTGACCGGTTTTCTCATTGAACCCCGGAGTTGCTTTTGTAAGCTCAACCCAATGAAATCAAGATTTTCGTTGTTGTTGACGGCGTTGGCTCTCGCAAGTTTTTGCGTCTTGGGGCAAACGCCGCCGGACTCCGGTTCTTCGAATTGGCAACCTGCCAAAGGCCCCTTGATGACTCAATGGGCCAGGGAGGTATCTCCCGCCAATGCGTTGCCAGAATATCCGCGACCGCAACTGGTGCGCGACACATGGCAAAACCTCAATGGTCTTTGGGATTATGCCATCACTGACAAGCAAGTAGAAAAAGCTCCAGCGGCATACGAGGGCAGAATTCTGGTGCCATATCCGATTGAATCAGCGTTGTCTGGCGTGATGAAGCCGCTGTTGCCTACGCAGCGGTTATGGTTTCACCGCCGGTTCACCATTCCAGACTCATGGGCCGGGCAGCGAGTTCTCTTGCAGTTCGGCGCGGTGGATTGGGAGACGCAAGTTGTTTTGAACGGCAAGGATCTCGGCGGCCATCGCGGCGGCTATGATGCCTTTTTTTTCGACATCACGGATGCTCTCAGGCCAGGGGAGAACGACTTGGTGATCCGTGCTGATGACCCAACGAGTTCAAGTTGGCAACTTCGAGGCAAGCAAACTCTTCATCCTGGAGGGGCTGCCTACACGGCGAGCTCGGGCATCTGGCAGACGGTCTGGCTCGAGCCTGTGCCGGCTTCGCACATAGAGACGCTCCATATAGTGACGGATGGCATTGCGGGAATTCTGCATCTCACGGTCGGCGCCAGAATCACGCCCCAGCCCGCGCCTGTCACCGTCACGGTTTCGGACGGAATGAAAACGGTGGCAACGGCAGAGGGCATGCTCGGCTCTCAACTGACGCCAGCCGTGCTGGCTGATCTGAAGTGGTATAAAGCGACCTCCAGCGGCGCCAGCGCCACTCTGGCTATCCCCATCCCGAATGCGCATTTGTGGACGCCGGAGGATCCGTTTCTTTACAATCTGACCATTACCATTCATGCGGTTGACGGCAAAGGCGACGATGTCGTCCACAGCTACGCCGGGCTTCGCTCGCTTTCGGTGGGCAAGGATGCCAAGGGCAATACGCGCCTTTTCTTGAACGGCAAAGTCACCATGCTGCCGATGGTCTTGGACCAGGGTTTCTGGCCTGATGGCATTTACACGGCGCCGACGGACGCGGCGTTGCGATTTGATCTGGACGCGGAAAAGGAACTGGGAGTCGCCGTGCGAAAGCACGTCAAGATGGAACCCGATCGCTGGTATTACTGGGCGGACAAGCTGGGAGTGTTAGTATTGCAGGATATGCCGACCGGCGAAGAAGGAAACGCCGCTACAGACAGACCGACTTCGCCGGAAGCCGCCGCCCAGTGCGAGATGGAAATGCGCGCGCTCATTGCGCAGCGTTGGAACCATCCGGCAATCATCAGTTGGAATATGTTCAACGAAGGCTGGGGCCAGCACGACACGGTGGCCACCGCAGCCTGGGCCAGGGCTTTGGATCCGACCCGTCTGATTGATGAGGCAAGCGGTTTCCCTTGGCAGGGAGCGGGAGATATCTGCGATTGTCACGGAGGTGTTCCGCCCAAAAGCGATACGGAGATTAGCATTGACACGGAAAATGGTTCCGTTGGCCTGAAAAGCCCCGGACATGACTGGCCTGGCAGATTGTGGACTCCACTCACATACGATGCTGCGACCGATGGCCCTGCTTCGCCAAGACGCAACGGGCTTTACACTCTTGATGCCTCATCGAAGGCATGGTTCACGCGTTGGGTCCGTGCCATGTTTCACAGCCTTTGGGCCAACATGGATCAGACCGGGCAAACGGGTGATTCCTATTGCCAAATCACCGATGTCGAAACGGAAGAAGACGGCTTGATCAGCTACGACCGGTCGGTGTGGAAGGTTGATCCGGACCCAATCCGCCTGGCGGCCCAAGGTCAGAGCATGCGGTCCAACACGACGACCATTTTGCCGACGGCCATGACTCAAAGCTCGGTCTGGAATTACACTACATCCAAACCCGGCGAAGGCTGGAACAAACCCGGATTCGACGACTCCGGCTGGAAGAAAGGCGCGTCGGCTTTCGGCGCCGGTTACGACCATATCGGCACACCGTGGACCAGCGGCGATATCTGGCTGCGAAAGGAGATTACTCTCACCTCCATTCCCGCCAAACCATTTCTGCGGATTATCCACGACGAGGACTTCCAAGTCTATTTCAACGGCGTGGAAGCCAGTCACGAGGGCGGCTATATCAGCAGCTACGACGACTACGATATGACTCCGGCTTCCATCGCCGTGCTCAAACCTGGAAGAAACCTGATGGCCGTCCACTGTCACCAAACAGTCGGCGGCCAGGTGATTGATGTCGGCTTGCTGGACGCCAGACAGTAGGAACTTTCCAATTGCCAGCTATGAAGTTCCTCCTCCACCGCTTCTGGTTGCAGGGCGTTCATCACGCCGCCTGGCGCATTAAGGCATGGCATAGGCCATTTGCACACGCCGGATGTCCATGTTGCCAGGTTGCATGTCATTTGGCTTGGTGCCCGGATCGGTCGTGCGCGGATCGTGCCATGTCCACATCTCCGAATGACCATCGGCAAATGAAAAACAGGTGCCATTATTGTTGTGCCGTCGAACGGCGGGAAAATTGCCCCACCTGTCATTGGGGGTTCCGTCGCTTTTGGGAAGAAAAATAAGGAAAAAGCCGTCATCAATGGACAATTCGCTTTCGTCCACAAAAGCCAGGGCCGAGGTGGGGGAAGGTTTGTTGATCTGCGCCAGCTTCATGCTGGGCGGATAGCCCGGATTGCCCAGTTGCAGCAATTGTCCATCCCAGGGTGTGCCGTTGGTGTCCTTGGTGCTGCCCAACTGGCCGCTCAACGAATAACTGCGTATTTTGAGGACGCCCCCGTCCATTGACCGGTCGCAAGGACAATGGTAAATTGCCGGGGATTTGTTGTAATTCCAGAGTTCACCAATCTGGATCAGATATGAATTTGTGGCGTCGGACGGCAGGGTCATATTGCCCGTAGTCCAGGACATGCCGGGAAGGGTGGCGATGGGATTGTTCAGTGCCAAAAAATCATTGTTATCATCAATATAAAGATACCAGCAGGTGGTAAGCTGCTTCAGGTTATTAAGGCAGGTGATCTCCTGCGCTTTGCCCTTGGCCTGACTCAAGGCCGGCAGCAACAAGGCCGCCAGGATGGCGATGATGGCTATGACCACAAGCAACTCAATTAGCGTGAACCCGCTCCTCTGCCGGCTCGAAGCGCCACTTTCCGTCGGCAAAAGCGCCGCGCTGGACTCCGGTATTGCTTTTGTTGCACCATCTTCTTTTTTGTTGAAATGCCTGCTCATGGGTACTGCCTCATGTTGTTTTCGTCCGTGCCGATTTGCGACTCGAATGAATACGTTCCAGAATCCACCTCCAGCACTGCGCGCTGCTTCTCCATCCGCAAAAGCCTCACGCCCTCGGCTCGCGCCAGGATTTTTCCACGCTCGCGAATGTCGTCCACCGATTTGGCGCTCATAAAAACGGTCGCGGTGTTCGCTTCAAGGCTTCATGGCCAGGCCCTTGAGTCTGAAGCTGTGGACAATGACCTCGCCAGTGCCGCAGGCGTAAAGGCCCGGTCGCACCGACTCGACACCACCGAATATATTGCGGCTGAAACTGGAGACATCGAAAGACGTATCCAGCTTGGTCCATTTTTTGCCATCAGGGCCGAAGTATAGCCGGACCACATCATCCTGGCAAACCACCCGGAAGAAAATCCGGTTGCCCTGATAGGCTGGCGGAGCCTGGGTTACGGCGAAAAGCGACTTGCCGTGGACATGGCCGTCCTTCAGGTTGATGGTTGCGTAAGCGTTACGGCTGGCGTAAACGGTTGCGCCACCCTCGGCCCCTGCCGGCACCGTCATTTCAGCGGTGAAGTCGTAAGCACGGTGAGTGACCGGCATCACTATCGGCACCGCGTCGGTAATGCTTGATCCCTCAGCCTTGAGCGCCAACCCCTCCGGCACGAAGCGGTAAAGGCCCTCGGCCGAGGGCGCCGGGAAACCCCACTTGACATCAAGTTCCGGTCCGCGAAAATCGTCGTCCAACTTGAAGCCGTGCGGGACCGCCTCGCCGCCCCTGGGCTTGCGAATCGGTTGGTCGCTCTTGGCCCCCTCCGGAACCCTGAACCAGCCGTCGGCAGTCCATTCGATCGGCACCAGACAGGCCTGGCGCCCGAGGTTGTAGCTGTTCTTCAAATAAGCGTGATACAGCATGTACCACTCGCCCTCAGGCGTGTCTATCAGCGTGCCCTGGCCCTGGCACCACAGCCCCTCCTCGCGGCTGGCGGTGTGAATGATGGGATTGTGAGGCGAGTTCTCCCACGGGCCATTGGGGTTCTTTGAGCGCGCCGCGCAGCACATGTGAGCGGTTGGCGGACCGGAGGTTCCACCCTGAGCCACCAACAGGTAATAGTAACCGTCCTTGGTGAGGGTGTTCCAGCCCTCCAGGCAGAAGCCTTCGATGTCCCAATCCTCGGGAATCGGCCAGCCGGAATAGCCCAAGTCTTGGGTATTGACGATAGACATCCCGTCCGGCGCCAGTTCATAAAGCGTCATCGGGCCGATGAGATAGTGTTTGCCGTCAGGGGTATCCAAGTGCGTTACATCGAAAGGATTGCCGCCGATGGATGTTGTCTCGCTCCAGGGCCCCAGGGGATGCGGCGCACGCCGAACGGTGATGCCGCCCCGGCCGCCGCTGTAAAGACGGAATTCGTCGCCAAACTTGGCCAGATCCGGTCCGCCCGGGCCGGATTCGGGCCGGAGTTTCTTGGCCGGCTCCCAGTTCACGAGGTCGCGAGAGTGCCAGATCAGGTAACCGGGCGCACAGTAGTAGCCGTGCATCAGGTAGTAATCTCGATCAACACGGATCACCGTCAGGTCGGCGATGTCCCCGGCCATGATGACCGGATTCCTGTAGGTTCCATTGCCAAGGTCACCCGATGGAAGGTTCACAGTCTGGATGCTGGTCTTGGATTTGGTTTTCGACGAAACCGCGACCGAAGAGCAACTCGTTGCCAGGGCGCCGGCCAAACCCGCCAGGAGCGGCCTGGCGGCGGCGGCGCAGACGGCAGCGTTACGAAGAAAGTCGCGACGTGGAAGGGCGTTGGGGTTAATGGACTTCATATATTCTCTCCTTTTATAAACGTCAGGCAGGTTTCTTGGTCTCAAAGGGGATGGCGAGATGTCTTGAAGCGCATAGAATCAGGCCAGTCCTTTAACGCGGAAATTATGAACGATGACCTCGCCGCTGCCCGCGGCGAACATTCCGGGATGCACCCCGCCTCCGCCGTAGATGGTGTGGTCATAATGAGAAATGTCGGAGGTCATCGCCAGATGTTTCCATTGTTTGCCGTCGGGGCCGTAGTAAAGCCGCCCAAGCCCGTCCTGGCAGACCATCCGGAAGAAAATCCGCCCGCCGCCGAAGTTCTTTCTCTCGCTGGCACCGCCGAGCATGCCATGGCCGCTGATGGTATCGCCCTTGACACTGACACTGGTGTAGAGCCGCGCATTGGCGTAAATGACCGCTCCACCCTCGGCCCCCGCCGGCACGGTCATTTCAGTGACGAATTCGTAGGCCCGGTGGGTGATGGGCATGATCATCGGAACCCAGGGCGTGAAACCCTGGAGCGCCAGGCCGCCCTGCACGAAGCGGTAGCGGCCCTCGGGGGACGCCTCACGCCCGCCGAACGACCATTTGATGTCCAACTCCGGCCCTGGAAAATCGTCATTGAGCTTGAAGCCGTGCGGAACCGCCTCGCCGCCCTTGGGCTTGCGGATCGGCTGGTCGCTCTTGATTCCCTTCAGGACTCGGAACCAGCCGTCGCTCGTCCACTCGACGGGCAACAAGAAGGCATTGCGTCCAAGGTAGCGCTGGTCCTTCAGGTAACCATGATACATCATGTACCACTCCCCCTCGGGGGTATCAACAAGCACGCCCTGCCCCTGGGACCAGAAGGGCTCGTCCTTGCTGTAGGTATGGACGATCGGGTTATAGGGCGAATTCTCCCACGGGCCGTTGGGGTTCTTCGAGCGCGCCGCTAGGGCCATGTGGCTGGTCGGCGGACCCGCAGTCCCCCCCTCCGCTGTCAAGAGGTAATGATACCCGCCTTTGGTGATGGTGTTCCAGCCCTCCAGAAAGAAGCCTTCGACGTCCCAGTCTTCCGGGATCGGCCAACCCATGTATCCGAGCTTTTGCTCCCTGACGACCGACATGCCGTCGGGTGCCAACTCGAAGAGGACCCCGCAGTCAGGCGGGCCGCCTCCGCCGATCAGGTAATCCTTGCCGTCCAGACCTTTCATGTATGAGATATCAAAAGACTCTCCCGGGAAGGTGATCGGATCGCTCCACGGCCCCAGCGGGTGCTTGGCGCGCGCAGCAGCTATGTACCCCGGCAAGTTGCCGGCGTAAATGCGGAATTCGTCGCCAAGCTGGACGATCGTGTCAACAATGCCCAGGACCTTCTGGCGGCAGCGGATCGGCTCCCAGTTGACCAAGTCGCGCGAGTGCCAGATCAACTGGCCCTTGGGGATGTAGTAATCCCGGCCCACCCGGATCACGGAGAGGTCAGCGAAATTGCCGGTTATGACCACGGGATTCTTGTAGAAACCGTTGCCCAGGTCGCCTGAGGGCTGGCGCTCCTCTCTCGGATCAATCGTGGAACCGCTCTTCGTTGGGGCAACCATCGAGGCACAACCGGTGGCCAGCGCGCCCGCCAGGCCCGCCATAAGTGGTTTGGCGCCCAGGGCGCCGGCGGCGGCGCTGCGCAGAAAGCTGCGGCGCGGCAGCAACCTAACATCATCACATTTCATAATCCATCCTTTTCTTCAATCAAGACTTGTCTTGCGGGGGCTGCATGGACGCACGCCAACCAAGCCGTCCATCGGGCGTCAACAAAGTAATGTAATCCGGCAGGCGATTCATGACTTCACCGGAATAACGATGCCGCGCAGATCAGCGCTGTTCGTGGCGTGATTAAACTGAAGCGTGTTGGCGCCGGCCTTCAGGTTTACCCACGAGATCGTCACGTACCCCGGATTGAACCTTCCCCAACTGCCAGTGAAGGGGTAAGTCACCGTGACAGGAGAACCATCATCTCCATTGACAATGATCTGTTGAGTCGCCGCCAGCCCATAGCCGGTCGAGTCCGTGCCAGCATTGTCAAATGTAACAATGACAGGATAGCGGCCGGGCGACGGCACGGTTGCCGTGAACTTAACATAGCTGTCTGGCTGGGTGATCCCGACAACATAGCTGGCGCCGCCTGCCTCTGCGGCTGGATTCAAACGCGCGTTGTGAATCACAGCGTTGGCGGCTTGGCAGAGGAGAGGCTTGGCGCGGACCACGCCCGTATCCGCCCCCTCCATGCCGGAAACATCCGGACCCACCGCGACGAGCTTGCTGCCAAAAGGCCCGTCATTGTAAAGAAGATTTCCGCCCAACAAGACATGGGAGGAATGATTGACGGTAATCAAAGAGCCGGGATCGACATTGGCCGAGCGCGGCCAATTTTGGGAACGGTTGCTCGAACTGTGGGCATTGAGAAAGACATTGTCGCTAATGGCCACATTGTCCGACGAGTAAACGACAATGCTGGCGTTGGGAAAGCCCGCGAACACGTTGTTCTTCACCACCGCTCCGTGGACATTTCCGATCAACAGCGCGACGCCCCGCGGCATGATTCCATTCCAAACGTCGTGGTTCCCGCCCGACAAGAAAAGGTTCTCCTCTATGTCAATATTCTGCTGGTCGCGCGAACCCGACGATGTGCCGTCAGGAACTTCAATGCCGATTCTGCAACTGATCCCGTCAATGTCATAAAACGTGTTGTGCTTCAACGTCACATTGCAGGTCTGGGGACCCTCGTTCCAGTAGGTTTGCATCCCGCAATCCAGCCCGCTCATGTCACTGCCAAAAATGCGGCATCCTTCCATGTCAATTCCCCGGGCGGTCTTGAGCAGGAGCGGATGGGCGAAGGAAGAGCTGAAGGCGCAGTTGATTAGCTTCCAGGTCCCGCCGGAAGTGAGATTGACAACGCGATCGTTGGGGTCTTGATTGGGCGGGCCGGTGCCTTTGCCGGTCCGAACAATCTCCACGTCCTTGTCCAGAACCAGATCATCGTTTCCATTCGAATTATGCGCGACGCTCTGGATGACCGCGTTTGTGCGAACATGGACAGAATTGACATCCGTGTAATCCCAGATCGAAACCGTGTCTCCCGCCTGATAATCGGACCCGTGTGCCACCTGGATGATATTCGGCGAAGGATGAGCAAGAATATCCTGCAACGGGGTCAGTTCGTTCATATCGTCGTCGTTGCTCATCAGCCATTGGCAATCGGTCAAAACGACATTGGCGCGAGTATGTCCCTGGTGGCCTCCGTAGAAACCAAGGCGGTCGGATCCAGGTGGCGGCCCGCAGTAAAAATTGCTGAAATTCAGCGTTCCCGAGCTGCCCCCTCCGCTGAATCCTCCGCCGGCGTAGTCCGCCACATTCTGGACCGAGAAACCGCTACAGTCCCGGCAATCAACAAAACGGGTCCATTCACCCTGCTGCTTTCCCCAGATGAAGAACCGCTTGCCCACGTCATCGGCTTTCACCGGCTGGTTCAATCCGATGACCCATTGGGAATTTGTCTGGGTGATGGACGTGATCGTTAATTGTTGACTCCAGTTGAATGTGTTCCGCCCGGACGACAAGACCCTGAGCTGCGGCCGGTACCTTCCTCCCGCCGTGAAAGTAGCTGAGTTGGGCGCGGCGTACCCCGAATCCATCGAGACCGTCGCCGTCCTTTGGCCTGCATCCACCGCCGTGATCTTTCCCTGGGTAACATTCAGCGTCTTGAAATCCACCGTCAAGTTTTGGATCTTGCAGTTGGTGCAACGGTCCGCAATGAACGGGGAGTGTCCCCCGGCGCTCAACAAGAAGGTGTTTGTGCCCTCCCCGGCAATGGTTAGGTTCACGGCGCTCGGGGGAATGCGAAAGTAAAACCCGCGATCCACCCCTGGACTGAGCAAATAATAATGGCCGGCGGGCAATAACACCGTATTGCCGGGGCCGGCCTGAGCAGCCGCTTCAATGGCAGATTGAATGGCCCTGACATCGTCGGTCACCCCATCGCCTTTGGCATTGTAAGGCGCGCTTCTGACATTGAAGATCCCGGCATTCGTCAGGCCCGCCGAGCCAAGCCAGCAAAAAGCCATCGCCCACAGCACCCCAAAGGTCGAATCTATCCTCATGCTTGTTAAGGTTCTTTCAATCAAGACAATCCACTTCACTTCTCCGTCGGCCGACTCGCTCCACTGATGGCCGGGCCGACCACTTCGGGATCCACCTTGAAGACGGCCCGGTCATAACTGAGCAGTCCGTCGCACTCGACTTCGACGTCGGTAAGCTGGCAAAAGAAGTCGCCGCTCATGCCGCGCGGCACCTTGTTATGCCAGAAATCATTGTACATCTTCACGACCTGGGCGTTCATCCAGTTCTTGCTGGCCGGGGTCAGGATCGGGATCGGCTTGCCGGGATTCTGGTTGCGCATCTGACCCTCGATCTGGCGCCCGGTCTGTTCGTCGAAGGTCTGGTAGGTCCAGTCTTTTTCGCGCGACCAGCAATGCCCTTCCACGTCCACGCCATAGCCGCCGTCTTCACTGACAATGCCAAAGCGGTTGCCACTGGGGCCGCCGAAACCGCCGTGTCTGTCGTTCACGTCGCCGCCCCCGTGCAGATTGAAGCCGCTGGCCTCATCAACCAGGCGGGAAGGATCCAGCTCCTTGATCCACTTGGCGTAGCGCAGGGTGTCGTGCTGGCCCCACCCTTCGTTGAAGGGGCACCATTCGATAATCGAGGGATGATTCCAGCGCTGCTGGATGAGCAGGCGCTTTTCGCCCTCGCATTGCATCGAGGCCGCTGGCGAGGTCATCAAGTCGGTTTCGGGATCGCCTTCCTTGCCCGTGGGCATGTCCTGTAGAACGAGGAGGCCCAGTTTGTCGGCCCAGTAATACCAGCGCTCGGGCTCCATCTTGACGTGTTTGCGGACGGAGTTCATTCCCAGTTTCCTGGCCGCCTCAATGTCATAACGCAAGGCGGCGTCGGTCGGGGCCGTGTAAACGCCGTCGGGCCAGTAACCCTGGTCGAGCGCGCCGGCCATGATAAGAGGCTTGCCATTGAGCAGCGGGCGCTCAACCCCTTTCTCGTCCTTGCCCGCGCCCACGCTGCGCATGCCGAAGTAACTGCGCACCGTGTCCACAACCTTGCCGTCCCGGTCTTTGAGCTCGACCACCAGGTCGTAAAGGAAGGGAGTGTCGGGTGTCCAGGGCTTGGCGTCCTTGACCGCCAAGTCAAGGTCGGTGGTGACCCACATCAGCCGGTTCCGGCGCCGGTCGGGAGAGCCGGCAGCGATGAATTCGGCGCCCAGCGTCCCGCTGGCGGTGGCGACTTTCTCCGACCCGTCCAAGACGGTCGCCTCGACGGCCACCGAGCCAGGCGCGATCCGCCCATCCACAGTCAGATGGAGCACCCCGGATTTGACATCGGGCACAACCTTGAGGGCGTCCACACTGTTGGTGGGGACCGGCTCCAGCCAAACCGTCTGCCAGATGCCCGAGCAGGCCGTGTAGGAACATCCGATCGGATGGAGGACCTGCTTGCCACGCAATTGCCAGCCGGTGTCGGTTGGATCCAGGTCCGAAACCACCAGTTCCTGCCGGCCTTCACCCTTCAGGGCGCCAGTGATGTCGAAGGTGAACGCGTCATAGCTGCCGCGGTGTGACCCAAGGTTCTTGCCGTTAAGGTAAACGGTCGTTTCCCAGTCCACCGCTTCGAAATGCAACAGAACACGCCGGCCAGCCCACCCGCCTGGCAGGGTGAAGGTCCGATGGTACCACAGCCGGTCTTGCGGAGTCAGCGGCTTCATCACCCCCGAAAGCGCCGACTCGATGCAGTAAGGGACGAGAATCTTTCCATCGTAAACCCTGGGCGCTTGTTCGGCAGCCTTGGCGGTGACCGCATAATCCCACAGTCCGTTCAAGTCTTGCCAATCCTCGCGAACCAGCGCCGGCCGGGGATACTCCGGATGCGCATTAGTGGGCGAAACTTCCTTGGCCCACTGGGTCAGCAGCGGGGCGGTGGCGGGGATTTTCCATTCCTGCGCCCGGGCCGGATTGCCCGGAGAACCCAGCGCCAAAACGGCACCGCCCAAAACCGTCAGGCGGCGAATCAACCAGCGGTGTTTTGCAGTCATAATCATCAATCCTTCATCGTTCAATAATTCTCAGTGTTATTCTTCATTGGTTGTCCTCGGCAGCGATGACGGACGCAGCCCGGGCCGTGGACGCTGCGGTCAAGAATGTCACTTCAATGCTGTCACCTTAAAATTATCAAAATATCCCCGGGCGCTCTCGTTGCGCAGCCCGACTTTGCCGGCAATAAACGGATATGGAAGATTATCGGTGTAGGTAATGGCAGGGGTGGTCGAGTCGTTGAGATAGACCGTGTATGTGCTGCCCAATACATCAATCCTCAGGCGATACGACTGGCCGGCAGCAAGCGCGGGGCCGGCGCGCGCCAGTTCCTTCCAGTCGTAATTAATCCTGGCCAGCACAATCCCCGTGGGGCTGATGCCCGCGTAATATCCCTGGAAATAGTGGGTCCCCATCTTGGGATTGTCATTGGCCGCTCCATTGGACGGATTCTTAAGCCGGAACATGATTCCCGCGTTGCCGCCCTCCAACGGGCATTGGATGCCGGCGGAAACCGAGTAGTCTGTCCATCCAATGTTCCCCAGCGCCCTTTTGCCCCAGCCGTCCACATGCGCATGGCCGTCCTGAATATCCCAGGCCCCGTCGGTGAAATTCCAGGCTGCGGAAAACGCATTCGTAAAGTTGTCTGACGCCTCGGGCCGTGTATCGGCCGCCAGCACAAAGGTGAGCGTGTACAGATTTACCGCGCCTTGCTCCGTCACCACCTTCAGCGTATGAATCCCCTCCGGCATCGGGAGGTTTTGTGCCGTCCAGGTGCGATAATTGTTTTCCCCGCCCGTGGCGGGCAGGCCCACGGCTTCAGAAATAGCTTTGTCGTCGCACAGGAAACGCAACTTTGTTTCATTGGCCGTCGAGGAATACCGTATGCCGCAGTGATATTTTGCATCCGCCTTGATATTGGCCGCATACGCATACCACTCTCCCGCAGCTATCCCGCCAAGCGCATACCCACCTTCTCCGCATTCGCGGATGTTTGTGTTATCGCTGCGGTACGTTTTCGCGGATGCTCCGGAAGAAACACCGTGAAATCCAACTCCTTCTCCACCGCTTTTATAATGAACGGCTTCGATAACTCCGGGAATGGGCTTGGCGAGGTCAAAGGCGCTGCTGCCATTGACCTTGCTGCTGAACGCGGTAAATCCGAACTGGGCCTGATCGTCAATCGTGACATAGCCGATTCTGCCGGCCTTCAATCCATTGATCTCACGCGCCGCCCTTTGCATGTCGTCAATATAGAACCGGCAGGCGTCATCCTGTTTTTCAATCCTCAGACAATGCAATTTTCCATAAGTCCATCCCTGAAGCATGGTGTGATCGGTCTGCGCTGCCCACAAGCCGTTGGTCTTGAAATTCACTTCAAGCCTGTTCGAGGCGCTGTTCAGCAGCACGAGGCCGTAGTTGTTTTCATCGCTGTAGTTGAACACCACACCGAGCCGCGCCCGCTCGGAGCCGGCCTGCACCTCTTTCATATTGAATTCCGCGGTGAAGTTCTTTCCGGTCGGATGCGCGGCAACCAGCTTGAACTCACCCGAATGGTTGCTCTGGGACAGGAACTGACGATCGGCAATTCCCCAGGCGCCGGCACCCACGGTGAACCACTCGGCGCCGATTGCATCCCTGTTGAAACGATCGTAAAAATCAGGCATGACGGGATCGGGCTGTTTCCAGTTGGTGGGGCCGTACACCACCATTTTTGAGCCGTTGAACGCAGTGGCGTCAATATTCATGCGCCGGTTCGCGCGAACCACCACATTATGATACACCGTATAATACATATCCAGATCCGGACCAATAAATGTGCGGCTGTGGCCCAGATTGTGAAAACCGCCCTCGGTATTAAGCAGGATGGGATTATTGCCGCCCGTCTGATACGGCCCCAGCGGACTGGTTGCCACCGCATAACACTCCCTGTAGCCGGGACTGAACAGGTGAACTCCCGTGTAGGTCAAATAATAGAGGCCGTTGCGCTTGATGAGTTCCGGCCCTTCCGTCCATTGGCCAAGCGTCACAAGATTCTTTACTTCCGGGCCATCAAAACTCAACGGATTGCTCATGCCGCATCCTGCAATACCATCGCCGCCTCCCGTGTAAAAAAAATACTCCTGTCCGTCGTCGTCGAAAAAAAGGTCTCCGTCAAACCGTTTGCCCAAATTCTCTGTGCGCACGACGAAAGGACCCGTGGGAGCATCACTGGTAAGCACGTAGTGCCCGTTTCCTCCAGGGGAGCCGACCAGGTAAAAGGTGCCGTTGTGGTAGAACATTTCAGGAGCGAAAGTCCCGCGCATTCTCGGATCGGCACTCCACGATCCCTCATTCTTCCAATTCACAAGATCGTATGAACTGTAGCACCTGTTTCCGCTGGGGAACAGGTAAAAAACCCCGTTGAATTTCATGATGTACGGATCGCCCACATTCTCATTCGGCAGAATGGTGGAATTGGTAAACCCGTAAGCGTTGATACTCCAGCCGGCCACCGCCAAAAGCAGGGACACTGCAGAAACAGTTGCTCTCTTCATGCGGATGCATCTCCTGAATGCAAATGACGGGAATTCCTCTTCGACGCTCTCGCGGCAAAACGACGATGGGTTCTCGTCATGGGGTCAGTTTGCCGCCGCCTGGTTTCGGTGTCAAGACCTGTCTTGGGCGGCGCAAAAGCGTGGCTGAAAAGCTCGCCCGCCCGTGGACGCCGGGGGTGACGGGGCGGAGAATTCAGGCCGTTTTGCGAAAAAAGTCCGCCTCGTGGCCGTGGCGGCCCGCCCTTTTCACACGCGCTCCTGGAATTTCAAGGGGATTCCGTTTTGAAGCCCAGCAACGAGAAACGAGCCACCCTGGGCTGGAGATCTCAATCTTTCGGGTTGGTTGGTCTCTCGGACAACGCGGGCCTCGTCACCAGAAAGGAGGAGGAAACCATCCTCCGGCTTCGCCTCACCGCCGCTCGATGGTGAGTTCGATGATTGTGTCAGTCTTGTCGTGTTGGTCGCCGGGCATGGAGAGGCCGATGCCCGCCTCGTCCTGCGTGAATTTGACGTCGCAACGGGCCTCGCGCTGCGGCGCTGTTTCCGGCGGCGCTTGAGCCGCTGTGGCCGCCAAGGAGGTGAACGACATCAGCACGCCCAGGATTGACAGGCAAAGATGGGCTCGTCTTCTCATGTTGTGTTAAGAATCTGTTTTGACGCTACCGCGGGGTCGTTGGCGCTGGCGTTGGCAAAGGCGGAGTTGTTCCAACGGTGCCAAGCAAATAGCTTTTTCCTTCTTGGGCGACAAAGGCATATTTCTCACCTGTGTGGGTGGTCAAAACCGGCGCGTTCTCGGGCTGCTGCGTTACGTATAAAGTTGAACCCGGCCAGGGATTCATGACCGTACAGCTAACATTCCGGCGCGCCTTGATCAGAGCGTAATCAACAATTCCACCCTGGCGTTCACCCGTCACCAGGAACCCGCCGCGGGCCTGGAAGTCTTTAAAGCCCACGTCAAAATTGCCCGGGACGCAGGGGAAGAAAAAGATGGTGCCGCTGCGGGAATTGCAGAGGCGCTCCGGCTCCAGCCAGCAGGTTACGGTTTTCTGCACATGGGTCGTCAGCGGTAGAATGGAGTTAAAATTGCCCTGGTCGAGCTTCTGGGCGTAAAACATCATCCATCCGGGATAAGCGAACATCCAGAACCAGTTGTCCTGACGGCCGCAAAGCGTATCGGGAGATTCGCCGAGCAGGTATTCGACCTGCCGGTTCATCGGCTGGTCGTATGAGGACCGGTTCGTTTTGATACACCGTTGCTTGTTGGTTTCCGAAGATTCCAAATTGAATTCATCGGTGACATTGACGAAATAGTGGGCAACCGTAAGCTGTGCCAACTGCGGTTCATTGTTTTTGACCACAGACGCCCACCGGCCATCCGGGAGAACATAGTAGGGCGCCATTTTATCCAGGCGGTCTTGCCATACCGCTCTCATGCCGGCATCCACGTCGAGCATTTGCGAGGCCTGGATGGCGGTTTTGAAGGCCCATTTGACAGCCGCGATGCAGTCAAGCGCGTCGCGACCGATCTCCTCTTCCCTGACTTGGGAAGGCTCGATATGGTAATACCCGTCACTGCCGAGCGGCGTCAAAGATGCCCTGAAAAACTCCGCCATGTCCCGCAGCCCGGGATAAACCGAATTCCGGAGATAAACAATGTCCTTGCCGCTGTAATCATAGTCATCCCACACATTCTTGTAACCCCAAACCTGGGAACAATATTGATAATCATTAAGACCCGACCAGCCAACCCCGCTTGTTTTGGGAATCGTCGGGGGAACATATCCGGTCTGCTCGCACCAGCCTGCTTTGCCTCGGTTTGCCGCAATCTGTTTAAACGCCGGCATCCAATAGTTGTAGAGCGTGACATAATACGGCGCGATGGTTTCATTCCGGCCGGCAACAAAATCGCCTTCGTACAGCTCTTCATTGAAACAAGGGATGCCATTCCATATCTGGCTGTCACTTTCAATGGTATTATAGACGGCATCGCTCTCAAACCTGGTGGGATCGGGGCTGCTCATGTAGGTGTGGCGGTTCGCCCAGCTTTGGTAGAAATAGGGCAGCAGCATATCTTTGATTTCAGTGAAATTCCCGGTAAAGATCCGGCCCTGTTCCCGGCACGCATAAAGATCATGAAACCAAGCCTGGTTCTCCGATACGAGCTTGGAGAAACCCTGCGACTGGGCTGTATTGAGCCTGTTTTTCGCCTCGGCTAAAGGATCGGCTGATTCCGCTTTGGTGACCACGGTCGCGTAAATCGTGACATCGAGAGAAGCGCCGGCCGCGAATTGTGCCGTGGCCGCCGACCCGGCGGTGCTGTCGGGCCGGTATTTGGTTGCCGACGCGCCCAGGCCGGCCTGCCCGTCGGCGTTGGACATGCTGGTGTTAGCCCCCACTACTTTCCCTACGAAATAATAATCGAAACCAGCGGGAAAAGTCACATCGGGTTTAAATGTTTGATGAATCCAGAAAAACATGCCGTCATTACCGCTTTCGGGAGCGGGAAGTTCATTATAAATGTCATGATGGCGGGCGATCCGCACCGACACCGGTTGGATCAGATTGCGGAAGTTTCCCTGGATTGCCATGATGTCGGAGTCACTGCGGGTTGCCAGAAATTGCAGATCGGCCGTTTTGGCACCATTCTGAAGACGGAGAGTATTGAGGCCGTTGTGAAGGTGTGTGGCAACCTGGGGTTGGGCAATGCCCGAAAAATCATCCGCCATCAAAAGCAACTGGCCTGCCGGTTTATGCCCCCGGTGCTCGTTCAGCGCAGCCCGGTTATATAGGTCTGTCTTGGCGACACTCAGGGTTAACTTGTCCGGAGTTCCCCACAGGGAAATTTTCAGCTTGCCATTGCTGATATTGACGCCATTGCCCGACGGTCCCACGTAGTTTGTTCTTGGCGGAGCCACAGGTGCGCTTTGACCCGTGGCTCCGGAAGGACCTTCAACACCGAACACCGGGGATAGCGGCCTGACAAGCTGGTATTGCTGCGCCTGATCCCAGAGCGCCGGTTCCTGGTCCCAGAGATTGGTCGCGGCGATTGATGCAGTCATCACCAGATGGTTTGCGACAATCACAAAAGCCGATAAGAATTTTGGGGTCATTGGTATAATCTATGGGCACTTCTGGGCCAATTCCGGGTTTTTGCAAGTTTTTTTCTTCCCTGAGCCGCTCCGCAGGAAGGCTTTGACTTTGCTCCACATTTTTTCGATGGGATTGAGGTCGGGGGAAGAGGCGGGAAGGAAGAGGATTTGGGCTCCCGCCTGCGCGATCAAAGAAAGGGTCGGCTCAGTTTTATGCGGGGAGAGGTTGTCCATGACGACCACCTCCCCGGGGCGCAGGGTCGCGCACAAGACTTGGCTGACATAGACCCGGAAAACCTCCGTATCGGTGGCCCCCTCGATGGTCATGCAGGCGGTGGATCGCCGCCCGTCGCAGCGAAACTTGCACTTACGCCACCTTGGACCCGGCATTCAAACAGGAGTTGGGGCTGGACCGCGAGGGATTTGAAGACGCCACCTGCCTGCTCCGGGGGGCGGTCACCCACGATGGCCTGCCCTTCTCCCTGCCGGCTCCCCTGCAGCCCTTGGTCTTCGCCCTCGTCCTGACCCATTGGAGAATGGAACTGGACCGGCCCGGCGATCTCAGCTCCTACGCCGTTTTCACCCAGCACGCCGATGCTGGGGTATACACAAGGACGCGCACAGATTTCAGGCGGAAATGGTCAAAACGGGTCGCAAGCTGTCGCAACGATTGAAGGGACAAAGCCCGCGCAAGTGCTTGTAAATGAGGGGGTTTGGCGCGGTCTGTCGCACTCTGACGCAAATGGGCAAATGGAGCGAGCGAAGGGATTCGAACCCTCGACACTCACGTTGGCAACGTGATGCTCTACCAGGCTGAGCTACGCTCGCATCCAATAAAAAGCAAAAACTTAAACCAACTCTGGGCAATTGCAACACCTAAAAAGCGAAAAAATGCCGTGAGATCAAGTTCTGGCTGCCGGCTCTGGACCGGCTCTTCTGCGCCGCACCACGACCACGATCAGCCAGAGAAGGCCGATCAGCAATCCGGCATACAAACCCATGTGAATCCACCAAACCAACCGAAACCTCCAGAACGGCCATATCAGGGGCGCGCCCTCCAATTTCAAATCAAGCCCAGCCGGATCGAAATGTCCGGCGGCCAGCGGCAAGAGGACCGATCCGGCCACGGCGCAGATCACCGGCATCCACAACAGGCGCAGCAGCCCGCCAAAGCCCAGCGGCGCAAACTTGCTTTTTCGCCGGCTCACGTAAACGCAGACCGCTCCCGCAATCACCCCGGCCGATAATCCCTGTTTGATGCCGAACATCGCCACCCGCAGTTCAAAGCCGTTGTCGCCAGACAATCCCTTCCCAATTATGAAGTAGTCTTCGGAAATCGAAGAAGTGATGACATCAGTGGCGCCTCCGACCAGGCAGCCAATCAGACCGGTGAACCAGATGAACGCGTATTCCTTGTGCCGGGTTGCAGCCCGCCCGTGCCGCCACATATCCACAACCGCCCCGATCAGCATCAAACCGGCCAGCAAAGCGGCCCGATCCCAAAATGGAAAACGTTCAAGCATCCGGGAATGGAGTTGATTGAACCACAGAAAGGCGCGGTTGCACATAAGATTTAAAGACACGGCGGCTTGCAGTAAAAAACCGCCATCTCCTTACCGGGGCGCCATCTTCTTCAAGCCCCGAAAGCGATTTTTCACCACCATCCCAGTCAAGACGAAAAACACGGCCAAAGCCACGATGGAAACCAGCTTCCCCAGGCGAAAGCCCGGCGGCGAATACTCCACCCGCAACAAATGATGCCCCGCCGCCAGCGGAATCGCCCGCAGACAATAGTCCGCCGGCATCACCTCGTAGCGGGCCTGCGCGCTGCCCGGCAGCGCCAGCGCCCGCCAGCCCCGGCTGTAGGAGTCGGTGATCAACAACAGCGCGGGCGCCCCCACCTCCGCCTCGATCTTGAGCCAGTCGGTGGAGGCTTCCAGCAACCGCACCGTGCCCTTTTCCCGGGCCGGCTCCGGCAGCGGCCAGGGCTGGCTTTCCAGAATCACCTCTTCCTCCATCTTAAAGTTTTCATTGGTCAGCGTGGAAAAAATCTCATGGTAATTGGTCATCACCCGGAACCGGGCCGCCAGCAACAGATGCGGCAGGCCGCCCGCCAGCTCCGTCCAGGTCTTTTCGTCGTCCGAAAAGAGATAGCGCAGGCGCACCATGCGCAAGACATCGGTATTGGGGGTTTCCACGGCGTTGCCGCGTTGCGCCGCGTCAAAATCAATGCCGGCGGAAAAATAGAGGAACCGCATATAGCGCGTCAGCCCCGCCGGATCATCGCCAGAAATATCCAAGGCCCCGGTCGTCATGGCGGCGTTGGGATTATCGTGCCTGATGCGATAGTCGCCGGGGTGTTGCCCCAGGAAACTGGTCATGGCGGAAGTCTGGGACGGGCTGAGTTGGAAAGTCGTGAGCGAGGTCCCGGCAAAACCGGCCAACTCGGCCACCGCCAGCAACAGCATGGCCCCGCCGGCCAGGGAGCGGCGCGTTTTGGCCAGGGCCAGAAGCGCCGTGGCGGCGAAAAGAAAAAACGCGCCCTGCACCAGGCTCCAGCAGGCCTGGGACTTGGTGCGCAAAATGAAAAGCGGGTTGCTATAATATCCTGCCGGCAGGTTGTTCGATGCGTCCGGATGCATGCCCTTGAGCATGCGGCCCCACCAATCGGAATGGGCCGGCAAAAAAGCCAGCGCGCACACCACTATTCCCGCGCCCGCCGCTCCCGCCAGCAGCCACCGGGGCGCCGGCCCTCCCCGCAGCATCTGGTCCAGCCCCATCCCCGCCAGCGCCGCAAGCCAGAGAGCGGCCAGCCAGAGGAATTTGTCCATGCCCCGGAAATTATTGAAACCCGGCACATAATTAAAAAGCAAATGAAACAGCGGCGTATAACGGCCCATCGCCAGCACCAGCACGATGACCAGCATCGTGACGGAAAACCGCCGCGTGGCCGGCCGGCCGCGCCCCATGCCGTACACCGCCATCACCAGACCCGCCACGCTGACATAAAGCGACACCTCCGTCAGGGACCATCGGCCCCAATACAGGCCGTTTTTCATGTCCCCAAAAAACCACGGCGCCACCAGCGTCAGAAAATTCTCCGGGGGAAACGAAAAGCTCGAGGCGAATTCGTAGGACATGCCGGCGCTTCGCATCGTCTCGCCTCCTTCCTGCAGGCCGGTGAACAGTTGGACGGCGCTCAAGGCCATGCCGCCCGCCGCCATCGCCGCCAGCCCCAACATCACTTTCCCGCGCGACCGTGTGCGAAGGATATTCAACACGGCATAAATCCCCGCCGCCACCCCCATATAGAAAACGAACTGGGGATGCCCGGCCAAAATGGACATGGCCACGGCAAACATGCCCAGCAGGCACGGGGCCAGGGCAGGCCGGTCCATCATCCGGTCAATAGCCAGCAACAGCAGCGGCGCCCAGATCAAAGTGCAGAGGTTGGGCAAATGACCGGCGTAAACCTGCAGAAAATGCGGGCCGCAAAACATAAACATCACCCCCGAAAGCAGGCAGGCCAGGGAATGCAAGCCGCGGTTCCGCATCCAATAAAATGTGAACGCACCCCCCAGAAACACATGCAGCGCGATGGTCCAGTTTATCGCCGCCTCCAATGGCAACAGCAAATAAAGAAAATTCAGCGGATAGAGCAAAGCCGACTGGAAGTTTCCGAAAAACGGCGTCCCGCTCAAGCAGTGCGGATTCCACAACGCCAGATTCCCCGCCTTCAATTCATGAAATCCAAAGTACCGCCAGTGGACAAAGAAATGGCGCAAGTCCATCTGCGGATCCGACAGCACCTCGTCGGGCCTGACAAACAGAACCTCCGAAAACACCGCCAGGGTCAGCGCCGCCAGCAGGCTCAGACAGAGCCAGTTTGGCCATTCCGGCAGGGCCAGTGGTCCCGACTGAGGTTGGGGCTGGGTTTGGTCTGCGCTCATGCCGGTCGCCTGGATTAACTAATCGCCGAGTGGAGTGGTGGAGTCATGGAGTGACGGGGCGCAGGAAATGCAGAATGCAAAATGCAGAATGCAAAATGGAAGGAATTGGCGAATGGGGCTGTCGTTGATCCATTGTTGCCAGGCAGGGTTAAAAACACTTTGATTTGGTTTGATTTGGCTTGATCGGGAATGCTTGTTTTTTGCCGTAAATGGTTCATAGACGGGCACTTGGCTTGAATTGCCGCAAAAAGGCCCAAAAGCCCCAGCGCGATCCGCCGCAGCCAAAGATGACTTGACCACAAAGAACACAGCGCCGCAGAACCGCAACCAAAAAACTTGAACCACGGATGGCACGGATGGCATGGATGGGAAATTGATTCGGACAGCGCGGCTTTCATCCGTGTGATCCGTGAAATCCGTGGTAAAAAATCTTGGAAGAACTTTGACCGCGTTGGCGAGAAATGGAGTTGGGTGAATGGCCTCCCCCGTCTGGTTCTTTTTATGAAGTCGGAATTAGTCGGAATTACTCGGAAATAGTCGGAATCACTCGGATAAGCCGCCAGCCCTGCTGGCGTCGGCGGGAAGGAAAAATGGCTGTCCGGGATTTTCGCCCTGCCTTCCGCGGCTGCGCTGGCCGCCTCCTTCCGGAGGCGGCGCCGGACTATGCCTCCGTGTCTCACGCTGAGCATTCAACCATAGGTTCTAATTTTTGTCAAGCCCCGGTTTAAAAGAAAATGCAGAATTCAAAATGCAGAATGCAAAATGAAAAATGCAGAAAGAAGGGGAGGTTTGAAGAGGATCCTCCTTCGCTGAGGCTACTGAGGATAAGGAACATTGATCCGCCTTCGCTGAAGCTATGGCGGACAAGGATCGCGGAGAAAGGGAAAATTCTCTGTTTGCTCTGTTCTCTCATGTTCAAACAGCGCGGTTTATTGATCTGCAACGGGTTGCAACAATTGGCCGGAGCCCGCTTTGTTCGGCCTGCCCGCCGTCCTGTCCTCCGTAGCTTGAGCGAAGGTGGAAGGCCCTGCGAAGGAGAGGGAACCGGTGGCTTCAAGGCCATTGAGTCCTGAAATCGTGTGGGATGGAGAGGAAATGCCGCGGGAATTGCGATTGAACGCCACTCGCCTCGAAGGGCTCGATGGCCGAAATTTAGGGAGACGGGAGTAAATTCCGTGAC
>JBEKVM010000001.1:0-181733 GCA_049513975.1 Verrucomicrobiota bacterium | reverse complement strand
GTTCACCTAAAAAGTCATTCAGTCGTCCGTCCAGCTGTTTGAGGGCTTGCGATGTCATGCCCGCAATCTTCGCACAAGCAGCCTAAAGGGTCAAGCAATACTTAACCGAGTATTATTAGAGCGGTTTAATTAAAACTGTAGCCGCACGCGGCAAACCAGTTCATGGCATGCTGACGAGGCGTTCTGGCTCCAGTCTCATTGGAAACGCTTGAATCTTTTTTCTGGACAGATTTAAGTCCCTTGGTAAAATGAGACTCCCCCGCATTGAGTGTTCGGCAATGCGGGGGAGTCTCATTTGCCAAGTGATTAGAGCAGTTTAAAGAGTATTGTAACTACCGCAGGCAAACCAGTTCATCGCATCCCTGTCAGGTGCCCTGGCTACAGTTTTATTGAAAATGCTCTAAAGCGAGGTAAAGCGGCCAGCCGCAGGGAGGGCTATTTTTTCTTCTGGGCGTGTTCGATTTTTCCGTCGAGGCACTCGCGGACGACCTGGGCCAGGCGGCTGGGGGGATAGGGCTTGGCCAGAAAATTGAAGCCTTCCAGCAGGGCGATGTCCTTGCCGGCCATGCCGGGACTGTAGCCGCTGGTGTAAATAACCTTGAGGGCGGGGTCCTCCTTCTGGAGGCGCTCGGCCAGTTGGCGCCCGGAAATGCCCTCGGGCATGACCATGTCGGTCAAGAGGAGATCAATCTCGTGCCGGTGCTGCTCCCAAACCTGCAGGGCTTCGACGCCATTTTGGGCTTGATAAATGCGGTAGCCGCAAAGTTCGAGGATGCGCACGACCAGTTCGCGCAGGGAAGGTTCGTCCTCGACGACGAGGAGGGTTTCCGAGCCGGTCGCGGCCTGGAGCTGGGCTTGACTTTGGGGCGTGGGGATGTCCGCGGGCCTGGAGACGCAGGGAAGGAAAAGGGTGAAGGTGGAGCCGGCGCCGAGCTTGCTTTCGACGATGATCCAGCCCTGATGTTGCTTGACGATGCCATAGACGGTGGCCAGGCCCAGGCCGGTGCCTTTGCCGATTTCCTTGGTGGTGAAAAACGGCTCGAAGAGATGGCTCAAGGTGGCGTTGTCCATCCCGCCGCCGGTGTCGGAGACGCTGAGGCAGACGAAATGGCCGGGACGGGCTTCGGGATTGAGGACGCAGGCGACGGGTTCCAGGACGCGGGGGGCGGCGCTGATGACGAGGCGTCCGCCGTTGGGCATGGCGTCGCGGGCGTTGATGGAGAGGTTGACCAGAACTTGTTCGATCATGCCGACATCGGCGTAAATGGCGGGCAGCTTGGGCACGGGAGTGTACTCAAAAGCAATGTGCTCGCCCATCATCCGCTGGAGCATGGGGCTGACGTTGGAGATGATTTCGTTCAGATCAATATAGCGCGGCTGCATGACCTGTTTGCGGCTGAACATGAGCAATTGCTGGATGAGCTTGCCGGCGCGGTCGGCGGCGGACCAGATTTGGCGGAGAGATTTTTCGGTGGGCGGAGCCAGCGGCTTGGATTGCAAGAGCAGGTCGGCATGGCCCTGAATGATGGTCAGGATGTTGTTGAAATCGTGGGCGACGCCGGCGGCCAACTGGCCGACCGCCTCCATTTTGACGGAATGGCGCAACTGGGCTTCCAAGGCGAGGCGTTCGGTGATTTCGTTGGCGTAACAATGGACGGTTTTGCTTTCGGTGATGGGGATGAAGGACCAGGCAATAGTGCGGTTTTGCAGGGAGGTGTGGAGATTGAGCTTGTTTTCGCCGGTGAGCAGGCATTGCAGGATGATGGTCTTGGTGTCGGGCGGCAAAATGGCGAGGAGGGATTGCTCACCGAGGGAGGCGGCCATGCGCTGGGCGGCGTCGTTGCAATAGGTCAGTTGGCCCTCGGCGGAGAATTCCAGGACGGGATTGGGATTGGAGCGGGGAAAGACGGCCAGCTTGCGGTTTTTTTCGTCGGTGTTCATGGGTGGCATCGGCGGGCTTTGCGCGCGGCGGGAGGCCGCGGCAAATGGATGGCAGACGGGCTGGCCTTCATGTCAATGACGCGAGTATGGGGGCGGGGCGGAGAATTGCAATCCCGAAGGCGCGGGGCGGAGGGAAAATAAATGCGGATTGGAGTGGTGGAGGGATGGAGGGCTGGAGTGATGGAGTGGGCGGTGCAGGAGAAGGCGAGCCGTGAGATGTTTATCATCTCCGGCATGACGCCATTTTTGAGACCGACCTCAGCCACGAGGAGGCCAACGCCTGGCGCGAACTCTCGCCCGGCCTGCGGCTCTCGGAGCGATACCGGGAGAAGTTCCGGGCCATTCCAAAGAAAGCCGTGCTTCTGGGTCCGAGTCTGGAAGATTACGGGAGCAAAATAGCGGCCGCCAAGCAGGTCATTTTGCCGATGACAGGAGCGTTTTGTTCAGCCAGTTGAAAACAAAACGTCCAGCCGTACACCTCTCCATGTCATGCAGAATGGGACTGCACAATGTGGACTTGCAGTCCTGGCAGACTTTTGTTTACTATTTCGGTTAATGCCCGCGTTGACATTGCTTATTTGCAGCCGATCCGGCTGCAACCTATGAAAACGTGACTCCAAAGCTGCGGCGGCGAGTATCGCGGCAGACCATCCATTTTTGAAACACTGTCCCTCCATGGAGAGCGGTCTGCGGACGACAGAAATCGAATCGGTGGCTTCATCAGCGAAGCCTTTCCTACCAGAATGGGCACATTGTTTCGACAATAATGTGCGGAAAATCGAACGGAGGCTTGCACATTATCGTTTTTTCTCCGAATGGCATGGCATTTCCGCCAAGGCACCAGCCCCACCCGTATACAGTCGTTTTGGGAATCCAGTTCAAATTCATTGTGCTTGAACGGGTACCGCAGTTCATCAACTTCACATTTCTACACCGCCATCCCGCAGCAAATCCAAAAAATGGGCTGGCCCGGCGTCCTCAACCGGCCACCCGGCATTCCTCCATCCTCCGTCCTCGCTTCTCTGTTGCAGTTCAACATCTTGCGCCGGATTGGCAAGCACATTCCGCCGTCGGAGCTGCTTTGCGGGACCAAAACCTCTCCGTTCCAGCCCCTCCTGTTCAAAAAAAATTCCAAATTTTCCGTTGACACCCTTGCGTTTAAACGCTAATCTTTCCTACGTGAAGAGGGCCAGGCAGGAAAAGGCGGAGGGCGGCGGGATCAGGACGGGATTCCCCCGTTTATCCACTGGCATGGACCGCGCCGGCGCCAACTCTCCACCACTCCATTACTCCACCACCCCCGGGAGCGTTCAATACCTTGCCAAATCACTGTACTTTATGATCCCTGCACCACAACATCGGCTTTTTCTGCGCGTTATGTGCTTTTTTGCGGCAAATCAACTCAAGTTCCTGTCCATGAACCATTTACAGTTAGAACTGAGGCGTTTCCAACAAACCAAATCAAACCAAATCAAAGCATTTTTTTGAACCACAGTGCCCGCCATTCCATCACTTCAATACCTAAACGATCCACTCGGGTTTCACTGTTTTGCGAGCCCAAACCACCCCTATTGGCCTCCGCCGCGCACCATCTCAGCAGTGGTAAATATGACTGCGACTCTATTTCAGCCGGTTGAAGGTGTCTTGCAGGATTTGCCAGTCCTTTTTCCCGGCGACCTTTTTTTGCGCCGCGGCGTTCAGGTCCGCCTCCAGCTTGTTCTTGGTGGGACGATCCGATTTGTAGAATATGCCGAAATAGCCCGGAAACGGAGCGTTGGCCAGTTTGTAGGCGGCCACCTCATCGCTCACGTCATGGTCCGCGGGCACGAGATTGAAAACGCCGCCTTTGCGCGGGTTGGAGGCGTCGAAGGCCCCTTCGTAAAATTCCACGCATTCGCTCAGGCATTCGATCACGCTGAAACCATCGTGGTCTATCGCCGCTTCCATCATCTGCAGCAGATGATTGGGGTTGGTATGCGTGGCGCGCGCCACAAAGCTCGCCCCGGCCCCCAGCAACTGCTTCATCGGGTTGATCGGCTGGTCCAGCGCCCCCGCGCTGTCGGTCTTGCTCTTGAATCCGACGGGCGAGGTGGGCGAGGTCTGCTTTTTGGTCAGGCCATAAACCCAGTTGTCCATGATCACGTAGGTCATTTTGATGTTCTTGCGGGCGGTATGGGTCAGGTGGTTGCCGCCGATGGAAAAAGCGTCGCCATCGCCGCCGAAGACAAAGGGGTGCAGGTCGGGGCGGGTGAGCGAAATGCCGCTGGCAAAGGGCAGGGCGCGCCCATGAATGAAATGGGCCCCGTAGGCCTGCACGAAATAGGGAAACCGGCTGGAGCAGCCAATCCCCGCCACCGTGCTGATTTTTTCGTGCGGGACCTGGCGCTTTTCCAGCAATTTGAAATACAGGGCCAGAACGGAAAAGTCGCCGCAACCGGGGCACCAGGTGGGGTGGTCGGCCGAGATGTCTTTTTTGGTGAGCGGCTTGCGTTCGGGTTCCGCCGCGGGCGCCGGGGGCGCTTCGAGGATGATTTGGCTCATAGATTTTATTTCCTTAAATTCTTCCTGGCATGGTTGAAATTACATTTTACGCAGGCTGGCGGCGACGGTGCTCTTGGCCCGCTCCAGGATTTCCCGCACCCGCCAGGTCAGCCCGTCGGTCTTGTTCAGCCCGCGGATTTTGGCATCGCAAAAACGGGCGCGCAACAGCCCGGCCAACTGCCCGTACCCGTAAAGTCCCTCGTCATTCATCTCCACGACATAAACATGGTTGAAACCGGCAAAAATGTTTTCCAGCCCCGGCGGCAGCGGGTTGATGTAGCGGATGTGGACGGCCGAAACGCTGTCGCCCGCCGCGCGGGCCCGGTCCACCGCTTCCCGCAACGGCCCCTGGGTGGAGCCCCAGCCGACCAGCAGGATATTGCCTTCCGGCGGCCCATAAACCTGGGGCGCCGGCAGTTCGGCGCCCAGATTCTGCAGTTTGCGGCGGCGTTTGGCTGTCATTTCCATGTGCAGCTTGGGCGAGCCGGTGGGATGCCCCATTTCATCGTGTTCCAGGCCGCTGGCCACAGGATACTTCCCGTTCAAAATGCGCGTGCCCGCGACCTTGCGCGGCGTTACCCCGGTGATGGTGTCCAGATCGTAAGGGGTGTATTCGGCCACCGGGCTGAGGTCCGGGGAAATGTCCTGGCAAACTTTTTCCAGGTTCGGCTCGGCAAACGCCTCGATGCGCGTGGCAATGGCCTGGTCGCTCAAGATCACCACAGGCACATTATATTTGCGGGCGATGTTGACCGCCTCGATGGCCGTATAAAAACAATCCTCCACCCCGGTGGGGGCCAGCACCACCCGGGGGGCGTCCCCGTGCCCGCCAAAACAGGCGATGTTCAAGTCGGACTGCTCGACGTTGGTGGGCAGGCCGGTGGAAGGCCCGCCGCGCTGCACGTCAATCACAATGAGCGGCACTTCCGCCATGATGGCCCAGCCCAGCGCCTCCTGTTTGAGGGAGATGCCCGGACCGCTGGAGCCGGTCACCGCCACCCGCCCCGCCCAACTCGCCCCGATGGCCATGGAAATGGACGCAATTTCATCTTCGCACTGCACAAAGGTCCCCCCGTATTTGGGAAGCTCCCGCCGGAGCAACTCCATGATTTCCGACCACGGCGTGATGGGGTAGGCGGCGCCGAAGCGCACCCCGGCGGCGATCAGCCCGTAAGCCAGGGCCTCGTTGCCCGTCATGACCAACTGCTGGCCGCCGCGGTTTTTCGATGCGACGAACTGGAAGGTCTCCAGCACGTTGCCCACCGAATAACCGTGCCCGGCGTGGAAGGCCATCATCGCATTCTTGACAACGCTCTCGTCCTTGCCCCCGAAACGCTCCGAAATCAGCCGTTCCAGCTTGGGCACGTTCAAATCATATATCTTGGCCACCAGGCCCAGCGCGAAAATATTCTTCCCCTTGTCCTTGCCCGAACCGCCGATGGCTTCGATCGTCCGGCTGGAAATGGGTATGGCCAGATGGCGGTATTCCTTCTCCCACTCCGGGTTGGGCTGGACGTGGTCCGAGTCATAAATAATGATGCCTCCTTTGCGCACCGAGTTGACATGGCTTTCGTAGGAATGCTGGTAAAAGGCCATCAGCACGTCCGCTTCATCGCCCGCGCTCAGGACTTCGCCCGAACCGATCCGCACCTGGAAAATGGAGGGTCCCCCGGAAATGGTGGAAGGGATGGTCATGAAGGTCATCACTTCCTGCGCGCTCCGCCCGGCCAGCCGCGCCAGAAAACCGCCGATGGCTTGAATGCCGTCCTGGGAATTGCCCGCAAAGCGGATCACCACCTCGGATATCTTCGATGTCCGGGGGACCTCCGCCGACACGCCTGCCGTCGCGTTTGCATCACTCATGTTTTTATGCAGTTAAAGTTAAGTCAATTCAGCCTCGTCTTGAGGGAGAGGAACCATTTTTCAGTCCCACCGGCTCCGAGGCGCGCAGTTAATCTTATAGTACGCTAACACGGTGATATAAGAATGTCAAATGTTGTGGAAATTCCACAAGTGTCTTAAAATAAACGACTTGCGACTAAAATCACCCAGAGGCGGGCTGGTTCTTAGGAAAAGTATTAGTGATGCTAATTGATATGGCCGTCACTTTTAAGCGCGGTCATAACCGAGCCGTGCGGCTGCGGCCCGGGAAAAAATGGACATGGGCGCGCCGCGCCTCAATCCTCCCAATAAAACCGGACACACTGGAACTGGCCGGCGTTTTGACCGGAACGGCTGACGATGCCGACAAAGGTGCGCTTGACCGCGTTGATTTCCGCCTCCACACGCACCTCGAACACATAACTGCGCACGTCGCAATAAACCGCCAGTCCGCCGGCCGCGATGCCGGCTTGCGGCGCTCCGGGAATGCCGCCGGGCATGGCCCCTGGTGGCGGCACACCTCCCGGCGGCATCCCTCCGGGCGGCACACCCCCTGGCGGCATACCCCCCGGCGGAACCCCGCCGCCCGGCAGGCCGCTGTTTAATTCCTGGACGGAGTGAAAGGGAACGTCGTCCTCCGTGCCATCAATGCCATCCGGCCCGGCCCGCTGCTCGACGATTCGTTCGGCGGTGTTGGCGTCAATGCCCGGAAGCAGTTGCAGAGTTTTGGCCGAGGCCGTGTTGATGTTGAGCCTGGCGCCAAAAGGCGAGAACAACTCCACCAGGCCGACCGGGTTGGGCACATCCTTGTCGGCCTCGTTCGCAAACCGGCTTTTGGTGGCGTGCGGGGTGTGATTGAACCCCTGTTGCTGGTAAGCCGCCGGCGGGTGGTTCGTCGAGTAGGACCCCCAGTAAATCTCAGGCGTGACCCCCTGGATCCGCAGCAGTTCGGACATATCCTCAATCGGCCCCTCCTTGCAATTATAAGGCGGAATCATCTGGTTGTAGTATTCGCTTTTGGCGCCGTTCATATGACTGCCAGGGGCGCGGCTGACCCAGTCCAGGATCGAATCCGTGATCTTGGAGGATTGGGAAGGATCGGTCACCCCGCATTCTATCAGCGCCCTTTGCAAGACATCCAACTGCGGTCCCCGCTGATTGTTCGGGCCATTGATGTCAAATTTCCGCTCCATGTCGGTGATCTTGACGGAGATCCTTCCATTGCCGAGAGGAAAATCTTTAAAAGCATATCCGTCACCGTGGGCATACGCTTCCAGTTGCGGGTTGTTGTTGCTGCACGGCGCGTTGCCGCCGGCCCAAAACTGGTTGAGCGCGTCTATGTCTCGCTGTTCCTGACACTTGTTGATCAGGGCGAATCGGGCCAGTTCGATGCCGGAACGGCCCATCCATTCCAGTTCCACGTCATAATCGGTGATCTGCGCCAGCCGCATCTCCACCGACATCGAATAGGCAAAGGCGGCGACCAGGACGGAGAGGGCAAAAATGACCACCATGACCAGTATCAAGGCGATGCCGCGCGGGGAGAAGCTATGGGAGGGGCGTGTTTTCAATGGGCCAGGGTGGGCGGGCGGACCACCCGTTGAATCACCTCAAAGGGAACCCTCGCGTCATGGGGCGAATGGCCGGTGCCCAGCGTGATGAGGATCATCGGAGGCACTTCAGGCTGTTTGGGCAAAAACTCGTCATGCCAGTCGCTGTCTTTGGGCGACCAAAACGACAAGGTAAAAAGGCTCACGTCCCGCGCCAGGATGATGGATTTGGGAGGATACTGCTCGCTGGGGATGTCCAGCACCGGATACTGGGTCATGACCAGGTTCAGTCTGTCCCGGTCCACCGCGTCTGGCTTGACCTGGAAAATGACGTGCCGCACCACGTTATCCCCAAAATAATCCGAGCCGAGAAAGGAGGCGGGCAGGCGGGCGGCAAAGTCCAGGCAGGCATACTGATCCTGGTTGTAGTTGGTGAAATAATAATACCGGTTGTTAAACTTCGATATGTCCATGTTGTTGAGCGAGTCTTCTATCGCCCGCATGCTGGTGCGGGCGCGCTGGGCCATGGCCGCCGCCGTCTCGCCCGTGCGCGTCCCGCTGACGATGACCTTCCAACAGGCCATGATACTGCCCATCATGAACATGAACAGGGTGATGGCCACCATGATTTCCACCAGCGTAAAGGCGCGGGGGCGGGTCTGAGCGGGCGGTTTCATACTCCGGTTCAAAACTTCCTCTTCGAATCGGGCCGGAAGAGAAGAATCTGCATCGAGGAAAAAACCTTGCTTTCGTGGTAAACAATCACATCCACCTGGAAGAGACCGTTGGTCATAAGCTCGCGCGTATTGAGCTCCCATCGGTAATCGGGATAAATATTTTCGCCGGCATAGGTGAAATCACCGTTGGTGGATCCCTCCTCCAGTTGGTCGTGCAGAGTGTACTCGGCCACGGCCATGCTCGCGGTGGGGCTGTTTTTCTGCAAAATGGCCGCGGCATGCAGGCCGTTGCTCAACACCCCCAGCAGGGCAAACATCCCCATAAAAAAGATCGCCGCCGCAATCATGACTTCCAGCAGCGTGAAAGCGGCCTGCGCCCGCCGCCGCCCACGCAGCGCGCCCACGGCCGCCAACGTCTGTCGCGTCACCGGCTCTCCGCAGCTTTTCGCGCGCGTTTTCATCTGGATGTCGAAATATCGGCCAAGGCCGTCACCTGGTCGAGCGTGACGGTGCAGAGCGTCCCGTCCTGGTTGGAACGGACGACGATGGCAAACTCATCACTGGTGCCTTTGGCAAAGAACCGGACCGTGACAACATCCGTGTCTTCGAGCGCCAGTTCCATTCCATTCAACGAAATGGACTGGATGCTGACTTCGGGCGGAAGGGTCGTCATGGGGAAGACGCCCGGGGCTTCGAAGGTTCTTTCCATGGGCCTTATTTTCAGCTCCTGGTAGCCGGCTCCTTTGAGGATGGCGCCGCCACGGGCTTTCTGGCAGGCTTCCAGCAAATCGGACTCGACCTTGCGCATGCCTTCCTTGTGCAGGGCGCGCACAAAGGCCGGCACGCCCATCGTCAACGTCAGCCCGATGATTCCGACGACCACCAGGATTTCAATCAGCGTGAAAGCGCCGGCCCGGCGGGCGCGGCCTGCCCTCGGAGACGGAAGAGTTAGGGGGTTGGCGTTCATCCCATCAAACTTTGATGCTGGCGGTGATGGAGAAAAGGGCGGAGAGAATGGCGATGAGCAAAAAGCCGACGAACATGGCCATGACCACGATGATGATTGGCTCGATCATGTTGGTCATCACCCGCAGTCCGATGTTCAGTTGGCTCTCGTAGGTATCGGCCAGGTTCGCCAGGGATCCCGGAACGTCGCCCGTCTCCTCGCCGATCTTAATCAAATCCACCATCAATTGCGGAAACACTTTGCTGCGGGCCATGGGTTGGGCGATAGTTTTGCCGTCAGTCACTTCCTGCCGGGTCTTGGCGATGGCTTGTTTGAGGATGCGGTTGGGAACGATTTGCTCGGCGATCTCCAGCGCCTTCAACACCGGCACGCCGTTCTGCAACAGCGTGGCCAGCGTGCGGCAGAACTGGCCGAAAAGATGGAGCCGCACCACCTTGCCCACAATCGGCACGCTCATTTTCCACTGGTCAATCTTGACCTTGCCGTCTTCCGAGGCCTTGTAGCGGGCAAAGATGAAGCCCGCGAAGACAATGACCAGGCCCACCAGCCAGGCCCAATGCTTGACGAAATCGTTGAGACCGATCAAGATCCGCGTGGGCAGCGGCAGGGGCACGTTCAGTCCCTGAAACAACTGCAAAAAAGCCGGCAGCATGACGGTCATGAAGAAAATGGAGATGGCAATGCCGACACAGATGACAAACGCCGGATAAACCAGCGCGGAGGTGAACTTGGCCTGCACCTCGGAAAAACGCTCGAAATGGTCTCCCATGCGGCGCAAGACCTCCACCAGCGCGCCGCTTTGCTCGCCCGCCCGCACCATGTTCACATAAAGATCGGTAAAAATGCCCTTCTGTCTGGCCATGGCTTCGGACAGGCCCTTGCCTTCCATGACATCCTGCTTGAGCTGGCGGCTGACTTCTGCCGGGATGCCCTTGGTTTCCAGGTGCGTCATGCTGTTCAGGGCCACCGTCAGCGGCATGCCGCATTTGAGCAAATTGGCCAGTTGATTGGTGAACGTGGCTAATTCCTGCAATTTAGGTTTTCTTTGTTTCTGGAGATTCTGGCGCAGCGTCGGAGGCAGGAATTCCATCCAGGACGCGCTTTTGCCGGCCGGTTGTTGGGTGGCGGCGGTGGCGGCGGCGGCGGCGGCCGCCCCTTTGGGCATCTCCACCGCGATTGGGAACAATCCGAGGCGCTCGATTTGCATCAAGGCAGCCCCACGGTCAGCCACTTCCAGGATTCCCGTGACCACTTCACCCGATCGTTTTCGGGCCTTGTAATTGAATTGCGCCATAGCTGCACGGCCAATGCGGCCGATTCTCCCCCTATTAACCCGCCAGAGGGGGAAAGTTGCAAGCCACAATTCAATTCGGCCAAAGTTATTTTGAACGAAAAGAGCGCCGGCCTGCTCTGATAATATGGAGAAGGATTGCTGCTCGGCAGTGGTTTGGCAGAGGGGTCGTGCTGGTAATGAGGTGCGAGCGGCATGGATGTTGGCCTCATTACAACTTGTGCGCCAGGTGAGCGCTTTCGGACCCCATCACCTTGAGAGCCGGGCATGCCCCGGCTCTCCTTTTTTATTCCAAGCCGGGGAGCTGGCTGGAGATTTCATGGACAACATTGCGCTTGCGCCAACCGCGTGCGGGAACTTAAAGTTGTGCCGCCATGAAACATCAGCTTGATTTCGAAAAACCGATCCTCGAGTTGCAACGCAAGCTGGACGAACTCGAAAAACACCCGCAAAGCCATGCCATGGGCGAAGAGATCGCCGCGATGAAAACTAAAATCGCCGAAATGCGCCGCCAGGTCTTTGCCGCCCTCGGCGCCTGGGATCGCGTCAAAATCGCCCGCCACCCCAAGCGCCCCTTCATGCTCGATTACCTGGCCCTGGCCTTTGCCGATTTCTCCGAACTGCACGGCGACCGCCTCTATGCCGACGATCATGCCTTGATAGGCGGCTTGGCCCGGCTCGATGGCCACAAGGTCCTCGTCATCGGCACGCAAAAAGGACGGGATACCAAGGAAAACATCCGCCGCAACTTCGGCTCCGCCCTGCCGGAAGGTTACCGCAAGGCCTTGCGCTTGATGCAGTTGGCCGAAAAATTCAGCCTGCCCGTCATTTCGCTGGTGGATACCCCCGGCGCTTTTCCCGGCATTGGCGCCGAAGAACGCCACATTGGCGAGGCCATCGCCGTTAATTTGCGGGAAATGATGTTGCTGCAGACGCCCATGATCGCAGCGGTCATTGGCGAGGGCGGTTCGGGGGGCGCTTTGGGCATTGGCGTGGCCGACCGGGTGCTCATTTTGGAAAACGCCTATTACTCGGTCATCAGCCCGGAAGGTTGCGCCGCCATCCTCTGGAAGGAGCGCTCCGCCGCCGCCAAAGCCGCCGAGGCCTTGAAGATCAGCGCCAAGGATTTGCTCGCCCTGGGGTTGGTGGATGAGATCGTCCCGGAGTCCGCCGGCGGCGCGCACAACAACCCCGCCGAAACCGCCGCCGCCCTCAAAGCGGCTTTGCTGCGAAACCTGGAGGATTTGAAAAAACTTTCCAGCCCCGACCTCTTGAAACTGCGTTACGATAAATTCCGCGCTCACGGGCGTTTCACCGAGAAGATCGAGACCCCCGCCACGTCTCCGGCCCTGGCTTCCCTGGCGGCCTCCCTGGCTCCGCCAATCGCGGCGCCGGAGGGCAAAGCCCCGCCTGCCCCGTCCTCCATGCTGTCTTTGCCGCCCGGAAATTCTGCCACGTCCAGTCCGGCCCTGCAACTTTGACCATGCTCTCCGTTTTAACCTTCGAGCCGATCTTCAAGGAAAGGATCTGGGGCGGACGCAACCTGGAGCAGCTCTACGCCAAGCGCCTCCCCCCCAATTTGCCCATCGGTGAATCCTGGGAGATCAGTGACCGGCCCGGCGACGAAAGCATCATCGCCGCCGGACCCTGGACAGGAAAGACCTTGCATCAAATCATGCTGGAGCGCCCTGTAAAATTGCTGGGGCCGCTCCCGGAGATGCCCAAACGGTTCCCGCTCCTCATCAAGATTATTGACGCCCGCGAGAAGCTTTCCTTGCAAGTTCATCCTCCCGCCCTCCAGGCCGCCCAACTCGGGGGCGAGCCGAAAACGGAAATGTGGTACGTCGCCCAGGCGGGGCCGGCCGCGGAGTTGTTCGCGGGATTGAAGCGCGGCGTTACCCGCGCCGAATTTGAAAAACAACTGGCCGATGGCGCCGTCGCCAACTGCTTCCACCGCATACCCGTCAAAGCCGGCGACGCCCTGTTTCTCCCCAGCGGATGCGTTCACGCTCTGGGTGCGGAGACGATGGTTTTTGAAATTCAGCAAAACTCTGACACCACCTACCGGGTCTTTGATTGGAACCGGCTCGATGCGGACGGCCGGCCGCGCCCGCTTCATCTGGCCCAGTCGCTGGCCAGCATTGATTTTGCCGATGTCGAGCCGTCCTTGCTGCCCGCCGCAATTTCCCCCGGCCATCCCGGAACCATTCGCCCGCTGGTGAAGGACAAACTTTTTCAGGTCGCTCTGCGGCGTCTCCAACCCGGCGACGCCCTGGCCTTGCGCGGCGGGCGGATGAACATCCTGGGGGTGGTCGAAGGCGCGTTGCGGGTCCACGATCAAGGCCAGTCCACCCCCCTGTCCGCCGGCGGATTCTGTCTGATCCCGGCCTGTTGCAGCCAGGCGGTGGCGCGGGCGGAAGCCGCCGTTGCGTTCTTGCAAGTTCAGTTGGGTTGAGCCATCTTGCTACAGGGAATCGGCCGCAACACATGAAATCGTTCCTAAAACGCTGGATCATCACAACCTTGGCTGTTCTGGTCACAATCCAGATTG
Organism: Verrucomicrobiota bacterium; assembly: GCA_049513975.1. Classification (GTDB taxonomy): domain Bacteria; phylum Verrucomicrobiota; class Verrucomicrobiia; order Limisphaerales; family Palsa-1400; genus JBEKOF01. Next base: position 168,334 of record JBEKVM010000001.1, on the reverse strand, counting down.
TGCCCGGCATCCATTACGCCACATGGACGGGCCTGCTCATCGCCACCCTTCTGCTGGGCCTGCTCAACGCCGTGGTCCGCCCGCTGTTGATCCTTTTTGCCCTGCCGCTGGTGGTCTTGACGTTGGGCCTGTTTATCTTCGTAATCAACGCGCTTTTGCTCTTATTGGTTGGCCATATTCTGAAAGACTTTCATGTGGCCGGCTTTTGGCCAGCCTTATGGGGTTCGGTCATCATCAGCATAGTGAGCATCGTGCTCAACATTCTGACCGGCACCAACAAGGCCCGCTTTGAATTCCACCGCGCCAAACCGTCCCGCCCGCCCCCCTCCGACGACGGCGACGGCCCAGTGATTGATGTATAATCGAACCCCCGCTCATGGGTGCCTTCAGGCTTCCGGGGCTACGCGCCCCCGCCGGCTGAGTTACCACTTTACGCCAATAAACATGATGTGCGAGAGGGGACGAGGCGCTTCACTGGGGGGGAAAGGGAAAATGCAGAATGCAGAATGACGAAGGGTGGGCAGGATTAAAATGAAATCAGACCTTCGCGCCGATGGGGGGGGCGGGGCGCATTATATTTCTGCCATGGATACTCCTGCCATCCTCATCGAGAAAAATCGGAAATTGTTTTTGCGCGGAACTCCAAGACCCCCTTTGCAATGCGCCGGCCGCCAGACGCGAGGGCGCGTGTTCTCCCCGGAACGGTTCACGCCGGACTTGATGCCGGGCGACATCATCGGCTCGGAGATTTTGCAGGAACGGTGAAGGAAAGCCCTTAAGGCTTGGGGGCGGCGAGTCCCACTTTGGGGAACTTGGGCTGAACGTTGGGGACGGACGGGCCCACCGCCTGCTTGAAATGCACCTTGGAACGGAGCAACAAAGTGCCCAGGAACAAATCGGCCAGCGGAAAAACGACGTTGAAATTCCTGCCCATGTAGCGGTGATGCAGCAAATGATGGCCGTTGAGGCGGAAGAAAATCCCCGAGCGCTCGAGGTTGCGCTTGCGCGGCAGATGCATGCACCAATGCATGTATTCGTAAGCCCCGTAATACAAACTGGTCGCCAGCGCCCCTCCGCAGAGAATCCCCCAATGCCCGGTCAGGAGGGAGACGGCGAGAAAAGGGAGCACGGCCCAGGCGATCAGCGCCGGGCCGTTCCACCAGGCCATCGGAATGGTGTGTTTGTCCTTTTCATCAATGAGATGATAGGTGTGGTCGGATTTGAAAATGCGATGATGCGTCAGGGTGTGGCTGCGGTAGGGGTAGGTGAATTTACCCAGCGGGCGGTGCATGACGTAGCGATGGAGCGTCCACTCAAAAAATGATGAAGTAATGATGCCGCCGATAAAACCGATGGCCGACCAGAAAAAGAATAAATAGAGCAAAACTTTTTTTAGGGTTATGGGTTGCGAATTAACGGAGCCTGTAAGTGATGCGCGCTTTGGACAAGTCATAAGGCGACATCTCCAGGCGCACGCGGTCGCCGACGGTCAGGCGCACGAAATGGCGCCGCATTTTTCCGGAGATGTGGGCCAGCACCTGGTGCTGGTTGTCCAAGACGACGCGGAACATGGTTCCGGGCAGAACGGTTTGAATCGTTCCTTCCAGTTCAATGGACTGTTCCGCGTTCACGGTGTTGGTCAATGACATGGCTGTTGCTTCAAAATTATTTGCTGCTTCCAGACTGATCCCTGTTTTCGGGTTGCAAAGCATCGTTTTTACCAGGCAAACCGGGTTCAAACGACGCTACACCCACCTTGAAAAATTGGCAAGCAATTCAGAGTGCCGTGTACCATGGTTGCGACGCACCACAGATGGAGATTTTGCTTAAGCATCTGTTTTTCAAGCGTTTATGAAACTCGGCCCATGCGAATCCGCGTCGGCAGCAAATCCAACGTAGCAGTGTCAAGATGCGCCCATTTGAATCGGGCGCATCTTGATACGACGACCCTTGGATGGATGGAACCCCTCACCCTAACAACCCGTTAAAGAACGCCCGGTGGGGGCACCGGGCCTACAAAACAGGCACGTTTTGCGCGGGGAAATGCAGGCCGCGTGCCCTCACGCGGCGGAATGGAAAACCTTTTTTAACGGGCTGCCAACCCTCTCCCCACGTCGTGGGGCGAGGGAATTGGCAAATCGCATGGTGGTGGCATCAAGAGGCGCCCATTTGCATCCTTTTTCAGCGCGCCGCGCAAAATAAGGCCAAAAATCTTGAACCTTTCCCCGCGCCCAGGGGATTGATACATAGATGGTCATCAGCGACGACGGGATTGAAACAACCGCCTCCGGCGAACTTCTCACGCGCGCGCGCGCCGGGGATGGGGCGGCGTTTTGTCGTTTGAGCGGGCCTCTGCAAGCCCGCCTGCTGCGGCAGGCCGCCGCGATGACGGGCGATGTCAGCGTGGCGGAGGACCTGGTCTCTGAAACCCTGGTGGAAGCGTGGAAAAGCTTGCCACACTATGATGAGAGTTGCCGGTTTTCCACCTGGCTTTATGCCATTCTGCTGCATCGCCGGCAAAAATGGGCGCGGCGCGTCCGCTCCCGGCCGCTGGCGCTGGCCTGGCTGCCGGTCTTTGAGCGGGAGGAGCTGGCCGCGCGGCAGGAGAATGTCCCTTCCCCGGAGCCTTCCCCGTCGGAAAACGCGGCCCAAAACGATTTCTTCGCCGCCATGCGCCAGTGGGTTGACCGGCTGCCGGAGAGACATCGCCGCGTCATCCTCCTCCGTTTTTTCGAGGACGCCTCCCTGCCGGACATGGCACAGGTCCTGGGCTGTCCGGTGGGAACGGTCAAATCCCGCCTGCATCATGCCTTGGAAAAATTGCGCCAAATGAAAATGAACCTTCCTGAAATGAAAGGGGATAAACAGATATGAAATGGTTTTGGAATCCATGCCGCCGCGTTCGCCGGGAGATATGTCTCCTTGCGGCCGGGGCCTTGCCCGAACAAGACCGGCCTGAACTGGAACAGCACCTCGCCGCCTGTTCCGCCTGCCGGAATTATTGCGACGAGATCAAGGCGCTCACCGCGCCGCTGGCCGGCTGGGAGAAAAATTTCGCGCATCTCGAGCCGACTCCAGCCATGCAGGAGGGCTGGGCCGGGGCCGGGCAGGCGTCCGGCGGCATCCCGACACGGCGCGAGCCTCTGCTGCAAGGAGTCTGGCGCAACGTCTGGCGCGAGCTGATTTGGCCGTGCCGCCGCGCCTGGGTTGGCCTGGCCGCGCTCTGGCTGGTGCTCTTGGCGATCAACGCGCGGTTGTCGGACCATCCGATGCAGTTGGCCGGTGGCCGTTCCTCTTCGGCTGCGGCTATGATGCAGTCATGGCAAGAAGAAACCCGCATACTGGCTGAATTGACGCAGCCGGGCGTCGTTTATGCTCCCGTCAACGCCCCCGCCGCGCCTTCCAATCCTGCCCGGCCACGGAGCGAAAGGAAGCAGGACTGGCAAATTGTGTGACCGCATCCGCTCTAAAAGAAACCGGTGATTTTTTGGAGTGCGGCGGCTTGCCGCCGCTTTGCTTGCCGCACCTCGTGCGCGATCCGAAAGCGGGAGCAAGCTCCCGCACTCCAAATTGCAGCGAACGGAAACAGGACTGGCAAATGGTGTGAGCCGCATCCACTCAAAATGAAACCGGTGATTTTTTGGAGTGCGGCGGCTTGCCGCCGCTCTGCTTGCCGCACCTCGTGCGCGATCCGAAAGCGGGAGCAAGCTCCCGCACTCCAAATTGCAGCGAACGGAAACAGGACTGGCAAATGGTGTGAGCCGCATCCACTCAAAATGAAACTGATGACTTTTTGGAGTGCGGCGGCTTGCCGCCGCTTTGCTTGCTGCACATCGTGCGCGATCCGAAAGCGGGAGCAAGCTCCCGCACTCCAAATTGCAGCGAAAGGAAGCAGGACTGGCAAATGGTGTGACCGCATCCGCTCTAAAAGAAACCGATGACTTTTTGGAGTGCGGCGGCTTGCCGCCGCTTTGCTTGCCGCACCTCGTGCGCGATCCGAAAGCGGGAGCAAGCTCCCGCACTCCAAATTGAAGAATTATGATAACCGCTTCTCAATCGAAACGTTGGCGCATTCTGCGGCGCTGCCTGGTCGGCGTTGCCGTGTTGCTGACCTTGATCGCGACTTTTTACACGGAGGAAAGCTGGCGCGGCAAACGGGCCTGGGAGAATTGCAAGCGCGCCTTGGAGGCCAAAGGCATCAAGATGGATTGGGTGGAAGACATTCCCGCGCCGGTGCCGGATGAGCAAAACGTCCTGGCCGTGCCGGAAATGCAGCAGTGGTTTGTGGGAAGAGGCCCCACGGTTTTGAGCGCGAGATTAGAGGACTTAGCGGACCTATATGAGGTCGGGGATACAAACCACCCGTCCACCCGCATCGTCGTGGCTGAAGTGGCCTTTGGCCAGCCGGGCTCCAATTCCCCGGCCGGTTTCACGGTGCTCTCCTATGGAGATCCGAAAGCCAAAACCGAAGTGGCCAAGCTGATCGAAGATGCGGTCGGGACATATTTCGCTGATCCCTGGGGATTTCCCCATTTATCGCGGCGGCCAGAGGAGATTCAACCTGCCAAAATCCTGTTGCAGTGTCAAACAGCACCGTCGGCAAAGGAACTGGAGCAATTCCTGACCAACGGCTTCCATTCCGCTGGAGCCGTTAGCTCGTACGAGGAGGAAAATGCGAGGATTGAACCGGCCGGCAACGGTTCCTACCAAGTGACGATGGAAGTGCCGGGTTCAGCCGCCGAACTCCTTGCCCGGATTGCCGTCCTGGAACCGCAGTTCGCGGTGATGCGCCAGGCCTTGCAGCGTCCTTACGCGCGGATGGTGGGCGATTATCAAAATCCCAAGGCCGATTTCGACCCGGCATTCCTTCACATGTCACATCTCGCGCGCGTGCTGGGAGCGCTGGCCCAATGTCATTTGTTGCTGGGCCAGCCGGAGGAAGCGTTGCGCGATCTGACTCTCAGCCAGGATCTGTGCCGTCTTCTGGAAAGCCTGCCACGCAACCAATGGGGTTTGCTGGTGACGTTGGTGCATGAGACGGTGATGGCGATTGACATGGGCGTCATCGCCGACGGGCTGCGCCGTCATGCCTGGCGGGAGCCGCAACTGGCGGCCTTGCAGGAACAACTCAAGAAAATCAACTTCGTGTCAGACTTGAGGCAATCCTCCCTGAAGGGGCCGGCCCGGATCTCTCATTATTATGAGAACATAACGCCATCCGATCTGGGGGATGCAGTTCTCGGGCACTTTATTGAGGAAAGCAATGCCTGGACACATTTGAAAGCGTCACTCGCCGGCCATTTGATCCCGCGCGGATGGGTCTATCAGAACATGGTCCAACTCGCCAACGGCTGCCTGACCCTCAGTGAAAGCGCGGACTCCTCCGGCCAAAAGGTGTTTCCGAAAAAAGTGGATGCCGCCGGCATTATGGCCCGTTCTCATCCATCGCCGTATAATTTCATGGCGATCGGGTCCATGCGCCGAAACAGCGGGGTCTTTCGCAAGAACGCTCAGGTTCAAACGGAGGTCCATGAAGCGCTGATCGCCTGCGCCCTGGAACGTTACCGTCTGGCGCATAATTCTTATCCCGAAGCCCTTGACGCCCTGGTCCCTCAGTTTCTCGACAAAATCCCCCCCGACCTCATCGGGGGCCAGCCTCTGCATTATCACCGCACGGGTGACGGAAAATTTCTTCTTTACTCGGTTGGCTGGAATGAAAAAGACGACGGGGGCAAGCCCGGCTCGGAGGACGACTGGGTTTGGGACGATGCCGTGCGGTAAGTTCATTGTTGAACCGCCGCCGGACGCGCAGTTTGATTGTTGCAGGCAAGGAGAAAAAGACGTCAGAAAAATGGGGTCAGAAAAATGAAAATGACCCGCTACGTTGTGAACGGGGGGCGGGGCGTGTCATATTTTTGACCCGGATATTTCTGACATCCTCTTAAATCGGAAATTGTTTTGCGCGGGCCATAGGGGGAGGGTGCGGCAGCGAAGGAGCGTTCGGCGGGACGCCGGACGCGGCGAGCGAGACGGTCGCGCTCCCCCGGGGGGACGGCCAAGATTGAGGCGTCACGGTAAAATCTTCACTTTGCCGGCGGTTTGCGGCCAATCCAAAGGCCTTTGGCCGCGGCGCGCCATTCCAATTCCGGCATCGGGGGCGGCGCGGAACCGGGGACTTCCAGGCGGTCCTGCGGGCGCATTTTTTTGATCCACGGTTGGTAGGAGGCCAGGTCAAAGTGGTTCCATTGCATGTTGCGAAGAATTTGCAGATCCTCCTCCGGCATGAGCGCCGGCTCGAAGCCCTGGATATAGCGCCAGTTGGCCCGCGGGTTCTTGTAAAATGTATTGTAAAAAAAGGCCATGTCCGCGTTGTAAAAAATGCCGTCTCCCTCCGGCAGCCACCCGGCCAGCGCCGGGTCGCCGGCATCGAGGGCCGATTCCTGCTGGTTTTGGGTGTAGCGCATGTGGAGATCGCTGGTCGAATCCAGGTAGAACGGCGCGACGATCAGCCCGCACAAGAGCAGACGCCGGACCGCGTCGGCGGGCCATTTTTCCATCATCCAGTCGTCGAATTGCATGGCCAGCCACACCGTCGCCGCCGGCATACCCCAGTCGGCCCAGAAACGGTCGGCCTGGAAGCCGAGGGTCCAAAAAATGGCGATCATCCAGAAAACGGGCTGGGACAAAAGGCTTCCCCTTTCCATGGACCGGCTGGAATCCTCCTCACCCCCCCCTTCGCCAAGGCTACGGCGGGCAGGTCGGCCCTCTCCTCCACAAGTTTGTGGAGGAGAGGGAGAAGAGGCGCGCGGCGGTTCGAGGGTGCCAGACGAGTTATTACTTTGGGAGATTCGCTCCTTGTTTTGCTGGCGGCGCCAGAGCCAGACCAGGGCCAGAATGGCCAGCGTGAAAAACTCGCCGTCGCTGGGCTGAAACTCGCCCACCAGCATCCACTTGGGCGCGTGTTCCTTGAAAACGGCGGCGGCCATATAGACCGCTCCGTACAAAAACGCCGCCGGCCGCCCCGAAAGCAGGGCGCCGGCGATGACGCCCCCCGCCCAGCAGGCCGCCAGCCAGAGGGTCTGGCGCCAGGCTCCGGCCATGAAAAAACCGGCCAGAACGAACACCCACAAGTACCAGGCCCCATGCACCCAGACGGAAAGGGCGAAGCCCGCAGTTGTCAAAACTAATTTTTGCCAGGACGGCCGGGGCGTCCGCGCCCGCCCCCAGGCGAAAAGGATGCAGATCAGCACCCCTTCGCTCAGGAGATAGGGCCGGGCCTGATCCAGCCGCACCATCCAGTTGGGCAGGGCCACCAATTGGGCCAGGAGCGCGGCCATCCAGGCCTCGGGCCGGCGCAACCAGGGCAACCCGGCCAGAAAAACGCACAGCATCATCGCCCCCACGGAAAAGCCCATCAGCTCATCCTCGTTCCAGCCGGCGGCGCGATGGAGTTGGCGCAAAATCCAATTCCAGCCGGGGCTGTGGTCAATTTTGTATTCCGGCCGCAGGACGACGATCTGGTTGTATTCCTTGTCCGTCATCACCTTGGCGACGTGGCGGCGGGCGTCGCCCCCCGGGACAAAGCCGGAGGAGATGATCTGGAAAACGATGAGGAAAAAGGCGGCGGGCACGACGATCCAGACGAGCAGGGGAACCCAGCGTTGCAGGCGGGGCGAATTCATGGCTTCAGGCGCGCAATTGGCGGAGGGCGGCCAGGGCGGCGGCGCTTTCCGCGGCCTTTTTGCTTTTGCCGCTGCCGCGGCCCAATTCCCTGCCGTCGTGGCGCACGACGCATTCAAAGACGCGGTCGTGCTCCGGCCCGGTGACGCAGACCACCTCATATTGAGGGGAGAGGGGCGAGGCGGCCTGAAGGGTTTCCTGCAATTCGCCCTTGGGATTGTCCAGGGTGGGGATGGAGGTCAACTCGCCGAAGGCCTCGTGGAAAGAAAGGAGGACAAAGGCCTGGGCCGAGCCGAAGCCGCCGTCCAAAAAGATCGCCCCGATGAGCGCCTCAAACCCATCGGCCAGGGCGGAGGCCCGGCCCCGTCCGCAATTGGCCTCCTCGCCCCGGCTCAGAATCAGAAAATTCTGCAACTCGATCCGGCGCGCCTGGTCGGCCAGGGTGCGGCGGTTGATCATCTGGGCGCGGGCCTTGGTCAGCGGCCCTTCGCTCACCGCGGGAAATTTATCATACAACTCGCGCGTCAGCACCAGGCCCAGGACGGCGTCGCCCAGAAATTCCAGGCGCTGATTATGCTGCGTGGTGCGGTCCCCCTCATGCGCCACCGAGGGATGGGTCAAGGCCAGGCGCAACAACCCGATGTCTGCAAATTGGTAGCGGAGCCGGGTCTGGAAGGCGTGGAGATCGGTCCCGGCGGCAACGTGCGGTTCAGGCGCTTCAATGGGCGGTTTCATGGCAGGCGGGGGCGCCGCCTTGGGGCGCAGACGCAACGGCGGCCTGTTCCGCGGAAGCAGGCGCGGCCTGGGCGGTGGCGGCAGGCGCGGCCGCCGGCGGATTGAGCAACTGGGTGACGTCCCGCTGCACCTCTTCCAGTTGATCGAGCTGGAGGTTGGGGTCGGTGATGGTGAAAACATCACCCGTCCTGGGCTGCTCGTAAATGAAAACCCGCGCGCCGTCGCGCTGGAATTGTTCCTTTACTTTGAGAATGCGGCGGCGTTCCAGCATCACGGCCAGGATGAAACAAACCGGCCCGTCCTTGGGCTGGTTGGCGGCGATGAGCTTGCGGAGCAGGTCCTCGGCCGTTTCGCGCTGGATGGCCTCGGGCGGCGCGGCGGGGGGCGGGTGGTAAACGCTGTGCCATTGCGAGATAAAACCTTTGCGGTCCGCCGCGCCCTCGCCGTACTGGGTTTCCCAGCATTGGCGGCAGACATCCAGGCGCACGTACTGGTGGCGTTCCTCCAGGAGCAGCGTTTGGCAGGACTCGCCGTCGGCGAAAGGTTTCGCACACGACTGGCAGGCGTGCGAGCGGGCTTGGATATTCCATTCGTTCATCAAATTGGCGCTGCCGCATTATTGACGACCCCCCGCAAATTTCAAGAGGCAAAGTCGAAAATGATGCCTGGGCGCATCCGGGAATGGAAGCGCGTCCCGCCCAGGCTGCGGGCAGCCCTGGTACATCGTGACCCCCCTTTGTAAAGCTCGCGCTGCCAGGCTTGCAGAAAGCGCAGTGTTTTCATCGAAATACAATTGATTTTGGTCAGCTTGACCGGGGCCGGCGGAGGGGGGTCACGATGTACCAGGGCCACGCCGGTCCCGCCCAGGCTGGCCGAGCCGGGTTGGAAAGCAGGCCCGTTCTTCAGGCTGGGGCGGCGGCAGGGATCCCGCAGGAGGCGCGCCAGCGGTCGCAACAGCCGCCCAGCCCGATGCCATCCAGGTATGGTTGATTGACGGAGACCAGCGGTTCCTGGCCGGCGGGGCCGGCCTGGGGCGCGGCCTGGTGGGCAAAGACGTTGGCGGCGTGGACGGCGGCCAGGAGGGAAAAGCCGGTGTCGGAAGATTTCGCCGGTTCGTGGTGCCAGGCGACCGCTTCCAGGATGGGCAACGGCAATCCCCACGCGGCCAGCAGACACGCGCCGAAGCGGGCATGGCTGACTCCGAAGACTTCCATCTCCGCCTCGTGGGCGGAGAGTTTGCGTTCCGCCGCCAGGGCGCGCGCCCTCCCGAACTTTTCCGGCAAGTTCCCCGCGAGGATCAATTTGCCGATGTCGTGCAACACGCCGGCGGTGAAGGCGGCCTCGGCGGCGCGGGAGCTTTTGGTTTCGTTGAGCGCGATGGCGCGGGCAAAACCGCCCACCTGGATGCTGTGGGCCAAAAGAGGTTGGATGGAGGCGGCGGAATCCTTGGCGTCGCTGTATTGGGAAAAAACGCCGCTGAGGAGAATGAGGGATTTGATCCGCTCGCTGCCCAGGATCATGACCGCCTCAAGCATGTCGGTGACTTCGCGCGAGGCGGCAAAGAGAGCGGAGTTGGCGATTTGCAGCATTTTCGCGGACATCACGGGGTCGTGACAGATGAGTTGGGCCACGACATTCAAGGAACCGCTTGGGGAGGACAATTCCTCGGAAACCTTGGCATAGAGAACGGGTGTGGCGGGGAGCTTGCGGATTTGCGGCAGCAGCCGTTGCATGGCGGGGTCCGCCGACCAGTCCCGCAAGCGGCAGTTGCGGAGGAGGCTGGCGACGATGCGGGTGGCATCGCCCAAGCTGGTGATCATGGGCACGCCCAGGCCTTTCCAGGCGTTAACGACTTGACGGTCCGACATGTCGCAACGAAGCATGCGGAGGGCTTGGTCCCCCGCCTTTTTGAGATTCTCGATCAACTCCCTCGCGCCCTGGGCGCGGCTATCCACGATCACGGCATGAACCGGCTGCACGGCGAGCATCCCCGCGGCGGTGGCGCCGTCGGGAGCGTGCAGGGGCCGCCAATAGGGCTCCAGGCAGATGAGGTCGTGTTTGATTTGGTCGAACCACAAGGCGTCGCCACCGACAAAGAGCACGCGCCATTCCGCGGGGGAAACAAAAGGGGGCGCAGTCTGGGATTCAGAGGAGCCAGCGCCCCCCTCTGAAGTTCCTGAACCGGCAAAGCGGTTGCTGAGGTTCGGTGATTCCATATTGCTTGCGGGCCAAAGAGGTCGCACGCGCAACCCGGCCGACGATGAGAGGAGCTAACACCTGTCATCATGCCTTTACAAGCAATAAATGAAGCCCCGGCCCGGGCGGCAAACCGCCGGAGGCACGAATCGGGGGGCGCAGCGAGCGGTGGCGGAAATTGCCTCCGGCCCCGCCTGAAGAAACCGGGCGCCCTCCGGACAGTTTGGCAGGCGAAACCATCTGTAATCTAGGCTTCATTTTCCCCGCGTCCCGCCGATGAATAGGTATAATGATGAAACTTAATGATTTGGGGCTGGCGGTTTCGCAGGGCTCTCCGGATGCCCTGCAGGAGGCCCTGAAGGTTTCCTTGTTGAGCGTGTGGGTTCTGGTGTGCCTGTTCTTCTACCTGAACCGTTATACGCGGCGGGAGTATTTCACCATCTGGACGGCCGCCTGGTTGTTTTATGCGCTCTGGCTGACGTTGGGCCTGCGGATGGAGAACCCGGTGCCGGGCGACCTGGTGTTCCTGCTGAAGGAGTGCTGCGTTTCGATCTCGGCGGTGTTCCTGTTGTGGGGCAGCCTGCGCTTTCTCAGCCTGCCGGTCCGGCAGACCTCCTTCGGGGTGTTCATGCTGTTCCTGGTGGTCTGGACCTTCGTTAGTCCGCAGGTGAGCACGGATCTGCTGCAAATCCAGTTGCCGGTCTTCATCATGCTCGGCTTGAGCAGCGTGTTCGCCGCGTTTTGCTTCTTCCGCCTGCGCAAGCAGAAGGCCTTCGTCGGGGCGGGGATGTTGTCCCTGGGCTTTCTGCTCTGGGGCATTTACCTGGCCACCTACCCCTTGACCGAGCTCCATCAGTACGCCAACCTCTACAGGGACGGGTTCTTCGTGGCCGCCGTCCTGCAACTCTTCATCGCCGTGAGCATGATCGTGCTGGTGCTGGAAGAGGTCCGCCAGCACGCCGAACAAGTTCGCGCGGAAATCGCGGCCGTCCGCCAGGAGAAAGAGGCCTTGCAGGTCAAAGTCCTCACCGCCAAGGAGGAATGCCAGAGTCTTTACGACCAGGTGCGCCTGACGGAAGGGACGCAAAAGGCCTACGACGAATTGCGGCGCACCCAGCAGGCGGTGGTGCAGCAGGAGCGCCTGCGCGCCCTGGGCCAGATGGCCAGCGGCATCGCCCACGACATCAATAATGCGATGTGTCCCATCACCGCCTACTCGGAATTATTGCTCGCCACCCTCCCCAGTATGGCCAAGGATTCGCAGCGGCAATTGCAGCGCATCAGCCAGGCGGCCCAGGACGTCGGGGAGATCGTCGCCCACATGCGGGAATTCTACCGCCGCGACCAGAACCCGGATAAATTGGCCCTGATAAACCCCAACCAGGCCATCCAGGACGTGATCGAACTGACCCGCCCGCGCTGGCGCGACCAGGCGCAGCGCCAGGGCCTCTCCATTCACATCGAATGTCAATTGGATGCGGAAGCGCCCCTGCTGCTGTGCAATGACGCGGAACTCCGCGAAGCCCTGACCAACATCCTCTTTAATGCGGTGGACGCCCTCCCCCAAGGGGGCGTCATCACCCTGGCCACCCATTCCGTCACCCGCCATGCCTCGGAAAGCGGGGCAACGACCGAGCAGGATCTGCACCTGGAAGTGCGGGACAACGGGTCGGGCATGGATGAAGAAGTCCGCCAGCGTTGTCTGGAGCCGTTTTTCTCCACCAAGGGGCAACGCGGCGGGACCGGCCTGGGACTGGCCATGGTTTATGGCATGGTGCAGCGTCACAAAGGCAGCATCGAAATTGAAAGCGCGCCGGGCCAGGGCACCTGTGTGCGCCTGATTTTCCCGATCCTCCAGCAGCCGATCCCATCCCCGCGGCCCAAACCCCCCGGCCTCCGACCCGGCCGCTCCATGCGCATCCTCTGCATAGACGATGAACCCAACGTGCGCGAACTTCTGCAGGATTGCCTGGAAAACGACCATCACAAAGTGAGCGTCGCTCCAGGCGGCCGGGAAGGGCTGGAGATGTTCCGTTCCAGCCTCCGCGGAGGCCATCCCTTCGAGGTGGTCATCACGGATTTGGGCATGCCGGACATGGACGGCTTTCATGTGGCCCGCGCCATCAAAGCGGAATCGCCGCAGACGCCGATTCTCATGTTGACGGGCTGGGGCACGATGCTCAAAGCCGAGGGGGAAGCCGCCCCGGAGGTGGATGCCGTGCTGAGCAAGCCGCCCCGCATGCAGGAGTTGAACAGCCTGCTGCTGCGCCTGGCCGGGAAAAGCGGTTGAACCGGGTGCGCCGCGATCCAATGCCGCGCCATGAACGCGCGCAAACTTACCGGCCTGCTTCCCGTCATTTTTCTTTGCGCCCCGGCGAGTGCGCGCGCGCCGATGGAGTTGATCCGGGCGGCAACACGGCCGCGCGCTTTGCCAGCGCGGAAGAGGGCCAGACCTTTTTCATTTATCATGTTGCATTTTTCATTTACCATTCTTCCCGGTTTATGGCCGCAAATTATAAGATGGAACTGGTCGGAGTTCTCGGACATCCAGTTGCCGAGAATCCCACTGGCGTGATGCAGGAGGCGGCCTTTGCCGCGCTCGGTTTGCCCTGGCGCTATCTCACCATGGAGGTGGCGCCGGCGGCGCTGCCCGATGCCATCCGCGGCGTGCGCGCTCTGGGGATGCGAGGCGTCAATCTGACCATCCCGCACAAGGTCGCCGTGCTTCCCCTGCTCGATGAAGTGTCGCCCGACGCCGCCCGCATCGGCGCGGTCAACACGGTGCGCCGCGAGGGAAACCGGCTGATTGGTGAGAACACCGACGGCAAAGGCTTCCTGCGCGGACTGCGGCTGGAGGCCGGCCTGGATCCGGCAGGCCGGAACGTGCTCCTGCTGGGCGCGGGCGGCGCCGCCCGGGCCATCGCGTTTGAGCTGGCGGCGGCCGGGGTGGGCCAGCTGGCCATCGCCAATCGCAGCGCCGAACGCGGCGCCGCCTTGTGCGCCGACCTCAAGCAGCGCGCCGGCCTGGCCGCGCGGTTTGAGCTGTGGACCGGCCTGTGCGAAATCGGCGCGGAGGTGGATATTTTGGTCAACTGCACTTCCATCGGTTTGTTTCCCGATGTGGCCGGCCTGCCGGCGGTGGATTGGGAGGAGGCGCGGCCCGATTTGCTGGTTGGCGACGTGGTGCCCAATCCGGCGGAAACCCGATTCATCCAGACCGCGCGCGCCCGGGGGCTAAAAACGTTGACCGGCCTGCCCATGCTGGTCGGCCAGGGCGCCATCGGATTTGAGATGTGGACGGGCCGGCCCGCGCCGGAAGCGGTCATGAAATCCGCGCTGGAAAAAGCCTTCACCTAGTCAACCCCAAACCGCGGCGCCGCGCCGCCCGCATGAAAACCGCCCGCCAGGCTTGCTTTTTGTCATTCCTGTTGACACTCCTGTTCCCGGCCCTGCTCTGGGGGCAGGCCGCCACGATCTTCCAGAACGGCAACATTTACACCGGCAACGAAAAGCAGCCGCGCGCCGCGGCCGTCGCCGTCAAGGACGGGCGCATTTTGTTTGTGGGTTCAAACGCGGACGCCGCCAAATGGAAGGGGCCGGACACGCGGATCATTGACCTGGCTCGAAGAACCGTGGTGCCGGGGCTGACCGACGCGCATTATCATTTGAGCCGCGTCGGCGAACGCGAGATGAGTTTGAACCTGGAAGGCGTCACCAGCCTCGATGATTTTCTGGCGCGGGTCAAAACGCGCGTGGACCAGGCCAAACCCGGCGCGTGGGTCACCGGCGGGGGCTGGATCGAGACCTTCTGGAAGGGGCAGGCCTTTCCCACCCGCTGGGATTTGGACAAAATCTCCTCCAACCATCCGGTCTTCCTCGACCGCGCCGACGGCCACGGCGCCGTGGCCAACAGCCTGGCCATCCGCCTTGCCGGGGTGGACGGCACCACGCCCAATCCGTTTGGCGGAGAAATTATGCGTGACAAGACAACCGGCGAAGCCAATGGCATGTTTCTCGACAACGCCCGGCAACTGATCACCCGCCTGATCCCGCCGCCCTCGCCGGAGGAAAACGAGCGCGCCCTGCTCCTGGCCGTGCAGCGCAGCCTGAGCCTGGGCTGGACCGAAGTCCATATTCCGGGAAATGCCTTCGCCGAAGTGGACCTGATCAAGCGCCTTTATCAGGAGGGCAAAATCAAATTGCGCATTTACGACGCCCTTCTCGGCCCCGGCCCGGACACCGCGCGCCTGCTCAAGGAAGGCGTCCAGACCAACGCTTTCGACAACCGTTTCACGATGCGTTCCATTAAAATTGTGCTTGACGGCGCTCTCGGCTCCAAGGGCGCGGCCCTCCTGGAGAACTATTCGGACTACGACACCGCCGGGTTCCTCAAGTGGAAGGAGGAAGACCTCCTGCCCGTGCTGGAGGAGGCCTTGCGCGACGGCGTGCAGGTCTGGACCCACGCCATCGGCGACCGCGCCAACCGTGAAATTCTCAATCTCTATGAAAAAGCCTTCCTCGCCGTCCCGCCCGCGCAGCGCAAAGTCAAGGAGCCGCGCTGGCGGGTGGAACACGCCCAAATTGTCGCCCCCGAAGACATCCCGCGCTTTGCCCGCCTGGGAGTCATTCCTTCCATGCAGCCGTCGCACGCCATCAGCGACCTGCATTTTGCCGCCAGCCGGCTGGGCTTGAAGCGGCTGGAAGGGGCCTATGCCTGGCAGAGCTTCCTCAAAGCCGGCTCCATCATTCCCGGCGGGTCGGACGCGCCGGTGGAGCGGGGCGAGCCGATGATTGAGTTTTACGCGGCGGTGGCGCGCAAGGATTTGGCCGGTTTTTCCGGGGAAGGCTGGCATCCCGAACAAGCCGTTTCCCGCGAGCAGGCGCTGAAGATGTTCACCCAATGGGCCGCCTACGCCGCGTTCGAGGAAAACTCCCGCGGCACGCTGGAACCGGGCAAACTGGCGGACTTGACCGTGCTCTCGCAGGACATCATGACGGTGCCCGAGGCCGAAATCCCGAAAACCAAATGCCTCATGACCGTGATCAACGGCGAGGTGGTTTTTGAGGACGGCAAGACTCCGGCGCAAACTCAACCTTGAAAGAAAGCCGTGTCATGCCACAATCCCGCCGCACTAATGCAACCGGCGGGCCAAAAACCCAGTAGTGTCCTAATTTGGATTAAAGGACAATATCGTCCACCCCATTCCCGATTACGGCTTCTGACATCCGGGTATAATACGCGAAGTTGAGCGCGACCGCAGCTTTAAAATTTTCCAGTTTTTTGCTGAATGCGTTCGTGAGCCTGATCAACCGGCGGCAGTGCATCCGCAGCGTATGGTTCTGCTTTTCAACTTGCGACGTGCAAATGCGGGAAATGTCCGGCATTCCAGAAATGACCGTCTTTTCCGTGCTGACAACCTATGCCGGGCTGTATCGGCTGGCGGCATCCTTATTGAGATTAACGACGGAGTAGGTTTTTGAAATCTGGCCGTAATCCACCTCAGAGTCAAAGCCTCTTTCCATCGCATCGGAATATGCGGAGAGGGAGTCGGAAGAAACTTGAATGCGCTTTTGCATCCGTGTGGCGAGATCGGCGATGAATGCGTTGGCGTGGTAAGAATCCCGCTTTCCAACCACGAAAGAGGGGATGACCTTCGTGTCCGCGTCAATCGCAATGAACGTCCAGACATCCCCATAGACCCCGGCCCGGTCAGCGTTCTTGCGCTTAGCCCCGATGAAACCCCATATCTCGTCAACCTCAATATGGGCGGAATTCAGCCCGCGCATTTTCGTGTCCATGATCTTCGCACACGCCTGGCCCATCCTCACGCCCAAGCGCATAATCGTGTCGCGGTGAATGGCCGTCATTCGTTCAATGGAGCGGATGCTACTTCCTTCGCAAAGTAGGCTCACCGCCTGCACCTTAGACTCTGTTTTTAATTCGTTTGCCATAATGTTTCTTGCTTTCTTTAATATTTGTACTACTTTATTCACACAGTATGTCAACGAAAACAACGGAAAAAAGTAAACGGGGCGGGAAACGGGAGCGAGCGGGAAGGCCCAAAGGGAGCGGAAAAAAGACGAAAATTTGTGTTTCTGTGGATTCAAAAATATGGAATGCTGCCGTCAGACATTGGACCGAGAACCCGCTACGCAAGCCATCTTGGCTTGTGGACGGGCTGATTTCTGACTACGTTAAAACTATCGGCAGCCTTCCCACAACGAAAGCTGCAATATGAGCGAAGCAACACTCAATCCAGATGTTTTGCGCTGGGCGCGCAGCAAGGCGGGCCTTTCTGAGGCCACGTTAGCTGACCGTATTGGAGTTCAATTAAGCATTGTGGAGAAGTGGGAAAAGACCGGCTCCATTCCGTTTTCTGTGGTGGAAAAATTGGCTGAAACAACGCGCACGCCATTCGGATTTCTATTTCTCACAGAACCCCCGCAACCGAGCCTGCCAATTGCCGACTTTCGCCATGTTGACGACACGCTTTCGTCAACACCAAGCAACGACCTCTTGGACGTTATTTACAGTGCGCAACTCAAACAAAGTTGGTATCGAGAATATCTGATTTCCAACGGCAAGAAGCCATTACCGTTTATTGGTAAATCTTCCATGCAAAACCCCACAAAAGAGACCGCTGAAGACATTAGGAGAACCCTAAATATTGGTCCTGCGTTAGCACAAAAAACAACCAAGTGGGACGAGACAGTCAGATACACAATTGAGGCGGCAGAGGATTATGGGATTCTTGTTTTGCGATCAGGATATGCCGGTACGAGCACCAGCCGCACATTATTAGTGGATGAATTTCGAGGATTCGCGCTGTTTGATGAATATGCCCCGCTGATTTTCATAAACGGGGCTGATGCTTTAGCGGCGCAGATATTCACGATTGCTCACGAAATCGCACATATTTGGATTGGCGAAACTGGCGTTTCAAATACCGAGAAAACCTATTCCACCGGCAGTACGATTGAAAAGTATTGCAATAGTGTGGCGGCGGAAGTTCTGTTGCCATTGGAAGAACTCCATGTTTCATGGCATGGAAAGAGAAATGATATTACTGAAATTGACCGATTGTCCTATCAATATAAGATCAGCCGAATCGTGGTCGCAAGGCGCGCCCGTGATGCTGGCCTGCTTACAGAGGAGAAGTTCAATGCCTATTACAAAATGGTTGCCGCCTCAGCACAAAAAGCGGCTGGTGGGTCATACTATCAGAATGAGGCATATAAACATAGCAGGCGTTTTTCGATAACAATCATTCAGGAAGTGATTGCGGGTCGGACAATGCAGCGCGACGCAATGCAATTTTTGGGTATAAAGAAGGAAGCAACATTCAACAAATATGCCAAAGCACTGCAAGGGGGAATGGAATGGCCTATTTATTAGACAGCAACGTTTTTATTGAAGCAAAGAACCATTACTATGGATTTAATCTTTGTCCAGGTTTTTGGGAATGGCTTGATTACGCTTGTGAAAAAGGTCTGATACTAAGCGTGAAACAAGTTCGAGACGAGCTAATGGGAAGGCAGGACAGGCTATCATTGTGGTGTAAGACACGATGTAAAATGTTTGTGAATGCGAATGATGAGGAAACTTACGCGAGTCAAAAACTTTTAAGCACTTGGGTTTTGGAAAATTATACCGAAGCAGCACAGGCTAAATTCTTTGGGGATGCAGATTTTATTTTGGTGAGTTACGCACACGCGCATAAGCACACTGTTGTCACAACGGAAATTGCGGCAAGCGGGATACAGGTCAAAATCCCCAATGCCTGCAAAGCGATGGACGTTCCTTGGATGAACCCCTTTCAAATGCTCGCCGACGAAAAGGTGAAATTCGATTTGCACAGTTAAGGAAAAGGTTAGGCTGAAATCAATTTCCATGCCAAGTGCCTTAAAAAGCTGAAATATTCCAAATTGGGACACTACCAAATACCCGCTCCATGCGCCTTATGAAAACGACACCTGTTTCGTCCGGCCACGTCGCGCGGTCCGCCGTGCCGGCCCTCGCCATCCTGCTGGCCGGCGGACTGGCCTGCAGCCTCCACGCCGCCGATGAAACCAACAAGCCGGCGTCGGCCTACCCAAAAATCGAGGCGATTGATCCGCCGGGGAATGGTTTCTTCACCAAGGTCCTTTCTTTCAACGGCATTCTGATCAAAGCCCCGGCGGTCGTGGTGGACGACGCGATGTACCGCGCCTACGACCGCATGGCGTTGGAGACGGCCCGCATCCCGATGGCGGTCAGCAACATCGCCGCCGCCGGCGGCGAGTTGCACATCATCGGACGCAACCAGGTCACCACCGATCTGCCCGAATGGCGGCAGGACAAGCATGTCCCCCTCTACGAACCCACCTACAACGGCGCGACCCGCGACCGCCGCACCCGCGGCATGGGCGGATTGATCACTTCCTGCGGGGAAGAGAACCTGCTCAATCTTCCCACCGACCGCTATCGGGGCAGCGATATTTGCCTGCACGAATTCGCCCACAACATCGAAGGCTACGGCATGGGCCGGGAAATCCGCGCCAAGTTCGACGCGCAAGCCCAGATCTCAAAGGACAAAGGGCTTTGGCTGGGTTCCTACGCCGGGTCCAACCCCAATGAATACTTTGCGGAATTGACCATGTGGTATTTTAATTCGCATGGCAGCCTGGGCGGTCTGCGCGGCACCCGGCCGGAACCCGGCACCGAGGGCCTCAAGAAGTATGACCCGGAGGCCTTCGCCCTCTTCGATGAATTTTACAGCGGCAAAATGGAAATCCCAAGCCTGGAACCCCGCAGCGGACGCCGTTCCCAACGCGTGGGCGAGGTGGGAGGCAACCGCAGCGCTGCCGGGAGAGTGGTGGGCCGCCTCAATTCATACAAAGTGGGCGAAACCAAACTCAGCGACCTGTTGACCGATGCTGGAATGACCGCGCTGGGAGATGCGGGCAAGAATGGCTGGGTCGTCGTTTCGCGGAATTCACCCCAACCGGACAATGCCACAACGAACAACACCGCTCCCGGCGATGCGCCGGCCAATGTCAGCGTCCGGGTCAGTTTCCACCATGCCAGTTATGGCGACGCTGCCATCGCCGATTTGGATTTCAAAGACGGGGTGCTCACCGCCTTCAAATGGGATAACTAGCTGGCGGAAGGCAAGGCGTCAGTCATGGGCGCGCCGGGAAGGGTAGGGCGGGCAGTCCCCTGCCCGCCGGGCGTTGGCAGAGGAACCAGCGTCACAGAACCGTCGTGCGGCGGGCAGAGGACTGCCCGCCCTACCAGCCAAGACTGAAGCATCACGGCGGAAGTTCAATAGGCCGCCTGGACGCCTTTGACGGAGTGTTTCTTCATCCAGGGCATCAAGGCGCGCAGGCGCCGGCCCACTTTTTCGACGGGATGATTTTCGCCGGCTTTGAGGAGGCGGTTGTAGTTTTTGTAGCCGCTGTTGTATTCGTTGATCCAGCCTTTGGCGAATTTGCCGGACTGGATGTCCTTAAGGGCGGCCTTCATGCGCTTTTTGACCGAGGCATCAATGATTTTCGGGCCGACGCTGACGTCGCCCCATTTGGCGGTCTCGGAGACGGAGAAGCGCATGCCGCTGATGCCAGCTTCGTTCATCAGGTCCACGATCAATTTCAATTCGTGCAGGCATTCAAAATAGGCCATCTCGGGCTGGTAGCCGGCTTCGACCAGGGTCTCGAAGCCGGCCTGAATGAGCGCGGAGGTGCCGCCGCACAGGACGGTTTGTTCACCGAACAGATCGGTTTCGGTTTCCTCCTGGAAGGTGGTCTGGAGGACGCCGGCGCGGGTGGCGCCAATGCCTTTGGCCCAGGCCAGCGCGACGGCCTTGGAGTTTTTGCCCGGGTCCTGGTAAATGCCGATGAGCGAGGGCACGCCTTTGCCTTCCAAATACTGGCGGCGCACGATGTGGCCCGGCCCTTTGGGAGCAACGAGGATGACGTTGACGCCAGGCGGCGGGACCACGGTCTTGAAATGAATGGAAAAACCGTGCGAGAACAAAAGTGTTTTGCCCGGGGCCAGGTTGGGCGCGATGTCCTTTTGGTAAACTCTGGCCTGTTTGGTGTCGGGGATCGCCACAAAAATGACGTCGGCGCGGCGCACGGCTTCGCCCGTGCCCACCACTTCAAAACCCTTGGACTGGGCCACGGGAATGGATTTGCTTCCCTCATACAGGCCGATGATGACATTGCAGCCGCTGTCCTTGAGGTTCAAGGCGTGGGCGTGGCCCTGGGAGCCGAAGCCCAGGACGGCCAGGGTTTTGTTTTGCAGGTGTTTCAGGTCGGCGTCTTTGTCCGTGTAAACTTTGGCAGGCATAATCAATGGGGAATGTTGAGTAGTGAACGGTGAATTACTGCGGGGGCGATGGTTTGCGGGCCAGGGCGATTTTCCCGGTGCGGGTCAGTTCTTCCACGCCAAAGGTCTGCATAAGGACAAGAAATTTTTCCACTTTGCTCTCGTTGCCGGTAATTTCGATGGTGAGGCTGCGGGGCTGCACGTCCACGATTTTGGCCCGGAAGATATCGGTCATCTGCATGATTTCGGCGCGGGACTTGGCGTCCACCGAGATGCGCACCAAAACCAGTTCCCGGTCAATAAAATCATCCTCCCCGAAATTGATGACATCCAGCACGTTGACCAGTTTGTTGAGCTGTTTGACGATTTGATCGAGGGTGGCGTCATCCCCGCTGGTGACGATGGTCATGCGCGAGGTGGCGGCTTGCTGGGTGGGGGCGACGTTGAGGGATTCGATGTTGTAGCCGCGGCCGCTGAAAAGGCCGGCGACGCGCGTGAGGACGCCGAATTTGTTCTCCACCAGCACGGATATTGTATGACGCATAATGTGGCGCGTGTTCTGTGTTTGGGTTCCGGGACTTAAAACCCCGCGTCCCTGGATGAACGGCGGGCGGCCTGTGAGCCAGAACCATGCCTCTGGCCGCTTCAGTCAATGACGACGATGCGAACCACTGTCAACAAACCGGCCCGATATTTCATGGGACGCAGAGTAGCAATGGCGGGGGGCTGGGTCAATACGCAATTTCAGGAAAATCTGGAGGGGGGAAAAGGGGGAAATGAGGGGGAAATGGGAAAAAGAGAGGAAAAGGAGGGAAAAGGGTGGAAAGGGGAGGGGGGGGAAGGAATCAGCGGTGGGAGGAAGTTGCGGGTCGGCTCTCAAAAATGCGCAAGTGTTTAATCGAAAGGGACATATGACTGTTCTTCCTGTAGGCATGATGTCCCCACCCCAAGTAACTGGCCCAAGGAATGGGAAATGGCGCTTTAAGGCAAATCCCAGTCCATCCCACAAAATCCCACTTTGAGCTTGCACTTTTGGCGGGAGATGTTAATAATATGGTTCAGTAAACATTTCGGCACCATTTTGTCACATGGAATGTCTTGACAATAAGTGTAGTTCAGAGGTATGTCTAAGATTGAATTTCGCCGTGGAGGCGGAATTGGCCCAAGCGGCGGTGGTTTGCCGTCCGTTTTTAACTGCCGAATTGCTGTTGTCTCGATGCGTTTAGAATCTGACAAGATCGCGGTTGTCCGGCTCGCGCCCTGGCGATGGGCTGGAGTGTATTGCAAATTCCTGACTGGCAAGATCAGGCTCCCTGCCCCCCTGAAAACGGAAGGCGAGGCGGGCCTGGCGGGGGAAGCCGTGTGTGATTTTCTGCATGCAAACAATTGAGTCATCCTGGTACTGTGCGAGGACCAAGCCGAAGCACGAGCATATTGCGGCGGCGAACCTGCAAAGGAAGCTGGGGTTGGAGGTGTTTCATCCCCGGTTGCGGATGGAGCGGGCCACCCAGCGTGGCATCATCCGGGTGGTGGAGCCGCTTTTCCCGTGCTATATTTTTGTTCGCTGCCTGCTGGCGGAGAGCATGGACAGCATCCGTCACATCGCCGGCATAAGCAGTCTGGTTCATTTTGGGGAGCGGATTCCGATTGTGCCTGATGGGGCGATAGAGGAATTGCGGCAGTGTTTTGAATCCGAGGAGCCGATGGCGGTGGGGGACGGATTGGTGGCCGGGGCGGAGGTGCTGATAGCGGAGGGAGCGTTTCTTGGCTATTCGGCCATGGTGGTTCGGGCATTACCAGCGGTGAGAAGGGTACAAATCCTGCTGGATTTCCTGGGTCGTCCAACTTTGGCAGAAGTGGATCGAAGCTCGTTGAAATTGTTGTATCACCGGGTGGCTGATCGCCTGCCTATATTAGCAGCAACGTAGTTCGATGGCGGTTGCCGCGAGGGCTGGAGACAGAGCAGTCGCAATAACAACGGCGGATTAAGAGGGCGCAAGGGCAAAGGGCGTGCATAGTTGGCGCAAGAACGAGGGCGCCAGCAAGTGCGGAGCTTTGCGCCTGACGCGTTTGTTATTGGGTTTCCGCGGAGCCTGGTTGACGGTTGAGTTTGCAAGATTCTGACACGCGAACAGTGGTGTAGTTCGTGCAGTCCGTTTAGCAATTGAGCCTGCTGAACGGCACGGTGCGAGAAAGAAAGACGGGCGATGAACCCTGGCAGATCGTTGGAGAGAGGGGCTGAGGTTGGGGGGATGGGAGACGATTTGCCGGATCAGGCCCTTAATTTTTAAGTTGACGTTTTTTGCGGCATGGGAGGCGGCATCCGCCTTGAGGCCGCCGCGAGAGATGGCAAAATAGGAATGACTTTCCCAGAGGCCGGCGGGGGCCAAATTAAATGAATTCTATCGTTGATAACCACTCCGCGCAGGAGAGAGTAGAGAGTGTCTCGGACCGGATCGCACGGGCCCGGGTGCCATCGTGGAAGCGGATTTTGGATTGCACCCTCATTGTTCTGACGATGCCGGTTTGGCTGCCCTTGGGATTGCTGACCGCGGCGTGGGTGAAATTGGTTTCTCCCGGCCCGGCGCTGTTCCGCCAGGAACGGATCGGCCACATGGGGACGCGCTTTCGCTGCCTGAAGTTCCGGACGATGAAGGTGAATGCGGACACGAGGGTGCATCGGGAACATCTGAACCATTTGATGACCTCCAACCGGCCGATGAAGAAGCTGGACGCGACGGGGGATTGCCGGTTGATTCGGGGCGGCCTGTGGCTGCGCACGCTGGGAGTGGACGAGTTGCCGCAGATCATCAACGTGCTGCGGGGCGAAATGAGCCTGGTTGGGCCGCGTCCGAGCACCGCCTACGAGTATGAGATGTTTCAGCCGCGGCATCGCCAGCGTTGCGAGACGCTGCCGGGCCTGACGGGCCTGTGGCAGGTGAATGGAAAGAACCGGACCACATTTGAGAGGATGATGGAACTGGATCTGACCTACGTTGCGACTAAATCCCTGTTGCTGGATGTCAGAATCATAGTCATCACGCCGGTCGCCATTTTCATGCAGGCGTGGGATTTGCAAAGCGGGCGGAGGGGGCCCGGGAAGGCGCCGACGGCGGAGAGGGCCGCGCGGGTTCTGCCGCAACGCGGCCCGGAGGGAAGGGTTCTGAGGCCTTTCCTTTGGTCGGACAATTCAGAATGATGGCCGCAAGGGAGGCCACGGGGGGACGGTTGCCAGGCCGAAAGCGCGGAAGCGAGGCGAGGCTCGGCGGCGGTGGGGCGGATCACGCCGGGTTGCGGGCGCGTCCGAGCCGATGGATGAATAACTCTGCTGCGCATAAAACCACAAGAAGTCACCGAAGAACCACAAGTCGGTGGGAAGATGTGACGATAAGTGTATAAGAGGCAACACATGAGCAAACAAATCAAAGTCGGAGTGGTGGGATGCGGCTATTGGGGGCCGAATCTGCTGCGCAATTTTCGATCCTTGCCCGGGTGCGGTTTGAAAACGATGTGTGACATCAGCGCGGAGCGGCTGAAGCACCTCAAGACGTTGTATCCGGAGGTGAAAGCGGAGATGAATTACGACCGGATGCTGCACGACGGGAATGTGGATGCGGTGGCGGTGGCCACGTCGGTGAAGATGCACTATCCGATGGCCAAGGCGGCGTTGGAGGCGGGCAAACACACGATGATAGAGAAGCCGATGGCCTCGTCGGCGGCGCAATGCGAGGAGTTGATTGAAATAGCCAAAGCGAAGGGGCTGGTGCTGATGGTGGGGCATACCTTCCTTTATTCGCCGGCGGTGAAAAAGATCAAAGAGATAGTGGACCGCGGGGATCTGGGGCAAATCCGCTACATTTGCGCGCGGCGGCTGAACCTGGGTTTGTTTCAAAAAGACATCAATGTGGCCTGGGACCTGGCGCCGCATGACATTTCGATCATCCTGCATCTGCTGCAGGAATTTCCCGAAAGCGTCAACTGTTCGGGGAGCGCGCATGTGACGCCCGGGATAGAGGATGTGACTTCGATGTGTCTGAGGTTCGGCCATGACCGCTCGGCCATCATCCACAGCAGTTGGCTGGACCCGCGCAAAGTGCGGGAGATGACGATTGTGGGGAGCAAGCGGATGGTGGTGTATGACGACGTGGCGCAGCAGGAGAAGATTCGGATTTTTGACGCCCGGGTGGAGCGTCCGCCGCACTACGACACTTTTGCCGAATTTCACTATGCCTACCATTACGGGGACACTTACGCGCCGTATTTGAAACAGGAAGAGCCGCTCAAATCCGAGTGCCAGCATTTTCTTGACTGCATTGAGGAGTCCAAAAGCCCGCTGAGCTGCGGCCTGCGGGGCCTGGAACTGGTCAAAATCCTGGAAGCGTCCTCTGCTTCACTCAAGCAGGGGGGGAGCCGGATACCGTTTGCCCATGCCGAAGGGCCGCGACCGGCCCGAGCCGCCGCCCCTGCCGGGAGAGCCGAGGGCAATGGGGCCCTCAAAGTGGAGAAGAAGAACCTGCCCGAGACGGCCCGCCACCGCGCGGTCCAACCCGCCGTCACCGCCTAGCGTTTTGGAGATTGCTCTGACAAAACGCTTATGGCTGAATCCCCGTCCTATCAGAAGATCGCGCCCGATGTGAAATTGGGCCGAGGCGTGCGCATTTATGCGTTCGCCAATTTATACGGCTGCCAAGTTGGCGATGAGGTGAAGATCGGCACGTTTGTCGAAATTCAAAAAGGGGCGCGCATTGGCAATCGCTGTAAAATCTCCAGCCACACTTTCATTTGCGAAGGGGTGGTTTTGGAGGATGATGTTTTCGTCGGGCACAACGTCACCTTCATCAATGATCTCTACCCGCGCGCGACCAACGCCGGCGGGCAGTTGCAAACGGAGTCGGATTGGAAATGCATTCCGACGCTGGTGGAGCGGGGCGCCTCGATCGGGTCCAGCGCGACCCTGCTCTGCGGGATCACCGTGGGCCGGCGCGCCATCGTCGGGGCCGGCAGCGTCGTCACCCGCGATGTGCCCGCGGATGCGGTGGTGGCGGGCAACCCGGCCCGGATCATCCGCATGCTGAAAGACGGCAAGAAGAAAAAAGGGAGGAAGGCGGCGGCGGCAAGACCAGCCAAAGGCTGAAACCCATAGACAACCATGAAAGTGCCATTTCTTGATCTGAAAGCTCATCACGCACCGATGCGGGAACAACTGGACGCGGCCATTGGCGAGGTGATAGACGCGGGCGCCTTTGCCGGCGGGCCGTTTGTGGCGAAATTTGAAAAGGAATTTGCGGGGTATTGCGGGGCGGCGCACGCGGTTGGGGTGGGCAACGGGACGGACGCGCTGTGGTTTGCGTTGCTGGCGCTGGGGGTGGGGCCCAAAGATGAAGTGATCACCGTTCCCAGCACGTTCATGGCGACGGCGGAGGCGATCAGCTATTGCGGGGCGCGGCCGGTTTTTGTGGACATAGAAGAGGCGACCTACAACCTGGATGCGGGCTTGCTGGAAAAAGCAATCACGCCGCGCACCAAGGCCATCCTGCCGGTGCATTTGTTTGGGCAGTGCGCGGACATGGATCCGATCCTGGAAATCGCGGCGCGGCACGGCATCCCGGTGATCGAAGACGCCTGCCAGGCGCACGGGGCGACTTACAAAGGCAGGAAAGCGGGCACGATGGGGCTGGCGGGCTGTTTCAGCTTTTATCCCGGCAAGAACCTGGGGGCGCTGGGGGAGGCGGGGGCGGCGGTGACGAACAACGCCGAACTGGCGGGGAAAATCCAGGGACTGCGGGATCACGGCCAGGCGCGCAAGTACTACCATTCCCACATTGGCTGGAACGGGCGGATGGACGGCATCCAGGCCGCAGTCTTGAGCGTCAAACTCAAGCAACTGGATGTCTGCAACCTGCGCCGTCGTTCCCATGCGCTGCTTTACGACCAGCTTTTGGGGGACACCGAAGAGGTGATCATTCCGGCGCAGGGCCGCTTCAACCAGAGTGTTTATCACATTTATGCGGTGCGGGTGAAGGACCGGGACCAGGTGTTGCAGTCCATGGCGGAGAAGGGAATTTCCTGCGGCATTCATTATCCGATTCCGGTGCATCTGCAAGAGGCCTATCGGTTCCTGGGCCGCGGCAAGGGGAGCTATCCGGTGGCGGAGCGTTGTGCCGGGGAGTTTCTCTCGCTGCCGATGTTTCCGGAATTGACGAAGGAGCAAATTCACGCCGTGGCGGAGGAATTGAAACTGTGCCTGAGCGCGGCCAGACCGCGGGCGGGGTGCGCCCGGTGAGTTCCCCGGTTGAAGTGGAAAGGGCGCCAACGCCGGCGCAGGGCCGGCTGGAGGGATCGGTGCTGATCAACCCCCTGGAGCAGCCGGGATGGGATGGGCTTGTGGAGGCGCGTGCGGAGGCGTGGTTTTTCCATGGAACAGGCTGGGCGAGGGTGCTGCAGGAAACCTACGGGCACGTTCCGGTTTTTGCGGCGCGTTTGGCCGGGGGACGCTTGCGGGAGCTGCTGCCGCTGATGGAAGTATCCAGCCCGTGGACCGGGCGGCGCGGGGTTTCGCTGCCGTTTACTGATTTTTGTCTTCCATTAAAGACGGAGGGCCAGGAGGCCGGGGAGTTGTATGAAATGGCGATGGCAGAGGGGCGGGCGCGGGGCTGGCGTTATCTGGAATGCCGGAGCAGCGATGAGGACTGGCGCGGCAGTTCCCCATCGCTGGTTTTTTATGGACACCGGCTGGAGTTGGGGGAAGGGGAGGAGGCGCTCTTCAAGAAACTGGAAGGTCCGGTGCGGCGGGGCATCCGGAAAGCGGCAGCGGCTGGATTGCGCATCCAAATAGACCACACGATGGAATCGGTGGAGACCTACTACCGGCTGCACTGCCGGACGCGGCGGCGGCACGGCATGCCGCCCCAGCCGTGGAGATTTTTCGCCAATATCCAGAAGTACATGCTGCAGCCCGGCCGGGGATTCGTCGCCAGCGCCTGGTGGGAAAACAAGCCGGTGGCGGGGGCGGTTTTTTTGCATCAAGGGCGGCAGGCGCTCTATAAATTTGGCGCTTCCGACTATGCTTTTCAACATGTGCGCCCGAACAATCTGCTGCTGTGGGAAGGCATCCGGCAATGCGCGGCCCGCGGTTGCGAGCGTCTGCATTTTGGGCGCACGTCCCTGGCCAACGAGGGGTTGAGGCGGTTCAAACTTGGGTTTGGGACGCGGGAAGAGCAAATTAAATGTTGTAAATATGATTTTCGGGCGGGGCGGTTTGTGCGGGACGTGGATCGGGCGGAAGGCTGGAGCAACCGGGTTTTTGCGTTGCTGCCTCCGCGGGTCTTGCGGCTGGCCGGCCAACTGCTCTATCCCCATCTGTCCTAAAGGCTAAACCGCGCGAAAATGAGAGTTAAACAATCAATGGTGTTTTGAGCCGCCTGATGTAACCTAAGAGATTATGAATCCAAAACAAACGCCTTCAGCGCCCGCTTCCGGGATGAGTCTGGGGGACATCTACTACATACTATTCCGGCGCAAATGGGTGATCCTGGGCTTTGCTTTGCTGGGCTTGATCGCGGCGGGAGTGACCTACGTGGTGTGGAACCCCGGCTATCAGTCGGTGGCCGAGCTTTACATCGGCTACGTGGCGGACGCGCAAGCCCCCGACATAACCGGAGCGGAAGCCCGCAGCCAGCCGATAGACCGGGGCGCACTCATCCTCAATTCCGAGATCAAGATACTGCTGAGTTTCGATCTGGCAAAGCAAGTGGCCGAGACGATAGGGCCGGCGAAAATCCTGGGGGGGACGGCCGCCGGGACCAACACGGGGGCGGTGGACATGGCGGCCGGGGTGATTCGGCAGAATTTGCAGGCGGATGTGTCGAGAATGACCCAAATAATCAGCGTCACTTTCACGCACCCGAATGCCGATATAGTCAAGCCGGTGCTGGAACAATTGATCACCAATTACATCGTCAAACACGCGGACATTCATCAGAGGACCGGGCAGTTTGACACCATCCTGCGAGACAAGGCCGATGAGAGCCGATCGCTGTTGACGCAGACGGAAGGGCAGTTGGCACAGTTGAAAAACCAGGGGGGCATAGTTGACCTTGGGGAAGCGCTGAAGTCCTACGCGGCGCTGGAGATGGCGATCCAACAGGAAAACAACACGGCCCTGGCGGAGTTGGACGGCACCCTGGCCAGAGCCAATGTCCTGAGCAATTACCTCTGGAAAATGAATGCGGCGAATCGCGGCCCGGGGGCCTCAACCAATGCGAGCCTGGCCAAGCTGTCCCCGCCGACCGTCGCCGAGGTGGAGGCCTACACCAAAGCGCGCCAGCACCTGGCGGAGCTTCAAACCTTCGAGGCCACTCTGGAGTCCAAGTTCACCACCAATAACAGCCAGGTCAAAACCAACCTGCTGGAGATAGCAGCGGCCCAAGCCAGGAAGAAGGCTTTGGAGGAGGCAACGCCCGGACTTATCGTGGTGGCGGCGGCGGCGGAGTCGAAAACGCCGGCCGCTCCCGGCGGCTTCGACCCAGCGGCGGCTTACGAGGCAGAAGCGACGCTGATTGCGGGACTTAAGGCAAAGGTCGCCCGGCAGGCCAGTGAACTGGCCAGCCTGAAAGAGAAAGGGACCAACCTGGTACAAATGGAAGCCAAGATACATGATTTGGAGAAGAGCAGGCAGATCCATGAGGATGAGCTTATGCGAATGGAAAGGACGTCGGATAATTTGACGATTGCCGCCGAGTACGGACCCAACCGGGTATCGAACATCAGCGTGAGCGAGCAGCCCACGCCTCCGGGGCGCGACCTGAAGTTGATGAACAAGGTGCTGGCGGGGATCGCCGGAGGCGGGTTGGTGCTGGGACTGGGCCTGGCGTTTCTGTTGGAGATGCTGCTGGATCGCTCCTTCAAGCGTCCCCAGGAAGTGGTGTCCAAGCTTGGGTTGCCCTTCTTCCTGTCCGTTCCCTACCTGAACGGCCACGGCCGGCTGCGGTTGTCCAAGGGGGACAAGGCGGTGAAGCTGTTGCCGGCCAGCGCGGAGGCAGGCGGGGCCGGGGTGGCGGCGGGGCGGGAGCTGGCGCGGGCGCCGGAGGGGCCGATGGCAGCGTGGGATGAGAGACATGCGTTGCGGCCGTTTCATGAGACGTTGCGGGACCGGCTGATAGCCTACTTCGAGATGGTTAATCTGACCCACAAACCGAAACTGGTGGCGCTGACCAGTTGTCACGATGGGGCCGGGGTGAGCACGATGGCCTCCGGGCTGGCCTCGGTGCTGTCGGAGACGGGGGACGGCAACGTGCTGCTGGTGGATATGAACTCGGAGGATGGGCAGGCGCATCGCTTTTACAAGGGGAAGCTGAACCTGGGTTTGGACGACCTGTTCGAGAAGGAGAAGGGGGACCGGGAGAAGGCGCTGGTGCAGGATAATCTTTACGTGGTCAAGGAATCCTCCAACCAGGACAAGCTGCCGGCGATGCTGCCGAAACGATTCAGCCATCTGGTGTCGAAGATGAAGGCGAGCGACTACGATTACATAATATTTGACATGCCGCCGGTGACGCAGATCAGCGTGACGCCGCGGCTGGCGCGGTTCATGGACATGGTGCTGCTGGTGGTGGAATCGGAGAAAACGGACCGGGAGGTGGCGCAGCGGGCGGCGGCGCTGTTGTCGGAATCGCGGGGCAATGTTGGGGTGGTGATGAACAAGAACCGGTCATACGTTCCCAAGCGGCTGCACCAGGAGCTGTGAGGCCTGGAAGGAAGCGAGAGACCAGGATTGGGCCGGAAAAGAGATGGCTACATTGCCGCAAGTTGTGATCCGCAACAGGCTCTATTATCGCATCAAACCGCTGGTGCCGGCGCGGGTGCGGCTGGCCATTAGAAGCTGGCTGACGCGGCGGGAGCGGGAAAGATACCGTGACGCCTGGCCGATTCTGCCGGGGTCGGAAGCGCGGCCCAAAGGCTGGCCGGGCTGGCCGGAGGGCAAGCCATTCGCGTTTGTGCTGACGCACGATGTGGAGGGGGCCTCCGGGCTGGGCAAATGCCGGCAATTGATGGAGGTGGAGAAGAAATGGGGTTTCCGCTCGTCGTTCAATTTCATCCCTGAAGGAGAATACCGGGTGACGAAGGGGCTGCGGGAGGAACTGGCGGGGGAGGGTTTTGAAGTGGGGGTGCATGATTTGGAGCACGATGGCGGGCTGTATCGCAGCCGGGAAAGGTTTGCGGCGAAGGCGGCCCGGATCAACCGGTATCTGAAGGAGTGGGGCGCGGCCGGTTTTCGTTCCGGCTTCATGCTGCACAACCTGGAATGGCTGCAGGATCTGGACATTGAGTATGACTCGTCCACGTTTGACACCGACCCATTCGAGCCGCAGCCGGAGGCCGGGGGCACGATATTTCCGTTTTGGCAGGCAGGATCGGAGGGACGGGGTTATGTGGAATTGCCCTATTCCCTGCCGCAAGACTCGACGCTTTACCTGCTGCTGGGGGAACGGACGCCGGCCATCTGGCAGGAAAAGGCGGATTGGGTGGCGGAGAATGGCGGGATGGTGTTGCTGGACCTGCATCCCGACTACGTAAGGTTCCCCGATGATGCTCCGCATTTTCGGACCTACCCGGTCAGCATCTATGAAGAGTTTTTGAAGCACATGCGGGAGAGGCATGGGTCAACGATGTGGCATGTCTTGCCGAAGGAAGTGGCGGCGCATGTGAAGCGGTTTTTCGGGAAAGGCGTGCTGCCCAGGGCGACGACCACCGGGTTGGCTGGAGGGAGCGACTAACATGGCCCTGATCATCCGCATAGACGTTGACCGGCCCTACGGGAAGCATCCGCTGCCGCGTCATATTCTGAGCCGGCTGGGTTCTGATTTTTATTTTCCAAAGGTCCCGGCGCTGGGTTTTCTGGATGAACTGAAGCGGATGCTGCTGGTGCTCAACGAGCGCCGGGCGCGCGCTTATGTCTTTTTTCGCCGATGCACCCTGCCCACGGCGTCCATTTTAAAGCTGATGGAGGACGGGAACCACGAAGCGGGGCTGCATCTGGAGGACTCGCGGTCTTTCGAAACATTTTTGGAGGAAAAAGAAAGGCTGGAGCGGCACCTGGGGCGGCCGGTGTCGGCGCTTTCCAAGCATGGCTCCGGCAAGGAGAAATACGGGTCGCGTCATTTTGCGCCCTACGAACCGGAGAAGTATCAGGAGTGGGCCCGGCGGGCGCAGATGAAGACGCTGTTTGGGAATCTGGAAGACCCGACGCTGGAAGCGCGGCGGGTGGACGGCCTGCTTTTCTTTCCGTCCGCTTTCTGGCTGGAGCCAGACTGGAGAGACACGGCGCGGTTTAGCGAGGACTGGCTGGCGGCCAACGCGCCGCGGCGGGACACGGTGATGCTGGTGCATCCGGAAAACGTGTGGGAAAGCCCGGAGATCACGCGGTCGTTCACCGCTTTGGCCACGCAATTGGAAACGAGGATTCTGCCATGAGCACCCCGGGGAGCGCGCCGAAGACGCTTTTGGTGATTGCCTACACTAATTATGGCACGGATCCGCGGGTGATCCGGGCGGCGGAAGCGGCGGTGGAGGCGGGCTACGAGGTGGATGTTTTTGCGCTGCGGCGCGACGGCGATCCGAAAGAGGAGATGGTCCGGGGGGTGCGAGTGTTCCATCTGCGGCAGCTCCGCTACCGCGGGGGCGGGTTGTTGCAGTACATGCTGGCCTATTTCGTGTTTTTCCTGCGTTGTCTTTGCAAGACGACGATGCGGCATGTCCGGCGGCGCTACCGCATCGTGCATGTCCACAACATGCCTGATTTTCTGGTTTTTTGCGCGGTGATACCGAAGTGGTTTGGCGGGAAAGTGATTTTGGACATCCATGACCCGATGCCCAACACGTTTGCGTCAAAGTTCAAGAGCGGGGAGGGCGGCTTTTTTTTCAAATTCCTGCTTTGGCAGGAACGGTTGAGCGCGCGGTTTGCGGACCGGGTGGTGACGGTGCATGACCCGGTGAAGGAGTTCGTGCTGGTGAAGCACGGCTTGCCGGCCAGCTCCATCCGGGTCATCGCGAATTTTCCGGACGAGAACGACTTTCCGCTGGAGAAGAATTACCATTTGGACGGGAAGCTGCGGATGGTATTTCACGGGACGATCCTGGAGCGGGCCGGGTTGCGCACCCTGATGGAGGCTCTCGCCAAGGTGCAAAACCGGGACAAGGTTTCGCTGAGGATCATTGGGGAAGGGGATTTCGCGGCGGAGCTGAAGCAGTTGATCGCGTCACACAAATTGGGGGACATGGTGGCCTTTGAAAATCGCACCTATCCGGCGCATGAGATTGCGGCCCATCTGGCGGAGGCGAATCTGGGAATAGTGCCGCTGGACATTTCCTCGATCACCAACTACGCTCTGCCGCTCAAACTGGTGGAGTACATCCGGATGGGACTTCCGGTGGTGACGGTGCATAGCGTGGCGATCAACTATTATTTCGACGAGGAGGACTGCTTGTATTATCAATGGGATGAGGCGGAATCGCTGCGGGCGCTTCTGGACAAGATTGCGGGCGATCCCAACATGCTGCTGCCCTACCGGCAAAGAACGATAGGACTGCGGGAGAAATTTTCGTGGCTGAAAGAGAAACAAAAATACACCGAAATGTTGGGCGAATTGGACCCTGATTGACCGCAAAAAACCCTTACCCCCCCCCATGCCATGGAGTTCATTGATCTGAAAGAGCAATACCGGCGCTACCGGGCCGAAACGGACGAGCGCATTCAACGCGTGCTGGCGCAGGCGCATTTCATCATGGGGCCGGAGATTGGGGAGCTGGAGGAAGCGCTGGCGAAGTACGTTGGAGTCAAACATTGCATCACGGTGGCCAGCGGCACGGCCAGCCTGGAGATCGCGCTGCGCGCCCTGGGGATCGGCGCGGGCGATGAGGTCATCACGGTGCCGTTCACCTGGATCAGCACGGCGGAAGTCATTGGGCTGGTCGGGGCCCGGCCGGTGTTCGTGGATATCGAGGGGGAAAGCTACAATATGGATGTCGGGCTGGTGGAGGCGGCGATCACTTCGCGGACCAAGGCGATCATGCCGGTCAGTCTTTTTGGGCAAATGCCTGATTATGAGAAGATCAACGAGATCGCCGGGCGGCATGGGGTGCCGGTGATTGAGGACGGGGCGCAGAGCTTTGGCGCCACGCAACGGGGCCGGCGAAGCTGCGGAGTGACGGCGATAGGCTGCACGAGCTTTTTCCCGGCCAAACCGCTGGGTTGTTATGGGGACGGGGGCGCGATTTTTGCCAAGGACGACCAACTGGCGGAGAAGATGAGGGCCATCCGCACGCACGGCGGACTGAAGCGGCATTACCACCCGTTGTTGGGAACCAACGGACGGTTTGACACGCTGCAAGCGGCGGTTCTGCTGGCCAAGCTGCCGCATTTTGAGTGGGAAACGCAGGAACGCGGCCGGATTGGAGGGCGGTATTCGTCCGCCCTGGCCGGCCACGCGGTGGCGCCCGCGGTGGCGCCGGGCAACACCCATGTGTATGCGCAGTACACCATCCGCCTGCCGGAGCGCGACAAAGTGGGGGAGCGGCTAAAGCAGCAGGGGATTCCGACGGCGGTGTATTATCCGAAATGCCTGCACGAGCAGCCGGTCTTTGCCAAGCTGGGCTACCACTGGGGCGACTTTCCGGTTTCGGAAAAGGCATCGCGGGAGGTTTTGAGCTTGCCCATGCACCCGTTTCTGAGCGAGTCTGACCAGGACAGCGTTGTCAAGGCGATTAAAAGCAAGTGATCCTCCGGACGCCGCAACTATGATGAATCCAAAGACAGCGGTGCTGGGCTGTGGCAATTGGGGCAGGAATCTGGTGCGCAACTTCAGTTCTCTGGGAGTGTTGGCGGCGGTGTGCGATCCAACGGAAGCGGGCAGGGCGACGGCGAAACAGATCGCGCCCGGCGTTGAAGTGACGGGCCAGATGGAAAAGGTGCTGGAAAACCCCGAAATCGGGGCGGTGGCCATTGCGGTGCCGGCGCCGCTGCACTACCAGGTGGCGCTGGCTGCCCTGAAGGCGGGGAAGGATGTGTATGTGGAGAAGCCGCTCTGCCTGGATCTGCGGGAAGGGGAACATTTGGTGGAAATGGCGGACAAACTGGGCAAGATCCTGATGGTCGGCCACCTGCTGCAATATCATCCGTGCGTGCAGGCCCTGCAAGCCATGGTGGCCAAGGGGGAGTTGGGCAAGCTGAACTACATCACATCCAACCGGCTGAACCTGGGCAAGATTCGAACCGAAGAAAACGCCCTGTGGAGTTTTGCGCCGCACGACATTTCCGTCATCCTGTCCCTGGCCTCCGGGCAGATGCCGGACCGGGTGCGATGCAGCGGGGGAGAATATCTGAGCCTGGGGGTGGCGGACACGACGTTGACCGCGCTTCGTTTTCCCGGCGGCCTGCGGGCGCACATTTTTGTCAGTTGGCTCAATCCCTTCAAAGAGCAGAAGCTGACGGTGGTCGGGTCCTCCGGCATGGCCGTATTCGATGACACCAAGCCGTGGGGTGAAAAGCTGACCATATATCGCCAGTATTTGACATGGACGCACGGGCAGGTTCCCACCGCCAACAAGATTCAGGGCGAGCTGGCGGCGGTGCCGGAATCGGAGGCGTTGCGCAATGAGTGCGAGCATTTCCTGGCCTGCTGCCGCGAGCGCGGCGTTCCCCGCACCGACGCCCGGGAGGGCCTGCGCGTGCTCTCGGTCCTGCAAGCCGCCCAGCGGAGCCTGGAGGGGGATGGCAAGGCGGTGGACCCCGGCGCCGCGCCGCCGGTGGTCGCCCGTGATTATTTCGCCCATGCCAGCGCTTTCGTGGACGAGGGGGCGGTGATCGGGAAAGGGACGAAAATCTGGCATTGCGCGCATGTCATGAAGGGGGCGCGCATCGGCCAGTCCTGCATTCTGGGCCAAAACGTCAATGTGGACGGCGGCACGGTGATCGGCAACAATGTCAAAATTCAAAACAACGTTTCGGTCTATACCGGCACGGTCATAGAAGACGATGTGTTTCTGGGTCCATCCTGTGTGCTGACCAATGTTTCCAATCCGCGCTCGCAGGTCAACCGGCACTCGCTTTACGAGACGACGACGTTGAAGCGGGGCGCGACCATCGGGGCCAACGCCACGATTGTCTGCGGGGTGACGATTGGGCGGTACGCGTTTGTGGCGGCCGGGGCGGTGGTGACCAAGGATGTGCCGGACTATGCCCTGGTGTTGGGGAATCCAGCGCGGCAGTCGGGCTGGATGAGCCGGCATGGGCACCAACTGAAACTGGATGGGGCCAAGGGCACGGCGCGGTGTCCGGAAAGCGGCTATCGCTACGCCAAGACTCCCGAAGGGCGGCTGCATTGCCTGGATTTGGATGAAGAAGCGCCGTTGCCGGCCGGCCGCGATAAAGGAAGCACCGGCTACCGGGAGTTCAAGGCGGCGGCTTCGCCGCAAACCTGATCTGTAAAGAAGTGTCTGATGAGGTTATCGAAGATGCGCCCTGACCGCCTGTTGAGCACGGCCTTGTTTCATCCTCTGCACCGCCTCCGTTCCGACGGGGGGAAGCCGCGGCTTCCCATTCTCATGTATCACAGCGTGTCGGCCGATCCCGAACGCGGGGTCGCGGCTTACTACAAAGTCAATATCGGCCCGGCGGTGTTCCGCCGCCACCTGCGGCAGCTTGTTGAGGCAGGCTACCGGACGATGGACGTGGCGGGTCTGGCGCGATTGGTGGGGGGCGGCGAACCATTGCCGCCCAAAACGGTGGTCATCACCTTTGACGACGGTTTCCGGAACATTTACACGGAAGCATTCCCTGTTTTGCAGGAACATCGTTTCACGGCGACGGTTTTTTTGCCGACGGCTTTTATTCAGGGCGAGCGGCGTTGCTTTAATGGGACGGAATGCCTGACTTGGGATGAAGTGCGGCAGTTGCGCAAAGCGGGGGTCGAGTTTGGATCGCACAGCGTCAGCCATCCCGAGCTGGTGGAAGCGGCCTGGAAGGAAGTCGAGCGCGAAGTGCGCGACTCGCGGGCGGAGATCGAGCAGCAACTAGGGGAGGCGGTGACCACCTTTGCCTATCCCTACGCTTTTCCGCAAGCCAACCGGCCCTTCGCCAAAGCACTCCGCAACCTGCTGATTGAGGCGGGCTACAGTTGCTGCGTGACCACGGAAATTGGACGAGTCAAGGCGGGGGACGATCCCTACCGGCTCAAGCGGCTGCCCGCCAATGGGCTGGACGATCCCGCTTTTTTTCAGGCGAAATTGGAGGGCGGCTACGACTGGCTGGCGTGGCCGCAAGGCATGGTCAAGAAATTCAAACAGGGGATGCCCGGCCGCGGCAAAGGAACCCACGCTGCCGTCCAAGTCAAACACGCCGCGGCAGATTAGGCGCGCCTGCATGAGCACCCCGGCTTGTGTCGTCATAACCCCTTCGCGAAACGAAGAGAAGCATTTGCCGAAGACCATTGCCTCGATGGTTTCGCAAACGCTGCGTCCGCAGAAGTGGATCCTCGTCAACGACGGCTCGACCGACAAGACCGGGGAGATAATGGATGAGGCGGCCCGGGAACATGGGTGGATTAAAGCGGTTCATCGGGCGGACCGGGGATTTCGGAAGGCAGGTGGCGGGGTGATTGAAGCTTTTTACGACGGATACCCCCTGCTGGGGGAAGAGAGGTGGGATTTTATTACCAAGCTGGACGGGGACTTGTCGTTTGGGCCCGGCTACTTCGCGGATTGCGTGGAGCACTTTCGCCGGGACGGAAAGCTGGGGATTGGGGGAGGAACCGTTTGCAGTGTTGCCTCCGGCGGGGAGAAAGCGGAAGCGCACGGGGACCCGCCCTTTCATGTGCGCGGGGCGGTGAAAATGTACCGCCGCGCCTGCTGGGAGGGGATCGGCGGACTGCGGAAAGCGACGGGGTGGGACACGATTGACGAAGTGAAGGCCAACATGCTCGGCTGGACCACCCGCACCTTTGCCGATTTGAAACTGACCCACCACCGTTTTGCCGGGGAGGCCGACGGAGCGTGGAAGAACTGGGTGAAGAACGGGCGGGCCAACTATGTTACCGGCTACCACCCATTGTTCATGTTCTGCAAGTGCGTCTCGCGTCTGGTGAAAAAGCCGTATGGGGTGGCGGCGGCCGGGCTGTGGTTCGGATTCGTGAGCGGCTATTTTCGGCGCGTGCCGCAGGTGGACGACCGCGAGATGATCCAATACCTTCGCCGGGAGCAGATGCGGCGGCTGACCCTGAGGCGGAGCTTGTGGACGACAAAGGATTGAGATGACGGCGTCGAGCCATGCGATGAATTCACCCGATTTGTCCATAATCATCGTGAATTGGAAGTCAGCCGGGTATGTCCGGAAATGCTTGGAGTCGGTTTACAAACACACGACGGGCCTGCGTTTTGAGGTCATCGTGGTGGATGGCGGGTCCTTCGACGGCTGCGGGGAAATGCTGGCGCGGGAATTTCCCGAGGCGCGCTTTATCCAGTGCCAAAGCAATGTGGGCTTTGCCCGGGCCAACAATCTGGGATACGAGCAGGCGCGGGGTGAAGTGGTTTGCTTTTTGAATCCCGACACGGAACTGGCTGGGCCGGCGCTGAACGTGCTCCACCGTGCCCTGGCCAGCGTGCCCGGCGCGGGAATCATCGGCGCCAAGTTGATGAACACCAACGGGACCCTGCAAATCAGTTGTGTCGCCTCCTTTCCGACGATTCTGAATCAAGTCCTGGACTTTGAAGTGCTGCGCAGGGCTTT
The DNA here is from genome assembly GCA_049513975.1 of Verrucomicrobiota bacterium. Taxonomy (GTDB): domain Bacteria; phylum Verrucomicrobiota; class Verrucomicrobiia; order Limisphaerales; family Palsa-1400; genus JBEKOF01. Next base: position 129,635 of record JBEKVM010000001.1, on the reverse strand, counting down.
TCCCCGGCTTGGGCTTTGGGGCATGGCACCGTTGTTTTGCGCGGGAGAAGAATTGGCGGAGGCCGAGGTGCTGTCGGGGGCGTGCCTGATGATGGCACGCGCGACCTTTGAGAAGATCGGAAGATTCAGCGAGGATTATTTCATGTATTCGGAAGACGTGGACCTTTGTTACAAGGCGCATCGGGCCGGGGCGAAGAATTATTACATGCCGGCGGCGGTGGTGGTGCATCACGGCGGGGGCAGTTCGGGAAGCTCCGCTTCCGGTTTTTCCGCGGTGATGATGAGGGAGTCGCGCTGGCGCTATTTCAGAAAGTTTCGCGGCCGCACTTACGCGGCGGGCTACCGGCTGAGCATGGCGGCGGCGGCGGTTGTGCGGTGCGGCCTGCTGGCGCCGGCCATGCTCCTGGCATCGGCGCAGCGGCGGATGGGATTGAAAAACTCGCTGCACAAATGGCTGAACATATTTCGGTGGGCCGCTGGATTGGGGGGCGTCTCCATCCCGACGGCTGCAGTGGCCGAACGATGAGGCAAACACTTTACCGATGAACCCAATATCAGGCAGCATCCTGTTGGTCCTTTGCCTGACGGTTTTCTGCGCACCCCGGCGATGGGCGCTGCTGGCGATGGTGGTGGGGGTGCTTTATGTGCCGCAAGGGGCCGCTGTCCCTATTTTCGCACTGAACATTTTTTCCGTGCGGTTCCTGGAGGTGGCGGGAATTGCGCGGGTGCTGGCCCGCGGCGAGTTCCGTTTCTCCGGTCTGAACGGGATAGACCGGGCGTTGCTGCTGTTTTATGGCTATACGACCGCGGTGTTTTTGGTGCGCTCGCCGGACGGGCAGGCCTTCCAGATTGGGGAACTGGTGGATGCTTATTTTGCCTATTTCACTTTCCGGGGATTGATTCAAGATGCCGGGGATTTTCGGTTTCTCTTGCGGTCGTTTGTCCTGCTCCTGATCCCCTATGTAGCCATTGTCATGGTGGAAAGCTTCAAACACCGGAATCTATTCGATTTGTTGGCGCCGCTTCCCGGAGGACAGGCTTTCCGAGGGAGCCGCATCCGGTGCCTTGGCAGTTTTCGACATCCGAGTTTGCTGGGAACGATTGGTGTGGCCTTCATCCCGCTCTACATCGGAATGGCGTTTGCGGCGGCGGACCGGGTGCGCGCCTTGCTGGGCATTGTCCTTTGTTTGGTGATTGTTTGGGCGTCCAACTCCGGCGGCCCCCTCAGCGGGGTGGGCGCGGGAGTGGCAGCCTGGCTTTGCTGGAGATGGCGGACGAAAATGAAATGGGTTCGCCGGGGAATAGTGGCCATGATAGTCATGGCGGCTTTGCTGATGAAGGCGCCCGTGTGGTATCTGCTGGAGCATTTGAGCGATATTACCGGAGGCGACGGCTTCACTCGCGCTTTCCTCCTGGATACCATGTGGAAGCATCTTTCTGTCTGGTGGCTGGCGGGCATGCCCATCACCGACACCGGCGCGTGGTTTCCGGAAACTATTTCAGCCACAGGAGGCGCGGACATCACGGATCAGTTTGTTTATTTCGGGATAGAGGCGGGGGTGGGCGCCATCGCCCTGTTCATCGTGCTCCTGACCCGCGCTTACCGGAGCCTGGGCAAGAGCGTGGCCATACTTGGCGCCGCGTCTCCGGCGTCACGCGAGTCGGAATACTTCATGTGGGGGATGGGCTGCATGCTCACGGCCCACGTCGCCAACTGGTTCGGCATCACTTACTTTGACCAAACCTACATGATCTGGTTCATGCAACTGGCCGCCATTTCCGCTCTCGCTCAGAACATCCAAAGCTCTGAAATCCCGGAAAAAGAGGCTGCTCGCGCTGAAGAGGCGGACTTGAGAGAAGCGGCCGCTGTTTCCGCGCAGTGACGAAGCCATGACCATTGCCATGAATGATTGCCGATTAACGCCCTCCTCGAATGGTGATTTTTCAGCAAGGGTGTTGACTAGCGCAGCCGATATTGAGGCGCTGCGATCCTCATGGGAAAGGCTGAGCTGGAACCCCAATGCCGACATGGATTTTTTTCTGTTGATTAGTGAGATGAGAAAACAGGAGCCTCGCATCGTCGTTGTTTGCCGAGGCCCGGAGGTGGTGGCAATTGCCGCGGCCCGAATTGTCCCGACGACCGTCAAATGCTCGTTCGGATATAGAACCCTCTACGCGCCGCGCGTCAGGGAACTGGCCGTGGTTCACGGCGGCGTGATGGGGACGATTTCGGAGGAGGTCCCCTCTTTACTGCTCAAGGCACTGATCAGTATCCTGGAGAATGGGGAGGCCGACGTGCTGGCCTTGCATCTCATCAAGACGGATTCGCCTCTGGCTCAATTGGCCTTGCGTTATTCTCCAGCGTGGTGCAGAGGTTTTTCCCCCGAGACACAGTCACATCATACCCTCATATTGCCAAAGAGGCGGGAGGACCTGTTCATGAACATGAAATCCAAGCACCGCTCGGATTTGCGCCGTCTTTCGAAGGTGCTGGAGAAAAAATTCCAGGGCCAGGTTCGGGTTCAGTGTTTTCGATCCCCGGATGAAGCAACGAGGTTTTGTGCAGAAGCGGAAGCGGTGAGCAGAAAGTCCTATCACACCGCCCTTGGTTTTGGCTTTGTTTATGATGAAGAGCAGCGCCGGCGGGCGCTTTTGTGGGCGCGCAGAGGCAGCTTCCTCGGGTATATGATGTATATTGGCGATAAGCCGTGCGCTTACTGGTGTGGCCCGCTCTATGGCTCGGTATATCACCTGGCGTCCACCGCTTTTGACCCTGAGTACCGGCAGCATGAGATCGGCACCGTGCTGCTGACACGGGTGATTGAGGACATGTTCAACCAGGGAAGACCGGTCACTGAGGTGGACTTTGGGCGCGGGGACGCGGGCTACAAAAGGACTATTTGCACTGACCAATGGCAGGAGACCACCGTGTATATCTTCGCGAAGTCAGGCAGGAGCATCGGCATTAATTTGATCAGAACGCCCATTTTGGGGGCGGGACGCGTGGTCCAGTTTGTTTCACGGCGCCTCCGGTTCGAACAGCGGATCAAAACCATGTGGCGGCGCCATGCAGAAAACACACTGAAAAGCTGAACGCCGCTCCCCTATTACATTCCGATTGGGAAGACGTGCGGGCAGAATTATTATCCGATTGCAAGAGCATCGCCTTGAGTCAGGCGATGCCCAACGAAGAACGAAACATCGCTTGCAAGAAACAGAGGAGCAGGCTAATTTTAGAGGGTTCGGGGTGTGGCGCAGCCTGGTAGCGCGCGTGGATTACATCCACGAGGTCGTGTGGTTCAAATCCCACCATCCCGACCATTTTCCCTAATGCCGTCGTTGCCCTTTTCCGTCAAGGCGTTCAAGCTGGCGCAGGCAAGGCACGCGCCCGCGCTTATCCCAAGTGTCGAGGTCGAACTCTTGTTGTCCTGATGGAAGCCGAAAATCAGATGCCGAACTCCGGCCGGGGGGAAGCAGCCGAAACAACCCTCCCAAGCTCCGCTCCTTCCGCCCCTTTGCTTCTGCTGGGCGCAGACCCGGCAGCGACCAATTTCGGGGTGGCGGCTCTCGCCTTTGGGGCCATTGCCACCTGGCTGGAAAGCCGCCCGGGCGCAACCTTTTCATTGCTGGAATATGCACACCGACCCGGCCTCATTTCTCTCGTCGCAGGCGGGCGGCGGCTGGATTTGCCGCTGATCAACATGCGTTTCTCCTGGAGGCTTTATTTGTCCAACAACATTCTCCGGCTGCTTTGGACGGCCCTGTGGACGCGAGCCTTGCCGCGTTCCTGGCGGGACGGAATCCGCCGGCGCCGACCATGCCTGCGGGCCATTCAGGAGGCTGGCGCCATTGCCGCCATCAGCGGCGGGGACAGCTTTAGCGACATCTATGGCTTGAGGCGCTTCTTTTATGTAGTTCTGCCCCAGGTGCTGATCTTATGGATGGGGCGGCCCTTGGTGCTGCTGCCCCAAACGTATGGCCCCTATCGGAGCCGTCTGGCGCGCGGCTTGGGCGGATATGTTTTGCGTCATGCCAGCCGCGTTTATTCGCGGGATCGGACGGGGATGGAAGTTGTCCGGGGTTTGGCGGGCGAGAGGAACGGAGCCGTGCGCTTTGCCCACGACTTGGGATTTGCGCTGGAGCCGGAGCCGCCGTCGGCGGCGCGGGTGGAATGGGTTGAGCGCCTCAAGACTGCCGGCCCTTTGGTCGGCTTGAATGTGAGCGGACTGCTCTATTGCGGGGGATATACGGGAGGGAACATGTTCAGCCTGAAAACCGATTACGCCGAATTGGTGCAAAAGCTCCTCCGGCAACTGCTGGCGCAGGAGCCGGCGTCTGTCATCCTGGTCCCTCACGTTTTTGGCGGCAGCATGGAGAATGATGCGGAGGCGTGCCGGAAAGTGCATGAACAATTGCCGGCGGAATTGAAGGCCCGGGTTCACACGGTGGAGGGCCGCTGGAGCGCCGGTGAAATCAAGCACCTGATTGGGCGGTGCGATTTCTTTATCGGCTCGCGCATGCACGCCTGCATCGCCGCGCTCTCCCAGGGTGTGCCGGCGGCGGGGCTGGCCTACAGCCGGAAATTTGCGGGAGTGTTCGAGGCGGTGGATGTGGCGGACCTGGTGTTTGATCTGGCTGAATTGCCGGGGGAAGAAGTGGTCAAAGGCGTGACACGCGCCTTTGAAATGAGGCAGTCGTACGCGGCGCGATTGCAGGCCCGGCTGCCGGAAGTGCGGATTAATCACCGGAGCATCTTCGCCAAGGGCAGTTAGAGCAGCCCGTTAAAAAAGGCCCGGTGAGGTCACCGGGCCTACAACAGATGGATGCTTTGCGAGGGAAATGTAGGCCGCGTGCCCTCACGCGGCGGGACTGGAGCCTTTTTTTAACGGGCAGTTAAAGTGAGGGGCAAACCTGATTTGGCACGCAAACTGCTAATGTTTTGGTGGAGACTTGATTATTGCTCAGCGCCAGCATAGATTGAGATGAATCAACCGACCAACCCGGTGGTGGCATCGGGAGAATGCGAAATGAACACCATGAACACCCAAAACAGCAGCAGGAAAAGAACATGGGCGAGGCGGATTTTGCCTGGCGTGTGCCTCGGCCTGCTCTCCCTGGTGTCGCTCTGCGCCAGCGCGACGACCTATTACGTGGACTTTGTCAGCGGCAACGACTCGAACAACGGCAGCGACCCCTCCACGCCGTGGCAGCATTGCCCCGGCGATGCCTCAGCCACGGGCAATCCGCATACGACGGCTCTCGGTGCCGGCGACACGGTCATTTTTAAAGGAGGCGTCGCTTATACCAACAGCATCACTATCAACTGGAGCGGCGGGGTTGGAAATCCAATCACCTACGATGGAAATTCCGCGGGAAGCTTTGGAAGCGGCATGGCCATCATGGACGGCCAATACACCAACAAGTACGGGTTTTACCTGAGCCAAAAGGCCAATCTGGCCATCCAAAATTTTCAGATTCAGCACATAGGAGGAACCCCGCCAAGCACTTATGGCAGCTATACGAGCAATAACTTTCCTGTCGCGGGAGTTAATTATGGATACGCTGTTTATGGGCTGGATGTGACCAATCTCACCATTGCCAATTCGCTTATTCAGCAGATAGGAACTTGGACGAACCAGCCGCCGGTCACGGCCTCGGCCGTTCACGGGTATGGCGTGGTTTTCTACTCGCCGCAAAACCTCATTATCACAAACTGCGAGTTCACCGAGATGTTCTCGGGCATCGCCATTAATGGCGGACATCCGGCCAATGGGCTGACCGTTTCCAACGTGGTCCTGACGGGCTGCAACATTCATAACTACATCGTATGGGGCATTACTTCCGGGCCGGCTCAAACCAACGTCACCATTTCCGGCGTCACCATTACCAACTGCGCTCTTCACGATTTCCCGGAATATTGCGCGCCTTACTGGTGGTCTGGAACAGATCCTGCCCACGCGCCGCACATTGACGGCATTTTCCTCGGCATAGCGATGTTCAGCAACGTCGTGTTCACCAACATCACCATCGAAAACAACCAGTTTTACTGGAACTACACCAACGGCGGCGGCAGCGCCTTAATCTACATCACGGGTTTTTCAGGCAACCTGAATCTTTACAACAATGTATTTCTGAACAATTACTTTTCTTTCGGCGACATCTGCTGCGATGCGCCTCCACCAGCCAGTTACAACAACAGCCCGCTTTATGTCAACATCATGAACAATACGTTCCTGAATCCTAATGTCGGCCTTTATATACGCAACAGGGCGAATTATGCAGACCCGCTGGCGGGAACGTGGAATATTCAGAACAACATATTTGCCATCACCAACGCCGCAAACAGCGTGGAATGTGTGAACTTTGATTTCGAGACGAATTTGCCAACTGTGATGGACCACAATATTTATTACAATAAGGCAGCCGGGGCCGTTGTGATATCCAGAACTCTGGGGTCAGGCACGATCTATTACAGTCTTCCTCAATTCCAAACTGCCTTTGGCTTGGAAAGCAATGGATGTCAAGCCACCAGTTTATCACAAGTATTTGCCAATCCGTTGGTCGGATTGGGCTTTAACAGCAGCGCGAATGACGTTCATCCAAACACCAACTTTCCGGCGATTACTAACGGCAATACTTTGATTTCGTTGTTCCAGTACGACAAGGCAGCCAATCCCCGCCCGACAGTTGGGTCTTGGACGGTCGGAGCCTACCAAACCGTGGTTCCGGTTCAGTTGCTGCCACCGTCGAATCTGCACGTTGTGCCTTGAAGCAATCCGTAATCCGAGCCGGTCTGTTGCGTCGAGTTTGAACAGCGGGGGCGTTGTGTCAGCTTCCCACGCCTTTCCCAATGAGCCAACACGCGAGAATTCTAAAGGGAACCTCTTTTCTGGCGGCGTCCGAGGTGACAACCCAGGGCTGTTCGCTCGTGCGGAACGTGATCCTGGCCCGTTATCTGACCAAGGCGGATTTTGGGGTGGCTGCCGCCCTGGCGATGATCATCACGTTGTTCGAAATGGCGAGCAAAATGGCCTTGGGACAACAAGTCATCCAATCTCCACGCGGGGACGACCCCGCCTTCCTGAACAGCGTTCAATTCACCCAGTTGGCTCTGGGGATAATCAGCGCCGCGCTGATACTGGTGTTCGCCTGGCCGCTGTCCCATTTTTTTTGCGGCGGACATTACACCCTGGCCATCGTGGCATTGTCGCTGGTGCCTTTTATGAACGGCCTGGTCAACCTGGATGTTTACCGTGCTTCCCGTCACCTGGACTTCAGGCCGCAGGTAGTTCCGGAGGCCGTTTCACAAATTACAACGACCCTCGCGGCATGGCCGCTGGCGTTCTGCTTTGGCGACTACCGGGCCGTCCTTTGCATCTTCATAGGCAAGGCGCTTATGTCCGCCGCGATGACCAACTACATGGCGGAACGGCCGTTTGCGCCAAAATATGATCGTCCCCTGCTTCGCGAAAGCCTCAAATTTGGCGGCCCGCTCCTAGTGGCCGGTTTTGTCCAGTTCGGCAATTTCCAGGGGGACAGCATGGTGATCGCCGCCACCTATTCGCTGCCGCAATTGGGAGAGTATTCTGTGGGGCTCACATTGGCCATGGCGCCCCTGCTGGCGGTTATGCGCATTGGAGGGGCCGTCGGCCTCCCCTTGCTTTCCGCGGTTCAGACGGACCTTCGCCGCTTTCTCTGGCGCTACAGCCAGTATGCCCAAAGCATGGTCCTGATCGGCTGTTTTGCCATGCTGTGCATGACCTTTTGCGGCGAGCAGATCGTCGTTTTCCTGTACCCGAAATATGCCGGGGTTGGGACGCTGGCCACCTGCCTGATGGCGGCCCAGACTCTGCGCACACTGCGCGGCGCGACCGTCGCGGCCGCGATGGCGCGCGGAGATACTGTGAACAATCTGAAGTCCAGCGCGTGGCGGCTTTCCGGCCTGCCCCTGGCGATCATGGTGGGCGTGTTGAAAGGCAGTCTTCTCTGGTTTGCCGTCTCCGGTTTCATCGGCGAAAGCATCGCCTTGGGCGTTGCCGTGGCCGGCTTAAAGTCAAGACACGGCATTCCCGCCAAAGCCACCTTCATCCCTCTTTCGGTGGGATTGGCTTTAGTGGTTGTGGCTTATATCGTCAAATGTGTTGTGGGAGCCGGCCCTTACTCTTACTTCAATTTGCTGCTGCTGGCGGTTTCGCTCGGGGCCGCCGGGCTGATATTCACCGTATTTTTTGCCGAATTCCGCGCCGGTGTTCTCAGCCTAGTGAATCACTTTCGCGTCAAACCGCCTTCGGCTCTCGCGGCGAAGTCCGTCTCCTAAAGCGCCCCGGTCGGCGCGCGATTATTTTTCGCCGCAAACAACCGCAAACTATGGATTGGTCACTCGCTGTCTCGATCGGCAATGATGAAGAAGTCCTCAAAAGCACCCTGCTGCGCTCACCCGCCTTGCAGAAAGCGCGGCAGGTGCTCTGCCAACGCAATTTCGCCAGTGTCGCCCTGGCATATAATGCGGCCATCCGCGAGTGCCCCAAGGACGTTCTGGTTTTCACGCATCCGGACGTTTATTTGCCGGCGGGATGGCCTGCGTCGCTGGAACGATCCTTGGACTGGCTGAATCGAAACGACCCCCAATGGGGTGTGGCCGGACTGGTCGGTTGCACCAAAGACGGGGCGATCCGCGGGTTTGCCTTTTCGACAGGACAGGGCGCATTCATCGGCCGGCCGCTGGCCGCGCCTTGTGAGGTCCGCACTCTGGACGAATTTGTCTTCATGCTCCGGCCTGAAACAGGACTCAACTTTGACGAAGCGATCCCTGGTCCGCAATGCCAGTTATGCACCACGGACCTTTGCTTGCAAGCTGCGCAGGCAAATATGCGCTCCTATGCCATGTCGTGCTTCGCGCTGCACAACAGCAATCGGTGGGACTTTTTGCCGTTGCGCTTTTGGGGACCTTATCTTTACATGCGGAAAAAATGGCGCCGTGCGCTGCCTGTTCAAGTACCCTACACTCATATCACGCCCGGCTGCCTGCCTATGGTGAAGAATACGTTGCGGGGCTTTTTGCAGGGCGGCGGCAGGAGTCATCGCGTCGTGACCCGGGTTGCCGACCCGGCGGCCTTTTGCGAGCAATTGCAGCGCGACGTTTTGTCCGTCATGTCTTAATTATGAGCCTAAAAAACAAACTCGCCCAATTGCTTCCAGAATCCATATCTCTGCCGGCCCGCAGGTTGTTCTACGGCTCAAAAAGGTCAATTTCCCAGGCTGGCCAGGATTTTTGGGTATTCGGCGAAGCATTCAATGGAAAGAGGAACGGCTATTTTCTTGAAGTCGGTTCCGCGGATGGCCTCTACCTCAACAACACGTTTCTGCTGGAGACTCGCTACAACTGGCGCGGGATTTGTGTGGAGGCCAACCCGTCGGCATACGCAACGCTCCGAAAAGTGAGAAAGGCGGTCTGCCTCAATCTTTGCGTTGATTCCAAAGATGGTGAAGCGCAATTCGTGGAATCCGGGTTGTTCGGTGGCATTGTTGACGCGGATACCGACAACACCGAAGAACAGACGCGTCACTCAAAAGCAAAAATAATAAAGCTCCAAACCACGCCATTAGCCTCGATCCTCAGGGCAGAGAAAGCGCCGGCCACAATTGATTATTTTTCGCTGGATGTTGAGGGTGCGGAGGACCGCGTGCTGTGCGAATTCCCGTTCGACTCCTTCACGTTCAGGTGCATAACAATCGAAAGGCCCAAAGAAAAACTGCGGGAAATTCTCAGGAAAAGCGGCTATCTGGTTGTCAAAGAAATTCCCCGCCTGGATGTCTTTTTTATTCATGAGTCTTTTAGTGGGGAATATGTGAACAACGTGCGTGAATTCTGGGAACGATGGAAGGGGTGAATTGAAGTCAAAAACAGAGAAAGGAGAAATCGTTGAGATTCTCCGTAGTCACGGCCGGGAATAGTGACGAGTCTGTCCTCAACAGCACGCTCTTGAAACCGCCAGCCATCAAAATGGCGTCTCGCATTCTCTGCCAGGGACGTTTGGCTACCGTCGCCGACATCGCGCGCTGGAGAATGTGCCTTGGGTGCGGGGCCTGCGCTTATATTTGCCCGGAGAAGAAAATCGTGCTGAGGGATTTCGTGGCCGAAGGCATCCGGCCGGTGGTGCAGGGCAACGGCTGCGAAGGCTGTCGCAAATGCCTGGAGGTATGTCCGGGTTATGAGAATGACCGCAGAGAGGCCAACGGACGGGCGGGAGTGATGAAGGATTTGACGGAGATGTGGGGGCCGATATTGGAGATTTGGGAGGGGCACGCGGCGGACGCGGAGATACGGCATGCCGGATCGTCGGGCGGGCTGATTACGGCGTTGTCGCTTTATTGTCTGGAGAAGGGCGGGATGCACGGGGTGTTGCACATCGGGGGCGACCCGGAAAATCCGGTGAGGAATAAAACGATGATGAGCCGTTCGCGGGCGGATCTGCTGAAGAAGACGGGATCGAGGTACGCGCCGGCGTCGGCGTGCGACCGGCTGGATTGGGTGGAATCGGCGCCGGGGCCGTGTGTCTTTGTCGGGCAACCCAGCGAGGTGACGGCGCTGGCGAAGGCGGAGGAGTTGCAACCGCAGCTCAAGGCGAAAATAGGTTTGACGATTTCGTTTTTTTGCGCGGGATCGCCCGCGACGCAGGGGACGCTGGATTTGCTTAAGTCCATGGGAGTTGATCCGGGGCAGGTCAAAGAATTGAGGTACCGGGGCAATGGCTGGCCCGGGATGTTTGCGGTGACGTTGAAGGGCCAGCCGGCGCCGGCTGTGCAACGGAGCTACGCTGCATCGTGGGGATTTGTCCAGGCCTACCGGCCGTTATCGGCGCATCTGTGCCCGGATGGAACGGGAGAAGACGCGGATATATCGTGCGGCGATCCGTGGTATCGGCCGGTGCAGGAGGGGGAGGCGGGATCCTCGCTGGTATTGGCGCGGAGCGAGCGGGGGCGGGAAGTGTTGCGCGGGGCGATGGCGGCGGGCTATGTGGTATTGGAGCCGTCAGACGGGCGGAAGCTTTACGATTCGCAGAAGAATCTGGCGGGAAAGCGGGGCGCGGTGGGAGGCCGGCTGTTCGTGTTTAAACTGGCCGGACTGCCGGTGACGCGCCTGAAGGGATTTTCACTTTTCAAGCACTGGCGCCGATTGTCATTGGAGGAGAAATTGCGCTCGACCCTGGGCACGGCGCGGCGAATCATCACACGGAAGCTGTTCCGTCCGCTGCGATTGGACGCAAAGGATGTCCACGGTTGAAAGGCGCGTTGTCATCGCCGCGGGAGAAGCGGCTGGGGGGAATTTTTGTCCTTCGCGAACGCTGGACGCTGTCGCGGCCGGCCAAACTGCTGGTGGCAGCGGCGATGCTTGGCCTGGTTTTGGCGGTCAAACTGTTTCTTTATTCCTTTTTGGCGGTGACCCATTCCGTGCAGGGTGAATATCTGGTGGTGGAAGGGTGGGCGCCACCGTATTGTCTGAGGGAGGCGGCGGCGCTTGCCAGGAGGGGCGGCTACCGGAAGGTGTTTACCACCGGCTGCCGGGCGTTGGAGCAATGGGGTGTGCCGGCCAATGCCACTTATGCGGAACTGGGGGCGGAGCGGCTGAAAATGCTGGGAATGAGCGATGGGATGGTGCAAGCGGCGCCCAGCCTGGTGGAACACAAGGACCGAACCTATTATTCCGCCGTGGCCCTCAAGGAATGGTGCGCCAGCCATCATCAGGCCCTGAAATCATTTGACGTGGTGACGCTCGGCCCGCACGCGCGCCGGTCGTGGCTGCTGTTTCAGAAGGCCTTTGGGAGCGATGCCAGAATTGGGATCATTACGGTGGAAGACCCCGCGTATGAGCCGGGGCGCTGGTGGGCCTCGAGTGAAGGGTTTCGCGAAGTCATCGGCGAGGGCATCGCGTATTTGTATGCGCGGGTGCTTTTTCACCCGTCCGAGCCGGCTGGCGGCCCCTGAGGATGGCAGGGGCGGGCAGTCCTCCCCATGAACCGGAGTGCCTCCTCACCCCGTCCCTCTCCCCCGCCGAGCGGGGGAGAGGGTGTCCGCAGGACCGGAGAGGGGGTTCAGGGGATCAATGGGCGAGTTTTTTCGGAAATTCTCTGCCCGCCGCACGACCCGTGCGAGGTTGATTCGTCTGCCAAAGCCCGACGGCGGGCAGCGGAGTGCCCGCCCTACCTCGACTAGGAATTCGCCATGCGTTTCAAGCGGATCATCATTATCGGGGGCGGCATCGTCGGCCTGGCCTCGGCACTCAAGCTGGCCGCGCGCTTTCCCGGCAGCCACATAGTCGTTCTGGAAAAGGAGGGCGATGTCGGACGGCACCAGTCGGGCAACAACAGCGGGGTGCTGCACGCCGGGCTTTATTACAAGCCAGGCTCATTGAAGGCGCGGCTGGCGGTAGCGGGGATACGGGAAATGACGGCGTTCTGCCGGGCCAACGGCATCGCCCACGAAATCTGCGGCAAACTGGTGGTGGCGGTGGATGAAAGGGAATTGGGGCGGCTGCGCCAGTTGTGCGAGCGCGGGCGGCAGAACGGTTTGGAGGGCCTGCGGATGCTGGACCGCGGGGAAATGCGGGAGATTGAGCCGCACGCCGGGGGGATCGCCGCGCTGCATGTGCCGCAGGAAGGGATTGTTGACTATGGCGGGGTTTGCCGGGTGATGGCGCGGCAAATCGAAGAGGGCGGCGGACGGGTGGCCACGCGCGCCCGGGTGACCGGAATGAGGGAAGGCCCCGGGGGCTGGAGCGTGCGGACCACGGCGGGGGATTGGGAGGGGGATTATGTGGTGAATTGCGGCGGGTTGCAGAGCGACCGGGTGGCGGGGTTGGCGGGGGAGAAACGGGAGGCGCGGATCGTGCCCTTTCGCGGGGAGTATTTCAAAATCAAACCGGAGCGGCAGTTCCTGGTGAGGAACCTGATATATCCGGTGCCCGATCCGCAGTTTCCATTTTTGGGAGTTCATTTTACGCGGCTGATTGAAGGGGGTGTGGAAGCCGGGCCCAACGCGGTGCTGGCCTTTGCGCGGGAAGGTTATCGCAAGAGCGACCTCAATTGGCTGGATCTTTATGACGCGCTGAGTTTTCCGGGGCTGTGGAGATTTCTCAACCAACACCGGCGGATGTGCTGGGAGGAAATGAAAAGATCGTGCAGCCGGGGGTTGTTTTGCCAGGCGCTGCAACGGCTGGTGCCGGAAATCCGCGCCGAGGACCTGGCGCCCGGGGGCGCGGGGGTGCGCGCGCAGGCCATGTCGCCGCAGGGGGAATTGATCCAAGATTTCAGCCTGGTGCGGCGGCCGCGCGCGCTGCATGTGTTGAACGCACCGAGTCCGGCGGCCACGGCGGCGCTGGCCATCGGGGGTGAGATCGCGGGTTTTGTGGCGGAGGGCGCCTGTTGAGTGAGTTATCCAGGCCGACCGCCGTTGGTTTGCCTGGCGGCCTTAGTGGCGGCGAGGGCCAGGACGGCGCTGCCGGCGATTTCGAGAACCCAGGTCCATTTTTTGTCGTCCTGCCTGATGCCGGCCCGTTCGAAGACGTGATTGATGGAGGCGGCGCGGATCAGGACGAAGAGCAAGAGCACGACCACGCCGGCGAGAGCGCCGGGGTTGCGGGCAAAAAACCGGCGGAAGCGGGCCAGCAGGAAGCAGGCCGCGACCAACCCGGCCAAAGTGAAGGCCGCGCTGAAAATCAACTGTGCCTGCCGGGCTTTCTCTCTCTCGTACCACCCGCCGGCCAGGGCGGCCTGCCGGCCCAGGTCAATGAGCAAGGTTTGCAGGTTAAGCTGCTTGTTGACGCCGAGAAACAACAGGCCCAGGGCCAGGAGCCACCAGATGACAGAAAAGCGCCTTTCCTCCGGCCCCAATTTCCGCCGGGCCAGGGCGGCCCGCGCGCAGAAGGCGGCGGCAATGAGATAGGCCGCGACCACGGACCAGCCGAGGAAACCCGGATTGTCCAAGCGCGGGTGCCAGCCAGGATTTGGAGGCCAGGAGTTCATGGGCAGAGTTTTTGTTTTAAATTCAGCCGGCGAGGAATTTCGCGGCGAGCCAACCTACCCGACGGCGGGCGCGGCCGCAAACCTGATTTGCCCTTGCGCAATGCGCGGCCTAAGGGCGAGAATTTGCAAATTAAAATGATGACCGCAAAAAATTGGCTCAAGGATGACGGGAAAGTGTGGCTGGTGACCGGCGTGGCCGGGTTCATTGGCTCGAACCTGCTGGAGACGCTGCTCAAGTCCGGCCAGCGCGTGACCGGGCTGGACAACTTTGCCACCGGGCACCGGAAGAATCTGGACCAGGTGAGGGAGGCGGTTTCGCGGGAGCAATGGAGGCGGTTTAAGTTTATCGAGGGCGATATCCGGCGGCTGCCAGACTGCCGGCGGGCGATGAAAGGGGTCCAGGTGGTATTGCACCAGGCGGCCTTGGGATCGGTGCCCCGCTCGGTGGACGATCCGCTGGCGTCGCACGCCAGCAATGTCACCGGTTTTGTCAACATGCTGGTGGCGGCCCGGGAGGCCGGGGCGGCCCGGTTTGTCTATGCCTCCAGCAGTTCGGTTTACGGGGATGACGACCGGCTGCCCAAGCTGGAAAAGCGCACGGGCCATGCGCTCTCGCCGTACGCCGCGACCAAGGCGATGAATGAGATTTATGCGGAGGTGTTTGCGCGATGCTACCAGATGGAAACGATCGGGCTGCGCTATTTCAATGTGTTTGGCCCGCGGCAGGACCCGGAGGGCGCATACGCGGCGGTGATACCCAAATGGATTGCCGCGATGATTGGCAACCAGCCGGTGGTGGTCAACGGGGACGGGGAAACGAGCCGGGATTTCTGTTACATCAGCAATGTGGTGCAGGCCAATCTGCGGGCGGCGACCACGACCCGTCCGGGCGCGATCAACCAGGCGTATAATGTGGCGGTGGGAGCGCGGACCAGCTTGAATGAACTGTGGCGCCTGTTGCGCGAGCGCTTGCTGCCGCGCTGCCCGCACCTCAAGAATTTCAAGCCGGTTTACCAGGATTTCCGGGCGGGGGACGTGCGCCACACGCTGGCGGACATCAGCAAAGCCCGCCGCCTGCTGGGCTACCGGCCCGACTGCGGCTTCGAACAGGGCCTGGATGAGGCATTGGATTGGTACGTGGCCGATGCGACGGGCGTTCCCGCGTCAAAAAGAAAAACCAGCGCGCGGCGGGTCAAAAAATAGAAGCCGCCCGGCCCGCATGAAGCCGCTTGATTCACTTTTAGCCCAATGCCGCGGGCTGGCCCTGGAGGCCGGCGCGGCGATCATGGGTTTTTACCGGCGCGACGCGGCGGTCACGCTCAAGAGCGACTCTTCGCCCTTGACCGGGGCGGATTCCGCTTCGCACGATTTTTTGGTCCGGCATTTGCCCGGCCTGATCGCCGGCGTTCCGGTGATTTCGGAAGAGTCGCCAGAGTCGCGCCGCCGCGCGGGGGAGGGCCAGGGCCGCTTCTGGCTGGTGGACCCGTTGGACGGAACCAAGGAATTCGTGAAAGGCACCGGCGAATTCACGGTGAATATTGCGCTGATCGAAGGCGGCCGGCCCGTCCTGGGGGTGGTGCATGCGCCGGCGCTGGACTTAACCTACTTTGCCGCGAGAAATGGCGGCGCCTGGCGGCAGCAATCCGCCCAGGCCCCGGTCCCCATCGCCACCCGGCGCGCCGATTTTTCCGGCTTGACGGTGGTGGCCAGCAAGGACCACGCCGGGCCGATGGTGGCCGCCCTGCTCTCCCGTTTGCCCCGGCCGGCCCTGCAAAGCATGGGCAGCTCCCTCAAGTTTTGTCTCGTGGCGGAGGGCCGGGCGGATATCTATTTGCGCGACCTGCCGACCATGGAATGGGACACGGCGGCGGCGCAATGTGTCGTGGAAACCGCCGGCGGCGCGGTCTGCTCTTTGGATGGCCGCCCGCTGCGCTATGGCAAACCGGGCCTCGGGAATCCGGCGATCATAACCATCGGCGATGCCCGGCTCGATTGGCCCGCGCTGCTGCCGGACGGAGGCGGGGCCGTTGGCCGCCGCCAGGAGGCCGCTGCCAGCGCCATCCCATGAAATGAAAGCGGCCGAATAAAACGGCAAAGATGAAAATAACGATCATCGGCACGGGTTACGTGGGGTTGGTGACAGGCACTTGTTTCGCCGAGGGCGGACATGAAGTGACCTGTGTGGACAGTGATGTCAATAAGGTCAAGGTGCTGCAGGAGGGGGGGATGCCCATTTATGAACCCGGCCTGGCCGGGCTGGTGCAAAAGAATGTCGCGGCCGGGCGGCTGGCCTTCACCAGCAGCACCCAGGAAGGGGTGGAGCGGTCGGAGGTCATTTTCATCGCCGTGCCCACTCCCGCCCTGCCGGATGGCTCGGTGGACTTGAGTTACATCGAATCGGTCTCCCGCGACATCGCGGCGGGGATGACCGGTTACCGCATCGTGGTGGACAAGAGCACGGTGCCGGTGAAGACAGGGGAAAAAGTGGCGGAAACGATCAAGCGCTATGGCAAACCGCAGTTGGAGTTCGATGTCGTCAGCAATCCCGAGTTCTTGCGCGAGGGATTTGCCGTCGAAGACTTCATGAAGCCGGACCGTGTGGTGGTGGGCGTCTCCTCGCAGCGGCCCGTCGCCGCCATGCAGGAGATTTACGCGCCCTATCAAGCGCCCGTCATCATCACGGACATTAACTCGGCCGAACTGATCAAGCACGCGGCCAACTCCTTCCTGGCCCTGAAAATTTCTTATATCAACGCCATCTCCGTGCTCTGCGAAGCCTCCGGCGGCAACGTGCAGGAAGTGGCCCGGGGCATGGGGATGGACTCGCGCATCGGCGGCAAGTTCCTGGAGGCCTCGCTTGGATTTGGGGGCAGTTGTTTTCCCAAGGACCTGAGCGCCTTCATCCACATCGCGGAGACGCTGGGCTACAATTTCGGGTTGCTGAAGGAAGTCCAGCGCATCAACAGCGCGCAAATGGACCGCTTCGTCAAGAAAATCAGCGACACGCTCTGGATCGTCAAGGGCAAGAGCCTGGGTGTTTTGGGCCTGGCCTTTAAACAAAACACCGACGACGTTCGCAACTCGCCGGCCATCGAGCTTTGCCAGCGCCTGCAAGCGGCGGGCGCGCGGTTGCGCGTCCATGACCCCCAGGCCATGGAAAAGGCGGGGGCGATCCTCAAGGAGGTGACTTATGTCGCCGATATGAACGAGGTGGCGGAAGGATGCGACGCGCTGATCATCGCGACGGAATGGCCGGAGTTCAAGCGGCTGGATCTGGAGCGGGTCCGCCGCGGCCTGAGCCATCCCATTATTTTCGACGGCCGCAACCTTTTCGACCCCGCGGAAATGGAGCGGCTGGGCTTTCTTTACAAGAGCATCGGACGTTAAGAGGCCGTCACTTCATTTGGCGGCGCCTCTTTTGGCTGGTTATTGCGTTGATTTTGAATTTCCTTATTTCCGAACCCGATAGAAACCAAAAAGTACAAGATTATGAAAATTGCCATCGTCGGTTTAGGCTACGTCGGCCTGCCATTGTCACTCCAATTCGCCCGCTCCGGCGCGAGCGTGCTGGGGCTGGACGTGGACCGGGCCAAGGTCGAGGCCATCACCCGGGGACGCAGCTATATCAAACACATTGCATCGGCCGCCATCGCCGAACTGGTCCAGTCCGGGAACTTTTCCGCCTCGAGCGACTTCCGGCAAGTCAAGAAGATGGATGCGGTGATTATCTGCGTGCCGACGCCGCTGAACAAAAACCGCGAGCCGGACATCAGCTTCATCCTCAACACCGGGCGCAGCATCGCGCCCCATCTGAGGAAGGGCATCCTGGTGGTGCTGGAATCCACCACCTATCCCGGCACGACCGACGAGGACCTGCGGGCGGTGCTGGAAAGCGGTTCGGGCCTGAAGGCGGGGACGGACTTCCATCTGGCGTTCTCGCCGGAAAGAGAGGATCCGGGCAACCCGGACAGCAAAGTGGCGCTGATTCCCAAGGTGATCGGCGGCTACACGCCCGCCTGCCTGGAACGGGCCAAGGCGGTTTATGGCGTGGCCATCAAAACGCTGGTGCCGGTCTCCTCCTGCCGCGCGGCCGAAGCGGCCAAGCTGACGGAGAATATATTCCGGAGCGTCAATATCGCGCTGGTCAACGAACTGAAGATCGTTTACACGGCCATGGGCATTGACGTTTGGGAGGTGATCAACGCCGCCAAGACCAAACCGTTTGGTTTCATGGCCTTTTATCCCGGGCCGGGCCTGGGCGGCCACTGCATCCCCATTGACCCGTTTTACTTGACATGGAAGGCGCGCGAGTACGGGGAACACACCCGTTTCATCGAACTGGCCGGCGAGATCAACACGGCCATGCCCGCCTACGTGGTTCAACAGGCGATTTCCGCCCTCAACGCGCGGAAAAAGGCCCTGAAAGGCTCCAAGGTCCTGGTGCTCGGCCTGGCTTACAAGGCGGACGTGGATGATTACCGGGAATCGCCCAGTTTTGTCTTGATGACGCTGTTGCAAGAGCGCGGCGCGGCGGTGTCGTATTATGACCCGTATGTTCCCGTGGTCCAGGCCACGCGCGAACACGCGCACTGGGCCAACGCCAAATCGGTGCCATGGAACGCGAAAACGATCACCAGTTTCGACCTGGTGCTCATCGCCACCAAGCATACTTCGGTGGACTACGGGCAACTGGCCCAGTGGGCCGGTTGCATTGTGGACAGCCGCAACGCCATGGCCGGCGTGCGGACCAAGCCGGGCCAGGTTTGGAAGGCCTGAGTGCGGAGAACAAAGGAAAAACAATGATCGTCCTGCTCGGCTCCAGCGGCTATTTTGGCCGGGCTTTCGCCGCCGAATTGCGGCGGCGGGGCCAGTCCTTTATCCCGCTGACCCGCAAGGCGTTCGATTACACCCGTTTCGACTACCTGTTTGATTACCTGCGCACGATGAGGCCGCAGTTTCTCATCAACGCCGCCGGTTATTGCCACCGGCCGGAGGAAGATGGGTTGGCGGCGGCGCGGGAACAGGCCATGCTGGCCAACGCCCTGCTCCCGCAAATGATCGCGCGGGTCTGCCTGATGACCAAGACGCCCTGGGGCCATCTGTCGTCCGGTTCCATTTACACCGGGGCGAAAATCATGGAGGAAGGCCAGACGCGGGTGGAGAGAGACCTGAGCCGGCCCGGCGTGCGGGAGATATTTGAGAAGCAGCCGCAAGTAATCTCCGGGTTTAACGAACTGGACGAGCCGAATTTTTCCTTTCGCAGCCCGCCCTGCACTTTTTACAGCGGCACCAAGGCGCTGGCGGAGGAGGCGATCCGGGACATTGGGCGGAGTTATATCTGGCGGCCCAGGCTGGCCTTCAGCGAGCGGGAGGATCCGCGCAGTTTCCTCTGGCAGTTTCAACGCCAGGCCCATCCTGGCGACACGATTGATTCCCTGTCCCACACGGAGGATTGTGTGCGCGCCTGTCTTGACCTGTGGAAAATCGGCGCGCCGTTTGGCATTTACAACGTGACCAATCCCGGCGCGGCCACCACCTTGCATCTGGCCGAGTTGATGCACCGGGTCGGAAAATTGCCGCGCCCGCTGGATTTCCGGACGGACGAGGAAAATATAGCGCGGGCGGGCGGCAAAGCGCCGCAATCTCATTGTATTTTGGACGTTTCCAAGCTGCTGGCCACCGGGGTCAAGATGCGGAGCCTGGAGGAGGCCTGGCAGGATTGCCTGCACAAAGTGCGCCTGGCGGCGCGCGCCCTGCAAGCGCCGGTCGCTCCTCCTTCGCCCCCTCCCCCCGAGCGCCCTTGATCTTGACCTGACAATGTCATTTTCCCAGGACTGACCCCTTTCGGACTGAGCCCTTTTCCTTTCTCATGCCCCGGAGCATCGTTGCTTATTCATGCACTCGCCGACCGCCGACCTGCGCATTCGCGCCATCAAGCCTCTCATCGCGCCCGCCGTCCTGGAGGAGGAAATCCCCCTGGACGATGTCCGCGCCGCGCTGGTGGCCCGCAGCCGTCGTGAAGTGGCCGCCATCATCACCGGCGCCGATGACCGCCTGCTCGTCGTCGTGGGCCCATGCTCCATCCACGACCCTGCCGCGGCTCTGGACTACGCCCGCCGTCTCGCCGCGGTGGCCGCTGGCTACGCCTCCGATCTCCTGCTGGTCATGCGCGTGTATTTCGAAAAACCGCGCACCGTCGTCGGCTGGAAAGGGCTTATCAACGACCCCGACCGCGACGAAACCTTCGAGATCAACAAGGGCCTGCGCCTGGCGCGCGGCCTGCTCGCCGGCGTATCCGCCTGCGGGCTGCCCGTCGCGACCGAGTTTCTCGACACGACGCTCGGTCAATACTACGCCGACCTGGTTTCGTGGGGCGCCATTGGCGCGCGCACGGTCGAAAGCCAGATTCATCGCGAGCTGGCCTCCGGCCTTTCGATGCCGGTTGGTTTCAAAAACCGGACCGATGGCAACATCCAGGTTGCCATTGATGCGATCCGCTCGGCGCGTCACCCCCACTGGTTTCCCTCGCTCACCCGCGAAGGCGCTGCGGCCATCCTGGGCACGACGGGCAACGAACACACCCACCTGGTCCTTCGCGGGGGCGATAACGGCCCCAACTGCGCCTCCGCCGGCATCCGGGCGGCGGTCGTGCTGCTCGCGAAAAACCAGCTCCCGCCGTATCTGATGGTTGACTGCAGCCACGCCAACAGCGGCAAGGACCCGGCGCGTCAGTCCCGCGTTGCCGCCGACCTCGCCGCGCAGATCGCCGCCGGCGAACGCGCGATCTGTGCCGTGATGATGGAAAGCCACCTTGTCGCCGGGGCGCAGGATTACCATGCCGTGCCGCTGGTTTATGGCCGCAGCATCACCGACGCCTGCCTTGGCTGGGAGGAAACCATCCCCATCCTGGCGCAACTCGCCGCCGCCGTGCAGGCACGCCGCAGGCGTTGCGCGACCGGCTCGTGAAGACGGACCAGCATGAGCCATTGGGGTCACATCTAAACATTCTACATTTGTGTTGCCTGGGTTGGGCTGGAAGTAGTAAAAGGCTTGCATGGCCAGACCCATCCGCCTCGAACGGCCGGGAGCTTGGTATCATGTGACCGCCCGCGGCAACGAGCGGCGCCCGATTTACCGCGACGACCGCGACCGGCGGCATTTTCGCCAATTGCTGGGCGAGGCGGTGGAGGTTTTTGGATGGAAGCTCCATGCCTACGTCCTGATGGAGAACCATTTCCATCTGCTGGTGGAGACGCCGGAACCGAATTTAGGGCGAGGCATGCAGTGGTTGAATGTGAGCTATAGTGTGTGGTTCAACCGGCGCCACGGGCGGAGCGGCCATCTTTTCCAAGGCCGTTACAAGGCGATCATCGCCGATCCGCTGGCGTGGGGGCTGGAACTGAGCCGGTATGTTCATCTTAATCCGGTGCGCATCGGGCGGCAGGGGCTGGACAAGACAGCGCGGCGGCGGGATCGCGCGGGAGTTGGCGGCCAACCGGAGGAGGTGCGGGTAAAGGCGCGCACGGCGGAATTGCGGCGTTACCCCTGGAGTTCCTATCGGGCCTACTTGGGTCTGGCGAAGGCGCCGGCCTGGCTGAGACGGGACCGGATTCTGGAATTAGGCGGCGGGCGCAATGGACCAGGCGCGCGGGAGGCGTATCGGGAGTATGTCGAATCAGCAATCCGGCAGGGGTTGGCAGAAAGTCCATGGGAGAAGCTGACAGCGCAAACGGTGCTGGGCGCCGTGGATTTTGTGAGGCAAGTCGGAGCAGCGCTCGAAGGCGACAGGCGGGAGCAGTCCAGATGGCGGGAACTGCGGGGAACGCCGAAGATTTCGGAAATCATCGCGGTGGTCGAGAAGGTAAAAGGGGAGCAGTGGGATAGATTTCGGGATCGTTATGGGGACTGGGGGAGAGATCTGGCCCTGTATTTAGGGAGGAAGGGCTTCGGCATCAAGCTGAAAGAGCTTGGGGATGCGGCGGGCGGGATGGACTACATGAGTGTCAGCGCGGCGGTGAAGCGTTTGGAACGGCGTGCGGAAAAGGATTCGGCGCTGTCGGCCGCGCTCCATCGCTGCCGAAAAGAACTTAAAATGTAGAATGTTTAGATGTGACCCCAAATTTCATGAAAGGAATTATACTGGCGGGGGGGGCGGGTTCGCGCCTGTTCCCGCTCACCCTGGTGGCGAGCAAACAGTTGCAGCCGGTTTTCGACAAACCGATGGTCTATTATCCGCTGACCACTTTGATTGAAAACGGGGTGCGCGAGATTTGCCTCATCTCCACGCCCCAGGACCTGCCGCGTTTCCAGCAACTCCTGGGCGACGGGCGGAAATGGGGGTTGAGCATGGATTATCGGGAGCAGCCCAGACCGGCCGGCATTGCCCAGGCCTTTTTGATCGCCGCCTCGTTCATCGGCGCCGATCCGGTCACGCTCATTTTGGGCGACAACATTTTTTACGGAGCCGACAGTTTCAGGGCCGCCTTCGAGCAGTTTGAGGGCGGGGCCTGCATTTTCGGATATCGCGTGACCGATCCGGAACGGTATGGGGTGGTGGAGTTTGACCGGGATGGCCGGGCCATTTCCATCGAGGAAAAACCCCGGTCGCCCCGGAGCAACTATGCCGTGCCCGGACTTTATCTTTACGACAACACGGTGCTGGAGATTACGCGGCAACTGCGTCCGTCGGCGCGGGGAGAACTGGAGATCACCGAGGTCAACGTGGCGTATTTGCGGCGCGGGCAGTTGCGGGTGCGGCAGTTGAGCCGTGGTTTTGCCTGGCTGGATGCCGGCACCAGCAGCAGCCTGCACGAAGCTTCCGCCTACGTGCAGACCATCGAGAAGAGACAGGGCATCAAAATCGGGTGTCCGGAGGAGGCGGCGTTCCGGCGCGGATTCATCAACCGGGATCAGTTTGAAGCGCTGGCGGCGCAAACGCCCCAGTGCGAGTATCGGGAGTATCTTTACCGGGTGCTCGGGGAAGGAGAGCCTTGAGCAGGATTGTGTTATTAGGCGCGACCGGTTATATCGGCGGGGTTTTTGCGCGGGAACTGGCCGCGCGGGCCATTGCTTTTGAGGCCCCGGCACGCGGCCGGACCGACTACACCCGGTTTGAGGTGTTGACGGGGTTGTTGCGCCGGATCCAGCCGGAGTTTTTAATCAACGCCGCCGGTTACACGGGCAAACCAAATGTGGATGCCTGCGAAACCAACCGGGCGGACACCTTGCAGGGGAACACGCTCTTTCCCGCGATGGTGGCCCACGCCTGCGCCGCGCAGGGCGTGCCCTTCGGCCATGTTTCCTCGGGCTGCATTTATGCCGGGGCCAAAATTGGGGGCCGGGTGGAAAAGGACCTGACCCGGCCGGAATGGCAGGCGTTGCTGAAACGGGATCCCGGGGCCATTGGCGGCTTTACGGAAGAGGACGAGCCGAACTTCACGTTTCGCCGGCCGCCGTGCAGCTTTTACAGCGGGACCAAGGCGCTGGCGGAGGAGGCGCTCGGGCCAGCGGGTCCACACTATATCTGGCGGCTGCGCATCCCCTTTGACGAGCGGGACCATCCGCGCAATTACCTGAGCAAGGTGCAGAATTACGCCAAGGTATATGACAACGTTAATTCGCTCTCGCATCGCGGGGATTTTGTGGCGGCCTGCCTGGATTTGTGGCAGAAGCGCGCCCCGTTCGGGACTTACAACCTGACCAATCCCGGTTTTGTTTCCACCCGCCAGGTGGTGGCCATGATCGGGCGCATTCTCAAACCGGGCCGGCCGTTTGAGTTCTGGGCCGGCGACGAGGAGTTTTACCAGCAGGCGGCCAAAACCCCGCGCTCCAACTGCGTGCTGGACGTTTCCAAAGTGCTGGCCGCGGGCGTCCAGCTTCGTCCGTTGGAAGAAGCGCTGCGGGACGCGCTGGAAAAGTGGGCGCCGGCGGGCGCCTGAATTTATACTTTACATTGAACTTGTTAGTGACAGGCGGCGCCGGATTCATTGGATCGAACCTGATCCATCACATCATTGACCAGCCGGAAGTGCGGCGTCTGGTCAATTTGGATTGCCTGACCTACGCGGGCCATCAGGAGAATCTGGAGGGCGTGGCGCAACATCCCAAGTACGCTTTTGAGAAAACCGACCTGCGGGACAAAACCGCGGTGGTGGGGGTGGTGGAGAAGCACCGGATCACCCATGTTTTGCATCTGGCGGCCGAATCCCACGTGGACCGCTCCATTACCGGCCCCGGCGATTTTATTCAGACCAACGTCGTCGGCACCTTCAACCTGTTGGAAGCGTGCCGCGGGTTCTGGCTCAACCCGCAAACGGCAATTCGCAATCCGCAATCCGAATGCCGTTTCCACCATGTTTCCACCGATGAAGTGTATGGCAGCCTTGGGGCCAGCGGCTCTTTTACCGAGAGCACGCCCTACGCGCCCAACTCGCCCTACTCGGCGAGCAAGGCGGCGAGCGACCTTTTGGTGAGGGCCTATCACCACACCTACGGCCTGCCGGTGGTCACGACCAACTGCTCCAACAATTACGGCCCCTGCCAGTTTCCGGAGAAACTGATTCCGGTCATCATCCAGGCGATCTGGCAGCGCCAACCGATTCCGGTTTATGGGGACGGGCTGAACGTGAGGGACTGGCTTTATGTGCGGGATCATGCCGAGGCGCTCTGGCAGGTGCTCCGGCGCGGGCGGGACGGGGAGACCTACAACATTGGCGGGCACAATGAATGGTGCAACATTCGCATAGTGGAATTGATTTGCGATCTGATGGACGCGATGGCCCCGCGCCTGGGCGGCCAATCCCGCCGTCTGATTAAATTTGTCAAGGACCGTCCCGGCCATGACCGCCGTTACGCCATTGACGCGGGCAAGATGGAAAAGGAACTGGGCTGGAAGCCGGCGCACACCTTCGAGAGCGGCATCCGGGAAACGATCCAATGGTACCTGGACAACCAGGAATGGGTGGAACGGGTGAAGAAGAAGAGCGGTTAAACCGGGCTTTACATCTCCGGTGGGGGGGTTATGCTGCGCCGAGATTGAGAAACTGAAACCCGGCCGTTTTTGCACACAGCAAATACAATGAAACAGAGCCGCAGGCCCGGCCCAGGCCCTTGCCGGCCGGGCAGCGGGGCGCTGCGGCCCGGCTTGGTGCTCCTCAGTTTCCTGGGGGGCGTCAGCGGGTTGTTGGCGCAAGGAGTGCTGACCCCGCCTTCCCAAATTTACGAAAGACCGGCGTCCTCGTACTCCCTCAACACCAATGTCAGCGGCGGCATACCGCCGCTGGCCGGCGCCGTAGTTCAAGCCCCCGGCTTGTTTCAATGGGGACCGTTGGACTTCCACCCCCATTTGCTCTATCGCTTTATTTACGGCGACGGCATTCCGTCCGGCCCCACCAATCATTACAAGACGGTCATTCAGGAGATCTCGCCGGGTCTGATGGTCAATATGGGCGACCATTGGTCGCTGAACTACACGCCAACGGTGCGTCTGTATTCCAACAATCATTTCCCGGATTTCACGGATGAGTTGGTGGCTTTGTCCGGCAAGACGACTTATCAAGATTGGGGCTTTGGTTTATCGCAGACCTACGCCTCCAGTTTTGGCCCGATTGTGGAAACCGAATCGCTGACCGCACAGCAGAATTATATGACCATGCTCCAGGTCAGCCGGCAATTGGGCAGCCAACTGTCCGCCGAAGTGGGCGTGAATCAAAACTTCCGGTTTGCTACCATTGGAAGCAGCAGCGAGGATATTCGGGAATGGTCGGTGAACCCCGGCTTGAACTATCAGTTCCGGCCCAGATTCGGGGTCGGCCTCGACGGAGCGCTTGGTTATGATGCCATTACGCCGGGATCGGACATGAGCTTTGAACAAGCGCAGGGCACGATGAATTGGCAGGCGGGGGACAAGGTCATCCTGACGGCGGGCGGGGGGCTGGAAGTCAGGCAATTGCTGGGGGCGGAATTGATCAATCCGATTTATAACGGAACCATCACCTACCGGCCCTGGGACGACACGGCGGCCTCGCTCAGCGCGCGACGCACGGTGACTCCTTCCTTTTATGGTGACGAAGTTCTGGTCAGCACCACGGTCAGCGCCACCTTGCGCCAGGAGTTCCTGCGACACTTCAACTTGCAGGTGACCGGCGGCTACGGGACCACGCCGTTTGTCGGCTTTGCCACGACAACTGAACTGCTCTTCCCCAACCAGATAGGCTCGCCGGCCGTGCAGGCGCACGTTCAGCAAAATCGCACGGATAATACCCGTTACGCCCGGGTGAGTTTGGGCAGCACTTTTCGGCAACGGGGCACGGTTTCCATTTTTTACTACTATAGCGAGACGACTTCCGGCTTGGCCGCTTTCGCCCTGACGAGCACCCAGGTTGGAATTGAAATTGGCTGGCGATATTAGCGGAATTGATTTCGATGGGGACACGCGCAGGAGCTGAGCACAAAAAACTCGATTGAAAAGGAGCCAGGTCATGGAGAATGCAGACGAACTTGTTGCGGCGGGTGACTCTCAAAAGACGTCGCCCGCGCCCGGGGCGCCGCGGGGAAAGCAGCCCGGCGGGCGGAAAAGGCTGGCGGTATTGGCGGCGCTGACGGGGGTTCTGGCGCTTTGTTTCATCGTCCCGCTCTACGATTGGGCCTGGTTCGCCATGGACAGCGATTTTTACTCCTACATGCCGCTGATGCCGCTGATAACCGGGTATCTCATCTGGCTCAGGCGGGCCGGGTTGGGTGTGAATGCCGGCCCGAGCCGGGGAGCGGCGGCGGCGGCGGCAGCGGCAGGAGGCGCGATCCTCGCGCTATATTGGCTGGCCCGCCAAAGGGGATGGTATCCGGGTGAGGCGGATTATCTGGCTGTGATGATGCTGGCGTTTTTGCTGCTGCTGCTGGCCGCGGGTTTGGCCTGTTTGGGCGCCGCGACGATCACGGCGATGGCCTTCCCGCTGGCGATGCTCCTTTTCATGGTTCCTTATCCGGAGGTTGTAAATAATGGGATTGAGAGTTTCTTCCAACACACTTCGACCGCCGCCGCCCACGGCTTGTTTAGTCTGGCTGGCACAGGCTGTGTCCAAGACGGGCTGATACTCAATCTGCCGACTAATTTCAGTCTGAGGGTGGGGCCGGAGTGCAGCGGCATCCATTCCAGCCAGGTTTTGCTGATTACCAGCCTGCTGGCGGGGAACCTCTTCTTGCACTCGCCCTGGCGGCGGGCCTTTTTGGCGGTGTTTGTCATCCCTTTGGCCATCGCCAGGAACGGCTTCCGCATCTTTGTCATCGGTGAACTTTGCGTCCATGTCAACCACAACATGATTGACTCCTGGATTCACCACCAGGGCGGGCCGGTCTTTTTCGCGCTCTCCCTCCTGCCCTTCTTTTTGCTTCTGGTCTGGCTACGAAAATCTGAATCCAAAACGCAAAACACTGTCAAAATCTGAGTCAATACTTAACCCAAAAACTGATATGGTGACCATAATGCGAATACGATGCCTGCCGGTTCTCCTGGCGTTGGTCCTGGCGGCCGCCGCGGGCGGAGGATGTACCAAGGCGGCCCGGACCAAACGCGCCATTGACCGCGGCGACCGTTTATTTGAGGCGGGGGAATATGGCAAGGCGGCAGTGGCCTACAGCAACGCCTGCCGGATGGTTTATCCACCCAATCCGGTTGCCTTGAGGCAAATGGGCCTGGTCTATGTCAAGGAAGGCCGGTCGTCGGAGGCGTTGGGGTATTTGCTGGAAGCAGCCAAAACCGAACCAGACAATGCCCAGACGCAGATTGAGTTGGCCAGCATCTGGGTGATGGCGGGCCATGCGGCGGAGGCAAAAGAGGCGGCGCAGCGGGCCCTCAAACTCCAGCCGGGCGATGAGAAGGCCCTTCTGGCCCTGTGCGATGTGATTCACGGTCCCGACGAGGCCGCGCAAACGCGCCACTATATCGAACAACTGCAGAAGCAGGACCATGACCGCGCCAGCTATCATCTGGCCTTCAGCATGATAGACATGCATGAAACCAACATGGTCGCCGCCGAGAGCGAATTGAACAAAGCCAAGGCCCTGGATCCCAAGTCCAGCCTGGTTTATGTCGCCCTGGCCAGATTGTCTGCTTTCCACAACAACCGCAAAGGGGCGGACGAAGCCTACAAGACGGCGGCTGCCCTGGCGCCGCCCCGCTCTCCAGCGCCTATCCTGTACGCGGAGTTCCTGGCCGAGATCGGAGAGACCAACCAGGCCAGGGACGCCATGTTGGCGCTGATCCGGCAGACGCCCGATTACCTGCCACCCTTGCTTTTTATGATGAAGTTTTCCTATGTGGAGCATAATTACGAGGAATGCAGATCATTCATTTCCAAAGTCCTGGATCATGAACCGGGCAATTACGAGGCCCTGGCGATGAAGGGCGAGGTGAGTCTGGAAAAGAGAGATGGAAAACAGGCGGTGGCGGACTTCACACGCCTCATTGCCCTGAACCCCAGAAGCACGCGCCCGCAGGACCAATACGAGCTGGCCCAGGCTTATTTGCTCACGGGCGAAAGGCCCAAAGCCATCTCCGCCCTCAACCGCTGCCTGGAGTTGGAAACCAATTTCATTCCGGCCAAGCTCGGCCTCGCTTCCCTGGATTTACAGCAGGGCAACCCGGCTGCCGCCATCGCCATTCTCAATCAACTGCTCAAGCAGCCGCGTGTGCCCCTGCCTATTGTCCTTACGGCCAATCTCAACCTCGCCGA
This sequence comes from Verrucomicrobiota bacterium, assembly GCA_049513975.1. GTDB lineage: Bacteria > Verrucomicrobiota > Verrucomicrobiia > Limisphaerales > Palsa-1400 > JBEKOF01. The sequence continues at coordinate 100,885 of JBEKVM010000001.1, read as the reverse complement.
GGCCTACCTCCGCCAAGACTCCGCCGACCAGGCCATCGCCGTCTATCGCCGCCTGGAAGAATCGCTTCCGAAAGAGGCGCAAATTCCTTATCTCGAAGGACAAGCCGGCCTGGCCGGCAACAAACTGGCGGAGGCGCGCGCCGCCTTCGAGAAAGCGCTTGCCCTCAATCCCGATTTCCTGCCCGCGCTGGAGGGACTGGTCAGACTGGACCTCTTCGAATCCCGCTACCCGGCGGCCCTGGAACGCGTGAAAAAGCAACTGGATAAAACCCCCAAAGCTCCCCTGCCGTGGCTTCTCCTGGCTGAAATCCACGTCAAGCAAAAGGAGAATGCGCAAGCCCAGGCCGACTTGGAAAAGGTCATTGAACTGGATCCCAAACTGCCGCTGCCCTATCTCATGCTGGCGCGGCTTTACGTGGATGAGAAACAACAGAAGCAAGCGCTGGACAAACTCAACGCCCTGGTCAGTCTGACCAACAGCGTCGCCGCCTGGATGGAAATCGGCATGATCCACCATGAGTTGGGAGAATATGCCCCGGCGCGCCAGAGCTACGAAAAGATTCTCGACTTGGACTCGCACTTTGGCGGCGCCCTGAACAATCTGGCTGATCTCTATTCCGAGCATTTCAATGACCTCGACCGGGCCTACAAACTGGCCGAGAAAGCCCGCGAGCTGTATCCCTATGACCCGTTCGTGGCGGACACCTTCGGGTGGATTCTTTACAAAAGGCACGACTATGCGCGCGCTCTGACCCTGTTGCAGGAAGGCATGGAGAAGCAACCCAACGACCCGGACGTTCACTACCATGTAGGCATGGCCCATTACATGCTGGGGGAGGAAACAAACGCCCGGTATAATTTGAAATTGGCCCTTTCCAAACCAGATTTTGAGCAGACCAACGAAGTGCTCCGTCACCTCAAAATCCTCGACCTCGACCCACAAAGAGCCACCGCCGCCGACCGGGCCGGCCTGGAAAAACAAATCGAGACCGATGCCACCGACCCCGTCGCCTTGGTCCGCCTGGCGGCGATTGAGGAGCAGGCCGGCGAATTTGAAAAGGCCGGCGCGACCTATGAGAAAGTGATTAAACAAAACCCCGAAAATGCGCGGGCCATGATACGGCTGGCGGTGCTGGATTCCACCAAACTGAACCAGGCCCGGAAGGGTTTGGACCTGGCCAAAAGCGCCCACACCCTTGCCCCGGATGATCCCTACATCTCCGAGACCCTGGGCCGGATGGTCTTTCAGGCCCATGACTATGCTTACGCCCTGAGCCTGCTGCAGTCCGCCGCCAGCCTGCTGCCGGCGCAGCCGGACCTGCTGCACGATCTGGCCTGGGCTTACTTCAGCGTGGGCAACGTGGCCCAGGCCCGGGTCTCCATGCAAAGCGCCCTGCAAACCGGCGTGCCTTTTGACAAGCGCAATGACGCCAGCCAATTCCTCGATGTGACGGAGGTTTACAGCAACCCGGCCCAGGCGCAGGCGGCAGCCCGGGTCCAGCAGGTCTTGCAGGCCGACGCCAGTTACGCCCCGGCCTTGATGGCCTCGGGCCTGGTGCAGGAGCAACAAGGCCAGGGCAAGGAAGCCGAACAGTCTTACGAGAAAGTTTTGGCGGCCTATCCTCTCTTTGTCCCCGCCCTCCGCCAGTTGTCCATCCTCTATGCGCGCGATGGCGACAACGACGCCAAGGCTTCTGACTATGCCAGAAAAGCCACGGTGGCGTTTCCAGACGATGCGGACCTGGCCAAAGCGGTGGGCGTGGTGGAGTACCGGCGCAAGAATTACACACGATCCCTCCAATCGTTGAATCAAAGCGCCCAGAAGAAACCAAACGACGCCGAACTGCTTTGGTATCAGGGCATGGACTATTACGCGCTCAAGCAGCCCGGCGAGGCCAAAAAGGCGCTGGAGCGGGCCGTGCAGTTAAAGCTTCCCGCAAATCTCGACACCGAAGCCAGGCGCGTCCTGGCGTTGTTGAAGTGATGGAAATCCCGGTGGCCCGCCCGGGCCATGGGTGATGCGGCGCGCGCCGCGGCGGGGAAGTTGGGTGCCCGCAAAACTGACTGGTTATCGCGCGCCGCGGTTCTTATTTTATGGCGCCGACGACAGGATCACTTTCCCGCTCTGGCTTGACCCCAGGAAGAACCCGGCGGCGACTTGCTGGTTTTGCAAGACAACGAGCTTGACGGATATTAGTTTGCCCGTCAGCGAATCCACGACGCTGCCTGTCAACAGACCCGTTGAGGTGGTCAGACTGAGGGCCGGTTTGTTTTCGGTCAAATCCACGATTTGGTTCTGGTTTCCAAATTCGATTTGATGGGTGAAGCTAGCGGGGAGGTTTCCCCCGGCCAGGAAAACCTGGCCATAGGTGAAGCCGAGCACCGGCTGGTTTTTGGGGAGCCGATAAACCGACCCGACGGCCTCGGTGCTGTTGGTAAAGCCGGCGCGATAATACTGGCCTGCCGGCTGGGCCGCTTTGACCCATTGCACTTGGCCGCCAATGTCACCGTTTGTGCCGAAGGAAAGCCAGCCGATGATGGAGCCTTTGCCAGCATAGAGTGGAGCGTAGAACGGCCACTGGCCCTGGCTGGTCACCCTTGCGGCTGAGGTGAAGGACGTTCCGTCGGCCAGGACTCCGCTGAAGCTGACATTGCCGGCGATGTCCACCGTGGCCGAGCCGAAGCCGTCGCCGCCCGGTTGCGTGAAGGAATTGTCAATGCCCGGTATGACCAGGGTATATTTGCCAGCCTGGGGAGCGGGCCTGGCTGCCGAATAGTTTGCGGGATCGGCCATTAGTTCGGCGGTCCAGTGGCCGTCGCTCACTTGCCCGGTCAATGTGCCGTCGAGCAGCCCCAGTTGGAGTTGCAGCGTGAGGGGGCTTAATCCCGGTCGCGCGATGGAAATGGAGGACTGGCCGGTGAGGGAGAATTGTCCGGCGAAAGCGTAGCTCAGGGACCCCAACTGGAGCTTGGCGGTAAAGGTTCCGTTGCTGGTGACGATGGCGCTAAAAGCGCCTGAACTTTGCGGGGCCACGTTGTTGGTAACATAGAACAGACCCTGGCAGGTTCCCGCCACAGCGATGAACGGGTTGGTGACGAAATTGGCCTGCAACACCAAGTTGCGCGACATGAAGAAAGTGTAGCTTGGGGTCGCCGCCACCACGACGCCGTTGCTGACCCAGTTGGCAAACATCCAACCCCTGCCCGCGCTGGCCGTGAGGGTGTAACCCTTGCCCACAGCCAAGATCTGGCCGTTGAGATTCGTCGTCGTGGTCCCGTTGCCGGTGACAAGGACCGACAACTGGCTGTTGGGATTGATGACGAACGTCACCGCCACGGCATTGGTGTTGGTGACGCTGTGCAGTGTATAAGTCGCGCCGCCTGTTTGCGCCACCTTGCCGTTGACGAGCCATTGTTGAACCAGGTAATTGCTGGCGGGGGTGGCGGTGAAGGCAACGCTGCTGCCCTTGACGACGGTTTGCGGCCCGTTGGGACTGATGGACCCGTTTGTTCCGGCGCTGGGGGTGACCGTGTAAACAATCGGATTGGCGGTAAAGTTGGCCACCAAATGGCGGTTGGCGGCCAGGGTGAAGGTGTAGCTGGGCGCGGTGCTTTGCACTGTTCCATTTTCCGTCCAGTTGGTGAAAGTGTAGCCGGTGTTGGCGGTCGCGGTCACCGTGACGGAACTGCCGGTGACAAAGGAGCCGCCGCCAGTGACGCCGCCCGCGTTGGCCGGATTGGCCTGGGCGGCCACGGTGTTGGTGGTCGGATTGGCGGTAAAGTTGGCCACCAAATGGCGGTTGGCGGCCAGGGTGAAGGTGTAGCTGGGCGCGGTGCTCTGCACCGTTCCATTTTCCGTCCAGTTGGTGAAAGTGAAGCCGGTGTTGGCGGTCGCCGTCACTGTGACAGAACTGCCGGTGACAAAGGAACCGCCGCCAGTGACGCCGCCCGCGTTGGCCGGATTGGCCTGGGCGGCCACGGTGTTGGTGGTCGGATTGGCGGTAAAGTTGGCCATCAGATTGCGGTTGGCGGCCAGGGTGAAGGTGTAGCTGGGCGCGGTGCTCTGCACCGTTCCATTTTCCGTCCAGTTGGTGAAAGTGTAGCCGGTGTTGGCGGTCGCCGTCACCGTGGCGGAACTGCCGGTGACAAAGGAGCCGCCGCCAGTGACGCCGCCCGCGTTGGCCGGATTGGCCGAGACGGTTACCATCTGGGACGCAACCGGCACGACATACTCGACCGGGTTGGAGGGCGGGCTTTGGTTATGATTGACATCATAAGCCGCCACCTCAAAATAATTCGTGGTGTCTTCCTGCAATCCGGTCACGCTCCAAGTGGTGTTGGTTCCCGCGTCCACCTGGTTGGTGTAATTGGCGCCGTCGCTGCCGTAAAGAATGATGTAACCGACGACGCTGGACTCGGGGCTGGGATTCCAGGCCAGAGTGACACTTTGATCCGCCCGGAGCAACGGACAGAAAGCCAAGCCCAAGCCCATGACAAAGATGAGAATCTCCCGATGGCCGGGCATTCCTGTCAATCTGCATCTTGAAATTGCCGCACGCATCACCACCCTGCTTAGCAGCCGGTCTGCCAACCAGGCTGGCTGGGCGCTCCGGATTGTCGGCAGCGGGCGATATGGCAAACTTACGGATTGACGCCGTGTTTTTGCAGATTTTTTAACCTGCTGTCCGGCAAGGGGTTGCGTTGGCTTCTTCCAATGGCGGGCACAGGCCGGCCCCCGATGCTCCGACCTGTAATTTTCCCAATATTATTTTTCAAAACTCCGCGGCGGTTCACTTATCAACGGTTGGGCGGACGCTCCCGGTACACCACCGGCCATTTTCTGGACAAATTTGCCGGCGCGATCCCGGGCCCAATTCCGTAAGAACCAGTTCGCCACGCCGGTTTTTCGCAGAGTTGCGAGAGCGTGCCGTGGCAGCAGGGATGCGAGAATGGAGGATGGCAAAGGCAGGGCCGTCCGGCAACGGCCGGCGGTCAGCGGCCGGCTCGCGCCAAAGTTGTCTTGACCGCAGACTGTTCATCGTTTAAACCAATCAAACAATCAATGAGCGCCTCCGCGGCGCCGTCAGGAGAAAAAATGTTAAAATACTTAATTGAGAAAATTCCATCGAAGAACGGCCTCCGCACCGTGGCCTGCCCCTTGGGTGCGGCCAGTTGGGCCGCCGCCGCCGCCCTGGGGCTGGTCCTCTGCCTCATCGCCTCCGGCTGTGGGACCCCGGATCTGCCGCAGATCACCTCTTCGCCCAACGATACCAATACAACCTCCTTGTCGCTGCACGAAGGAGATGTCTTGCAGATCCGGTTCCCGGGCGCGACGGAAATGGACACGACGCAAACCATCCGGGCCGACGGAAAAATCACCATTGCCAACGCGGGAGATGTCAAGATCTCCGGCCTGACCCCGGATGGAGCGGCGCAGGCGGTCCTGGCGGCTGTGGGCGACCAGCTTAAAGTCAAGCAAGTCACCGTGACCGTCCAAAGCTCCGCCTTTATCGTCTATGTCACCGGATCGGTCTTCCGGCCCGGGAAGATCATTTCAGACCGGCCCTTGACCGTGTTCCAGGCGGTCATTGAGGCTGGCATTGATTCTGCGAAGTCGGACTTGACCGAGGTCAAAGTGATACGGACGGATGCCAGTGGACACAACACGTATAAAATACTGAATCTGCGCAATATAATTAAAGGAGTGCCGGGCGAACCGTTCACACTCAAGCCCTATGACACCATCGTGGTGCCGGAGAAACTCAGTGTGTTTTGAGAGGCTTTAAGCAAGAGACGGTGCATCCGCAACTGGTTTAATTACAACGACTTAATGACATCACTTGCCACATTTCGAGATTCTGGCGGTCAAAGTGTCGGGAATGGCATTTTCCCCGACAAATGCTGGTTTTTGTCGGTACTCATTACATTTCGACGATTTTTACACAAGTGGTTTATTCATAATATATTACAAACAGAATGCTCCTCTTTTGGGGTGAAAAGCGTCGGAAATCATTACAGAATGGGGTTTAAGCCCCCCTGTTATCTTGTGCCGGTTTCAGTTTGTAACATGTTGAATTGCAAATCGTTAGGATTATTACGGCAAGGCGGTCGCAATGTTGGCACGGGATTGGCTATAGATGGTAGAGACCGCAGAAGCGGAAAGTTAAGTGAACAATGTGAAACCAAATAGAAATCAGGATAAAATTATGAAAAAGAGTATTTTAGCAACAATGACGGTGGCGGCGGCCATCTTGGCGAGCGCCTCGCTGGCGCAGGCCAATGCCTACTTGGAAATGGTCTCTGGCACCTCGTGGGCCAATACCAGTTCCCCCAACCAAGGAGCCACCTTGACGGCAACTCTTGGAACTTGGACTGCTGTGGCCGAAAGCGGCAATGCCTCGGCTGCTCCGTCGGAGATTGATCTGGGCATTGACAACAGTTCGTCCTCGGCTCAAACAAAGCCTCTGTGGGTTCTTCTCAGCGTTGACGCCACCGACGGCGGTCCCTTGGTTTCTGGAGGTTGGACCCTTGAGACTACGGACAATGCCTCGCGCCCGACACTCAATATTTATGCCTATCAGAGTTCGGCTATATATGGTGTCGCTGACCACAGCGCCCCTCTTGCCTTGACCGGTCTTACCCTGTTTGGGCAGGATCTCGGCGACAATGTTGGCGACAGCATCGTGAGCGGAGCGGTGACGGGCCTGCATTACTACACTGAAGTGATCGAGATCATGCCGGGTAGTGGTCGCCTCACGTTGAGCATTGACAGCACGCTGAGGGTGCCGGATGGCGGCTTCACCATGGCTACGCTCGGCGCGGTGCTGCTTGGCTTGGCGGGCATCCGCTCCAAGTTCGGCAAGCGCGCCTAACGGCGGGATCGAAAGGTTTCACATTTTTCGGTGAGAGGCAGAACATTTAGTTCTGCCTTTTTTTTTGCTCCTCACTGCCGGCGATGTTCAGACAGCGCGTTTTCCAAGAAATCGAAATTAAAGAGATTCCCTTTTTAAGAAATTCAGGTTTCCACTCATTTCATACTTGACGTTGTCGCTTTGGAACAGGCAGGGAAGAATGTCTCCATTTGGTGGCGCCAAACAATCAAGAAAGGAATCACCCGGACGAAATATCATGGAGAAGTTGCTTATGCGTCGCGCGGTTGCCGGACTTCAAATCGGACTGTCCCTCTGGCTGGCTCTGCCGGTTCAGGCTGCCGAGAGGAAGGTGGTGCCTGGACAGATGTCGGCTGTCGCAGCCCGCTTGCAACCGATCCGTCCCCTTCCAGATTCGACGCGCCTGCACCTGGTCATCAGCCTGCCCTTGCGCAATCAGGCAGCCTTGGCCGGGCTTGAGCAACAGATTTACGATCCAAAAAGCCCCAATTTCCACCGCTATTTGACTCCGGCAGAGTTTGCCGCGCGATTCGGTCCCACAAAAGAGGATTACCAGGCTCTGGTTGATTTTGCCGCCGCCAATCATTTCAAGGTCATCCGCACCCATCCCAATCGGACCCTGCTCGATGTCAGCGCCTCCGTGGCGGATATTCGACAGGCGCTGCATGTGAATCTGCGGATTTATGCGCATCCAAGCGAGAGCCGCACTTTTTACGCCCCGGATGCCGATCCGTCGGTTGACACAGCCGTTGCGATCCTGGCGATCAAAGGCCTGGATAATTACCATCTGCCGCGTCCCGGGCTTCAGCAGGCCCCCGAGGCGCCGGGAGGGACACCGGAGCCACAGGCAGGATCGGGACCGGGCGGGTCTTATCTGGGGAACGATTTTCGGGCGGCCTACGCGCCCGGCGTGTCGTTGGATGGCACGGGGCAGACGGCGGCCTTGGTGGAGTTTGACGGCTATTACCCGTCCGATATTACCAAATACGAGACCAACCCCACTCCCCATTTGCGCGCAGTTCCTTTGACTAATGTGCTGGTGGATGGTTACAGCGGCTCGGCTGGCTCGCATAATAACGAGGTGGCGCTGGACATCGAAATGCTGGTTTCCATGGCACCGGGGCTTTCCCGGATCATGGTTTACGAGGAGATGTTTGGCGGACCGGTTGATGATGTTTTTAATCAAATTGCGACGGATGATCTGGCGGCTCAGATTAGTTGTTCGTGGGTGGTTGGCACGGATGCCACAACAGATCAGATTTTCCAACAGTATGCTGCGCAGGGGCAGACGTTTTTCGAAGCTTCCGGCGACACAGGCGCCTATGCCCCCGGACAGGCCGATGGTCTGGTGGCCGATCCCTATGTCGTGATTGTGGGTGGCACACAACTGTCAACCAGCGGCGCGGGAGGCGGAGGCCCGTGGCAGTCAGAAACCACCTTGCACCGCGGGAGCGGCGGCTTCAGCACCAACTACGCAATTCCCGTCTGGCAGGCGGGCGTTGACATGTCATCCAACCAGGGTTCGACCACCGGCCGAAATATGCCGGATGTGGCCATGTGCGCCACCAATGTATTGGTCTGTTACGGCGACGGCACAACCAGTGCCCTGTGGGGCACCAGTTGCGCGGCGCCGTTGTGGGCCGGGTTCACCGCGTTGGTCAATCAGCAGGCGGCCCAATTCGGAAATGCTTCCGCCGGCTTCCTGAACCCTGCCATCTATGCGATTGGCACGGATACTGCGAGCTATGCGACCAATTTTCACGACATCACCGCCGGCAATAACACCAGCTCCTACAATCCCACCAACTACTTTGCCGTGGCCGGCTATGACCTTTGCACGGGTTGGGGCACCCCCAATGGGAGCAACTTGATCAATGCCCTCGCGCCGCCTGATACCCTTGTGATGCTGCCGGTGCCGGGCTTTGTTTCAAGCGGTCCGGCGGGCGGCCCGTTCAATGTGACCATGGAGAGTTTTGTATTGACTAACGAAGGTTCATCTCCGTTGAACTGGTTTCTGGGCCAGGATTCCCTCTGGCTTTCCGTATCCTCCAGCAACGGCACTTTGAATCCCGGCGGCACTGCCACGGTGGTGGTGGGGCTGAATTCCGCCGCCTCCGGCCTGCCCAGTGGAGAGTATGCGGCGCATGTGACGGTGACCAATCTGAGCAACGGCCTCCTGCATGACCGGACATTCACCCTCAATATCCTCGACCCCCTGACCGCCTCTCCGGTGGCGGGCTTGAAATTCGGCGGTCCACCCAGCGGCCCGTTTAATGCCTCGGCGGAGATTTGCTGGCTGACCAATGCCAGTCAGGCTTCGGTGAGTTGGTCTTTGGTGAGCACCCCGCCTTGGCTGAGTATCTCTCCCGGCAGCGGCACTTTGGCACCTTACGGCAGTGCGGCGGTCAGTTGCGGCCTGAATTCGGCCGCCACCAACCTGCCCTCCGGAGCTTATTCTGGCGGCATTTTGTTCAGTAACATCACCTTTGGCGCGGAGGAGAGCCTGCCGGCCGTTTTATTGGCCGGCCAATTGGTCCAGAACGGCGGGTTTGAAACCGGCGATTTTACTGATTGGACCATGATTGGGGACACGAACCTTACTTTCGTCAGCGCCTACGCCTACGCAGTCAAGTCGGGCAACTACGGCGTGGTCGTCGGCACTGCGGGATCGCCCATCTATTTGTCCCAGACCATTCCCACGGTTGCAGGGCAGTCGTATTTGGTTTCCCTGTGGTTGGACAGTCCGGACGGTCTGACGCCAAATGGGCTTACGCTCTCTTGGGGCGGGAACGTGGTGTGTGAAGAGACCAATCTTCCGGCCATCGGTTGGACCAATCTCCAATTCGTTCTCGCCGCCAGTTCCACCAATACCCTCTTGGAAATCATAGCGGATGATGATCCCAGTGATTTAGGGTTGGATGACATCAGCGTGACCGCTGCTCCTCCGACCATTGGCAGCGTCGCGCCGGCCAGCGGGCCTGTCGCTGGCGGCACCGTCGTGACGATTTCGGGTGCAGGATTCCAGAGCCATGCCACGGTCGCCTTTGGCTCGACTCCGGCGGCCTCGGTCAACTTCAACAGCGCCACCAATATTGCCGCCGTCACCCCGGCTTCGGGCATCGGCGCAGTTAATGTGACGATCACCAATGCCGATGGCCAAACCGCCGTTTTCACCAATGGGTTCCGTTTTATAGGCACCCCGGCAATCACCTGGGCAAAACCGCAGGCCATCACTTATGGCAACGCGCTGGGCGCCGGCCAGTTGGATGCCTCGGCCAACGTTCCAGGCGCCTTTGCTTACCAGCCGCCGGCCGGGGCTGTTTTGGATGCGGGCAGCCAGACGTTGTCGGCGGCCTTTACTCCCAATGACACTGTGGATTATTACAGCGTGACCAACTCGGTCAGCTTGGTGGTGTTGCAGGCGCCGCTGAGCGTCGTGGCCAACGATGCCACGCGACAGTACGGGCTGACCAACCCGGTATTCACCGGCGTCATCACGGGCCTGCAGAATGGGGACAATATCACCGCGGCCTATAGTTGCGTGGCCAACTCCGCCAGCCCGTCGGGAACTTATCCCATCACGGCAAACTTGGTGGACCCCAACAACCGGCTGCCTGACTATCAGGTTTCAACTAATAACGGAACGTTGACCATTCTTGCGCCGGTCCCTCCGGTTTTTCAGACCGCCATTCAGTCGAACAAGAACTTCATCTGCAGTTGGTCGGCAGTGGCGGGGGAGACCTATCAGGTGCAGACCAACGCCGATTTGGCCGCCGCCAACTGGACTAACTGGGGAAGCCCGGTTGTGGCAACCAATGTCACCGTGAGCTTGACCAACGCCATCACTGGCGGGCAGAGTTTTTATCGAGTTTTGCTGGTGCCCCAATAGCGGCAATCATCCCGGGCGTTGCCGCGGCGGCGCCGCGCGCCGAAGTTGCATTTCATGAAAACTGTAGCCGCACGGAAGCCGACCGAACGGCCTCCTCTCCCCCTCCTTCGCCTATAAGGCTACGGCGGGCAGGCCGGCCCTCTCCTCCTGAGGAGGAGAGGGAGGAGCTTTGTTTTGGCGACATCATTTTTAATCCGCTCTAAGAGGGGCGCCGGCGGCGGCGCCAGGTTGAAGCGGATCGCGGTAAGGAAGACCTTTCTGATAGAAACCGAGTTGGCGGCGAAGTTCGTCAACGGCGGCCGTGTCCTTGTGGTTGATGGCCAGACTCAGAGCCTGGCGGGCGGCGCGGAGCGCCTCGGGAAATTGACCGGCTTCGGCATAGGCTGCCGCGAGAGTTGAGATAATGTTTGCGTTCTTGCCACCGGAAAGTTGATTGGCCCGCCGGGCGTATTCGACCGCCGCGGCGCCGTCCCGAATGGAGGCCTGCGGGCAGGTGGCCAGCACCCAAGCCAGATTGTTGATTGCCGGGAGGAAATCGGGCTGGACTTCCATGACTTTTTGGTAATGGCCGATGGCTTCGGCCGGGTGGCCGGTTTGTAAAAAGATGTTGCCAAGATCGTAGTGGGCATCCGTGAAATTGGGTTCGATTTCCAGCGCTCTTTCGTACTGGGCCTTGGCTTCCGCGGCCTTTCCCTTTCTGAAAAGGATGCCTCCGAGGGAACTGTGGGCCAAAAACGAATCGGGATTTGCCTCAACCGTGGCCTGCCAGAGCGTGGCCGGCTCCGCGTAGGCAAAGCATTGTCGCCAAGTCAGGAGGTCGAGAGACACCAACAGCGTTGCGCAAACAACGGCCTGCAAGACTATTCTGACTTTGCCTGAATACTGCATGGCCAAGGTGATGCCGGCGGCCACGAGGGCGATTGGGCCGATGATGGCGAAATACTGCCATTGGTCGGCCACCAAGGTGTAACGCATCATCGCGATATTGACAAACCCCAGGACGGGCAGCAGCAACAAGACGAAATAACCAAACCCAGCCAGCAAAGCCCGTCCCCCGCGGTTTCGATAATGCCAACTGACCGCCAGGACAGTCAGAACCGCGAGGGCGGGCAGGTAACAAACCAGCCTGGCCTCATGGAAATGCCATAGCGGGTAAACGGGAATGAGGTTCAAGGGCAGCAGCGCTTTGCCGAGGTAAAACCAAACCGCCCAGCCCGCCACCCCCAAGCGCGACCAAAAATCGGCGGCACGCACCATGGGGGCAGAAGCCTCGTGCTGGACCCAGAGGGCGAGCACGCTCGCGCCCGCGGCCAGGGCGACAAACAACAGGCTGCGCTTGACATCGCGCCACTCAATGCGCCCGCGCTGCCACCAAGCCATGCCCAGCAACACCAAGGGGAGCGGCGCCACGGCGGTCTTGCTGAAAATAGCCAGGACGAAGGCTCCGGCGGCCAGCCAGTACCATCGTAATCGCCCGGTGTCTTCAAACTTCAGGTACCACAAGAGAGAGCAGGCATAGAAAGCCATCGCCAGCGTGTCTTTCCGCTCCGCAATCCAGGCCACCGAAGCCACGTTCACCGGGTGCAAGGCAAACAGGGCCGCCGCCAGTCTGGCCCCTGTGACTTTCAGGCGGCGCAAGATCCGCCAGATCAGGCCCGCGCTCAACCCGTGGAGGATGACGTTATCCAAGTGATAGCCCTGCGGGTGGGTCCCCCACAGCCGCCACTCCAGCCAAAAGGTTGTGGAAGTGGCGGGCACATAATCAATTCCCTTGCTCAACCAACATCGCCACCATCCATCCGGCTGTTTGACCAGATCGTTATGCAACAGCAGCGATCCGTCATCCCAGATAAACCCGGCATGAGACACCGATTGATAGGCAATCAGCGTCGCGGCCACCAGAACCAGGGCAAAAAGCCAGCCCCGGTTCCAACACTTTTCCAGCCATTGCGCGACAGAGGATTTCGGTGTGGCGGCGGCTTGAACTGGTTGGCGGGTATCCGGCGCTTTCACAGAAATTGAAATTAACGCGGCCCTCCTGGAAACTCAAACAGGGAAATGGCTTGCAAAAATCCGGAATAAAGCCAGAATTGGCGGCAGATTTTGCCACGGATCCCGAAAGGCAACCGATGCACATCAAACTACGACCACACACGATAGTGGGATTGCTCTTCGCACTTATCGGCACGCTGGCGATAACCGGTTGCTCCAAGCCGGATATGCCCGTCTCGGTGTCCTTCCGCAAGGCCAAGCTCGACGCCAGTTTAGTCGCGCAGATTCACAACAATTCCGACACCTCCATGAAGATAGTGGTCGAGGCGAGCAGCCGGACGACCGGGGGAACCAAGAAGGAAGAAATGGTCATTGGGGGAAAGAAGACCAAGGAATTTGGCTGGGCCGAGGGCTGGCGCTTTGTCTCCGGCGAGAGCATTCGGATCCACCAGGCGGATTACGCCGATTTGAAGGTGACAGTTCCGTGAGGCCGGTGGCAAAGTGGCCGCAAGGGGTTCCGAGGGCGCTTAACTCTCGATGACCCCAATTTCGACCGGTTCCACTTTGATGCCCAGTTCTTCGAGCCATTTGATGGCGGCTTTGACTTGCGGGCGCGGGCCGCTCAATTCCAGGCAGACGATGCCAATTTCGTCGGTGACGCTGGCCTGGCGGACGTTGGTGACGACGGGGAATTTGCGGGCCAACTCCCAGATCACCGGGGTGGTGATTAATTTGGGCGGGTACATGAGCCAGAGACGGAACTGCGCGGGCGGGGTGGCGGCGCTGGCTTTGGGCTGGGCTTTGGATTTTTTGGCTGGCATAGGCGCTTTCCTTCCTGGGTTGCCGACAAGGCGTCACCCTCCCGCGATGGCGGGAATGATGCTCACTTCATCGCCCTCTTTGAGGGCGGTTTCCTGGTTTTGCAGGAAGCGGATGTCTTCCTCGTTGACATAGACGTTGACGAAGCGGCGGATGCCGCCGGTCTCATCCACGAGGCGTTCCTTGATGCCGGGGAAGCGGGCCTGCAATTCGGCAATGGCCCCGCCGATGGTGGCGGCGTTGACTTCGACCAGCTCCTCGTTGTTGGTCAACTTACGGAGCGGGGTTGGGATTCGGACTTTTTTTGGCATAAATTCAATTCATTGTTCCGTGCTTCTTTTGCCAGAAGCTCAATTGATATTCGATCAATTTTTTTTGTTTTCCGGCTCGTAAAATTCAACTTCGCAAGGTCTGCCAGGAAATTGCGAACGCAGTTTCATTTCGTAAATTTCCTTCAATTTCCTTCCTAAAAACACAATTTTGTCTTCGGAAACATTTTCGCGGTCATTGCAATGGATGTCTGCAATGTGCAAATGATTCATTACCCGTTCAACGGAAGCTTTGTTGTCTTTCCGACTTTTTTCAAAACCTCGAAGCGACTCCAAATGAAATCCTTCCCGGAGAATATAATCCTCGAACAAAACAAATGTTGGCCAGAAAATTGTCGCATAACCGGCCGCAAGCTTAAAAGCGCCGTTGATTCCGATCCAAGATTCCAAAGTAATTCCATTTCCGTTATTCCAACCGGACAACTCTGAAATCATGCTTGCAGGCGGCTGAACCATTTTTTTACGTACTCACCTTTTCTCCATGCGTCAACAGCGATTCAAATTCGCGCAGGCTGGGCTTGATTTTGCGCGGCTTCCCGCAACGGCCTGGCCCGGCGTGGAATGTTTTCATGGCTTGGCCTCCTTTGGAAGCAGATTCAGCACGAAATCGTAAATGGCCTGGGCGTGTTGCAACGCCGCATCAAATTCCGCGCGGGAAGGCATGGGTTCGTCGGTGAGGCCGGGATACCGGAAGGCGGAAACGTAGGGCGTCAAAATTTCCGCCGCTTGCTCAAACTTCACGAAATCGGGAGTGACATCCGCAGCCTCAGCTACAAGCTGGATCAGGTCGTGGGTCTTGACGAGGGTGATTCCGCGCCAAGCCAACCAACCTTTCAACGACTTTTCTGCCGCCTGCTGGCAGTGGTAGATGGCCGTGTCCAGAGGAGCATCCGCAGCCGCGCTCACGATCTGCGCATTTTGCAGATCGTGGGTGGCTTTCGTCAGCCAATCTCTGGTGAGCCTGGCAAGGTTGTCAGCCATAAATCTTCCTGCCCCGCGCGAGAATCTGATGTTGCAACGAAGCGCGCAAATGCTTATAGCGATCAAATTCCTCACGGGTCTGCACAAACACGTCCTTGCTCATCCGCAATTTCCGGAGACAGTGATGCGCGCGTTGCATCCGTTGGATGCTGCGTTCGGAGCTGTCGCGGACGATGACCATCAAATCCACATCGCTGTCCTCGGTCGGGGTGCCCCAGGCGTGGGAGCCGAACAAATAAATCTCCTCCGGCTGAAACTCGGCTTTCAACCGTTCGACGGCTTCTTCCAGGAGGCCTTGCGGAATGGTCTTCACATTTCTTTTGACAATCGGGCTTCAAACGATCCCAAGTCGCTTTCGGACCTCTTCTGTCGTGAAGGTGCGTTTGCCTTTGCTGCGGGCGCGGGCTTCCAACAGGTCGAGGTAGTCGTTCAAATCTTCCACCTGCTCGCGCAACGAGGAAATTTGGGCAATGACATTCTGCCGTTGTCTTTTCGCGGTCGGCTTCTCCGCAGTGATGCTAATCATAAACATCTTTCCGGTTGCCAATTTTTTGAACCATAATTGTATCGCCAATCACATCAAATAAAACCCGATAATCGCCCATGCGCAACCGAAAACCAAAGTCAGCGTTTTGCAGCCGCCTGATGTTGCCGTGCAATCCGTGTTCCAGCCGCAGAATTTTGCGGAGGATTTGGTCCGCCTCCCGTTTTGTGGGAGCGAACGCAAATCGTCCAGCGCGGATGCCGCGTATCGGATGCGATAGCGTTGGTTTGTCACAATTATTCAGTTGGCGCTGGCGTTCACGCCCCCACCTTTTCTCCATGCGCCAGCAGGGCTTCAAATTCACGCAGGCTGGGCTTGATCTCGCGGGTGAAGCTGGCGTGGCCGGCCACGGCCTCTATGGTCTTCAGCCCGTGGCCGGTGACGCAGAGCACGGCGCTGTCCTCCGCCGGAATGGCGCCGCTGGCAATGAGTTTTTTGGCGACGCCCACGGTCACGCCGCCGGCGGTTTCGGCAAAAATGCCTTCGCACTCGGCCAGGAGCTTGATGCCCTCGCGAATCTGATCGTCGGTGACGTCTTCGGCGGAGCCGCCGGTATCTTTCATGACTCTGAGGGCGTAAAAGCCGTCCGCCGGAGTGCCGATGGCGAGGGATTTGGCGATGGTGTTGGGTTTGACGGGCTTGAAGAAATCCAGGCCGGCCTTTTGGGCGGTGGAGATCGGGGAACAGCCGGTGGCCTGGGCGCCATGAATCTGGTATTTGGTTTCGGGCGCGAGTCCCAGTTTGATGGCTTCGCCGTAGCTTTTATGGACTTTGGTGAGCAAGGAGCCGGAGGCCATGGGGACGACGGTGTGGGACGGGACGCGCCAGCCGGATTGTTCGACGATTTCCAGGCCCAGGCTTTTGGAACCTTCGGCGTAATAGGGCCGCATATTGACGTTGACGAAGGCCCAGGGGTATTTGCCGGCAATCTCGGCGCACAAACGGTTGACTTCGTCGTAATGTCCTTTGATGCCAATCACCTCGGCGCCGTAGATCCAGGAATTGACGACTTTGCTGTGCTCGAGATCGGAGGGGATGAAGACGTAGGCTTTGAGGCCGGCGGCGGCGGCGTTGGCGGCGACGGAGTTGGCCAGATTGCCGGTGGAAGCGCAGGCCACGGTGGTGAAACCGAGTTCGCGCGCCCGGCTGAGGGCCACGCTGACCACGCGGTCCTTGAAGGAAAGGGTGGGATAATTGACGGTGTCGTTCTTGATCCACAATTCCCTGATGCCAAGGCGTTTGGCGAGGCGGTCGGCCTTGATGAGCGGGGTGCCGCCCACCTCCAGCCCGACGGTCGGGTCGCCGGCCACCGGCAACAGTTCGCGGAACCGCCACATGGTCATGGGGCGCGACTGGATGGCGGCGCGGGTCATGGTTTGTTTGATGCGGTCGTAGTCGTAAGCGACCTCGAGCGGGCCGAAGTCGTACTCGCAAACGTGAGTGGCGGCCAGGGGGTATTCGCGGCCGCATTCCCGGCATTTGAGAGCCTTCATGAAACCGCTGTTTTTTTCATGTTTTTCCATAAATCCTGATCTGCGCGGGCGGACTGCGAGCCGCCGGCGGCTGGCTCGGGCCATCGCGAGATGGGCGGCGCGGGCCGGGGCAAACAGGCCCCGGGCCGGCGGGAGAAGAGGGAGCGCGCTCTTCTCATCTTTTCCCGGCCACCGGCAGGAACCGCCTGCCTGGGCGCGGGCTGGAATTGGCACCTGGCGCGGCAGAACGCGTCTGCCGCCGGTTGCCGTGGTTTCATCGGGCCAGTCCCTCCACCACTCGTCATGAGTTTCGTTATATCAACGAATGCGGATATATTGATATATGATTTTTAAACTGTCAACGACTTATTTTTAAGATATGATATATTAAAAGAAGGGGGAAGGAGGGGGTGGCGCTTGATGGCGCGCGCCCAAAGTAATAGAATGGAGTGCCTGGGAAATGCATTATCGCCAGAAGAAAACTGACCGCCGCAACCGGTGCCAACTGGTTGTGGCGCTGCTGCTGCTTTGTGCGGGTGTTTCGGGGAGGGCCAATGTCTATGCCACCGACATCAAGCTCAATGGTTCGACCAACAATGCCGCGATCGTCCCGGCCGGCGGGGTGCAGATCAGCTACATCCTCAACGAGCCGGCCACGGCCGGGCTGTCGGTGCAGATTTTTTCCGGCGCGACGGTGGTCTGGACCAACAACCTGGCGGGAGGAGTCCCGGGCACCGGCGCGGGGAGCAATGGGATGGCCTGGGGCGGCACCAACCAGGCGGGCCAAAACGTCGCGGCGGGAATCTATCAAATCAGCATCACCGCGGCGGCGGCGGGCCATGCGGCCTGGACCAACATCACCGATGACAGCGCCATTTTCTTTGTCGGCTTCGATCCCAGCGGCATCGCCGTCAACAAGAACACCAACAGCCCTTATTATGGCCGCGTCTTGGTCGGCAACGCCCCGCCCTCCGGCGCGGAAATTTGCAAATTCAATGCCGACGGCTCTCCCGCCGACGAGGGGGAATTCAGCCAGAGCTATCAGAGCTATCAATGGTCGGGCGACCTCTTCAGTCCGTGGAAAATTGAGATTGCGCAGGATGACACGGTCTATATCAACGACTGGAGCATGGGCGGCCGCGTCATGGCTTTTGATGAAGTCATCTCCACCAATTACCTGACTGTTCTGAATTCCGGCAATTACCCGTATCCCACTGCGCTGTTGAGCGGCCCCTGTGTCACGGGAGGCGGGACCAATACGCAGATTTGGATGGCAGACGCCAACACCAACGGTCTCAGTGTGGGGGTGGTGCGGTGGGATGTGACCGCCGCCGGCACCCTGGCCGCAAATGACACCGGCACCGTGGTGGTGGGAATCAGCAGCAACGGCTTGACCCTCAGCGCCTACGACGTTTCGGTGGATGCCGGCAGCAACATTTATGTCATTCAATGTCTGGATGGGTTTAGGGATCCGGGCGATTTTTACCACATGCCACGCCTTTTCTGTTTCCCGCCCTACAGCGGCCAGGCGGACCTGACGACCAATTGGAGCATTGGTTCTCTGGATTACTCGCTGGAAAACGCCGCCGGCGTCGCGGTGGATCCGACGGGGCAGTGGGTGGCGGTGGCGGTGGAGGGCTACGGCGGCCAGGACGTGCTCGAACTGCGCAACGGCGCGGTCAACATTTATGAGGCGGCGGATGGCGCCCTGGTGACCCGCCTGGGAGCGGGAACCAACCACGCCTTCATAGATGTGGCTTGGGACCAGGCTGGAAATTTATATGCGACAGACTTGAACGCCTCGGTCTGGCGGGCTTATTCGCCGCCGGGGGCCAATGAGGCGACCACCACCGCCGTGCCCCTCATCCAGGTTTATGACAGCTTGACCCCGCCTTTGTTGAGCGCGCCCGCCGCCCCCGTCGCGCCCGCCAACCAGTTCGGGTTCACGCTGCAGGGCCAGGGCAACGTGACCTACATCATCGAGTCTTCCCCCGACCTGATCAACTGGACTCCCATTGCCACCAATTATGACACGGTGAGCCTTCGCGCCATCACCGTGCCGGCGCCGGGGTCGGCGAGTTTCTTCCAGGCGGTGGTGCCGTAAGAGGGTCAGGCCCCGATTTCCCGGGAATAATCGGCCGGGTTGAGGAGGGCGTCCAGTTCGGCGGGCCGGGAGAGTTTGACCTGGAAAAACCAGCCGGCGCCGTAGGGATCGGAGTTGACCAGTTCGGGATGCTGGAGGAGTTGCTGGTTGACGGCGGTGACTTCTCCGCTGACGGGGGAATAGATGTCGCTGGCGGTTTTGACCGATTCGACCACGGCGCAGGCCGCGCCGGCCAGGAGGGCACGGCCGACGGCGGGCAATTCCACAAAGACCACGTCGGTCAGTTCGTGCTGGGCGTGGTCGCTGATGCCGACGGTGGCCAGGCCGTCGCGGACGCGGACCCATTCGTGAGTTTTGGCGTGTTTGACGTCGGGGGGGATGGAGGCGCTCATAAATTATAGTTGACTGTGGTGGGGGAGGGAGCGGGACGGGAAGGGGATTCTTCAGCCTTTGCGGTAAAGGGGCTTGGGCACGATGGTGGCGGGAGAGTGTTTGCCCCGGATTTCAATGGCGATGGGGCTGTTGGCGGCGGACATTTCGGGAGGGACGTAGCCCAGGCCAATGCCAATCCCCAGGGAGGGACTTTGGGTGCCGCTGGTGACCCGGCCGATGGGCCGGCGGTCCGGTCCGGCGCTCCAGATGGGATAGTCGGGGCGGGGCGGGGCGGATTTTTCGGCGGATTTGAAGGCGACCAGTTTTTTGGTTGTGCCGCGGGCCTTTTGCTCGGCCAGGACTGACCGGCCCATAAACTCGCCTTTGGCCAGGGCGACAAAGACGCCCAAACCGGCCTCCAAAGGAGTGGTGTTTTCGTCCAGTTCATGGCCGTAGAGGGGGTAACAGACTTCGGTGCGCAAAGTGTCGCGCGCGCCCAGTCCGGCGGGTTTCAAACCGAACGGGGCGCCGGCTTCCAGGACTTTGTTCCAAAGGGCGGGAGTGACTTCGGCGGGCGCGACCATTTCAAAACCGTCCTCCCCGGTGTAGCCGGTGCGGGAAATGAAGATGGAGCGGCCGAGGAACTCGCGGCGGGTGATTTCATTTTTACGCAGAGCGGCGGCCAGGCTCTGGCTGGTGGGGGATGAAAAACAAGCGTCAATGAACTGGGCCGTTTTGGGGCCTTGCAGGGCGAGGGCGCCGAAATCGGCGGAGAGATTTTTCAAATCCACGGCGGACCGGCCGGGAAAGGCGGCCAGTTGCTGGGTGAGCCAGGCAGCGTCGGCGCTGATGCGGGAGGCGTTGACGATGAGGAGGAATTCCTCGGCCTCGACTTGATAGACGTAGAGGTCGTCAATGGCGCCGCCGCGCTCATTGCACATGAGGGTGTATTGGCCGTGGCGGTTTTGCAGTTTGCGGATGTCATTGGTGAGGACGCCGTTGAGGAATTCCGGGGAGGCGCTGCCGCGCACGACGATTTCGCCCATGTGGGAAATATCGAACAGTCCGGCGGCGGAGCGGACGGCCAGGTGTTCATCGAGGATGCCGGAGTAGTGCAGGGGCATTTCCCAGCCGCCGAAATCAATCAGGCGGGCGCCCAGTTTTTGGTGGGCGGCGAAGAGTGGTGTTCGCTTAAGCATAAAATCCCAATGTCGTCGTGGTGCCACTATATATGGCTTTCGGCTCCAGGCCGCCATAAAAATATGCGCGGCGGCGTAATGCGTCAGTGAAGGAGTGCGCCCGTCCCCGGGCGCAGCACCAGGCAAAGACAGGGCGGCTTTGGGATTTGTCGGGCGCGGCCGAAATCCGGACGTTGCTGCGCCCGGGGACGGGCGCACTCCGATGGTGTCCCTGCCGTCGCTGACCCAGTACGCGGCGGCTGAAGAACGGCGGAGAATGAATGGTGCCTGCCTTGCTCACCCCCACTTTTCCACTTTCATCTGCTCTTTGGGGACTTTGAGTTCCTCGATGACCAGGTGCTCGGTCGCGTCCACCAGGGCGTTGGGGCCGCAGGCGTAAAAGACGGAGGTTTGCAGGTCGCCGATGTGCTCGCGCACCCAGGCGGCTTGGATGCGGCCGCGGCGGCCCGGCCAGGGATCGTCGGCGGCAAGACGGGTGCAGGTGACGAGGAATTTAAAATGGGGGTTGTCTTGTTCGAGTTGGCGGAATTCTTCGTGGAAGATGATGTCGCAGGGGGTCCTGACGCTGTAAAGGATGGTGATTTTGGTGGCGAGGCCGCGGCGGGTGGCCTCGCGCACGAAGCCGCGAAAGGGGGTCACGCCGGAGCCGCCGGCGATGCAGATGAGGTGTTTGTCCGGCTGGAGGACGGGGAGGAAGCGGCCGGTCGGAGGGATGACCCACAGTTTGTCGCCGGGCTGGACCCAGTCCACGATGCGGGTGCCCATTTTGCCGTCGCGCTTGATGGTGACTTCGTAGAAGCCGCGGTCCAGGGCGCAGGAGGAAAGGGAATAGGCGCGCTTGTAGGCGGGGCTGTCGGCGAAAAAGAGGGTGATGAACTGGCCGGTCTTGAACTCCGGGTCGTAGTCCTGGGGCCATTGCAGGCGGAGGGTTTTGGTGTCCGGCAATTCCATGGTGGCTCTTTCCACCCGCATTTCGGCAATTTGTTTGGCCATAAAAAATCCGGGTAAAATAGGGCCGCGGACCGCCTCATGACAATCCGCAAGTTCAGCCCCGAATCCCCGCGGTGGACCCCGACTGCCCGGCGTCCGCTGCCGACCGGGCTGTGGCGGGCTGGACAAGCCGGCGCGAGCGGCAATTCTGCTTCGCCGGAGCTGCGGCGGGATCTGCCGCAAGGGTCTGAGCGGAGGACTGCGCCAGAGGAGTCGTTTTCGGGCGTCCCTGCGCCTCGCAAACGCGACGAAGTTACAGGGGATCGCTGCTCCCTGTCCGTCACAATGTCATTTCTCCGGGACCGTTCCCTTGACGGTTTCGAGTGCGGCGATTTTTTTGGAGTGCGGCGGCTGGCCGCCCCTTTGCGAAAGCGGCGCTGTCGCGCCCGCACTCCATGACCTGTCGGCACCTCGGCCGCGCGCCCGGAACGCGAAGGGTCGTGCAGTGCGGGACGCCAGTCCTGCTTTGGCCTGAAATCCGGCATATGCGTGTTCGCTCTTTGCGGAAACGACCCTGGGCTTGAAGGGGATTGGCATAAGATGAACAAGAGTTTGCCGGTTTCGTGGAGCAGTTGCTGCCTCTGGCGGGAAGAAAAGGATTGCGTGCGATGTGGCGCGACCTGTTTGGGAAGTTGCGACCTCGGACTTAATAATACCAGTAGGTAGCTGCCCAAGCTCGCAGGCTCATTTGTTGGAGCGTGTGCCATTCAACATGCCCATCCAACATCGTTATATTTGCCCCCGAAGGAGTCGTCGCGTTTTTCAAGTGCGCGCTCGTAAAAGTGTAAACCAATGGCCAACAGGGTACAGATGTCCAATTAGGAGGCACCGGATCGTCAGGAGGGACAGCATTGATCGTGGCGCAGGCCAAAAGCGGACGCGTGGCCGCCCGAACGGGCAAAAGTATCTGATTTTCCTCCAATGTCGCAACCGGTTCGGGGCTGAGCTTGATATTGACATTTGTGTCAAACGACATCGGCGGGAAGGTGGTCGAATCTCCAGACGCGTAAACAGAGTAGTTCCAAGTCTGCACGTATCCAATCTGTCGCCAGGGCAAATCCACGCCGGAATCCGGAGCCGGGTCATAATCTCCGGGCCATTGGCCGAAACCACCCCACATATTCGTGAGATCGTTGTCGCCGAAGCGCCAACCCGTGCCAGGGTCGTACCAGACCTTGTAAGTAGCGCCGTTGGCCCCCAGGTAATCGGTGGTCCATCTACAAATGTCCCAAAGTTCCGTGGTTTGACCGCCATCATCCGGCAGAAAGTCTTTGTAGTCACCGGCGTACATGGCCACCGCGAGGTACAATTGTCTTTGATTGCTCAGGCAGGTGGCGCGGATCGCCCGGTCTTTGGCTTTCGCCAAAACCGGCAGAAGCAGGGCCGCCAGAATGGCGATAATGGCGATGACCACCAGAAGTTCGACCAGGGTAAATCCCGTAGTGTCGCGTCTCCTGCGGCCCTTCCCGGAACGCGAGAAAGCAGCGCTTGAACTCGATGCCGACGCAGGGTCATTCGCGATCAGAGCTTCTGAAAAATGGCGTCTTTCCATATTTTTCCCTCTCGCAAGTCCGAAATTGCGGAAGATTAAGTATAAAATAGCCTGAAAGAGCCTAAATTGCAAGCCAGATTCAAATAAAATCGCGCGGTCCAGGATGCGATGCGACGATTGGCCTTCGCCAGCATTGGGAAATGTCCCCAGCGCATTTTGGGCATTCAAGCATCGCTTCATCCCGGTGAGTTCTCAATCCAGCATTCTCCTCGTTGACTTTGGTTGCGTCGGACTGCAGTGGCATTGAATTATCGATTTTTAGCGATTTTAGTTGCGTTAAGTCTTTTTCTATGTTAAATTAAAAAGGAACTGGGATTCTAACGGTGTTTTTTGACGTGGTATGGCAGTGGCAATCATCAGAGGGGCTTCAACAATGGAAAGTATTGTGAAACTTGCATCGGATGCGGCATTCCAACATGGCAGGAGCTGGATTCCAGAAGAAAACATTCAACCCATAAAGTACTAACGAAAACAGAGACACACAGTTATTGGGAAATTATCAGACGCATCGGAAACGCAAGTTTCATTCTAATCGCAGCAACGCTCTTGCGGCTTCCATTTGATCAGGCGCGAGCGCAAACATTAACCACTCTTTACAACTTTACCGGCGGCAGCAGCGGCGGCAAGACGCCGCTTGGAGCATTGGCGAGGTTAGGCGCGACACTATGCGGGACGACAGGATACGGCGGCAGCGCTGGGACTGGCACCGTGTTCGAGGTGACTACCGGCGGCAGCTTTTCGCTTGACGACAGTTTGACCAGCAGCACCGGAGACTACCCGGTTGCGGGCTTGATAATATCCGGAAGCACGTTTTACGGCGTGACAACCGGCGGCGGCGCTAACAACTTTGGTACCGTTTTCAAAGTCCAGGACGACGGCTCCTCCTTCACGGTTCTGCATTCCTTCACTGCCACCGACGGGTATGGTCCGGTTGGCAGCCTGGTATTATTAGGGACCAACCTTTATGGGACCGCCTATCATGAAGGGCCTTACTCGGGAAATTATGGAACGGTTTTCGTGGTGGACACCGACGGTGTGGTCTTCAATGTGCTACACGGTTTCCAGTCGACTGACGGCTGTAATCCTGCTACGGGCATGGTGTTATCCGGTACCACGTTGTACGGGACGACGTATGCAGGCGGCGCCCATAATGACGGGACGATCTTCTCTATCAATACAGACGGTTCCGGTTTCACCGGCTTGCACTCTTTCGCCGGGACCAGCGACGGGCAGTGGCCGGAGTCGGAGCTGGTTGGATCCGGAACGAACTTGTAGGGCATGACGTCGTCAGGAGGAGCTCATAGTGACGGGGCCATCTTCTGCATCAATACAGCAGGCACCGTTTTCACGCTCCTGCATAGTTTTAATGGCACGGACGGGCAGGAACCCGAAGGGCCATTGCTCCTATCCGGCCAAATGCTGTGCGGGACGACCTATGAAGGCGGGGCTCACGGTTATGGGACGATCTTTATGCTTAATTGCGATGGCAACGGCTTCACGAACTTGTATAGTTTTAGCAACAGCGGTGACGGAGCATATCCGACCGGGGGAATGACGATCTTGGGTACCAATATCTACGGGACGACGAGCGAAGGAGGCAGTTCGAGTGACGGTACTATTTGGGCGTTAAGTTCTTATCCTACGGTCGGCGTCGTGCTCGAGGGTTCAAGCTGGATTGTTGAGGGAAAAAAAGGATTAGGCACGCCTCCCGGAGAAACTTATTACACCATAACCAGCAGTTACGCAACGCCTTTAGCGGTAGTTGTGGGTTTCTATCTTGGCGGTGATGGGACAGGTGAAAGCGGGTCAGGATGTTATGCGCAAAGCGGCACGGATTTTACGGTGACCGCCTCCAACGATTCGCTTGTCGAGATAGCCGGAAACGTGTGGGTGGTTCAAATACCCGCCGGTGAGACCCAAGTGACGATTTACGCACAGACTCTCGATACCGACCTTGGGGGTTGTTCCGAGGCATCGCTCATTTTCGAGCTTCCCACACTTGGGGGCAAAACTTATTTGGTAAATCCAGACGCATCGCAGGTGGTTGTGACCGTCGAACCAGACGATGGCTAAAATTAATGGTGCTTGCCAAGACAGGTCTTTTACCGGCCTTGGCCG
Source organism: Verrucomicrobiota bacterium (assembly GCA_049513975.1). Lineage (GTDB taxonomy): Bacteria > Verrucomicrobiota > Verrucomicrobiia > Limisphaerales > Palsa-1400 > JBEKOF01. Next base: position 75,634 of record JBEKVM010000001.1, on the reverse strand, counting down.
ACAACCGCGGGGGGCATTTGCTCATCCGCACGCGGCCGAACGGAGACTTTTTTTAAGGGGCTGCCAACGGGTGTGATTAAAGTTGCCGGTCAAGACCAGGCAAGATTTGGCTTGTACTTTTGGGAAAGGTGGATAGAATGAGCGCTCATCTAAAGGATGAACGGCCATCTGCGTCGTCAAAGGGGCAGCGAAGGATTGTCGAGGGTTGGTGAGGCGGGTGGCGAGGCGCGGCACCCGGCACGCGGGGGCGTGCGCGCTCCCCGGAAGCGGGAAAAATCGGGGCTTGCGCCGCAGGCGCAACGCTACACGCAGGGCCAGTGGCCCGGCGGGACGGGTCCCGACTGCACCGGGATTCCACCCAGGCGGCAGGAAATGTCCGGGTTAATGAGCAGGGAAGGCCCGGCGATCAGAATTTTTTGGTCAGGGTGAGGGTCAGGATTTGGCCCTGGGCGCGGTTCTCGGCCATGAACTCGTAGTTGTAGCGCAACGAGGCAAAAAGCATCCAACTGGGAATGGCCAGGCTGACCTCGGGGCCGACCGCCGCGACGCGGCTGTAGGGAAATTCCGCCGGATTAGGCCCCTTGCTGGCCGTGATCCTCTGCTGGTAATAACCGACGACACCGCAGTCAATCGTCTTGGTGACCGACTTGCTGACGCCCCATTCCAGTGTGTAGGCCTGTCCGGGCGTTTCGTGTGAGTCGCGCTGCTCGCTGTTGAACTCATACCGGCTCAGGGCCGAAACCGCCCAGGTCTTGGCCTCGTCGGGATACCAGGTTGCGCCGGCGGTGAGCATAGGGGTCCAGAAGCCTGATCCCGCCAGGGTCGAGGTCTTGCTTGCCGAAGAATCGCCCGTCGGCATAAAGAGGCCAACGCCCGCTGCGAAGTCGAATTGTTTGGGATGCCAGGAGAGGGTGCTCTCGGCGAAGAAGTCGCCGATCCCCAAGGTGCTGCTGTGGAACATGCCCCCGGGGGTGTCCAGACCCAAAGTTTGGTAGGTGATTGGCAGCAAGGCGTCCAAGCCGACGTTGCCGCCGAGGAATTTGGTGTCGGTGATCCAGATGGCGCGGGGCACGTTGGCCAGCGTCAGCGTCTGGAAATTGGGCGGGACAAGGCTCTGCCTGGCCGGGTTGTTCACCTCGTCGGCGACATAGAACACGGTGTAGTCCTTGAGGTAAAAGCCGGGCGGCGGCAGGGAGGAGCCCTTGATTCCTTCAAGGCCCGGCAGGTAATGGGCGTCGGGCTGGGCCTGGATGGCGCCGGGAACGGCCGCCAGAGCGGCCAGAAGGAGACAACGGATGATTTGGGTTTTCATTGGATTTAGTTATTGTTGACTGTGGTTTAGACGTCCTGGATCTTGCCCTGCTGGTAGGTTTCGTAGGCGCTGAGGTCGAGCAACCCGTGCCCCGAGAGATTGAAGAGGATGACGCGTTTTTGGCCCGCCTCGCGCGCCTGCTCGGCTTCGGCGATGACAGCCGCGATGGCATGGGCCGCTTCCGGCGCGGGCACGATGCCTTCGGTGCGGGCAAAGAGCGTGCCGGCCTGGAAGACCCTGGTCTGGTGAATGGCCTGGGCCTCAATCAACCCCAGCTTGAGGGCGTGGCTCACCATGGGGGACATGCCGTGATAGCGGAGGCCGCCGGCATGGATGGGCGGGGGCATGAACCGGTGGCCGAGGGTGTACATCATGAGCAGGGGAGTCGTCTCCGCCGTGTCGCCGAAATCGTAGCGCAACTCGCCCTGGGTGAGGGACGGGCAGGCGGAGGGTTCCACGGCCACGATGCGATAATTCTTCTTGTCCTTGATTTTCCTTTGCAGGAAGGGGAAGGCGAGTCCCGCAAAATTGCTGCCGCCGCCCGCGCAGGCGAAGATGGAATCCGGTTCCTCGCCCGCCAATTCCATCTGGCGGATGGCTTCCTGGCCGATCACGGTCTGGTGCAGGCAAACGTGGTTGAGCACGCTGCCCAGGGAATACTTGGTGTGGGGATGGGTGACGGTATCCTCGATGGCTTCGCTGATGGCGATACCCAGGCTGCCGGGACAATGCGGGTCTTCGGCCAGCATTTTGCGGCCGAAATTGGTCTGGTCGCTGGGACTGGCATGGACAGTCGCGCCCCAGGTGTGCATGAGCATGCGGCGATAGGGCTTCTGCTGGTAGCTGACCTTGACCATGTAGATGTTGCAGTCCAATCCAAACAACTGGCAGGCGAGAGCGAGGGAGGACCCCCATTGGCCGGCGCCGGTTTCGGTAGCCAGGCGCTTGGTGCCGGCGGCCTTGTTGAAGTAAGCCTGCGCCACGGCCGTGTTGGGCTTGTGGCTGCCGGCGGGACTGGCGCCTTCGTACTTGTAGTAGATGTGGGCCGGGGTTTTCAGGGCGCGCTCCAAGCGCACGGCGCGCAACAGCGGGGTGGGCCGCCAAAGGGCATAGACCTCGCGCACCGGTTCCGGGATTTCGACCCAGCGGTCCGGGCACATTTCCTGCCGGACGAGGTTTTCGGGAAAAATCTGCGTCAACATATCCGGCGAGACGGGCTGGCGCGTGCCCGGATGGAGCGGCGGGGGCAGCGGTTGGGGGAAATCGGCCAGCAGGTTGTACCATTGCTTGGGAATATCGGCCTGCGACAATACGAATCGGGTGGTTTGGCTCATAGCATCATGGGCATGGATTGGTCGTGATCAAACGGGTCAACATCAATATGCAAATCACGGCAAGGTTAGAATGTCCCGGCGTGGCCAGACTTCTCATATCTTGCGAATTCCTGAGCGGTAATTGCCATTTGTGTCCTTTTGGCGACAAGGACGTTGAGTTGGATGGCCAGAGGTGAGCCTGGGTTTGCCGCACCGTAGCCGTGGTGAAGGCGGGTTGCCCGGTTGCATGGCGAATCCGCTGCGCCATAAGGCAAGACGCCGAGAATATGCGATTAAGCGGTACTGTTTGACGGAGATAGTTTTTGCGCGAACCCTAAGCCGCGGCTTTAAGCACAATCCTGGGATGATGGGCGGCGACTTTGATCAAGACCCTGGCAGCGCCCGTCGGCTCGCGCCGCCCTTGTTCCCAATTCTGCAGCGTGCCGGGGCTGATGCCAAGCAGACGGGCGAATTGCGTCTGCGACAATTTTAAGCGCGCCCTGACGGCGCGAGGCGATTCCGGTTCAAGCCGGGTGACGCGCGCAGGCTTCTTCTCGCCGCGCATAACGGCTTTGACTTCGCGGACGCTTTCGAGCAATTCGTTAAAAATCTTTTTATCCATGTCAGACCTCCGTTATGCCTGGCAGGAGCATACCAGGTTCCGGTCGCCGTATACATTGTCCACCCTGGCGACGGCGGGCCAGAATTTGTGCTGGCGGGTCCAGGGGGCGGGGAAGGCGGCTTGCTCGCGGGAATAGGGGCGGTCCCATTTATCGCTGACGACGGCGGCGGCGGTGTGCGGGGCGTTTTTGAGGAGGTTGTTTTGCGGGTCGGCCTGGCCGGATTCGACAGCCTGAATTTCGCCGTGGATGGCGATGAGGGCGTCGCAGAACCGGTCCAGTTCCGCCAGGGATTCGCTTTCGGTCGGCTCGATCATCATGGTTCCGGCCACGGGGAAGGAGATGGTGGGGGCGTGGAAGCCGTAGTCCATCAGGCGCTTGGCGGCGTCCTCCACGGTCACGCTTTTGAAGCGCCGGAAGTCAACAATACATTCGTGGGCGATGAAGCCGTTTTTGCCTTTGTAGAGCACGGGGAAGCAGGGCTGGAGGCGGCGGGCGATGTGGTTGGCGTTGAGGATGGCAAACTTGGCCGCCTCCGCCAGCCCCGCCCCGCCCATGAGGGCGATGTAAACCCACGGGATCATGAGAATGCCGGCGCTGCCCCAGGGGGCGGCGGCCACGGCGCCAATGGGGTCTTCACCGCCCAAGTTGACCACCGGGTGGCCGGGGAGGAACGGGACCAGATGTTCGGCCACGCAAATCGGCCCCATGCCCGGTCCGCCCCCGCCGTGCGGGATGCAGAAGGTTTTGTGCAGGTTGAGATGGCAAACGTCGGCGCCGATGTCCGCCGGGCGGCAGAGGCCGGTCTGCGCGTTCATGTTGGCGCCGTCCATATAGACCTGGCCGCCGCAGTCATGTATAATTTTACAAATCTCCACAATGCCCTCCTCGAAGACGCCGTGGGTGGAGGGATAAGTGACCATGAGGGCGGCGAGATCGCCGGCGCGGGCCTGGGCCTTGGCGCGCAAATCGGCCAGGTCAATGTTGCCCTGGGCATCGCAGGCCACGGAGACGATTTTCAAGCCGGCCATGGCGGCGCTGGCCGGATTGGTGCCGTGGGCGGAGGCCGGGATGAGGCAGACGTTGCGGCCGGCCTGGCCGCGCGTTTCATGGTATTTGCGGATGACGAGCAGGCCGGTGTATTCGCCCTGGGCGCCGGAATTGGGCTGGAGGGAAACGCCGGCAAAACCGGTGATCTCCGCCAGCCACTCCTCGAGCTGGCGGAAAAGGGACTGCCAGCCGCGGGTCTGGTGCAAGGGGGCGAAGGGATGGAGCCGGGCCAGTTCCGGCCAGGAGACGGGCAGCATTTCCGCCGTGCCGTTGAGCTTCATGGTGCAGGAGCCGAGCGGGATCATGGAAGTTGTCAACGATAAATCCTTCGCTTCCAGCCGGCGGATGTAGCGCAGCATTTCCGTCTCGGAATGGCATTGGTTGAACACCGCCTGGCGCAAAAACGGCGTGGCGCGCGCCAGGGGAGCGGGGTAGGCGGGGGAAAGCCCGGCGGCCAATGGCGCGAGGGAGAAGGCGGGCGGCTGGCCCCCGTTGCAGACGGCCAGGATGTCGGCCACATCCTTTTCCGTGGTCGTTTCATCGAGCGAGATGCCAATGGTGTGCGGGTCGAAGACCCGGAAATTCATGCGGTGCGCTTCCGCCAGTTTGGCGAGGTCGGCGCTGCTCCGGTCGCCCAGGCCGACGCGCAGGGTGTCGAAGAACAGCCCGCTGCCGGAGCGGCTGGTTTCCAAACCGAGTTGGGCCAATCCGTTGGCCAGGACGGTGGTCAACAAATGAATGCGGCGGCCGATTCTCTTCAGCCCTTCCGGCCCGTGATAGACGGCGTACATGGAGGCGATGTTGGCCAGCAGGGCCTGGGCGGTGCAGACGTTGCTGGTGGCTTTTTCCCGGCGGATGTGCTGCTCGCGCGTTTGCAGGGCCAGGCGCAGGGCGGGGCGGCCTTGCGCGTCCTTGGATTGGCCGACCAGCCGGCCGGGGATGAGGCGCTTGCAGGCGTCGCTGGTGGCAAAGAAAGCGGCATGAGGGCCGCCATAGCCCAGCGGAACGCCGAAACGCTGGGCGCTGCCCACCGCCACGTCGGCGCCGAATTCCCCCGGCGGGCGCAACAAGGTGAGCGCGAGCAAATCAGCCGCCACGACGAGCAAGGCCCCGGCGGCGTGGGTCTGGCGGGCGAAATTTTCGTAATCGAAAATCGCCCCGTCGGTGGCCGGATATTGCACCAGCGCGCCAAAAACTTTGTCGCTGAATTGAAATGTTTCGTGGTCGCCCACCAGGATTTCCAGGCCCAGCGCAAGAGCCCGGGTCCGCACCACTTCAATGGTTTGCGGATGGCAGGATTGGGAGACAAAGAAGGCGGTGCGCTCCGGTTTGGCGTTATGGCACAAGTGCAGGGCTTCGGCGGCGGCGGTGGCTTCATCCAGGAGGGAGGCATTGGCGATGGGCAGGGCGGTCAAATCGCTGGTGAGCGTCTGGAAATTGAAGAGCGCCTCGAGCCGGCCCTGGGAAATCTCGGCCTGATAGGGCGTGTAAGGCGTGTACCAGCCGGGATTTTCCAAAATGTTGCGCTGGATGACCGGCGGGGTGAGGCAATCCGAATAACCCATCCCGATGAACGAACGGAAAACCTGGTTTTGGCCGGCGAGGGCGCGCAATTCGGCCAGGACCGCCTGTTCGCTGCGGCCGTCCGGCAGGCGCAGCGGGCGGGCGAGGCGAATGGACGGCGGCACGACCCGGGCAATAAACGAGTCCAGGTCGGCGAAACCAAGCCCGTCGAGCATCTTCGCCGTTTCAATCGCGCCGGGTCCGATGTGGCGATCAACGAACGAATCGGCGGGGTAGCGAGAAAAGGAGGCGCTGTCCGCGGCGGGCGCGGCGGGCGGGGACGAAACGGTCAACGATTCCAACATCTTGCGAAATTAAAATGCAGGTGCCGCAAAGCAAGCGATTTTGAAAAATTTTATCGCCAATCTGATAAATCGTCAGGAGAAAAAACGGTTCCATTCAGCGCCGCGCGGCTTTTTTCATCACGATCTGATCGTCGGTCATGCCGGCGAATTCGTAGCCCTCCCTGGCCAGCGAATTCATGACCAGATTCATGAAAAAGGCGCGTTGGTCCGTCCCTTCCGGCACTACTTCCCGTGCCAGCCGCGCGCCGTAGAGTTCTACTTTGCCGTCCGGCCGGACCACATGCATGTTCTCGCGCCCGCCCCAACGGATGGTGGCGTATTGGAATGAGGCGGGAACAGGTTCCACGGCGGCGCGCGTGGCGGTCAGCGTCACCAGACTGAGAAAACCGATGAAGGCGAGGCAAAGAATGGCGAGATGTTTTTTCATAATTTTTGAGCTTCCAATTTGGATGGGTTCGTTAATCTTGACACCGGCGGATTTCATGTGTGTCAAACGGACAGACGCCTGAACAGGGCGGCCGGTTACGAGGAACCGAAAAGGCGGGACCCGCCCAAACTTCTTCGTGGCAGCGGATAGGTTTTGAGCGGGTCGTCTCAGGCGGGGCGGGCACGGAGCGGGCGTCCAGCCACCCAGGACCGGGGCATTGCTCTTCGTGCTATGGAATTCAGGCGAAAGCTGGTAATGAGTGTTTGCGAATGGACACCAGATTCTTAGGCGCGCTGCGACTGGCCGTGCCGGCCATGGGCCTGGGCTGTTGGGGGATGTCAGGCGCTTATGGCAAGGCGGACCGCGCGGAATCCATCGCCACCGTCCATCAGGGCCTGGCCCTGGGAATCAATTTCTTCGACACCGCCGATATTTACGGCGCGGGCCGGAACGAAATGCTGCTGGGCGAGGCGCTGCAAGGCCGTCGCGGACAAGCCGTGATCGCCACCAAGTTCGGTTTCCGGGGCAACGAGCAAGAGGCGCTGGAGATTTGCGGCGGCGCGTCGTATATAAAAGAAGCCTGCCATGCCAGTCTCCAGCGTCTGAAAACAGATTACATTGACCTTTATTTTCAACACCGGGTGGACCAGAGCGTGCGCATTGAAGAATCCGTGGCGGCCATGGCCGCGTTGGTGAAGGAAGGCAAAGTCCGCCACCTCGGCCTGTCCGAAGCCTCGGCTGAAACCCTGCAACGCGCCCACGCCGTCCATCCCATCACCGCCCTGCAATCGGAGTATTCACTGCTCACTCGCGGGGTGGAACAGGACATCCTGCCGGTTTGCCGGAAACTGAACATTGGCTTTGTGGCGTTCAGTCCCTTGGGCCGCGGGCTGCTGGGCGGCGGGCTGAGAGGATGGCGCGATCTGGCCCCCGGCGATTACCGCAGGACCCTGCCCCGCTTCCAAGCCGGCCATCTCGAAAAGAATCTCGCCTTGACGGGGAAACTGGAGGAGATCGCCTTGCGGAAAAAGGCGCGGCCCACGCAGATTGCCCTGGCCTGGCTCCTGCAACAAGGCGGCGACATCGTGCCCATCCCCGGCATGAAAAGCCGCCGCCACCTCGAGGAAAACGCGCAGGCCGCGCACATCCATCTGTCTCCCGATGAGAGCGAGATCCTGCGACAACTTGCCGGGGCCGTCCAAGGCGCGCGGCACAATGCGGAAAACCTTCTCTTTCTGGACAAATAGAAGCGATGGCGGTTGGACGGGCCTCATGCGCATTGAATTTGCGTATGCGCATTCACCGCTCTTTATTCCGGGGATGAAACTGCGCAAAAATCTATCGCTCTCGGCCGAATCGGTCGCCAGGGGCAGACAACTTGCCGCGGAATCCGGCAAGAGCCTTTCCGCCGTCATTGAGGCCCAGTTGCTGGCGGCTCCCTCTGTCGGAGCCGGGGCGGACGATTACTGGCCCGGGCCGGCGCTCAAACCGCTTTCCCGGCCGGGTGACCCCCGCAGCACTTATCTTAAACGCAAACACGGCTCATGATTGTCCTGGTTGATGCCAATGTGGTATTTGATGTGATCGGCAGGCGTCAGCCACACTATGCCGCTTCCAATCAAATCCTCTTCATGGGCATCATCATGGCTCCGGTCGTGCTTCGTTTTTTGCACAAATTTCATCTTGACTTAGACGCCGGGAAAAGCGCGTCTCGAAAACCCTGACTGGACGCCGTTTTCAGGGCGCGTTTTCAGGGCTTGTACCGGCGGAAATCTGTGCTATTTTGTTGATTCCTTGTGGGTATTACACACGAAATTCAAAAGCGCAGAACGTTTGCCATTATCTCGCATCCCGATGCGGGCAAGACGACGCTGACGGAGAAGCTGCTGCTTTATGGCGGCGCGGTGCAACTGGCCGGCTCGGTCACGGCCCGCAAACACCAGCGCGCCACCACCTCGGATTGGATGGAGCTGGAAAAACAGCGCGGCATCTCCATCAGCTCGACGGTGCTGCAATTCGATTACCACGGCTGCCGGCTTAATTTGCTGGACACGCCCGGCCACAAGGATTTTTCGGAGGACACCTACCGGGTGCTGACGGCGGTGGATTCGGTGGTGATGGTGATTGACGCGGCGAAGGGGATCGAACCGCAGACGCGCAAATTGTTCGAGGTCTGCCGCCAGCGCGGGGTGCCGATATTTACCTTCATGAACAAATGCGATCGTCCCATGAAAAGCCCGCTGGCCTTGCTCGATGAGCTGGAGCGCGTGCTGGGCATCGGGGCATTCCCGGTGAACTGGCCCATCGGCAACGGCTTGGAGTTCCGCGGCGTTTACGACCGGCCCACCCGGGCGATGCACCTGTTCGAGCGCACGGCGGGCGGCCAATACCGGGCGCCGGTGATGGTCGGGCAGGCGGATGATCCGGCGGTGCGGGGGAAACTGGACGAGGCGACCTGCCGCCGCACGCTGGAAGAATTGGAAATGCTGGAAGGGGCGGGGCGCGAGTTCGAGGAAGAGGCGGTCCTGGCGGGTTTGACCACGCCCGTGTTTTTCGGCAGCGCTGTCAATAATTTTGGCGTGCAATTGCTCCTGGACGCCCTGCTCCGGCACTCGCCCCCGCCCAAGCCGCGGGTGATGGCGGGCGTTGCCATCGCGCCGGAGAGTCCGCTTTTCTCCGGCTTCATTTTCAAAATCCAGGCGAACATGGACCCGCGGCACCGGGATCGGATCGCCTTTGTCCGCGTCTGTTCGGGAAAATTCGAGCGCGACATGACGGTGCATCATTCCCGCTCGGAAAAAAAGGTGCGGCTGTCCAGCTCGCACAAGCTCTTCGGCCAGGAGCGCGAGACGGTGGACGAGGCCTGGCCGGGGGATGTCATCGGCCTGGTGGGCCACGACAGTTTCGGCATCGGCGACACGCTGACGGCGGATCCCGGCATACTTTACCAGGAGATTCCGCGCTTCCCGCCCGAGGCGTTTGCGTATCTGCACAATCCGAATACGGCGCGCTACAAACAATTTCGCCAGGGGCTGGCGCAACTGATGCAGGAAGGGGTGGTTCAGGGACTGTTTTTGCGCCAGGCCGCGAGCAAGCTGCCGCTGTTGGGGGCGGTTGGCCCGCTGCAATTCGAGGTCGTGCAATTTCGCCTGCAACACGAATACGGGGCGCCCTCGCGGCTGGAAGCGGCCCCGTGGACGGTGGCGCGCTGGCTGCCGGCGGGGATGACAGAATCCGATCTGGACGCGATTTCCCTGCCGACGGGGGCGAAGCTGGCTTATGACCCGGGCCAAAACGCGGTGGTGTTGTTTGCGAACGAATGGTCGGCCAATTATTTTTCTCAGACCAACCCGCGCGTGCCGCTGGCCCGCGCCAGTCCCAGGGCCGCCGCTTAAAGTCCCAATGGCGATTGATTCGCGGCGTTGTTCCAGGTGAAAGGCCCCAGTCAAGTTTATTTCTTGACGGCTCCTTAGGCGGAAGCATTCAATGCCACATGCTTTTTGATCCGTGGTTGCGGCCGCTGAGGCGAGCCGGCATCCAGAGTGTCGCGCGGGTCGCGATCGTGTTCGCGGTTTTGCCGGGGATTGGTCCGGCGCGGGGGGCGGAACAGGCGGCCCCCGGCCAAGCGGCCATGCCGGCGTATCCGTTGAAGGTCAGTGACAACGGGCGCTATCTGGTGGATCAAAAGAACGCGCCTTTCCTCATCGCCGGGGAGTCCCCGCAGGCGCTGCTGGTCAATCTTTCGGAGGAGCAGGCGGAAGCGTTTTTTGCCAATCGGCAGGGGCACGGGTTCAACACCCTTTGGATCAATCTGTTGTGCAAACCGTACACGGGCGGGCGGCCGGATGGCAGCACTTATGACGGGATTGTGCCTTTCACGACGGCGGACGATCTGGCGACGCCCAACCCGGCTTATTTCGACCGGTGCGACCGCATGGTCCAGTTGGCGGCAAGGCACGGGCTGCTGGTGATGCTGGATCCGATTGAGACGGGCGATTTTTTGAAGGTGATGACGCAAAACGGCCCGGCCGGATGCCGCGAATTTGGGCGGTATGTGGGCGGCCGTTATCAGGGGTTCGACAATCTTCTTTGGTTGCACGGCAACGATTACCAGAAGTGGCGCGACCCGGCCAACGACGCGGCGGTGACGGCGGTGGCCCGGGGCATCAAAGACAAAGACGCGCGGCATCTGCACACGATTGAATTGGATTTCGAGGTGAGCGGTTCGCTGGACGATCCCAACTGGGCGCCGATCATCGGCTTGTGCGCCTCTTACACCTATTATCCCACTTACGCGCAGGTATTGAAGGATTACAACCGCTCCAACTTCATGCCCGTGTGCCTGATTGAGTCGGACTACGAGTTCGAGCGGGAGAGCACCCCGGCGACGCTGCGGCGGCAGGAGTATTGGGCGAACCTAAGCGGGGCGACGGGGCAGATGTATGGGAACGGATTCACCTGGCCGTTCAAAGCGGGTTGGAAGACCAACCTGGATACTCCGGGCGCGATCCAGATGGCTTATGTGAAGGCGTTGTTGGAGGCGCGCGCGTGGTTCGACCTGGTTCCCGACCAGGCACACAAGGTGGTGACGGCTGGATACGGGACGTTCGACGGCACGACGACGGAAGGCAATCATTTCAACATGACCAGCGATTATGTGACGGCGGGGCGCACGCCGGACGGGAGTCTGGCGCTGGCCTATCTGCCGACGTTCCGGCCCATCACGGTGGATCTGACGCAGTTGCGCGGGCCGGCCGCGGCGCAATGGTATGATCCGAGTTGCGGGCGCTACTCCGCGATTGCAGGCTCGCCCTTCGCCAATTCGGGCAGACATGTTTTTATTCCGCCGCGGCACAATGCGGACGGGGATGATGACTGGGTTTTGGTTTTGGAGGTTTTGAGAAGATAGACTTCTCACGGTGCTGGTTTCACGAAGGGTTTGTTGATGCGGTGGGGCTTGAGTTCGGCGTAGATGGATTGGGCGAGGGCGGACTTTTTGAAACCGATCACTTTGGTTCCCTTGAGGGCGAAATGTTCCTCCAGGTCCGCCGCGGTGTAATGCTGCACCACCGGGTAGTGCAGGAAGGTCTTGAGCATTTCTGCGCGGCTGTTTTCGGAAATGTCGCGGGTGATGAGCACGAAATGGAGCTGGCTCTTGCTGCGCCGGATGGTCTCGCGACCGACGAGCAGAAGGCGGGATCTCAGCACGAGGGGAAACAAACGCTCGACTGGCGGGGGCGGGGTTTCGCTGTTCATGGCGGCACCTTGGGGTGAACTTGGGCGATATAGAGCGGATTAAAAAATGATGTGGCCAAAACGAAGCTCCTCCCTCTCCTCCTCAGGAGGAGAGGGCCGGGGAGAGGAGGCCGTTCGGTCGGCTTCCGTGCAGCTACAGCTTTCATGAAATTGCTCTAGCGGCGGTCATAGGCCGCGCTGCATTTTATCCATCACGCCGCCTTGACTTTGAGTTTGTGGCCTTTGATCTGGGTGCGGTTCAACTTGGCGATGATGGCGTTGGCGTGCTCGGCGGCGACGTCCACAAAGAGATGCCGCCCGCGGATGTCCACCGTGCCGACGATGTTGCCGGGCAGGCCGGTTTCGCCAGCGATAGTGTTGACAATGTCAATGGGGACCACGCCGTTTTCTTCGCCGACATTCATCCAGAGGCGGGTCTGAAAGGGTTGGGCCACGCGCTTGGTTTTCGGCTTGAAAGCAGGGCGTGGTTCGATGGGCTGGGAGGTTGGCGCGGCAGCGGCGGATTGCGGACTTGCCCCGAAAGCCTTCGGGATTGCACTCCTTGCGGAATGCAGATTCGGGACTGGGATAAGCGGTTTGGAGGCGGGTTTCGGAAGCGGATTAAGATTAGGATTAAGATCAGGATTGGCAGGGGAGGCTGGTTTGGACGCCGGTTTTGGAACCGAAACGGGAGCGGTTGGAGACGGGAAGTTCTCAGGACGAGGCGGGCTGGCCGGACGATGTGGCACCGCCGGGTGACTGGGGCGAAGGTGGGATTGGGGTGCAGTCGTGCGGCGGTCATAGACCGCCGCTACAGGAGAGCGGGGGCGGTCCAAAGGCCGGTCGCGATGGGGCGCAGGCTCCGGGCGGTCTGGACGCGGTGGCTCGATCGGGCGCGGCGCGGGTTTGGCGGGCGCGGCATCGCCGCCTTGGATTTGGTTGATGAGGGCGGAGATGATGTCGGTGGAGGCAAAGCCTTCCTCGAGCAAACGTTCGATGAGTTGATCGTGGCGCTTGAATTCGCCGCCTTTGAGGGTGGCGCGCAGCTTGTCAACAAAAACACCGGCCCGCGCCTCCTCCACCGCGTGCGCCGTGGGCGGCTGGCCGCGCTGGATGCGCACGTTGGTGTAACGCTCGATGTTGCGGATGGCGAAAACCTCGCGCCCGGAGGCGAAGGAGATGGCCCGCCCGCTGCGGCCTTTGCGTCCGGTGCGCCCGATGCGATGGACGTAATCCTCGCCGTCGTAAGGGAGATCGTAATTGAACACCACCTCCACGTCGTCCACGTCAATGCCGCGCGCGGCGACGTCGGTGGCCACGAGGAACTCCAGGCCGGATTTGCGGAATTTGTTCATGACGCGGTCGCGCATCATCTGGGTCATGTCGCCGTGCAGGCGGTCGGCGGAATATCCCTGGGCGTTGAGGTGATCCACCAGGTCGTCCACCATGCGTTTGGTGTTGCAAAAAATGATGCCCAGCTTGAGGTCGTGCAGGTCAATCAGCCGCATCAGCAAATCAATTTTGTAGCGGCGGTCCACTTCGTAATAAACCTGTTCGACCGTCGGGACGGTGAGGGCTTTTTGTTCGATGCGCACCTGTTGCGGGTCGCGCGCGTATTTTTCGATCAATTGCTGGATGGGACGCGGGATGGTGGCGGAGAAAAAAACGGTCTGGCGCGTTTTGGGGGTGGCTTGGAGGATGAGTTCGATGTCGTCGCGGAAACCCATGTTGAGCATCACATCCACTTCGTCGAGGATGACCATTTTGACGGCGGCGAGCTTGAGCGTGCCGCGCCGCATGTGGTCCATGACGCGCCCCGGCGTGCCGATGACGATGTGCGCGCCCTGGCGCAGGCCGAAAAGCTGGCGGTCGTAGGATTGCCCGCCGTAAATGGGCAGGGCGTGGAGGCCGCGTTTGAAGAGGGCCAGTTTGTGGACCTCTTCGGAAACTTGCATGGCCAGCTCGCGCGTCGGGCAAAGAATCAAAATTTGGGTGTCGCGCTTGGAGACATCCACTTTTTCAATGGCCGGGGCGGCGAAGGCGGCGGTTTTGCCGGAGCCGGTCTGGGACTGGCCGACGACATCCTTGCCCGCGAGGAGGGGCGGAATGGCTTCAGCCTGGATGGGGGCGGCTTGCTCGAAGCCCAGTTTATGGATGGCTTTGAGCAATTCTTCCGAAAGGCCCAGTTCCGCGAATGATTTTGGTGTCATAATTCAGGGGCGCACAGATAAATGCGATTTCCCGCTGGACAGGATAGGCTGGGAAAGGAGGAACACGAAGGAATTTTTTTCTTCGACAAGATTTGTTGGCAATGAAAGAAGATTGCGCCAGGGGGCCAGGCCAGCTTATATAACCGGCATGTTGCAGACATTGGAAAGCCAGGATGCGCTGGCCGCTGCCACGTCTTTCCGCGATCAGTTTTTGCAGGGGTTTCGGTTCATGCTCCTCGCCCGGCTGATGGATGAGAAGATGGCGAGCTTGTACCGCGGGGGCAAAATTCAAGGCGGCGTCTTTCTGGGCCGGGGCCAGGAGGCCTTGAGCGTGGCCCTGGGGCTGGCTCTGAAAAAGGGCGACGTGTTTGCCCCGCTCATTCGCGATGGGGCCGGGCGCCTGGCCTTCGGCGAACCCATTCTGGAAGCCGTGCGCACTTATCTGGGGTCGCCTCTCGGCCCGATGCGTGCGCGGGATGGCAACGTGCATCGGGGCAGTCCCCGCCACGGCGTGTTGCCCATGATCAGTCACTTGGGGGCGATGATTTCGGTGGTGAACGGCGTGTTGATGGGAAAGCGCTTTAAGAACATGTCCGGGCATGTGGGCGCGGCCTGCCTCGGCGATGGCGGCACTTCCACCGGTTCGTTTCATGAAGGGCTGAACCAGGCCGCGGTGGAAAAGTTACCGCTGGTGCTGGTGGTGGCCAACAATCAATATGCCTATTCCACCCCCAATCACCGGCAGTTTGCCTGCGCCCGTTTGGTGGACAAGGCGGCCGGTTACGGCGTCACCGGGCAGGAGGTGGACGGGACGGATTTGCAGGCCTGTTTGCAAACGGTGGGCCAGGCGGTGGCGCGGGCTAGGCAGGGGCGCGGGCCGCAATTGGTGGTGGCGCAATTGCTGCGGCTCTGCGGCCACGGCGAGCATGATGACGCGCACTATATTGACCCGCAGTTGAAGGCCTCCCCGCTGGGGCGCGATTGTCTGCAGGTGGCGGAGGAGCATTTGTGGCGGCAAGGCTGGGCCGACAAGGCCGCCACCCGGCGTCTGCGCCTGGAGCAGGCCCAATTGCTGGAAGAAACCCTGGCGGTGGTGCAAAGGGAACCGGCGCCGGACCCTTACCGGGAGGATTGGCGCCCGCTGGCCTCGCGGCATCTCATGGAACGATTCGAGAATTATCCTGTGTTGGAGGCGTTGTGAGCATCACTTATCTGGAAGCCATCCGCGCCGCGCAGGCCAAGGCGCTGGCCGATGATCCGCGCGTCTTTATCTATGGGCAGGATGTGGGCGCGTTTGGCGGCGCCTTCAAGGCGACCAAGAATCTGGCCCTGGAATTTCCCGGCCGCGTGCTCGATGCGCCCATCAGCGAGGATGCGATTGTCGGGGCGGCCATCGGCGCGGCCATCGAGGGAATGCGCCCCATTATCGAAATGCAATTTGCCGATTTTTCCGCGCCGGGTTTGACGCAAATCGTCAACCAGGCCGCCACGCTTTTTTGGCGCTCGCAGGTGCCGTGTCCCATCACCATCCGCATGCCCTCCGGCGGCACGGCGGGCGGCGGGCCGTTCCACAGCCAGAGCCTGGAGGCGGTTTACGCCCATTTCCCCGGGTTGATCGTGATGACCCCCGCCACGGCGGAAGACGCCTACAGCATGCTGCTGGAAGCGGTGGCGATTGATGATCCGGTGATCTTTTGCGAGCACAAATATCTTTATTACCATTGCAAGGCGGAGGCTTTGCCGACCGAAGCGATGCCCGTCGGCAAGGCGCGCATCGCGCGTCCCGGGCGCGATTTGTCCGTCGTGGCTTACAGCGCCATGGTGCAGGATTCGCTGGCGGCGGCGGAGGAGCTGGCCGGCGAAGGGGCGGAAATCGAAGTGGTGGACCTGCGTTCCATCAAACCCCTGGACACGGATACCGTCATGGCGTCGGTGGCCCGCACGGGACGGTTGTTGTGCGTGGGCGAAGCGTGGCCGTGGGGCGGGGTGACCGCGGAGGTCATGGCGCGGGTCGCGACGGAAGGATTCGGTCTGCTGGACGCGCCGCCGCAACGGCTCAATTCCAAGGACACGCCCATTCCCTATCATCCCAGTTTGTGGACCGTGCATCGGCCGACGGTGCGGAGCATCGCCGCCGCCGCGCGCAACCTGTTGCGAATGTGAAGAAGACAACCCAGACAAACGGAGTGGTGGAGTGGTGGAGTGGCGGAGCCAGGAAACACCAACGGAGTGTTGGAGTGCTGGAGTATTGGGATTTTCTTCCCATCACTCCACCACTCCATCACTCCACCCGGCGCCTCCATCACTCCATTGCCCCCCTCCACCACCCCATCACTCCATCCCGCTGACCATGCCGCAAATTCCCATCATCATGCCGCAGTTGGGCGAAGCCATCGCCGAAGCCACCGTCGTTGCCTTTCATATCCGGGTGGGCGATCAAGTCGCCGTGGACCAGGATGTGATCGAAGTGGAAACGAACAAGGCGACCATGAATGTTTCCTCGCCCTGCCCCGGAAAAGTGGACCGGCTCCTGGTCAAACTCAATGAAAGCTATCCGGTCGGCGCGGTGCTGGGCTATTTGGAGGTGACGGACGAGGACGCCCGGCGCCTGGGACTGGATCAACACGGCGCCAACGTGGGCGGCCCGACCGGACCGGGCGCCGCCGGCGAGGCGGAGACCGGCGAGGAGGGGAGGAAACGAAGCGTGCAACCGACCGTGCGCGGATTGCCGGTGCCGGCCAACGCGGCGGGAGCCAGTTATATGTCGCCCCGGATGAAAGCGCGCATGGCGGAACTGGGTTTGCACGCGGCGGATTTGGCGGGGGTGGCCGGGAGCGGCGCGGCGGGGCGGGTGACCATCCAGGATTTTGAGAAATTTTTGGAGCACTTGAAGCAGCACAAACTAACCAGTGCCTCCAGTATGCGCGTGGCGGTGGCGGACGCTATGCGGCGGAGCTGGACGCGGCCCCTGGCCACGGTGGCGCTGCCGTGCAACCTGGAGGCGATGATGGCCCATCGCAACAGCAGCGCCGTCAAAGCCGGGCCGGCCCTCTATGTTTTGCGGGCGCTGGCCCTGGCCCTGGCGGAAAACAGCGCCCCAGCCGGCCGCTTGATTGGCAATCAAATTGTCCATCCCCCGGCCATTGATATCGGTTTCGCGGTGGAGGCGGAGGAGGGCGTGCTCGTGCCGGTGCTGCGCCACGCCGACACCCGTCGGCTGGAGGAATTGGTGGGGCGTTACAATGAGCTGGTCAAACTGGCCCGGCAACGCCGCCTGCCCAACGACGCCACCGGCGGTTCCATTGCCACGGTCACTAATTTCGGCACCTTCGGCCTGACCTGGGCCACGCCCATTCCGCTGCCCGAACAAACCCTGGTGCTGGGCGTGGGCGCGGGCAAAAAAGTTCCCTGCTGGGACGAGCAGAAGCAGCAATTCGTCCCGGTAACAGAGGCGAATTTGACGTTGAGTTTCGACCACCGCGTGCTCGACGGCGGCGCCGCCGGCCGCCTGCTGGCGCGGGTGGCGTCGTTGCTGCAATCCCCGGAGAAGCTTTAGCTCTGCGGTTCAAGGAGTTTTGCTCTACCTCCGATATACCACGTCTTCGGGTTTTGAGGCAAATATAGCCAGCCCGCCAAGATAATCGGTCAATTCACCTACCTCCCTGGCGCTGCTTCCGTAAACCCAGATATGAATTTTTACCGTTCCTTTGAATTCCCTATCCCCAATTTTTCTAATTTGTGTTCTGTAATCAAACACTGCCTCTCGTTCGATTACGGCTGGGTCGCCTGCGGAAGTCTCATGCCAATCCACGGGGAAAGCCCCCAACCGTCCGCTGACAATCCTGGCGTTAGAACCCGGGTGGAAATCCGGAAACCCCCCTCTGTAGAATCCAAACCCAGAGGTTCTGCTTTGCTTGAAATGCCCATAGAAAACAGAAAAATCGGGGCCGAGTTCCTGGCGCCAAACAACAACCTTTGTCTGGTCGGCGGCGCGGAGGAACGGGAAGCGGCTCGGATCAATTGGGGCTCCGGGCTGCGTCGAGCAAGCTGACAAAAGCAACAAGCCCAGCCAGAGCATATGGAGCAAGCAATGTCCATTCCAACGTGGCATATCAGTCATTCGACGAACCATCCGCTCGTACATTAAACCATCCAGATTCAGTATGCGATTCCTGAAACCGAATCAGGCCGCTTCTGTGTCAAAGGGCGCGTCCGCTATTTCTTGGAACTCTTTGAGATGGAATTGAGCGGGTAAAGTCGTACGTCCTTTGATGCCAGTATGCCCTGGTCGAAGGTCACGATCTCCTCGTTTGCCTGGGCGGCTGCCGCCATCAGGTAAGCGTCGCCAAACGAGGTTTTGTTGCTGGTGATTCGCCGCAAGGCATCCAGCGCAATGCCCCCGTCTTCGCACAGCGCCAGACCGGACCCAATCAGCGTTTGCAAAATCCGGGCCACCTCCGGGCGCGGCATGCCGTAAGCCCGGGCGAGGACGTAGAAAACCTCCATGATCGTCACCGGCGAGGCGAGCAATTGCAGTTCCTTCTTCTCGGCCTGTTTGAACAGTTCCGCCGCGGTGCGAGATTGCTGCGGATCGTCATTGCGCAAAAATCGCAGGATGATGTTGGCGTCCAGATGAACGCGCCGGGTCATTCCGCCGCCCCTTCGCCCGAATCACCGGCGATGGCCTCGCCGGCCTTTTCCATTTCGCGCGGATCGCGCCGCCAGCCATTGTTGGCAATTCCCAACAAGGACATCGCGCCGGGAACCGGCCGCACCACCGCCGATCCGCCGGGTCCCGATTCCCAAAACACTTGGGAGCTTTTCCATTTCTTCCGAAATTGCGCAGGAATGGTCGTTTGCCCCTTACTTGTTATATGCGTTCTTACCATGCCTGATATGTAATACATTGGGTGAACCCTGTCAAATGTTAAAAACCCCATTGCGCAAACCCTCCTTTCATTCAGTATTCCCGCATGATTTTCGGCGCGCACTGTTCCACGGCTGGGGGAGTTCGCACGGCGCTGGAGCGCGGGGCGTCCATCGGCTGCGAAGTCGTCCAGATTTTTGTCAAGAATAACATGCAGTGGCTGGGCAAACCGCCGGCGCCGGACGAGGCGGCGGCTTTTGCCGCGGAACGGGCGCGCGCCGGCTTCAAGGCGGTCTTCGGCCACGCCAGCTATCTCATCAACCTGGGCGGACCGCCTTCGCCCAACCGCGCCCGATCGCTGCAATCGTTGTTGCAGGAAATCTCCTTCGCCGCCGCGCTCGGGCTGCCGTTTTTGGTCCTGCATCCGGGCGCTCATCTGGGCGCGGGCGAGAAGCGCGGGCTGGAACTCATCGTGGCGGGACTGGATGAGGTCCTGGCAAAAACGAAAAACTCGGGCGTGCGCCTGGCCTTGGAAAACACGGCCGGACAGGGCACCTGCCTGGGCCACAAAGTCGAGCACCTGGCGGCAATTTTCGATGCGGTCCGGCAGCCGGAGAGGCTGGGCCTTTGCCTGGACACCGCCCACTTTTTCGCGGCGGGATTCGATTTGCGGACCGGGAAGGGCTGGGACGCGGCCCTGGCGAAGGTGGACAAGCTGATCGGCCGGAAGGAAATTCTGGCCTTTCACCTCAACGATTCCAAAACCGGCCTTGGCTCGCGGGTGGATCGTCACGAGCACATCGGCAAGGGCAAGATTGGTTTGAAAGGCTTCCGCCACATCGTCAACGACGTGCGTTTTCGGGAATCCCCCGCCTGCCTGGAAACCCCCAAATCGGAAGACCTGCACGAAGACGTGGAAAACCTGGCCACGTTGCGGGCCTTGATGCCCAAAAGCCGAAACGGCCATTGATGGAATCAACAACCGTTGCCGCCGTCATCCGGCGGCATCTTTGCCAGATGAGCTTCCAACTTGGCAATCAGTGGTGGAAGATCATTTTGGGCAGTTTGCCACACCAAATTCAAATTCACATCGTCATAATCATGAATGAGAATATTGCGCATGGCGGTCACCAGTTTCCAGGGAATGTCCGGGAATTCCTGCCGGGCTTCAGGCGAGAGTCTCCGGGCCGCTTCACCAATGATCTCAAACTTGCGGTTGACGGCTTCGTATTTTTCCTCGTTGCCCAGGAACTGCTCCTTTGCAACGCCGTTGAGGAACCGGCCGATGGCCTGCGCGGCGTAGAGAATATCGGCGAGATACGTTTTATCCCTCGACATAAATGGGCGTGGCCGTTGAAAGAATCGCATGGCGGCGGTAAGGATTCCGGCTGCGCTCAATGGCCCAGCGACTCACTAAATCAACCGGCCGGCCAAAAATCTCTGTCAATTTGAACTGCATGTCAGCCCAACCCAAAAGGGTGCAGTCATCGTCCGTCTTGAGGGTACAGAGCAAATCCACATCGCTGTCGGCTCGGAAGTCCTCGCGCAACGCCGAACCGAAAACCTCCAGTCTGGCAATGCCGCGTTCCCGGCAGAAGCGACGCACAGCTTCGTTGTCATATTGCAGTTTCATTCCCAAGATATGACTCAATCTACTCCAGCCTGAGCATTTTCCGCAAGTGCTTCGTCAGCCCCGGATGCGGCCCGGACGCCTCAAAAAAGATTGGTGGAAATATCAGGGGCGATGCGGTAGGCTTACCCACGTCGAAACCGGCCGGTCGCGCGGCAACTCACTGCCGCCGGTCCTCGCGCTGGTTTTGCCGGAATCAGAACAAATTTATGAACCGCCTTATCGCCCTGCTCCTGGCCGCCGTGCCCTTTCTTTTCGCCTGCGCTTCCAATGTGTTCTATCGCGCCGCAAGCAAGCCGGAGACCACGGAAATGAACAAGGACATGCTCGATGTTTATCCGGGCGACGTCCGCCAGAACCTGGAATTATACACCAACGCCGGGGTGGGCTGGGCCGGGATCATCCTGCACACCGAGGCGGAAACGGGAACAGACGGCTTGATTCATGCGGTGACGACGTTCGAGCATCATTATTTTGACTGGGAGGAGGACCGTTACTTCGGAGAGGTGCTGCTGAACATCTCGCCGCGCGGCGAGGGCCTTTTCCGCACCGATTGGGTCTTGCGCCGCAACGAGCCGGAGGCCGGCAGCGCGGAGGCGGAAAGCTACGCCGGCCCCGGCAAGCTGGCCATCGTCTATGGCGTGCCGGAAAAGGTGGAGGACGGAACGGTGGTTTTGCGCTACCGTTTTCTGCGGGTGGTGGACGCGGATGATTACAGCACCAATAAATTTGATTACGGCCGTTTTGGCGAACCGTTTCGCTACATTGATAATCTGCCGGGACAACCAGGATCCTAGATCGGATGCCGCCATTTGAGGCATTTTTGGCTTTGCGCTACTTGCGTCCGCGGCGGACGTTTGTTTCGGTCATCACCGTCATCTCGGTCATCGGGGTTTTGCTGGGGGTGGCCGTGTTGATCGTGGTCATCTCGGTCATGAGCGGTTTTGACCAAGAATGGCGCAGCCGCATCCTGGGCTACAACGCGCATCTCAAGGTTTACAACGCCGACCTCTCCGCCATGACCAATTTCCCGCTGTTGCTCAAGGAAATCACCAGCCAGCCCGAGGTGGTCGGCGCGGCGCCGTTTATTGTCGGCGAGGTCGTGATGCAAACGGAGCAAAGTGCGGATGACTCGAACTATGCCGCCGGGATTCTGGATGGAATTGACCCGAATACCGAGGGCCGCGTCACGGTGCTGGCCACCAACATTGTCCGGGGCGAATACAATGTGCAGGACAAGGGGTTGCTGGTGGGGAGCAACCTGGCCGATTATCTGCACCTCCAGGTGGGCGACCGTCTGGCGCTGTATTCGGGGCGCAGCCTGAAAAAAATGGCCGACGCCGCCAGGAAGAAGAACACAGAGGAGGCGGTCCTGCCGTCGGATTTTACGGTGCGGGGGATTTTTGACGTGGGTTTTCCCGCCTATAACAGAACCCATGTGGTGGCGTCGCTGGAAGACGCAGCCCGCGTCTTGGATCTGCCGGAGGACGGGGTGACCGGAATCAAGGTGAAATTGCGGGACGAATTTCGGGTGGACACCGTGGCCGGCGCATTGCAGGCCGCGCTCAAGGAGCCGCTGCGCCTGGTGACCTGGCGCGAGGATTCGCCCGATATTTTCAACGCGCTGGCGGTGGAAAAGAACATGATGTTCATCCTCCTGTTTTTTATCATGATCGTGGCGGCGTTTGGGATTGTGAGCAGCCAGATTACGTTCGTCGTCCAAAAAACCCGCGAGATCGGGATTCTCAAGGCGCTGGGCGCCAGCAACGGCCAGGTGCTCTGGCTGTTCCTCAGCCAAAGCGTGGTGGTTGGCATCCTGGGCGTCGGCCTCGGGTTTGGCCTGGCCAGCCTGGCCTTGCATTATCGCAATGAGTTTCTTCATTTCATGCGCGATGTCACCCATACCCAGTTGCTCCCCGCCGACATCTACCAGGTCTATGATCTGCCCTCTTCGATTGAGACCGGCGACATTTTGTTGATTTGCGGGACGGCCTTTTGCGCCTGTGTTTTGGCCGGGCTGTTTCCCGCCTGGAAGGCCAGCCGCCTGCAACCGGTGGAGGCTCTCCGCCATGAATGAGGCCTGCCCGCAACCGCAGGCCGTCGCGCCCGGCACGGCGCGCGGACCGATCCTCACGGCGCGCGGGGTGCGCAAGTCCTATCTCATGGGCCGGCGCTGGCTGGAAGTGCTGCGCGACATTGAGCTGACGGTGCAGCGCGGCGAGTTCCTCGCCCTGCGCGGCGCGTCCGGGGCGGGGAAAAGCACGCTGCTGCACCTGCTGGGCGGGCTGGACCTCCCCAACGCCGGAGAAATTATATTTGACGGATCGGATCTCCGCGCCCTGCCGGCGCGGGCCTTGGCCCGCCTGCGCAACCGCCGCGTCGGGTTTGTTTTTCAGGCCTACCATTTGCTGCCCGATTTGAGCGCGCTGGAAAATGTCTCCCTCCCGGCGCGGATGGCGCGGATCCCCCGCCAGGAAGCGGCGGCGCGGGGACGCGAGCTGCTCCAGCGGGTGGGGTTGGGCGGGCGCCTGGAACACCGGCCCTACGAATTGTCCGGCGGCGAACAACAGCGGGTCGCCATCGCCCGCGCCCTCGTCAACCAGCCGGATTTGATCCTGGCCGATGAACCCACCGGCAACCTGGATTCGCACACCGGCGAGGAGATCATCCATTTGCTCTGCGCCTTGCGCGAGGAGCGGCGGGCCACGCTGATCATGGCCACGCATGACGCCAGGATCGCCGCGCGCGCCCCGCGCGTGGTGGAGTTGATTGATGGAACCATCGCCGCGCCGTAGCAGCCTGTAGCGGCGGTCTATGACCGCCGCTGAATTCAGGCAATCCCCATGCCAACCGATTGGGAAGAACGTTATCAGACCGGCGACATGCCGTGGGAAAAGGGCGAGGCCGCGCCCGGGCTGGTGGATTTCTTGGCGGCCCGGCCCCGGTTGGAGCGCGGCACGGTTCTGGTGCCGGGCTGCGGCACCGGCCACGATGCGCGCGTCTGGGCCGGGGCGGGCTTTGCCGCGACGGGCTGCGACATTTCTCCCAGCGCGGTCCGTCTGGCGGCGGAAAAGACGCGCGCCGCCGGCTTGTCCGCCGCATTCATCCTGGGCGATTTTTTGAGCGACGCGCCTCCGCGGCCGTTCGATTGGATTTTTGAGCATACGCTTTTTTGCGCGATTGATCCCGGCCGCCGCGAGGATTATGTGGCGGCGGTCCGCCGCTGGCTCAAGCCCGGCGGCGACTACCTGGCCGTCAACTATTTGATTCCTGACACGGAAGGTCCGCCCTTTGGCACGACCCGGGCCGAAATCTGGACGCGGTTTTCGCCCCATTTTGCTTTGCTGGAGGAATGGGTCCCGCGTTCCTACCCGAACCGGACCAATCTGGAGCGGATGTTCTGGTGGCGCCGCCGCCAGTGAGCCGCGCCACCCGAGCCTGAATCCGGAATGGCCCGCAGATCACGCAGATTGACGCAGATAGGGAAAATAAAAAGTCTTCATCTGCGTTCATCTGCGTGATCTGCGGGCAAAAGCCTTTCTTCCTGGAGTTGCTGCGGGGCAAGGCCCGGAGGACTTGCATTCACCTACATTTCATTTTCGAGCGTTTAAAAAGTGGGAACTGATACTTGCACTTGCACACTTTCGCATCTCCAAGGTTACGGACAGGCGGCTTGCCTGTGGGAACGGGTGAGGATAGTGTCGGTGGTGTGCGACCGGCTCTCAGAAAACGGCTCACACGATGCGCAGCGGTGACCGCTGTTGTTCTCATCGTGCTGCTGGCGTTGGAATATTGGCCGCAGTCCACGGGGATTTGGGTGGGGAGAGCATTGCCGGCGGGAAAGGTCAGGCCGCAACTTTCCGTGATTGTAGGTGTCGGTGAGGCATGGCTTCTCGCGCCGGATGGTTCTCTCTGGGGCTGGGGACTATCCGGTCCGGCGTGTAGTTTTGCCCTGACCGCAACTCCCCGGCAGTTCGGGTCGGACAGCGGTTGGTTGAAGCTGACGGGGAGCAGGGTGCAAGCGCTCGGCCTGAAGGACGACGGCTCGCTTTGGGGTTGGGGTTTGACTCAGCAACTCACTAACGGAGATTATTCAACGCCGACACGCATCGGCACCGCAACCAATTGGATTCAAGCGGCGGCGGGCGTGCGCCAATGCCTGGCGTTGAAAAATGACGGTTCACTTTGGGCATGGGGCTATAATGACAGGGGCGCACTGGGCGACGGCACGACCCAACCACTGAGAATCCCTACGAGGATCGGCTCGGATTACGATTGGCAGACCATCGCAGCCAGCCAACAGACAAGCTTTGCGGTGAAGACAAACGGCACCCTCTGGGCTTGGGGAGATATCGATGGCAAGGTCCAAACCACGCCCCGACAACTCGACCCCGGGACAAACTGGGTGATGGTCGCGGCCGCTGAGTTTGAAATGATGGCGCTCAAGTCGGACGGAACGATCTGGCGGAAAACGATTTCCATCTCTCGGTCAGAGACGATGGCACAAATCGGACGGGATCACGACTGGAAGGCAATCGAGGTCAGATGGCCTTCGTATTTCGCCGCCAAACAAGACGGCAGTTGGTGGGTGTGCAGGATGATCAACGGTACCAATGCGGTTTCGCCAGAATGCCTTCCGTCCTGGTTTGCAGCATGGTCCGATGCGCCGCCAAAAAGCTCCCGTGGCAGCAAATTCCCTCCGCAAACAGCTTTAGTTTTGACTGAGGACGGGGGGCTGTGGACTTGGGGGAGCCGCCTTGGCACCCAACCGGGCGTGGCGCGACGGAGAATCGGCAACTTCCTGGCCCCGGTGGCGAGGCATTGGACGTCTCTCGGCAAAACGTTCAAAGCGAAAATGGATGAAACGCCCTATCGGCTGTGGGAGCTTCCGGCGGAAGTGCGGCGTTCGCTCGGGGTCGCGCCCTCGATCGCCTCGAATCGTTTGAACATCAATGTTACCACCGACGCTGTTCGTCCGGATATGCCGCACCGGTAATCGGCCCAACACACCGCCAATGGGTTGGGCTGGCGCCCGATTGATACCCTTGGTCGCCTCGGCAACAAACGAGCGCGGAAGTGATTTTGGAGCTATGGCATGGGCGACGCGCAAGACGTGGCCGCTTAGACGCATACAAGCTAACGCAAACCGGTTCCGTTGTTGGTGGCATCGCCGGCGGCGGCGTCCAGGGGGCGAAAGATCAGCCGCCGGAAGGCGTTCGGGTCGAACTTGGCCTGGCCAAAAACAGGACTGCGCAGGGTCACTCCGTCGGCCGCCCAGCTTTCCAATTGAAAAGTGACCGGGCCGCCATGCGCGAAAACGGCATGGACGGTCCCGGGCAATTCCTTGGCCGGCTCCTCCTGCGTCGGCGCGAAGGCCAGGCGTTGCACCCGCCCGAGCGGAATCTCCACTTTGTCCCGTTTGCCGCGCAGCGTCAGCTTGCCGTCGGCCAGCGATTCCATCACGCCGGCCAGGGTGGTGGCGTTGGTGAGCCAGGCGACATCCTGGTCGGAGGGGGGGATGTTGGTTTGATCGGCCTCCCAAACGCCGTCCCAAGGGGCCAGGCGGAGGTTGCTGACTTTGACCTGGCCCATGCCGTTGTGGACGAAGCGCACGCCGGTGCCTTCTCCGACAAATCCATTGGTGTCGTTCCAGACCTGGAGCAACTGCCCATCCACCATCAGCGCCAGGGTGTTGGACTTCTTGCGGGCGCGGATATCAATGTGGACGCGGTTGGTTTGAGAAAAGGCGGGCACGACCGCCGGCGGAAAGTAAACCACCTCCACCTTCTGCTTGATCCGCGCCACGTCAACAAACAAGGGTTGAAAGCGCATGCTGTAGAAGGCGCCAAATTTAGGCGCGGCATCCTTGTCGGCGATGAGGACCGGCTGAAGTGAATCGGTATAGAGGGCGACGGAAAGGGTGAGGCTCCCGGTCCAGGCCAGGTCGAACTGGAGGTCGGCCGTGTCCGGCAACTTGAGGTCGCGGGCGATGGAAGCGGACTTGCCGGCATAAAACGCCCCATCGCGAAAGGTCCATTGGCCCGCCTCGATGCCCGGCCCCACCCCGGCCAATGCCCCCGTCACCGCGCCTTGGGCCCAGCCCTCCGGCCCGGTGAGCGTGAAGAGATCCGGCGTGGTTGGGAAGAAATAAATGGATTGCACTTGTTTGCGCGGAATTTTTAGTTGACCGGCATACCAGGTCTGGAGGCAAAGGGTGTCCCGCGTGCAGGAAACCAGGCTTCCCTCCAGCGCGTCGCCCTGGGTCAGGGACACTTTGCAGGGATAGTTGGTGCCCCGGTCCGGGGGTGCGGGCGGGTGGAGGTCCAGTTGGGAAACGCGCTCCAGCTTGAATTCAACCGGTTCGGCCACGTCCGCATGTTTCCAGAGCAGACCATGGCGCGCTTCAATGGAGAGCAAACTCCCGTCCAGCGAGTCGCCGTTGCACAGCAGCAGGGTGTCGCGGGCGGAGTTGGTCGAATCCGCGGCGGGGGCGGGCAGGGGCGCGGCCAGCAAGAGGCAAGCGGAGAATAATGGCTTAAACCGGATGTTTCGGAAGGGCTTAAACCGGATGTTTCGGAAGGGCTTATTGGTCCAGCGCATCGAATTCGTTCTCCGGGGAGGCGGCGGCGGGTCCGGTTCTGGGCCGGTCCAGATTAAACTCCATTTGACGGATGGAGCCGGGTTGGAAGGCCACGGCGCCGAACAGCGCGCTGTGCCCGGCAATGGCGGTGTCGTCCCACTTTTCCAATTGGAAGGAAACACTGCCGCCGCCCGGGAAGACGGCGCGCACCTCCCACGGGCCGCGGGGTTCGGCCACCGCGCTGGACTGGGCAAAATCAATCTGCCGCACCCGCTCGCAGGGGATGTGCAGGATGTTTCCACCCAGGTCCACGTCCAGCTTCCCGCCGGTGATGCCTTCGATTCTTCCGCCGGCCTTGTCGCGGTTGATGAAGGAAAGCAGGTCGGCATTGGTGGCGCCGGCGGCGGCGATGGCCGGTTCATACCGGCCCTGCCACTTGCTGATTTTGAAACGGCTCAACTTGACCGTGCTGCCGGTGGGCTGGTTTTGCACGACAAAGCCGGTTCCAAAGTCGTTGAAGTTGCCCAGGTCCGTCCAGCGTCTCACTTCCGCGCCATCCACCAGCACGGCCAGGCTGCCTTCCTCCGCGTTGCAATTGAGGGTGACGCGGGCCGGTTTGCCGCGGGTCTCAAAATTCGTCAGGGCTCCAGTGTGCTGGGCATTAGGCTCCCAGCCGCGCCCGGCGCGGAGCAGGGAAATTTGGCCGTTGTCCAGCTCGACCACGATTGAAGTATTGTTGACAGCAGTGGCGTTGCGCGGGACGGTGTACTGCGCCTCGACCCGCTCCAGCGACGCGCTGTAGAGGCCCAGGGTCAGATTAAAAGGGCCGTCGCAGGCCAGATCGAATTCAATGGTGGAAGAGCCGGTGAGGTTGAAATTGCGGCCCAAAATGGCGGCCCCGGCGGTGACAAAAGATCCGTCCCGATAAGTCCAGTTGGGCGGCCCTTGTTGCGCGGCGGTGTAGGTGTTCCCGCCAATCACCAACTGGCCGCCTCCCATGATCACGATGTTGCCGTTGAGAATGCGCCCGTTGACGCCGCCGAGGCGGATATTTTGCCTGGCGGTAGAGATGGTCCACTCGGACGCATCGGCCGGCCCTTCATAAACGATGGAATAGTTTTTGGGCAGAAAGGTGATGGTTTGGATGGCCGCGCGCGGGATTTTCATCGTTCCGCCAAACCAGGTGCTGAATTGCATGGTCTGCCCATCCAGGGAAATGAGAGAGCCGAACAAATCGTCGCCGCCGGCGAACCGAATATGGCAGGAGGGGGTCAGGGCCAGCGATTTGGCCTGCGGAAAGCGCACGTAATCCACATGCGCGGGCATTAAATCAAACGGCGTTTTCGCATCGGGATGCTGCCAGCGCAGCCCGTGCGAGGCATCCACGCTTTGCAAAGCCCCGTGCAGAACCGCCCCGTCGAGGAATTGCAACAGATCATCCGAGGCCGGAGCGGCCGTCGCCATGCTGAAGCAAAGCGCCAGGAGCAAATGCGCAGATCGGTCAGCGCTCATAGATGGGCAGGTAGCGATAATTCAACGCCAGGGACAGCAGCGAGCCGGCCGTGTTAAAAGTGCTCCCGAACGCCCCGTCCCAGCTCCCGTCCGCGTTTTGGCTGGCGCGCAGGGTTTTGATGTTGTCGTGGTTCCAATTGTTCCACTGTTCCGGCGAGGCGTGAAAGTAAGCCTGGGAAGCGTAGTAGCGAAAATAGGCGGGATATTGCATGTCGTTGCCCGCGTTCCTCAGAAATTGGAAGGCGGACTGGAAGGCGGTGGAGTTCTTTTCCTTGGCCAGCGCCATGACCAGACAGCCGATGGCGGTGCGGGTGGCGTTGGGACCCTGGGGGGAAACATAGCCGATGCCGCCATCCGGCGTCTGGACGGAGAAATAGAACCGCAGGCCGTCCTGGATGCTTTTTTCGGGGACCGGAATCCCGGCGTTGCGCGCCGCCATCAGCGCCACCATTTGCGCGCCGCTCACCGTGGTGTCGGCGTCCCGGGATTCGGGCGAATAACGCCAGGCCTTGGCGCCGTTGGCCTCCTGAGAGGTGAGGATGAGCCGCAGGGCCTTCTGCAATGCCGGCCCCAGCCGGTCGTCGTTGACCGCGCCGTAAGATTCCGCCAGGGCCAAAGTGGCAAAGCCGTGATTGTACATGCTGGGGCCGATGTAGCCGGTCCTTTGGTCCTGATGCTTCAATAGATAATCCAGCCCGCGATGGATCGTCAGCGAGTAGGGGCCGTAGTTGGGGTCATCCCCGTGGGCCAGGACGCTGACCAGCGCCAGGCCGGCGATGGCCGCAGGCCCGCCGGTTGCATCCGGCCAATTGCCGGCCGGCGCCTGGGTGCGGGCCAGGTAATCCAGGCCTTTGAGATACATGCGGTCCACCTGTTCGGGCAAAATCTCGGCCGAGCCGGTGAAGAGCTGTTGCGCGAGCGCGCCGGCGGGGGCCAGGCACGCCAGCGCGAGAAGGATGGCGGGTTTAAAGTTCAAGATTCAATTCTCAGCCTGCAAAACTTAAGCTACGTTGAAACCACATTTCTTCAACCTCACTTTCACATTTTAGGCCGGCGCGCCGGGGAAAGCAGCAAAAAAGATGGGGGGGACGATTAAATGCGACCGTAGAAGGGGAAGGACGCGCTTTTGCGTGGACATGAAGCGGGAATTTCAGAATCATTTGCGGAAGACATGACCGACGCCCTCGAAACCTACCTCGGCGAATTGCGCGCCATTCGTTCCTCCGGCGCGGTCGTCAAGGAAACTTCCGGCTACGGCGCGCTGGCCAATCTCCTCAATGCCGTCGGTCACACGCTTAAACCCAAAGTCCGCTGTTTCATCCATGTGAAGAACAGCGGCGCGGGACTGCCGGACGGCGGGCTGTTCACTGCCGACCAACTCGAGAACACGGACGAAGAAGCTCCGCTCCTGGGAATCCCGCTGCCCTCGCGCGGCGTCATCGAAGTCAAGGCCACCGATGCCGAGGTTGAAGACATCGCGGGCACCAAGCAAGTCCGCGCCTATGTGATGCGTTACGGGCTGGTGCTGGTGACGAACTACCGAAGTTTTCTGCTCCTGAAACGCGGTGACAACGGCCAGCCCATCCGGCTGGAATCGTTCCGGCTTGCTCCCGACGAAAGAACTTTCTGGGAGATTGCCGCGCAGCCGCGCAAAGCCGCCAACGAACTCGGCGAACGCTTTGCTGAATTCCTCAAGCGCGTTCTCCTGTCCAACGCGGAATTAAAGAACCCCAAGGACGTGGCTTTTTTCCTGGCCTCCTACGCACGCGATGCCCGGTCGCGGGTCGAGGGCGCGGGGGATTTGCCGGCGCTGGCCGCGGTGCGCACCGCTTTGGAAGAAGCGCTGGGGATGAAGTTCGAGGCGGCGAAGGGCGAACACTTCTTCCGCTCCACCCTGGTCCAAACTTTATTTTACGGCGTCTTTTCCGCGTGGGTGCTCTGGCGCAAGGAAAAACCGCAACGCAAAAACGATTTCGATTGGAAATCCGCCGCCTGGACGCTCCATGTGCCGATGATTTCCGCTTTGTTCGATCAGGTGGCCACGCCGGCCAAGCTCGGCCCGCTCGGACTGGTGGAAGTTCTCGACTGGACGGCGGCCGCGCTCAACCGGGTTGACCATGCCGCGTTCTTTGAACGGTTTGTGGAAGACCACGCCGTGCAGTATTTCTACGAACCGTTCCTGGAAGCCTTCGATCCCGAACTGCGCAAGCAACTGGGAGTGTGGTATACGCCGCCGGAGATTGTGCAATATCAGGTGGCGCGGGTGGACAGGGTGTTGCGGGAGGAACTGGACATCCCCGGCGGCCTGGCCGACCCGCGCGTGTTCGTGCTCGACCCTTGCTGCGGCACCGGCAAATATCTGGTGGAGGTGTTGCGAGTAATTGCCCGCACTCTCAAAGAAGAACAAGGCGAAGGGGCGCTGGCGGAACTCGCAGTGAAAGAAGCCGCGCAAAATCGTGTCTTTGGTTTTGAAATCATGCCTGCGCCTTTCGTGGTGGCTCATTTGCAAATGGGGTTGCTGTTGCAAAACCTCGCCGTGCCGCTGGATGATGCGAAAAACGAACGCGCCGGAATTTTTCTGACCAATGCGCTCACCGGCTGGGATTTTGCCGGAGAGAATCCCAAGCTCGCCAACTGGCCGGAACTGGAAGCCGAGCGCACAGGCGCGGGCAGAGTGAAGCTTGAGAAGATTCTGGTCGTTCTCGGCAATCCACCCTACAACGCCTACGCGGGCATCAGCCCGGCGGAGGAGCAAGGCTTGGTCGAGCCATACAAAGAAGGTTTGATCCAGGAATGGGGCATCAAGAAGTTCAATCTCGATGATCTTTACGTTCGTTTCTTTCGCTTGGCGGAGCGACGCATCGCAGAAAAGACCGGCAAAGGCATCGTCTGCTTCATCTCCAACTTTTCGTACTTGGGCGACCCGTCTTTCGTAGTCATGCGCCGGCGGTTCCTGAAAGAATTCGATTCACTTTGGTTTGATTGTTTGAATGGCGACAGTCGTGAAACCGGCAAACTCACGCCGGAGGGCAAACCCGACCCGTCGGTTTTTTCGACCGAATACAACCGCGAAGGCATCCGCGTCGGGACAGCGATTGGATTAATGGTGCGGAAACCGAAACGGACCAAGCAGCCTCGGGTTTTCTTTCGTCAGTTCTGGGGCGCGGAAAAGCGCGCGGAGATGCTCGACAGCTTGAAGGCGACGGAATTTGCCAAGCAGTATGAAAAAATTGTACCGGAGAAGAACAATCGTTTTTCTTTTTGCCCTTCTGATGTCGCTGGAGATTATCACGGGTGGGCGCGTTTGACCGAACTTGGCGTCGAAACTCCGAGCAATGGTTTGATGGAAAAGAGGGCAGGTGCCCTGATTGATTTCGATCGCGCGGCTCTAGAAAAACGCCTGCGCGATTATTACGACCCGAATTTTTCTTGGGACGATTTGAAGGCTTTGAAAACCGGGCTGACGGAAGACGCCGCCCGATTTGACGCGAAGAAGGCCAGAGAGAAAGTGAGGGCTGCGGAAGATTTTGAACCGAACCATCTACTTCGTTATGCGCTCCGCCCGTTTGACACGCGCTGGTGCTACTACAGTTCGGAACGCCCGCTGTGGAATGAGCCGCGGCCAACGCTTTGGAAGCAATCTTGGAAAGGAAACTCGTTTCTACTCACCCGCATGAATTGCCCCCGGAGCCCTGAAGGCGCGCCAATGAGTTACACAGCCTGTTTGTGTGACGATCATTATTTGACGCCTGATGCTGTGGCAATTCCAATGCGACTGCGCGCGGCGGCGAAAGGCAAGCCAAACAAAAAAGACGATGGCAACGGCGAGATGGCCAGCGTACTCGAAGAGGCTGCTCCTGCTTACAAAGCGGGCAGGGAGAAAATTACCGCCAACCTATCAGTTGCCGCCCGCGCCTATCTTGCCAACTTCGGCATCAAGAATCCCGATGATGCAGACATGGCGGCATTGATTTGGATGCATGCGCTTGCCATCGGTTATTCGCCGGCGTACCTCGCGGAAAATGCTGACGGCATCCGGCAGGATTGGCCGCGCATTCCGTTGCCCGATTCCAAGGCCCTTTTGCTGGCCTCGGCGGAATTGGGCAAACAAATTGCCGCGTTGCTCGACACCGAAACGCCGTTGGCCGGCGTTGCCAACGGAAATGTTCGCCCGGAACTGAAGACGATTGCCGTGTTGTCCTCGACTGCAAACCTTTCCCTCACCGCCGGCTGGGGGCACGCGGGGCAGAACGGGGTGACGATGCCGGGCAAGGGCAAGATGCAAACACGAAGCTACTCGGCGGAGGAATTGGCGGCGGCAGCGGCGGTCGGTGACGGCCGGGTGGATGGCGGCGCTCATAGAGACGCCGCTACAATGCTTGGCACCGTCACGCACGACATTTATCTGAACAACTCGGCTTGTTGGAGCAATGTGCCGGAAAAGGTCTGGGACTACACCATCGGCGGTTATCAGGTCATTAAGAAGTGGTTGAGCTATCGTGAATTTGGCTTGCTGGGCCGCGCGCTCACGCCGGACGAAGCGCGCGAGGTGACGCATACGGCCCGGCGCATCGCGGCGCTGATTCTGCTCCAGCCGGAACTGGATGCCAATTACCGGAGCGTGAAGGCGAACACATTCGATTGGAAAACATGAAAAATGCGGCACAACTGGAATTCACCTTGCCGCCGCCGCGCGGTCCGTTTCACATTCCAGCCGGGGATTGGGCGAGGCCGGGTCTGGTGGACGCGGGGTTTGTGGAGCGTTCCGTGGCGGCGATGCGCGACCTGCCGGATGCGGAGCGGCGGTTGAGGGACGACATGGAGGAGAGTCTGCAAAGCATCCGCGACATTGACCTGGTTTATGGCAACGAGCCAAACGAATGGGCCACCGCCACGCGCGAGCGGTTATGGCTGGAACACTTTACTGCCGAGGCGATCTTGCGCCGTTTGAAGTCGGAGAAGAAATGTCAGGCGGCAAAGCCGGCCGCCGCCGCGGGAAGTGATTTCGCAGACGGGGCGATGTAGTGTCGGCGCTGCGCGCCGAATGCGGGCCGCGAGGCGCGGCCCGCGACACGCGGGGGCGCGTGTGCTCCCGGTCAGGGGTTTGGTTTTTCGATGTTGTGAAAGTAGTTCTCCAGGGCGTCGCGGAACTCGACGGGGGCATTCTGGATGACGCCCTCCGCTTTGATGACGTTGCGCCCGGCCGCGCCCCGGCCTGACGCGTCGCCGCCCATGGGGCGGCCGTTCTGGTCGGTGGTTCCGCCGGAGAGGTTGCCGCGGCCGGAGCCGCCCGGCCCCGGCGGTTGCATGCCTGGAGGACCGTTCGGGTTGCCACTGCGCATCATGCGGGTCAGAAAGGCCATTTCTTCGGCGCTGGCGTCGCCGGCCTGTTCCTGCTGTTGCTGCTGGCCGCGTTGGCCGGCTTCATTGATGAGGTTGATCAAATCGGAAAGCGCATCCACGGACCTGGCCTCGGTGCCGTC
Source organism: Verrucomicrobiota bacterium (assembly GCA_049513975.1). Lineage (GTDB taxonomy): Bacteria > Verrucomicrobiota > Verrucomicrobiia > Limisphaerales > Palsa-1400 > JBEKOF01. Next base: position 41,527 of record JBEKVM010000001.1, on the reverse strand, counting down.
GGTAACTGCGTCGGTCTGAGGTTTGGCCAGAAGCGCCTGGGCCTCCTCCATGGCGGTGCCGACCTGATGGAAGGGCGGGTCAAAGGCCGGGACGGGGGTGGCCTGGTGAATGAGGTCCAGGGCCTGGCCCAAGTTTCCCTGGGTGGTGGCGAGGGCTGCGGCCTGCTCCTTGTAATCGGGCGTGGTCTCTTTGCTCCATTCCAGCACGCCGGTCTGGTCGCGCAGGGTGGATTGCCTTTCCCGGAGGCGCAGCAGGGCGATCAACTGCTTGGTCAGATCCAGCGGGGGCGGGCCTTGACCGCCGCCGCCCTGGCCGGCTTGCTCTTTGGGTTCGAGGTCTTCGGCCCATTTCTGAAAACGTCCGGACCAGTTGGTCAGGTCCAGCGAGGTTTGGATGGTGATGTTGCTTTGGATCAGTCCGCCCATCCGGTCCAACTCGTCCGAGGCGTGGGAATCCTTCATGTCCTGGCTGACCTTGCCGTAATTGGGTTTTTGGGTGCGCTCAAAAAAGCGGCTGATTTCAGCCTGCAAGGCGGCCGATTCGTCATGGGCGCCGCCCTGGCGCTTGACGTAGCTGGTGTTGAGCCGCTTGAATTTTTCCGGCAATTCCTGGGGGGGCAGGCCGATGGTGTCGGCCAGGTTGGTGGTCAACTGCCCGCCCAAACCTTGTTCCTCGTCGCCGACCCGGCGCAAGCGTTGGGCCAGGGTGAGGGCCTGCAACTTATCGAGGTTTTGGTTGGCGTTTTGCTCCATCTTCCGAAGTGCCTCCAGCACTTCCTCGGCGCGTTTCTCGGCGTCAGCCAGCTCCTGCTCCAGCCGCTTGGCATCCTCCTCCTGTGCCTTGGCATTTTGCTGCTGCGACTGGGAATTCTGCGGTTGCGACGGGGTGCTTTGCGACTGTGCCCCGGCCTTGGCATCTTGCGCGGCGGCCTGCATGGCGCGGGCGGCCTCCGGCATTTTCTCCCCGGACAACTTCTCCCACTGTTGCAACGTCTGGCTCCACTGGCGGATGGTGTCCTCGGGAATCAGCGAATTCTTCATGGCTTCGCGCACGGTGTTTTCGCCCTGGCGGCTCAATTCGTCCAGCCGCCGGGCGTTTTGCAGTTGCTCTTCATGGCTCTGGGTGAGGCGGGCAGATTGTTGCGCGCCGGGCAGGTCCTTGGCGGATTCTTTGACATCGGTGGTGTCCGACACGATTTTTTCCTGCAGCCGGGTAATGTCCTCGATCTGGGCCATGAGGGCCTCCAGGTTCTGGCGCAACATTTCGGCGTGCGCTTCCGGGCTGAGAACACGGATGAAATAAGAGGCGGTGCGGGCGCGCTCCCGTTTGGGAAAATAATCGCGGGCAAACCCCTGCAATTCCACGGTCGAGTCCGCCGGGATGCGATAGAGGGCGGGACTCCACAGAAAAACCTCCTCCACCCTCTTCTCCTGGGCGGAAGATATTTCGGCCTTGATCTCCGTTGACATCGGGTCCGTCTGCCCGCCATCGGAATCAACCCCCCAGATCAAACCCAGATCGCGCACGCCGAAATCATCCTGGGCCTGGGCGCGAATATGCATCACGTCCGTCGCCAGCATGGCCGTGGCCCGCGGCAGGTCGGGAAGGTCGGCCTGCGGCGGCTGGTCGCTTTGCCGCTGCAAGGAAAGCCGCCAGGGCGCCGCATTGGTCAGACCCAGTTGGTCGCGCCAATTGAAAACCAGTTCGCCAGCTCCCTCCGTTTCGGCGGGCGGGCTGGAAAAAGTCGGGCCTTGCACTTTCAGCGCCGCCAGACTCCGGCCGCCGCCTTGCATCGAGGCCGCCGCCAGCGGACGGCTGACCGTGCCGACAAAACCGACGCGGCTGCCCTCCAGCGCCCGAAACGTCCCGCTCTGCACCGCCTCGGACAGGTCGGGATAGCGCAAATAATCGGGCAAGTGAATCGAGGCGGCAAGTTGCTGCAAGGAAGGGCGGTGGTTGGGCAGGATGGTCACCTCCGCCAGGGCGTCGCCCACCCGCACCTTCAAAACGCCATTCTCCACCTGTCCCGCAATCTGTAGGCGGACCGTGCCCGACCGGACGGTGGATTGGGTTTTGGGCTGCCGCCCGAACCAGGCAAAAACTTGGGACGGCTTCCAAAAGGAGAGGTAGCGAACCGTGCCGGAAACCTCAAAAGGCTCCCCGTGCGGCACGATCAGCTTCTGCGCAAATCCGTCCAGCACGACCAGGGTGTAGCGCGGCACGTTTGCGCCCGGCTCGATCCAGCGCAAAAAGGCGTTCCAACTGGCCTGCGGCAGCGCCAGGGAGGAGGCGAGCAACAGGAGCGACAAGCCCGCCGCCGTCCAACCCATGTTTTTGGCGGGGCGCACATTGACGCTTTGCTGGAAATCGAATTTTCGGGCCTCCTCCGCCACTTGGGCGATGGCGGCGTGATAGAGGGCGGGGGAAAAATTAGGCAAATGCTGCTGTTCGTTGGCCAGCTCCACGATGCCCAGCAGCCGGTCGCCCAGGCGCCGGTATTTCTTTTGCACCAAAGTGGCCAGCGCCCGCATGTCGCGCCGGCGCCAAACCCAATGGCGCGCCCAGGCCAGGATGGCCGCCGTGGCGCCGCCCAGGCCGCACAGGAAAATAAAGACCCGCAGCCAGACCGGGGTTGCCCAAAGCCGGTCGGACATAAAAACGGCCAGCACGGAAAAGAGGAGGCTGGCCGCGACCCCGCACACCGCCGTCGTGGTTTCCACGCGCCAGAGGCGTTGCCCGGCTTTTTCAAACTGCCGGCGCAAGCCCTCGGGCAAATCCACCAGCGTATAATTGTCGTTTTGCGGCATGACGCGTGCGCGGCGCACACATTAGGTTAGACGGTAAACCCCAACGTTCAAGTTGCAAAATTCAACAAAAACCGGCATTTGGCGCAGCTCGACACTGTTCTTGCGAAGGGGAATGCGCGGGGAGCATACGCGCCCTCGCGTGTGCTGACCGGCGCCCTCGCCGGTCAGTCTTGGTCTCAAGCGCTTCAAACCGCAACGGCTCCATCGGGCTGTGTGGTCGGCGGAGGAGCCGACCACTGCCCGCCAGGCGCGGCCGCTCCCCATCGAAGGTCTTTGACGGTTTAATAATGTTGTCTGATATGGCGGTAATTATTGCAGAATCATATTCTTGATATGATTTTAATATTTGTAAATGTTTGTTGTACAGGATATTACAATGTTTTAGACAGAAAGATAACTAAATCTATTGACATAGTAGAGATTTGTTGTATTGTGACGTCGTTTGAATGAAGAACATGATGAGCAATTCATTGAGTGTGGTCCGGCCCGCCGCCGTGGCAAAGACTGGAAAACTTAGAGAGGTGACCCGGCGCTCCATCGCCGACTTGTTGGCGCCCTTGGAGCAGCTTGCGGCCCATTCGCCAAACCTCCTCGTCAATCGCGACGCGCGCTTTGAAGTGGACGGCGAATGCTATGTTCTCCCGCGTTATCTGTTCATCGGCCCCAAGAGCGGAGACACGCCGATTCGGATCGGAATCTTTGCCGCGATTCACGGGGATGAATCGGAAGGGGCCTATGCCGCGGTTCGATTTCTACAGTATTTGGAAACCTACGCCGAATTGGCCGCGGGTTACTGCCTGACGATCTATCCGGTTTGCAATCCGACCGGCTTCGAGGACAACACCCGCCAGTCGCGCCGGGGGAAGGATTTGAACCGTGAATTCTGGAGCAAGTCCAGCGAGCCGGAAGTGGGTTTGTTGCAGGCGGAACTGGTCTCGCATTCCTTTCATGGAATCATATCCTTGCATGTGGATGACACCAGTGACGGATTCTACGGCATTGTCAACGGAGCGACCCTGGCCAGGAATCTCATCGAGCCGGCGCTCAAGGCGGCGGATGCGTTTCTGCCGCTGGACAAACGGGGGCTGATTGATGGTTTCCCGGCCCGCAACTCCGTCGTTCGCGATTCCTTCCCCGGCGTTCTCAGCGCCCCGCCGGTGGTCCGGCCGCGCCCGTTTGAAATCATCCTGGAGGCGCCCAAAGGCCGTCCGGCGTTTCTGACGGAGTATGCTTTTGCGGCCGCCTTGCAGTCCATTCTGGCCGGCTACCGCAAGTTCATCGCCTACGCGCAAAACCTCTGACCTTTCCCTTTTTGGACCCGTCAAAGGGGTCAAAGGTCAAAGGGGTCATCAAAGTATAACTTCAAAGTCAAACTATAGCTTTGTCCCATCCGGCTCAAAGACGGCCATGATTCCAGTCCTATTTGGGCAAAGTCATGGTGACCCCTTTGACTTTAACAGCCCGTCAAAAAAAGGCTCCACTCCCGCCGCGTGAGGGCACGCGGCCTACATTTCCCTCGCAAAGCGTGCATCTGTTGTAGGCCCGGTGCCTCACCGGGCCTTTTTTAACGGGCTGTTAACGCTCACTTGCTGACTGGCTTGAAGCGCATTAACGGGCGAGGTGCGTCTTGATATGGCTGAGTCAGCATCATTGCTCGTCCCGCCATTGGCCCGGCTCCGCCCGGCGAAGCTTGAATATGATCGCGAATCTCATCCCATGCGTGGGCAAGCGTGTCCTGCGATGTTTGAATTGGCTTCTGCCCCCAATCGGCTCCCCAAACCCAAACCGTGCTATCGGAAGTCAGGCCATAATAGGTTCCGTCCGAGCCCCAGATCGAAACCCAGTCCGACCGTTCTCCTACCCTCCGCCATTGAAATTTGCCAAAACCAGGCGCTGGGCCACGCCCATTCAGAGCAGCACGAGAGCCAGATACCGACCTGCCAGAAACGCCAAACGAAGTGGAAATGCCTCCGCCGGCCATTGGCCGGGACGTGGGCGGCCCTGGCGCTCCGATCGCCCAAAGACTGCCGTCAGAACGAATCTCATGCACAATGGATCCCAAGGCAAAGCGTCCCTGAATCGCTTTTGGAGAATTGAGGCGGGCAACGGGTGCTCCCCACAATTCGCCCGAACTGGACCACGCATATTGTCCGCCAGCCACGCCGATCCAATTGGTATTCGATGTCGCCTGCAGCGGCTGTGTAAAGGTCAAAGGAGACAATCCCCGGCGTTCCCAAGTCCAAAGCATTCCATCGCTCGACACGCCAATGCAAAATGGTCCAGACGCGGAAATGCCGCGCCAAAGGAAATTCGTTGCCACTTCGGTGATCGCATTAGTTTTGCCCGCCGGGCCAGAATTCAACTCCCAACCCAGAATGGTTCCGTCCCTTTGCAGCCCTAAAGTGTACATCACCCCTCCGGTCAATTCGACCCAATCCTGATTTGTGACGGACAAGGGAACCAAATGCCTTGGGCCTGGCCGCAGCTCCCAAACATTGCCATTAGTCTCCTGCGCCAGCCAGCCACCTGACCGGTTGAAGGCTTTGGCCCAACGATGCCGATCGTCGAAAAGTTCTGGAAGTCCATCCGGATGTTTAACGCCGGTTCCCCACTGCCACAGCGATCCATCGGGCAAGACAAACATGGCCCCAGTGGCACCGGGATAAACCGCCAACGCCGCATTGCTCCTGCCCAGGCTCATGGGCAGGAGGAGAGGAGCCGGCAATGTTGGGGAAGCCCGCCGCGACGCAATAATGCCCGCGACAAGCCCTGCGACCAGCACGACAGCCAAAGTCGTTAAGATTTTTTGCCGCAAGGGGTCAATTTGACATTTCCCATTTCGATTCTTGCCCACGGCCACGGTGGGCCTTTTTCGCGATTCTCCTCCTTCTCCACAGACTTGCAAGTCCATTTTCCTCGTCGTAGGGGTCATCGTAGGGGTCAAACCATAACTTTTTCCCATCCTCCTCAAAGACGGCCATGATTCAAGTCCAATTTGGGCAAAGTTTTAGTTTGACCCCGTTGACGAACTCAGTTCGAAATATTCAACGGCATTGCGACTGGCCAACAATTGCTGACAAACTCTCCAAGTCCTCGCGCCGCGCCACTCCTGCTGCACTCAGCGCACCCGATAAAAGCGGTACGGCGAATTGGTTGCCTCCGGGTCGAAAAACTCGTAGAACGGCGTCGCGCTCGTTGGCAGGTTGCTCCACGTCGTCAGATCCGAACTGGCCTGCACGTTGAAGCTCCACCCCGATATCGCGCCAAGGCCAAACTGGAAGTTTCCGCCGCCCAGCGACGCGGGGTTTGTCAGCACAAGGCCGCTGGAAACAAAGTAATTCGACAGCACCATTCCGGCTTCGCTGCCGCTAATTTGCCCGCTCCCGGTCAAATCGCCAATGAGTATCGTAGGGTCCGTGTAAAGAACGGTATCAGGACTATAAACGCTCGTCGCGCCGTTGGTAACAACCCCCCGGAAGTGATAATAGGTCGCCGGTTGCAATCCGGTAATGCCCTGATGAAACGGCGCCGTGCCGATGCTCGATCCCAGCGACTGTGCCGCCGTCGTGTTCCCGTAAGAAGTGGTCAAGCCCCACTGGAAATACCCGGTCGCGGTCGTCCCTCCGCTGCTGACAGAGCAATACAGGACCGCTGAAGTGGCGGTGATGTTATCGCTGTAGGCCGGCGTGATCGCAAGTCCAGGAATGGCGAACGTGCCTTCCGCCGCAAAAGCTCCGCCGGCGAAAGCGGCATCCATCGCTTGCACGCTCCAGTAATAAATTCCGGGTGGCATCTGCGTCAGCTCGTAGTTCGTCCCCTGGATCGCTCCCCGTTGCACGACGCGCCGCCAGCCGGTGGACAGGTCCGCCTCGGCTGCGATGTAATTGTCCGTGCCGGGAACAGTGCCAACGCGCAAGTTGTAGCTCAGCCCTGGAGAAGGCGTCTGCGCGTCCGTGGCCGGATTCCACGAAAGCTGCGCGCCATTCGTGAACGGAATCGCATACAGCCCGGTCGGCGCCGTTGGCGGCGTGTTGGTCACTGGCGTCTGATTGTGCCAAAGCTGCAGTGGACTGGCGCCTGACATGGTAAACAGGTCCAACCGCCCGTCATTGTCGTAATCTGCAAAAGTCACGAATGGGTCGCTCCCTGCCGGCAGACCCGCAAGCCCGTTCGTGCTGAAGCTGTCGTCACCGTTATTGAGCAGTAATCCTGCGAAACCGCCGGAACTGAAGTCCATTTCCGCGAGGTCAGGAAGCCCATCATTGTCGTAATCGCCAACCGCAAAAAAAACCTTGCCTAAAGAGCCGGGGATCATCGTTCCGTTGTTGGTATATTGGTTGGCGCCAACGTTGAATTCGAGACTCGCGCTGGCGTTGCCGCCGGACTGGAGACCAATCCCCGCCACCAGATCCAGAAGCCCGTCGTTATTGTAGTCCGCAATGGCCAGACTGAATGTCTTGGCAGCCGAAGCGTTTGGGCCAAGAAGAATTGACGTCACCGGCGTGAATAGCGGGTAGGCATTGTTGGTGAAATTGTTGTGGAATATCTCCACTGGAAACACGCTTCCGCCATTCGTGCTGGCGCCGGCAACAACCAGGTCAATCCAGCCGTCGCCATCCATGTCTGCCCATTGCACGGTCGAGCCGTTTGGGATTGTCAATGATAGCGGAACCTGGGAAAAAGCGCCGCCGCCATCGTTATGCCACACCTGCACGAGCCCGGGATACGAGTTGGTACTGGAAGATATAATCGCAAGGTCCGGCCGCCCGTCGTGATCATAATCCCCCCACGAAAACAACGGTGTTCCCCAGTACTGGCCGGTCAATATGGAGGAAACCAGGCCCGGAATCGGCACATTCGTGAATGTGCCATCGTGTTGATTGTGGTACAACAGGACCACGGGCGAAGAGCCATCGTCAGGCTCACCCGCTATCATGAAATCCAGGTATCCGTCGTTGTCGTAATCCACCCACGCCACCGTGCCTGCCAGCACTCCGGGCGCGGGGATGGAGACCAAATGGAACTGGCCGTTGCCATCGTTGTGCCACAACTGCACCAACCCATACTCAAGCTGTCCGACCGGGACGGCCACATTCGTCGTGCCGATAAGAAGCAAGTCGAGCCTGCCATCGTTGTCGTAATCACCCCACGCCGCGCTCCCGAACGCAACGGGCACTTGGAGAAACGCGGGGACCGGCTGGTTGGTGAAGGGCGCCTGAGCGGCGGCGCGAAACGTGCTGACCGAAATCAATAGTCCCACCGCCAGGGCCAAGAGCGCCTCGAAAAGTTTGTGTGACATAGGTTTTTCTGGGATTTCCCAGTTTGATTCTCGCCCGCGAACTGCGTGGGCCTTTTTCGTGATTTTCTTCCTGCTCCACAGATTTGCAAGTCCTTTTTCCTCGAACGGCTCAATCAGTAGCTCTTGCCAATTAAATCCAACGCGGAGCTTTAACGCAGGAATATTGAACAGGAGACAACGGAGAAAACGGAGAACGAAAAAAGAAAACCTCTGTTTCCTCTGCGCGCTCCTGTTAAAAATCCGTTTGCTGATTTTGGCCGATTAGGCCGGCGAGCGGACAGCGAAGTGCCTGTGTTCGCGGAGTGCGACCGTCCTCGGTCGCAGCATTATCCAAACCTGCTTCTGTTCACAAACTCATGCAGACATCGGACCCGTCCGGCAATGCTTTTCTCCAGCTTTCGATTCGGGCAGCACGCCCTCGCCGGTCAGTCTTGGTTTCAAGCGCTTCAAACCGCAACGGCTCCATCTCGCTGTGTGGTCGGCGGGGGCTCCTGAAGGGGGTCAACCGATAACTGTGTCCCATCCTCCTCAAAGACGGCCATGATTCAAGTCCAATTTGGGCAAAGTTATGGTTTGACCACTTGGACCAATTAAGACACCGCCCAAAATTCAACAAAAATGAGTGGGCGGGGAAAGGTAGGGCGGGCACTCCGCTGCCCGCCGTCGGACTTTGGAATCAACGTCGCACTACCGTCGTGCGGCGCGCAGAGGACTGCGCGCCCTACCATCCATGACCGACGCCTGGCCTTGCAGGCAAGGCGGTCAAAAAACAGCATCGTCCCATCCTCCTCAAAGACGGCCATGATTCAAGTCCAATTTGGGCAAAGTTATGGTTTGAACCCTTTGATAGATCCCCTCGGGCAGTTACTTGCTGCCCATGTAGATGACCCCTTCCTTCATTACCAGTATCGGATGCTCCGTGGTTTTGATGTTGAGAAGAGGATTGCCGGCAACAGCCACGATGTCGGCATACTTCCCTGGCTGTAGAGTTCCTGTTTGATCAGAGATGCCAAGCAAGTCGGCGCCTTTCGCCGTGCCCGCCAGCAGCGCCTGAGCTGGCTCCAGCCCGTTAGCCGTCATCAGCGAAAACTCCCGTGCGTTCATGCCGTGCGGCTCGACCGCGGCATCCGTGCCCATCGCAATCGGAACCCCAATTTCGACCGCGTGCTGAAACATCTTCTGGCTCTGCGCGGATGCTGCTCGAGCCTTTTCAGCGATGACCGGCGGGTAAGTGTCGGCCTTCTGGCCCACCCAATAAAGAGCGAAGAGCGTAGGAACCAAGTACACATGCTTGTTCTTCATTTCCCGCAGCGTGTCATCCTGCAGGAAGGTGCCGTGCTCGATGGAGTCCACACCGGCGGCAATGGCCATTTTGGCCGCCAGATCGCCGTGGCAGTGGGCGGCCACTTTGCGTTTCCAGGCATGGGCTTCGGACACGATTGCGTTCATTTCCTCCTGGGTAAGTTCGGGTGTGTCCACGGGATCGGAAAGGGAAAGAACTCCACCCGAAGGCATGAATTTAATGACGTCAGCGCCATATTTCATCTGGTAGCGCACGGCAGCCCGGCATTCATCGGGGCCGTTACACACTCCTTGGATGGGACCTGCCGGGGCGAGCCGGTGCGGCGGCACGGGGTCCTGGTCGGCGTGGCCACCGGTCGCTCCGATCGCGTAATTCGCCACCAGCATCCGCGGACCCGGGATCATGCCGGCTTTGATCGCGTTTCTCAGTCCCAGCGATACATAGTCATCCGAGCCGAGATCGCGGACCGTAGTTATACCCGCCTCGAGGGTGACCTTGGCATAGTGCGCGCCGTACAGCGCCTGCTCGGCAGGAAAGCGCATCATCCCCGCGTACCAATCTTCATACCATTTGTCGCTCATCTCGAACGACAGATGAACGTGGGCATCAATAAAACCGGGCATCAATGTGGCATCGCCGAGGTCAATCACCTTCGCCTCGCCGGGAATCTTGGCGCCGCTGCCGACAGCCTGGATTTTTGTGCCCGCGACGACGACGACGCCCGGCTCCTCCAATTTTCCGGAGACAGAATCGAAAATGTGGGCGGCCTTTAAAACGATCGGACGGGACGCACTTTGCAATTCATCGGCCAATCCCACATTGGCGAAAATCATCCCCGCTACACCAATGAAACAACAACTCGATAATTTCCGAAGCGTCATTTGGCGGCGCCCTCCTGCGATGGTGGTGAAGCATTTTTTGACATTTCCCATTTGGATTCTTGCCCACGACCAGGGTGGGCCTTTTTCGTGATTCTCCTCCTTCTCCACAGGTTTGCAAGTCCTTTTTCCTCGAACGGCTCAATCAGTAGCTCTTGCCAATTAAATCCAACGCGGAGCTTTAACGCAGGAATTTTGAACAGGAGACAACGGAGAAAACGGAGAACGAAAAAAGAAAACCTTTGTTTCCTCTGCGCGCTCCTGTTAAAAATCCGTTTGTTGATTTTGGCCGATTAAGCCGGGGAGCGGACAGCGAAGTGCCTGTGTTCGCGGAGTGCGACCGTCCTCGGTCGCAGCATTATCCAGACCTGCTTCTGTTCACAAATTCCTGCAGACATCGGACCCGTCCGGCAATGCTTTTCTCCAGCTTTCGATTCGGGCAGCACGCCCTATAGTTTGATGGATGCGAAAAACTTTGCTTGCGAAGGGGAATGCGCGGGGAGCATACGCGCCCTCGCGTGTGCTGACCGGCGCCCTCGCCGGTCAGTCTTGGTTTCAAGCGCTTCAAACCGCAACGGCTCCGTCTCGCTGTTGAAGGGGTCCCCCTTAACTTTGTCCCATCCTGCTCAAAGACGGCCATGATTCAAGTCCAAATTGGGAAAAGTTACGGTTTGACGCCTTTGATGAGCCCTTTGACGGTCAGGGATAGGGATCCAGGCGCCAAAAAGTCTTGGGATAGTATTCGGTGTAGTTGGTGCCCCGGGCGTAGCTCCAGTTGTAGTTGCTGGCGCCACCGGACTGGCGGATGTAGGCCGGCCCAAACCATTGAATGGGCGGCGTCAAATCATGGGCAACAAACAGTTGGAATTGGCCGTTGGGCGCCACAGTGTATTGCAGGTCAATCACATTGTAGTCCGGCGTATTGGTGACGAGTGTGATGATCGGACGCGGTCCGGCAGGGGTTAGCTTAACAACGGAGCTGGTCACGCTACCGGTTTGATCGGTGACGATCACATCGTAAGATCCGACATCGGCGTGGTGAACCACCGGAATGGACAGGGAGGGCCCGGTGTTGGTGGTATTGGTGCCCTCGAATTGCCACACATACGAAAGGCTCCCCGTTCCGGTGGCGGCGACCGAAAAACTGCCGGCGCCGCCCAACAGAACCGATTGGTTTGTTGGTTGCGCTGCGATGGTGGGTTGCGCCCGCAGGCGAACCGTGGAAATGGCAAGCGAGGCCACTGACATGAGGATGGTGAGAAGCAGACGGGCGCGTTGACGTGTCTTCATAAGCATGTAACTGGATTTGGTTGCCGAAAGCAAATGCCAAGGCAGCAACCTGGATGAGATTCGTGTTTCATTTTAAATTTTGCCTTTGACCCTCCAGGCGCAAATATCAGCACATTGAACCGGTTTGTCAATTTTTATTCTTGGGCATTTTTATTTTTGGTAACTGCCGACTTGCAAGGCTTGACCTTTTTCGGCGTGGGTTCCGGGTGATCGCCAAGCTGAACATGATTGCGGCGGAAGGGAGAGGGAAGAAGTGACCGCTTTTTGCCATGCGATATTGGCGAGTCTTCTTTTGAATCGGCCCCGGGCGAGAATTTGGCCCGCGTGAAAAATCTCGACGGGGGCCGGCAAGTCTGCTTTTGTAACCGGATGAACTTGCCCGCGGGAGGGCGCCGGCCCCGGCAATGCCCTGTGAACTGAGTTTTATGATAAAAAGCATCCCAAACCGCCGGATTCCCGGCGCCACAACGTCCCTGCTGGTTGTCCTGGCCCTGCTTTGCGGTCTGGCCGTCCGTCAAACGGGTCACCCATAATTTTGTCCCATCCTGCTCAAAGACGGCCATGATTCAAGTCCAATTTGGGCAAAGTTAAGGGTGACCCTGAAAATCTAACGCGGAGTTCCAACGCAGGAATCTTGAACGGGAGAGAACGGAGAACGAGAAAAGAAAACAGGTTCCCCGACGTTTTCAGTGGATCTGATCGGGCAACGGCTGATTCGGGGAGCGCGTGCGTCTCGCACGCCGTGTTTGGCGTCCCGCCAAACACATTCCGGCTGAGCTTCTCCTTGAAGGCGGCCCGTCCGAAACTGAGCCTATGGGAAGCAATCGGCCAAGAGGTGGGGCGCGAGACGCGCCCCACAGCGACCGGGACGGTCGCGCTCCCAATCCTTTCACCCTTCCGGGGGCGTCCACTGAAAACGTCGAGGAAGCAGAAAGAAAACCTCTGTTTCCTCTGCGCCCTCCTGTTAAAATATCCGTTTGTTGATTTTGGCCGATTAGGCCGGCGAGCGGACAGCGAGGTGCCTGTGTTCGCGGAGTGCGACCGTCCTCGGTCGCAGCATTATCCAAACCTGCTTCTGTTCACAAATTCATGCAGACATCGGACCCGTCCGGCAACGCTTTTCTCCAGCTTTCGATTTGGGCAACACGCCCGATAGTTTGACCCATTTGATGGATGCGAAAAACCTTGCTTGCGGCGGCGAATGGCGGTAAAAATGCCTCATAATCACGCTTAAAAAGTGGATGCGACGTCGAAGGGATCAAACTATAACTTTGTCCGATCGTGCTCAATGACGGCCATGATTCAAGTCCAAATTGGGCACAGTTATGGTCTGACCGCTTTGAACGTTTGCATCGGAACATCTGGAAGCACAACAGCATCAGCAGCTCCTACTTGCAAGAAATAACTTGATTGGTATGAAATCTCAAACTATTACTGAGCCGATTGCGAAACCCGTTGATATCTTGATGTCTGACAAGTCAATTACGGGAGGCACATTACTGCTGTGGGGCCAAAGCCCGGACGATACCAAGCTCGTGCAGATAACATTACGATTCGCGAATCGCGAGATTTCCCGTGCCGCCACCAGTTATTTAGTTGCATTAAATTATATCCGCAGTGAGTTGGAAAAGGAAAGTCAATTATTGCGGTGCTATGGTAATAGTAGAAATGTGTCATCATCAGGAATGGGTGCAAGCATGGGAAATGGCGAAATGGCATATAGATGTTATCTTGGAAAGAAGGGCGATATGAAGGATTTGGTGTCAATATTTGACTCAGGTCAGGATGTTGACCCTTGCTCTCTTAAGGAGCAATTGGAGTTTCGGCGGCAATGGCTGTTGAGTATCGGTGTTGATCCTGATAGAAAAGTGTATCCGTGGAAGATACTGTTCCTTCAACATCCAGTAAAAACAACTCGGCTGTTCTTCAAAGAGAGACTTAACAAATGATGATGTGCCTGAAAAGAGTCAAACCAGCGAAGGACTCAAACTATAACTTTCTCCCATGCTGCTCAAAGACGGCCATGATTCAAATCCAAATTGGGCAAAGTTAAGGTGGAGCCTCAAAAACCAACGCGGAGCTTGAACGCAGGAATTTGGAACAGGAGAGAACGGAGAAAACGGAGAACGAAAAAAGAAAACCTCTGCTTCCTCTGCGCCCTCCTGTTAAAAAATCCCATTGTTGATTTTGCCTCAAACCTCTCACAGTCGCCGAAGGCCCACCAGTCAGCCTCGTCGTGAAGTCGCCGGGTTCCAGCTCGCGCCCTGTGGCTGCGTGCAAACACCCTTCCCAACATGGATTCCACCGCCCTCACCTCTAGGGCAATGAAGGGTTGGGGGGACATTTTGAATCGGCCCCGGGCGAAAATTTGGGCCGCGGGAAAAATCTCGACGGGGGGCGGCAAGTCTGCTTTTGTAACCGGATGAACTTGCCCGCGGCAGGGCGCCGGCCCTGGCCGTGGCCCTGGCCTGTGAACTGAGTTTTATGATGAAAAACATCCCAAACCGCCGGATTCCCGGCGCCACAACGTCCCTGCTGGTTGTCCTGGCCCTGCTTTGCGGTCTGGCCGTCCGGGTGGCGGCCCAACCGGCCCCCGTGGTGTTCGACGATTACTTTACCAACGCCGCCTTGCGCCTGGAGATTTACGAGATCGGCGACGCCACCAATGAAATCATCACCGAACACGCCATTTATCAGGAGCCGGTCTGGCCGGAGAATCCGCGCTCGCTCATCCAGCCCTTTGAAATAGGGCATTATTGCCTGAAGGTCTATGACAGGAACTCCAACCGCCTCATTTATTCCCGCGGCTTCAATCCCCTGTTCGCCGAATACAAAACCACCCAGCCCGCCCTGGACGGCGTCAAGCGCGCCTACGAGACGGTCTTGCGCTTTCCTTGTCCGAAAAAACCGGTGCTGGTGGTGGTGGAACGCCGCGACAAGTTCAATGTGCCCGTTCCCCTTTACATCACCACGGTGGATCCCAATGATTATCATATCATCCGCGAAAATGTGAACATGGGCGACACCGTGTTTGAAATCCAGAAAACCGGCGATCCGCACGACAAGGTGGACTTCGTTTTTTTGGCCGAGGGCTACACCGCGGAGGACAAGGACAAATTCAAAAAGGACGCCGAGCGCATGACCGCCTTCCTCTTCAGCATGGAGCCTTACAAGACCAACAAGGACAGATTCAACATCAACGCCGTTTTCCGCGCTTCGCCGGAGCGGGGCATGGACGAACCGCTGCAGCGCCGTTACAAAAACACCAGCCTCAACGCCTCCTACAATTCCTTCGAGGAAGACCGTTACCTGCTGGTGCAGGACAGCTTTGCCATGCACCGCATGGCCGCCCAGGTGCCTTACGACACCATCATCGTTCTTGTCAATACGACGCGCTACGGCGGCGGCAGCATCTGCCTGGATTATTGCATCACTTCCGTGGACAACCAGCGCAGCCAGTTGGTCTTCATCCATGAACTCGGCCACGCCTTTGCCTTCCTCGCCGACGAATACCAGGGCAACGTCTCCTACAATGACATGTACCCCAAAGGCGTCGAACCCAATGATCCGAACATCACCGAAATGCTCGACCCCGCCAACATCAAATGGAAAGCGCTCCTCACCCCCGGAGTCGCCCTGCCCACCCCGCCCGCCCGGACGGCGATCACCGCGCTGCGGCAGGAATTGCGCAATCTTACCAACGGCATGAGCGACGCCCAGCTCCAGGCCCTGGACGCCGGCGTCAAGGCGCGCCAGGCTGAGATCCAGGCCAAAATCGCCGCCTTGCCCGACCGCGTCGGCGCCTTCGAGGGCGCGGGGTATCTGAAAACCGGCATGTATCGCTCGCAGGAAAACTGCATCATGAACGCCATGCGGCCAAACGACCAGTTTTGCGCCGTTTGCAAATGGGCCTTGCAAAGAATGATTGACTATTACGCGCCGCCCGCCCCGCAGCCGTGAAGGCCCGTCCCCGAATCAGCGGCACGGCCATCCAATAAAAGCCATGAAAAAGCATCCCCGGCCTTGTTTTCCATTCTTCTATTTGACGTTTGGCCTCCTTTTCGGGTTGTCCTGCGCCCATCCGTCCCAACCCAAAGCCGGCGGCGAGGCCCCCAGCCTGGCGGCCATTGACCCCCAAAAAGTCGAGGACCAGGATGACATGACCTGGGCCGGTTATCGTCCCATTCCGGGCGTCAACTGGGCCGACCCGGAGAGGAAGCCGACGGTCAAGCTCATGCGCATCGCCGTGTTGCTGGCCGATTTCGACGACCAGCCCTTTGTCATGACCCTGCCCAAACATTCCGACCTTTTCGGCAACCCGCAAATTGACCCGGTGCCGCGCGTCGCGGTGGCGAAGTTCTACGCGGATTTCTGGAACAAGCCCCAGGCGGTCAACCGCGGCCACACCCTCCACGAGTATTGGATGGAGCAATCCCGCGGCCGGATGGGCGTGACCACGACCCCGTTTGGCCCGTATCACATGCCCGAAAAAATGTTCCAATACGGCCTGGCCGGCAATCAGCGCGGCGCCATGCCCTCGGGATACGCCCCCGCCCGCAGGGGCGGGTTGACCGGGGCTGTGGATGCGCTCTGGCGGGCCGACGCGGGAACCAATGTGGGCACTAATTTCGACATCGTGCTCCGCATCTTCGCCGGCTACGACGAAACCTGTCTCTGGCAGGAATTTGGCGAAATGAAATTCCAAACCCGCGACGACATCACCCCGGAATTTGGCAACCCGGACACGAACCTGCCCCGGTGGGTGGTCAGCCGCTATGTGCCCTGGACGAGCTGGAAGGCGGCGGAAATGCTCTGGAGCGAGTCTTCCATCATCCAGGGCGAATGTTCCGGCTCCATCCGCCACGAGATTTCCCATTTCGCCTTTCGCGTGGGCGACAACAATAATAATCCTTACGTCACCCCCTACCGCCGGGCCGGGGCCGGTCCCTGGGACATCATGGACCGCGGTTCTTTCAACGGCCCCGGCGGCCCGCATCGCCGCTGGCTCGTGCCGGTGATGGAGGGCGGCTCCATGCCCGCCGGATTGATGGTGCGCCAGAAGCTCAATTTCAAATTTATTGACACCAATGACGTCCTGCGCCTCAACCGCAGCGGCCTGGCGGCGGCGGGACTGGCCGTGGCGGATGTCGTGGCGCGCGAAGTCGCCCGCGGCTCCAATTCCTTCAGCGGCCTGGTCGTCCGGCTGGACGGCGAGGCGCCGCAGGACCGCACGCTGCCGGACGACCCGGCCACCAACGCGCTTTCCCCCGGCCGGCCGGCCTACAATTTCTACAGCCTGGAGACGGTGCAGCGCATCGGCTACGATTCCTTTTGCCCGGACAGCGGCGTTCTCATCGCCAAAAACAAGGACCGGGAAGGCCAGAACGGCGGCACCAACGGCTTCAACTGTTTCAACTGGGTGATTGACGCCCACCCCGAAGACATGAACAAGCTGGACTTCAAGCGGCCCAACGGCGAGCCGGTCATGCGCACCATTGCCGATTACCGCCAGTTGAACGACGCCCTTTTTCACGCCGGACTCAACTCCGGCAGTCAATACGAATATGAGGACACCCCCAACCGCCTCCACTTCTACGTCATTGACCTCAAAACCGACGCCCAGGGAGTCCGCACCTACACTTTGGGCGCGCGCTCGCTGGACGGGTCGGGGCCGCAGCAGCGCGGGGTGGCGCTGGCGGGCCCGGCCGCGCTGGCCGTCTCCACCCCCCGTTTTCCCTGCGTTTTCACCCTGAAAAACACCGGGTCCGCCGCTGCCACCGACCCGTCGTCCCATCCGCAGGACGCCACCGCCTGGTTGAATTCGGACATCTACCGCCTTGCCGTCTCCGCGCAGGGAGAAGGATGGACCGCCCAATTGCGCAACGGCCTGGCCGCCGTGAAGTTTGGAGAGAGCGCCTCCATCGCGGTTTTTGTCACCCGCGCCGCCAACGCGGCATCTTCCGGGACCATCACCCTCACCGCCACATCCGAAAGCGATCCGGCCAAGACCGCATCGGCCGTTTGTCCAGTGACAATTCGTTAAGGCGGCGCCGCGGCAAAAAACAAGCCCATCTCGCGCATGGAAAAATAGCCCTTGCTGTTGCCGGTGGTGCGGTGGCCCAGAATAATATGGTCGGCTACCTCGATTTTCAGCAGTTGCCCCGCCCGGATCAGGTCGCGCGTCACGCGGATGTCGGACTCCGAGGGGGTGGGGTCGCCGCTGGGATGGTTATGCACCAGGACGAGCGAAGAAGCGTTGGCGGCAATGGCGCCCCGGAACACTTCGCGCGGATGGACCAAAATGCTGTCCACCAACCCCTGGGAAATTTGCTCCACCTTGATGAGTTTGCGGCGCGAATTCAAGAGCACGGCCTGGAAATGTTCCACGTCGTAGTCCCGGTTTTCATCGCGCAGGAAATCGGCGACCAGTTCCGGGGTGTCGAGCAGGGGGGCTTCGCCCTGCAATTCCTGCGCCATGCGGGCCGCGAGGGTGAAGGCGCTTTTGAGGGCGATGGCTTTGTCCCGCCCGATGCCTTTGATCGCGCGCAAATCTTCCAGGGAGGCGCGGGCCAGGGCCTGGAGCGTGCCGAAGCGATGCACCAACTCATCGGCGATCTGGACGGCGGACCGGCCCTTGGTGCCGGTGCGCAAGAGGATGGCGATCAACTCCGCATCCCGCAGCGCCTGCGCCCCCAATTCGGCCAGCCGTTCGCGCGGCCGTTCATTTTCAGGCAGGTCCTTGATACGGATGCCATCGCTCATTCTGGGCAACGTTGTAAGCTCCCAAACAGAGATTCGTCAATAAGATTCCCGCGTTGATCGGGGCAAAAGGCGGGATCCCCTCTTAATCCTAATCTTAATCTTAATCTTAATCTTAATCCCCTTCCTGCGTTTGAAGATTAAGATTAGGATTAGGATTAAGATCAGGATTAAGATTAAGCCAGATGAACGAGCCGCCAGAGCCAAAAATGGATCCTTGGATTTCGAAATTCCTGCGCCATCTTCTCGCCGAAAAAGGGGCCTCGGTTTATACGGAAAGGAATTACCGGCAGGCGCTGCTGGAATTCACCGGCTGGTTCCTGCAGCAGCGGCGCGCGCCGCCGGATTGGAACGCGCTGGGCCGGGATGATTTCCGGGATTTTCTCCGCTTCCTCGGCCGCGGCCAGTTGAGCCGCGCCGCCGTGCAACTCCGCTTCTCCGCGCTGCGTTCCTTTTACAAGTTTCTCATCCGCAATGGCGCCGCCGCCGTTTCGCCCATCCGCAAGCTCTCGCTTCCCGCCCGGGAAAAACGGCTGCCGCGCTTTTTGACCGTGCCGCAACTGGAAGAGCTGCTGCGGGCACCCGGCCAGGAATTGCAGCGCGAAGCGGAAGCGAAAAAGAAGGCGGAGGCGAGCACGTATTTCCGCGACGCCGCCATTTTGGAGGTGATTTACTCGTGCGGCCTGCGCGTGAGCGAGTTGTGCCAGCTTCGCGCGGAGGATGTGGACTGGCCCGGCCAGTTGGTGCGCGTGCGCGGCAAGGGAAAAAAGGAACGGCTTGCGCCCATCGGCGCTCCGGCGCTGGAAGCCATTCGCGCCTATTGGAAACACCGGGGTTATGACCCCGCCGGCGCCATGCCGGTTTTCCTCGCCCGCCCGCATAAAGTGTCGCCGCTCACGCCGCGCACGGTGCAGTTGCGCTTGAAAATATATCTCCGCGCCGCCGGGCTGGACCCAAAAATCACGCCGCACAAATTGCGCCACAGCTTCGCCACGCACCTGCTCGATGCCGGGGCCGATTTGCGCAGCGTGCAGGAGTTGCTCGGCCACGCGCACCTGGTGACGACGCAGGTCTATACCCACCTGACCACCGAACGCCTCAAGCGCGCTTACGACCAGGCCCATCCCAGGGCGTGAAGGGTAGGGCGGGCACTCCGCTGCCCACCGCGGCGCGCACGGAGTGCGCGCCCTACCACCGAAGACTGAGGCTTTGCCGCGAGTGGATAATCCTGGTTGGCTGGAAGCCGGCTCAGTCTTTGGGAAGAAAAGCAAAGCCGGCGGCGGCGACGACGAGGGCGAAGGCGACGAGGTGGTTCCAGCGGATGGCGGTCTTGAGATACAAAATGGCAAAGGCGCTGAAGACGGCGAGGGTGATGATTTCCTGTGCGATTTTAAGCTGGACGGGCGACCAGACGTTGCTGCCCCAGCGATTGGCCGGCACCATCAACAGGTACTCAAAAAACGCAATGCCCCAACTGGCCATAATCACCAGCCAAAGCGGGCGGTCCTTGAATTTCAAATGCCCGTACCAGGCGAAGGTCATAAAGACGTTCGAGCAAGTCAATAATACGAACGGCAGCCAGCGGGATTCAGTCAATTGATTCATAATTCATTTCTTGCCGCGGGGAATCTTGTGCCGGGCGCGGATTTCATCAAACGGGGTGTTCACAATCCCACCGGAATTTTTTTCGCCAAAAATTGTTTCGCGTCGCCCAGGATGTCTGCCGCTCAAAGTTTTTCGGTGGGGGTGAAGGGCAGGCCGCGTTCGCCCTTGAACAGTTTCTTCAACCGCCGGTCGCTGGAACTGCTCCGGCGCCGGAGGATTTCGGGGGCGACCCGGTTGCCCAATTCACGACGATGGCGTCGTCCTTTCAGCCAGTCTTCGTAGCTGATTGCGCCTTCAATCGGAATGCAAGGGACTTTTAATTTTGAGTTCATCGGCGACTTCTTTCACCAATTTCACGCACTCTGCAACATTACGATATTCCGGCAGTTTCGCAAGCCGCCGGACCTCCGCCCAGTTCATTTTATTGGCCTCCATATTTTCAGAGCCGCACCGGAATATTTTTCCCGGCCAAAAACTTTTTCACGTCGCCCACGGTGAATTCGCCGGAATGAAAAATGCCGGCGGCCAGCACGGCGTCGGCCTTGCCTTCCAGCAGCACCGCCGCCATGTGCTCCAGGCTCCCCGCCCCGCCGCTGGCCACCACCGGCACGCCGACCGCCTCGCTGACGCGCCGGGTGATGAGCAGATCAAAGCCGGCCTTGGTCCCATCGGCGTCAATGCTGTTCAATACAATTTCACCCGCGCCCAGCGCCACCGCCTTTTTGGCCCAGGCCACCGCGTCCAGGCCCGTCGCCCGGCGTCCCCCGTGCGAAAAAACCGACCACTGGTCCGGCCCGGTCTTTTTGGCGTCAATGGAAACGACAATGCACTGGCTGCCGAATTTTTCCGCGCCGCGGGTGATGAGATCGGGAGTGGCGAGAGCGGAGGAGTTGATGCTGGTTTTGTCCGCGCCGGCCTTGAGCATGGCATGCATGTCCGCGACGGAGCGGATGCCGCCGCCGACGGTCAGGGGCATGAAGCACTGGTCGGCGGCGCGTTCGATCACGGCGATGAGGGAGGCGCGTCCGTGGGCGCTGGCGGTGATGTCGAAGAAGACCATTTCATCGGCCCCCTGTTCGTTGTAGCGGACGGCGAGTTCGACGGGGTCGCCGACGTCGCGCAGTTCGCCGGCTTCGGCCCTGCCGAACTGGACGCCGCGGGTGACTTTCCCGTCATGCACGTCCAGACATGGAATGACGCGTTTTGCAAGCATAGCCTGATGATGGCGCGGGGAGGTTAGCAGGGAGAATGGCGAATTGGGAATAGCGAAAAGTGAACCCGGCTCACGCCGCTCCCCCGGGCCTCAGGCCCGCTTGCGGCCTTGCACCAGCGCCAGCATCTCCCGATCCAGCTTGTGGCCATGCCAGTTTTCATAGGCAACGTCGGCCCGGTCGCTGTCAATAATTCCGAATGCCCCCGTGAAATTCCACAAGGCCCAGCCCCAGCCCGCCCCCGTCCACAAATCCACACAGTCCCGCATCCAGGCGAGGACGACGGGGTGGGGCGTTTTGTTGTAAGCGCCAAATTCCCCTACCATCACGCCGACGCCTTGTGTTTCCAGTCGTTTCCAGGGGGCGATTTGGCGGGATTGGAGCGTCGCCTTGTCCCAATGAACGCCGTCCTCTTCGATGGGCCAGGTTGGCTCCGGCCAGCGGTCCGCCCCGTTCATCCAACTGGCGCGGTAATGGGAAACATGAATGGGCGCATAACCGCGCGTGGCGGCGGCCACTCCCACCCCGGCGAGTTCGGTCGGAGCGGTGTTGCCCCAGTCGCGTCCGTCACAGATGATCAAGCGCGCGGGGTCCCGCTGGCGAATGGCGTCGCAAACGCGGCTGACCACGCGCCGGTAGGTTTGCGGTTCCAGTTTGGGCGGTTCGTTGAACAAGTCGAAGCTGAGCTGGCGATTGGAGGCGCCCTGGTAACGCTCCGCGAAATGCGCCCAGTGCGAGGCACACACCCGCAAGGCTTCATCGTCCGACCAGAGCGATTTTTCCTCCGGCGGTTGGGCCACCGTATAGCCGGGGGCGCGGTGGAAATTCAGGCAGACATGGATGCCGTGACGGGCGCCGAGTTCCACCGCGTGATCAATCTCCTTGAGGGTGGTTTCGCGGAACTTGGTCCAATCGCCGCCCTCAATCCACATCCGATAATCCATGGGCAGCCGGACAAAATTGAAACCCAGTTCGGCCAGCCACTCGAAATCCCGCTCCGCGAAAGGATCATTTCGTCCGTTGAACTTGTTCAAGAGGTTGAACCCGCGCCACGGAGGCAGCTTGGAGGCCGAGGCTTCCGGCAGGGCACGTTGCTCCGCGCCCGCCGCCGCAGAGGCCGCCGCGCCCAAACCCGCCGCCGCCATGGTTTTGAGGAACTCTCTTCTGGAAGTTTTCATGCTGGAAAAATTTTACTCTGGTTTCCGGGCAGCCTTGCGCCGGGTATCAAGGGGCTGGAGTCAATACTAAACTGCGCGGACGCATCAACTCCCCGCCCCGGATGGTTCCGGCCTGCCATTGAATCTCAAGCGTCCCCGGTTCCAACCGGACACGACCGAGCGTCGCGGACACATTCGTGCCCGTGAGGACCGTCCCCGCCAAGTTCTGCCCGGCGATGTTGACCGCGAAAGTCCCGCCCGCCGAGCCAGCCGGCGCGTCGTAAAGTACACCGACGTCAAAACTGGCCGGGGCCGCCAGCCGCGCCGGCCACGCCACAAATTCATTGGTTTGCCTCCAATTCTCCACATAGGCGTCGGTTTTTTTGCCCGGGCCAAATTTAAGCCCTTTGCCGCGCAGTTCGCCATCGAACGCGCGCAAGATATTGGCGGCCACCGCCGATTGCAGCAGGAGATTAGTGTCCGTCACGATGTCGCCCTCGCATTCCAGCGCCAGCACGGAATCCGCCTTGTCCGGGGCGGCGGCGGGCAGGCCTTCGATGCTGATATCAAACGGGTTCAAACGGCGGATGGCCAGCGGGATGGCCTGCGAGGTGGCCAGCACGGTGACATTCTTCACGTTCGACTTCAATCCGCCGACGACCAACTGCCCGTCGGCCGGCCAGTTGAAAACGTGCAGGTAAAGCGTGCTGCCCTTGCGGGTGGATTCGCCCCACGCCTGCGCCGCCAGCGGCGTGCGCGCCGTGCCGCGGATGGAATCCCCGTTGACCCGCCACCAGTCGCCGATGCCCTTGAGGATGGCGACGTCCTTGGGGTCAATGTTGCCGTCGCCCATCGGGCCGATGTTCATGAGGATGTTCCCACCGCGCGCCGCCGCCTTGGCCAGCAACTGGATGAAGTGCGAGGGCGGCTTGTGCGAAATGTCAAATTTGCTCCAGCCATAGGATTCGTCCGTCGTGGGAATGCCTTCCCAATCGCCCGCATGGGGCGGAAATTCCGCCGGCCTGTCCGTGGTCGAATCGTAGTCGCCCCAGCCCCGCACCAGCCGTCCGTTGATCACCACGCGCGGTGATGCCTGGCGCACAGCTTTCATGATGCGGTAATTTTCCGACGGCGGGAGATGGGAAGGGACGTCAAACCAAAAAATATCCGGGTCGTAATTCTTGATCAACTCCAGCAATTGGGGAATGGCCTTTTCGTCCACATATTTCCCGGCCCTGGCCTCGAACTCCGGCTGAGTCTCCCACCAGTTGTTGGAGGACGGATTGTGCAGTTCCCAGTTGTTGCCGGGGGCGTTGGAATGGCCCCAATCCATCGCGTGGGAATAATAGAATCCGAACTTCACCCCGTACTTCTGGCACGCCGCCCGCAAATCCTTCATCGGGTCGTGATGCCAGGGCGTGGCGTCCATCACGTTGTAATCATTGACCTTGGTCGGCCACATGGCGAAGCCGTCGTGATGCTTGGCGGTGATGACCAGATAGCCCATCCCCGCCTGGCTGGCCAGGCTGATCCAGGCGTCGGCGTTGAAGTTGCTGGGAAAGAAACGGCCAGCCACTTCCGCGCGATATTCCGCGATGGGAATCTTCAAAATCCGCATGATATGCTCGGCGTAAGTCCCGCCCTTGCGGCCCTTGTATTCATTGCCCAGGCTCGAATAAACGCCCCAGTGCATGAACATTCCGAAGCGCGCCTCGCGCCACCACTCCATCCGCTTGTCGTGCGTCTTCATCGAATTGCGCCACCAGGCCGACTCCGGGCTGTCTTTGCCCGGCATGGCAAACTCCGGCGCCGGGACCGCCTCTTCCGCCGTCTGCGCCGGCGCCGCGCTGAAAAACCCAGCCGGCCAGCCGGCCAGCAACAGGGCGGCGGCCAGAAAAGGCCGCGACCGCGGCCGGCGCGTAAAAATAGATCTCATGGCAACTCTTCTGTAGCGGCGGTCTATGACCGCCGCAAACGATACACAAAGTCTTCCTCACCGGCCATCGAACATTTGTACTATGGTTCACGCCGGCATTTTACGGCAAGCTTTCAAGCATAAAACCCCTGCGGGATTTGTAATCCCAACGGGTTATTTTTTGGGGGCGATGGGGTGTTGCAATTGGCGGAGCATTTCTTGTTCGTCGGCGGACCATTGGCTTTGGGCGAGGACGGTGTTGACAGCGCGGGCGGTGGCGCGGTCGTCGGCGATGTGGCGCACGGCTTGCACCCAGCGATAGGCGATTTCGTAATTGTCCGGGTCGCAGGCGGATGCTTTTTGGAGAAGGGGAAGGGCTGACCGCCAGTCTTCCCGCCGGATGAATTGGCCGGCTTGCTTGAGAAGTTGGCCGGCCTCGGCCTGGGACTGGAGGCGGGGCTTGCCTTTGAGGGCGAGGGTGATGGCCTGGTTGATCCGGGCCATCTGCCAGAGGAAACCCTTTTGCGGAGGGGCGGGATCCGGGGGATGAATTTGCAGGACGGCCTCCCAGCACATGGCGGCGTTGCCCCAATCCTCTCCCGCCAGTTTCAGCCAGCGGTGGTTGCGATGGAAGGTTTCCTCAACCTCATAGACGCCGGCCGGAATTTCCTTGTGGAGCAGCCGGTCCTGGGCGGCGATGGGGAACAGGACCAGCCGGTGGTAAATCTGGATCGGCCGGGTTCCCGGGGCAAGCGGTTTGCGCGGGCTCTGATGACGCTCCTCCAGGACCGCGAGAAGTTCCAGGACCGTCAGTTGCTGCGCGGTGCTTTGGCAAAGTGCGATCGTCTGGAGCAGCGCGGCCACGGTCTCGTCCACCCGGCCGAAGTGGTGGAGGAGTTTGGCGTGGAGGAGAAGGCTCTCGTAAGTGGGCTTGTGTTTTTTAAGCAGGGCGTCCAAGTCGCCCAAGGCCTGGTAGTATTGATCGCGGTCAATCAACCGCCGGATGGGGCGCAGGGCGATTTCTTCGGCGGGCGTCCAATCCATGGGGTCGAGGAAGTTGGAGAGGCCGGCTCCGCAGTAGAAGGCGATGTTGGGGGCGAGGAGGAATGCTGTCAATACTATTATTACGATGAGGATGATGCCGGCGCCCATGTCGGGCCGGCCGCCGGTTTGCCGCAGCACCCAGCAGGCCAACACGAAGGCGCCGGGGACGAGGAGGAGCTGGGACAGGCGCCAGCCGCGCAATTCCGGGGCGCGAGTGAGGAGCCAGGCAAGAAGCGCCCCCACGCCGGCCGCGGCCATGTAAGCGAGGATGGAATACAATTTGAGATTAGGATTAAGATTAAGATTAGGATTGGGATTAGGATTGCGGCCGGTTACTCGGTGACGAGCAGGTCCAGGCGGGTGCCGTCGGGGCCACCGCGATAGACGCGCTGGACGGCTTTCTGGAAATCAGAGGCTTTGGCGTCGGGAATATAGAGGAACTTCTGGGGATTGCGATCGGTCAGAGGGAACCAGGAGCTTTGGATTTGCACCATGATGCGGTGTCCGGGCAGGAAGGTGTGCATGACATCGGGCATGGGGAATTGGATTTTGGCGGGCTGGCCGGGTTTGAAGGGCTCGGGTTTGGACCTGCTGTTGCGGAATTTGCCGCGGAAAGGCTCGCCGCGCACCAATTGTTGATAGCCGGCCAAGGAAGCGACACCCGCATTGGTCGCGGCGCCCGCCTGATCCGCCTTGGGACCGTGATCGTCGTTTGGATAAACATCAATCAGTTTGACCACGAAATCGGAATCGGTGCCGGAGGTGGAGACGCGCAAGACGGGAGTGACCGGCCCGGCGATGGTGAGGGGGTGTTCCAGCGGCTCCGTTTGATAGGTGAGCACATCGGACCGCTTGGAGGCGAAACTCTGATCGTAGGTCATGTAGTCGCCGCCCAGGTTCACGCCGATTTCCTTGGTGACGGGGACCGGATTGGCCGGATCGCTGATATATTCGTCGAACTGGTCGCCGGCGCCAGCGGGAGCGGTGAAGGAAAGTTTGCCGGCCGCCTCCAGATAGAGGGAGCGGCGGACGGCA
The DNA here is from genome assembly GCA_049513975.1 of Verrucomicrobiota bacterium. Taxonomy (GTDB): domain Bacteria; phylum Verrucomicrobiota; class Verrucomicrobiia; order Limisphaerales; family Palsa-1400; genus JBEKOF01. Next base: position 15,223 of record JBEKVM010000001.1, on the reverse strand, counting down.
TTGGCGGGAGGCCAAGTGTCAAAACGGTGCCACTGGTCGCTGCCGGTGGCGAAAACCCAGGCTTTTGGAATGGCGGCATCGGTTTCTGTCTTGAGGCCGCCGCCCTTGCCTTTGAGATTCTGGAGGAAGAAGGGGAATTCGATTTGCTCACGATAGAAAGGCCCGGTTTTCTCGGTGAATCGCAGATTGCCCAGGCGGTCGCCATTGCCGCGCGACCAACTGCCGTGGGACCACGGCCCCATGACCAGGGTGGCGGGGGGGGCGCTGGCGTCTTTGGCAATGGCCTGGAAGAGCTTGGGCGTGCCGCCCAGATCCTGGGCGTCGAACCAGCCGCCCACGACGAGGGTGGCGGCGGTGAGGTGGTGCATTTGCGGGGCGAGGGCGCGGGAGGACCAGAACTTGTCGTAGGTGTAGTGCTTGACGAGGGTGGACCAAAATTCGTTTTGGTGTTTGAAGTATTTTTCCTCGGCGTCAGCGAGGGTTCCCATATGAAGAAAGAAGTCGTATTCGTCGCGCGTTCCCATGCTGAAGCGTTCAGCCGGCGGCGCGGGAGCAGCGGGGGCGCGGCGCATTAAAACCGTCGCGCCTTTTGGGAAGCGCCCCGTCTGCCACGCGGGGGCCGGGTGCGCGGATGGTTTGGGTTTGAAGCTGACGTAGAAATCAAAATTTTCGGCCAGGAAGAAAGCGCCGTTATGATAGGCGTCATCGCCATCGCCGACATCGGCCATGGGCGCTTGCGGGGAGGCGGCTTTGAGGGCGGGATGGGCGTTGATGAGGGTGAAGGCGGAAAAGAAGCCGGGATAGGAGATGCCCCAGGTGCCGACGCGGCCATTGTTGTTGGGGATGTTTTTCACCAGCCAGTCAATGGTGTCGTAGCCGTCGGTGCTTTCGTCGGCGTCGGTGGGGCCGCTGAAGTGGAGCTTGTGGGCCGGTGGATCGTCAAAGACGCCATCGGATTGCCCGCGTCCGCGGACATCCTGATAAACGAAGATAAATCCCTCCCTGGTGAACAAATCGGAGGGGCCGAGGGAGCCGCGGTAGGCGTCAGGGCCGTAGGGGCCGACGCCGTACGGGGTTCGCTGCAACATGATTGGCCAGGGCTGGTTGGTGTCCTTGGGCACATAGACGGAGGTGAACAGTTTGATGCCGTCGCGCATGGGGATGTGGTATTCGAATTTGGTGTAATTGGAGCGGACGTATTCAATCTGGGCCGGGTTGCCGCCGCGTCCTTGGGGGAAGGCGGAGGCGGCGGAGAGAAGAAATGCCAACGTGCGGAAGAGGTTCTTCTGACAGCCGACGATGGAAGGGTTTGGGTTCCTGATTGGGTTCATGGGGAGGAGCGTAAACCGCGGGGAATTGGGGTCAAGTGTTCTGTGCGCACAGCCCCCCCCGGTCCCGGAACTGAAAATAGCTGAAAACAAGTGAAACCAGGTGAAACTAGGTGAAAATAACTGAAAATGACCGGCGGCCGATCTGAACCGCGAACGCCGGGTGGCGTGGTGGAGGAGGGGAATGGTGGAGGGGAATGGAGTGTTGGAGCGATGGAGTGATGGAGTGTTGGGACGGCTTCAGGCGCTTTTAATGATAATTTAGCATTCACGGTACTATTAAAGCATGGATTTGGAAAAACGACTGCCCACCGTGGGTACAAAATGCATGCCCGAAACGGGGTTTTTGACCGCGAAAAAAGCCTTGTAAAGACTCGGTAAAAGCGGTTTTGCCCCCAAAAAAGTGGATTTGCAAAAGTGAAAATAGTTTGTGGGAAAGGCGGGTTTGGCTGCCAAAGGAGGGGTGAGAACGCGGAGTGTTGGAGTGGTGGAGTGGTGGGATTAGAGATGAAGACGGATTCTTTTGCCCGCAGATCACGCAGATTGACGCAGATTCAGAAAAGAAGGGTTTTGACAGAACGCTGATGGAAAGAATTGTTACCACGGATTTCAGGATTTCACGGATGGAAATGAGCCTTTTTTATCCGTACCATCTGGCTTATCCGTGGTTCAATTCCGAGGCTAATGATTCGGATGAAAAGGACCGCCCGCAGGCACCAAGACGGCCAAGGAACGAAGGGAAGGGACGAATGGGAGGAAGGGGACAAATGGGACGGATACGGACGCGCACGCTGGCAGATTACCTGGTTGAGGCGCCCAGGGAATGTGCTTACGGGCGGTTCACTTTGAGGATCATGGGCGGAAAGCGGAGAAGTTCTTCTGGTTCGGGTCCGTAAGGTGGTTTGTCAATAATCCGGAAGAGTTGCATTTGCAGTTCAAGCGTATAAATCCCGGGCCTGTCCATCGCGAAGCAATCCTTGAGGACGGGAAATGGCTGCTCCGGGACGTGAAAAGGCATACCGGACATTATGTCGAGGTATGTGAGTTTTGTGCCTGGCGGCAATTTCCCAAAGGTTCGCACGGCGTCGAAGTTGACGCCGATGGTCTGGCCAAGAGCGGTTTTGGGAACCTCTTTGCCATCCGGTGCATGCAGCTTGAGCTTAAAGGCGGAGGACAAATCAAGAGCGTTCAACATGATATTATCCTCTCCAGTGGGACGCCATCTCAGACCGTCATCAAATCCGGCCAAACCGTTTGATTTGGTTCCGATGATGGAGAGGCAAACTCCGTGGTTGGTGGCGGAGAAGGCGAAGAAAGGGGCGGTCAGCGGCTTCTCCACCTTGATCTTCATCGGCGGAAAGCGAAGAAGTGCCCTGTCCCAATGGGTCGCTGTTGTTTCGATGATCCGAAACACCAGCATTTCAATTTGGAGGGTGTAAATCCCGGTCTTCTCCATCTGAAACAAATCTCGCGGGGCGGGAAGATTGCCACCGCTGAAGCCCCGACCGCGTTCGACGTATTTTTCTCGCGCATCCATGCCACCCATGCTTGTGCCACTTATGACATCCTCATAAGTTCGCACGCCGTCGAATTTGGAGCCGTATTCTTTCCCCAGAGCGGTCTTCGGAGACTCTTTTCCATCCGGGTCAAGCAGTTTTACTCTTATCCCGAATTCTGGCTTCGGGTAATTGAGTCGAACGGCGCCTGCGGTGCTGAATGCTTCCCAGACGAAATTTTGGTCAAACTGGAGAGGCGCATTTTCATCAAGAGGCGCGCCCGATTGTGGCTGCCAGGACCCAATAGCCAGATAGATTCCGCTATTCGTCGTGGATAGCACCGCGCCGGAGGATTGCCACAGATCGGTGCAGAAAATCAACAGACCCAGCAGAAGGTACTTTTTCACAGGCTTCCCAGATTTAATCGAAAAACGGGTTGGCTTGGCGTTGGCAACCTGCCACCCGGCAGAGCAAAAACGCCAGGTCAGCACGGTTTCAGTTCAACAGATTGGGCGGGATTTGCAACTGTTTTCGGCAGGGCAGGCTTCTCGAAGGACGGATGGGATGCGGGCCGCGAGGCGCGGCCCTCGGCACGCGGGGGCGCGTGCGCTCCCCGGAAGACAATAGCAGGCAGGCCCGCTGAACGGGCTGGCCGCGCTCGCGAGAAAGTCGCTAAGGATCTTGGTTCTTCTGTTCTTTCAAGGATTTCGAGGCGGCCACGGCGCTAGCGTATTCGAGGCAGGAAGTTTCATGGGCGGCGATGGATTTTTGGAAATAATCCATGGCCGCGGACTTGTCGCCGGCCAGGAGGTGCTTTGAACCCGCGTAAAAATACGCCTGGCATAATTGCCTGGCCTCCACCGACGGGTCCGCATTCCTGGCGGCGGCCAGGAATTCCGGTTCGGCGAGCGGACCGGCCAGGAAAAGGCCCATCTTGGAAGGCCATCGGTCCGGCTGGGCGTTGGCGGGGCCGGCCAGATAAGTTTGCAACTCGGTGGCGGCGGCGGCCGGCTCGCCCAGCCAGGCGCGTGTCAGGCAGAGGCGGAAGCGGGCATAATCGTTGGAGGAATCGCACTCCAGGGCCTTGCGAAAATCAGCCAAAGCGGCGGTAAAATCACGAGCGTCATAACGGAGGCAGCCCCGATCGTGCCAGGCCCAGGCATATTTTGGATTCAGCTCGATGGCTTTGGCGTAATCGGCGCCGGCGCCTTCCACGTCGCCCGTGGCATTCCTGGCGCGGCCCCGATTGTTGTAGGCGCTCGCGTCATTGGGTTTGAGTTGGATGGCTTTGGTGAAGTCGGCGATGGAACCGTCCAGGTCGCCTTTGACCAGCCTGGCGCCGCCGCGAGAGTGCCAGGCATCGGCCAAATCGGGTTTGAATTGGATGGCCAGGGTGCAGTCGGCGATGGCGCCATCCCAGTCGCGTTTGGCCAGCCTGGCCGTGCCGCGAATGTAGAACGCGGTCGCGTCATCCGGTTTGAGTTGGATGGCTTTGGTGGAATCCGCGATGGCGCCGTCCCAATCGCCTTTGGCTTGCCTGGCCAGGCCGCGATTGTGGAAGGCAAACGCATAATCGGGTTTGAGTTGGATGGCTTGGGTATAATCCGCAATGGCGCCGTCGAGGTCGCCTTGGGCTTTCCTGGCATTGCCGCGATTGTTGTAAACCGCCGCGGAATCGGGTTTGAGTTGGATGGCCCGGGTGTAGTCGGCGATGGCGCCGTCCAAGTCGCCTTTGGCTTGCTTGCTCACACCGCGATTGTAGCAGGCCGGCGCATAATCGGGTTTGAGTTGCATGGCTTTGGTGTAGTCGGCGATGGCGCCGTCGAGGTCGCCCTGGATTTGTTTGCCGACGCCGCGATTGTAGTAGGCGTGCATAAAATCCGGCTTGAGTTGGATGGCCTGGGTGTAGTCGGCGATGGCGTCCTCCAGGTCGCCCTTGGCTTTTCTGGCATTGCCGCGATTGAAGAGGGCCTCCGCATCCGCCGGTTTGAGTTGGATGGCTCTGGTGTCGTCGGCGATGGCGCCGGTCAGGTCGCCTTGGGCTTGCCTTGCCAGGCCGCGATTGTTGTAGGCCAGGGCATAATCGGGTTTGAGCGCGATGGCCTTGGTCTGGTCGGCGATGGCGCCGTCCAGGTCGCCTTTGGCTTGCCTGGCATTGCCACGATTGCTGTAGGCGACCGCATAATCGGGTTTGAGGGCGATGGCTTTGGTGAAATCGTCCAGCGCGCCGTCCAAGTCGCCTTTGGCTTTCCTGGCCACGGCCCGATTGTTGTAGGGAGCGGGCAAATCCGGTTTGAGAGCGATGGCTTTGGTGTATTCCGCAATGGCGCCGTCCAGGTCGCCTTTGGCTTGCCTGGCATGGCCGCGGGCGTCGCAGGCGAGCGCATCATTCGGATCGAGTTTGAGGGCTTGGTCGTAATCCGCGATGGCGGCGTCCCAGTCGCCTTTGGCCTGCCTGGCCAGGCCGCGGGCGTCGTAGGCCAGCGCAAACTGTGGTTTAAGCCTGATGGCTTGGTCGTAGTCCGCGATGGCGCCGTCCCAGTCGCTCTTGGCCTGCCTGGCGTTGCCGCGTGCGCCGTAGGCATCCGCATCCTCCGGATGGAGTTGGATGGCTTTGGTGAAGTCGGCGATGGCGCCGTCCCAATCGCCCTTGGCTTGCCTGCCAACGCCGCCATTGAAGTAATCAACCGGCCTGTGAGAACAGGAGATGGTGGCCAGGGTCAGAAACATGGCGGTGCGCAGCAGGAATTTAATGGCGTGGCTCATATTGTTTCCTTCCAAGTTCAAGTTGCGCAGTTGATGGTCCATGATGACGGATTAATACGTGGCCGTCGGCAGGTTTGACTGAAAAACGATGAAGTCAATTCAAAGACATCCTGCGGACAATTCAAACCCGGCGTTGGTTTGGCGCCGCAAACCGGGCACACGGCGGAGATGAAAAGCAAAAACGCCAGGCCAGAACGGTTCCAGTTCAACATTTTGCGGGGGATTTGCAAGGATATTCAGAAAGGCAGGCGTGCGCGAATGGCGGGGGGACGCAGGCCTCGAGGCGCGCTTCCGATGAACCCTCACCTCACCCTAACCCTCTCCCCTCCCATCGGATGGGAGCGGAGAGGGAACAGGAGACGGACGCGAATTGTTCCACGGAGGTCTGTCGGACAGCGGCAGGTTCATGGACCGTGCGGAGGATCGGGTTTAGGCGGGTGGGTTAGGGAATTTGATGGAATGGACACACAACGCTAATACTCCAGGCACGCGCCACAAATGATTTGAAAAGGGGTTCGAGTTGGTTACCATCCCCGCCTGATTTTTGGTTGTCCAGGATTGACAGATGCGATTTGCTGTTTTTGACGAAACGAAGGATGGCGAAACCCGGGTCGCGCTGGTTCCCGATGCGGTCAAAATGTTGCTCAAAAAGCAGCATGCCGTGTCGGTGCAATGCGGCGCGGGCCGGGCGGCGTCCATTCCCGACGCGGAGTTCGCGGCCGCCGGGGCGCAAATGGCGGCCGATGCCGCCGGGTTGGCGTCCGCCGCGGACTGCCTGTTGCGGGTGCGGGCCGTGACGGCGGAGGAGGCGGCGGGGATGCCCGAGGGCAAGGGGCTGATCGGCTTTTTGGCGCCGCTGCGCAATGCCGAACTGGTCCAGGTGCTGGCGCGGCGGCGGATCACCAGCTTCAGCCTGGATGCCATTCCGCGCATTTCGCGGGCGCAAAGCATGGACACGCTGTCGAGCATGGCGACGATCGCCGGTTACAAGGCGGTGGTGCTGGCGGCGGATGCGCTTCCCAAATTTCTGCCCATGCTGACGACGGCGGCGGGGACGATTCGTCCGGCGCAGGCGTTGATACTGGGGGCGGGTGTGGCGGGCCTGCAAGCCATCGCCACGGCGCGGCGGATGGGGGCGGTGGTGGAGGCCTTTGACGTGCGGGCGGCGGTGAAGGAGCAGATCAAGAGCCTGGGGGCGACTTTTGTGGAAATTGCCAACGCGGAGAATCTGGAAGACAAGGGCGGATACGCCAGGGAGGTTTCGGCGGAGACGCTGGCCAAACAGCGGCAACTGCTGCACGAGCGGGCCAAGGTGGCGGATTTCATCATCAGCACGGCGCAGGTGCCGGGCAAACCGGCGCCGCGCCTGATCACCAAGGAAATGGTGGCGGACATGAAGCCCGGCTCGGTGATTGTGGATCTGGCGGCGGAGAGCGGGGGCAATTGCGAGTTGACCCAGGCCGGTCAAACGGTTGTTGCCCACGGGGTGACCATTATCGGCCCGACCAACCTGGCCGCGCGCATGCCGCTGGATGCCAGCCGGATGTTCGCGCGGAACCTGGCCAATTTTATTTTGGAAATCACCAACGAAAAAGGTTTTACGATGGACTGGAAGAATGAAATTTTCGCCGGGACCTGCATCACGCATGGCGGCGAAATCACCCGAAAGGCCCCATGAGCACATTGGCCATGATTTATATTTTCATCCTCGCCATCTTTACGGGCGTGGAAGTGATCGCGCGGGTGCCGACGGTGCTGCATACGCCGCTGATGTCCGGGGCAAACGCGATTCACGGGATTGTGCTGATCGGAGGCGTGATTGTTTTGGGCATGGCGGGGGACGACATGGTTTTGTGCAGTCTCGGTTTCATCGCGGTGGTTTTTGGGACGCTGAATGTGGTGGGAGGGTTTGTGGTGACGGACCGGATGCTGGAGATGTTCAAAGCCAAGGCCCCGGCCAAAGACAAAGAGGCCAAATGACCAGCACCAACATTTCGGAAGCGGCCTATCTTCTGGCTTCGTTGCTCTTCATTTTTGGATTGAAGCGGCTCAGTTCGCCGCGGACGGCCCGCTCGGGCAACCTGGTGGCGGGGATTGGCATGGCGCTGGCGCTGGGGGGGACTTTTATTCTGCCCGGCATGGGAAATTTTGGCTGGATCATTCTGGCCATCGCCATTGGCACTGTTCCGGGCTGGCTGCTGGCCAAGCGCGTCAAGATGACGGCGATGCCGCAAATGGTTTCGTTGTTCAACGGGATGGGGGGCGCGTGCGCGATGTTTATTTCACTGGGCGAAGAACTGAAGTGGCTGAACGGCCTGGACGGGAGGGTTGGTCTTTTGCCTTCGTTGAGGGAGGCATTGACCCAGATGCTTCCCCGATCGTTTCCCATGCTATTGGGGATTGTCCTCGGAGCCATCAGTTTCACCGGCAGCCTCATTGCCTTTGGAAAATTACAAGGATTGGTCAGCGAAAAGCCCTTGAGATGGCCCCTCCAAAAACCCATCAATGTATTGGTGGTTTTGGGCATTATTGGCGCGGCGGTCACTTCTGCCGGAGTCATCTCTGTCAACTATCATTATGCGCTAACGTGGATCATCGTTCTCAACGTGCTGGCGTTGCTCCTCGGGGTTTTGCAGGTGTTGCCGATTGGCGGGGCGGACATGCCGGTGGTCATTTCCGTTTTGAATTCCTGCACCGGGCTGGCGGCGGCGGTGACGGGGTTTGCCATGAAGAACATGTCCATGATCATCGCGGGGACGCTGGTCGGGGCGGCGGGATCGCTGCTGACGGTCTTGATGTGCAAGGCGATGAATCGTTCGCTGGCCAAGGTCATCTTCGGCTCGTTCGGCGGGACGGCGCAGGGCCGGGCGGCGGCGGGCGCATCGGACAAAAGCCAGCGCGAAATCGCCGCGTCCGAATGCGCCATCATGATGGGCTACGCGCGCAAGGTGATCATCATTCCCGGTTACGGGCTGGCGGTGGCGCAGGCGCAGCACCTGGTGCATGAACTGGATGAATTGCTGGAAAAGCGCGGGGTGGAAGTCAAGTACGCCATTCATCCGGTGGCGGGCCGGATGCCGGGCCACATGAACGTGCTGCTGGCGGAGGCGGACGTGCCGTATCCGAAGTTGCTGGACATGGAGGAAATCAACCCGGAATTCGAGCAGGCGGACGTGGCGCTGATCATCGGGGCCAACGACGTGGTCAATCCGGCGGCGCGGACGGATGCGGCCAGCCCGATTTACGGGATGCCGATTTTGAACGCGGACAAGGCGAAAAATATAATTGTCATCAAGCGGGGGCGGGGGACGGGCTTCGCGGGGATTGAGAACGATTTGTTTTACAACGCCAAAACGCGGATGTTGTTTGGCGACGCGAAGAAGGCGCTGCAAGAATTGACGACCGAGGTGAAGGCGCTGTGATGCGCTGAAACCAAACCAGTGGACTTGGTGGACGAAGTGGACTGAGTGGACTGAGTGGACGAGGTGGACGGGATGTGGCGCGGAGAATAAAATATGGCTGAGCCGGAGAAATTAATCCCTGTGCATGGGGGCTATCGGCGCTTGAAGAGCTTTCAGGTGGCGCAACTGGTCTATGATGTGACGGCGCGCTTCTGCGACCGCTATATCGAAAAACGCAGCCGCACGCATGATCAGATGGTCCAGGCGGCGCGGTCGGGCGTGCAAAACATCGCGGAGGGGAGCCAGGCGTCCGGGACATCGAAGAAAACCGAACTCAAGCTGACCAACGTGGCGCGCGCCAGCCTGGAGGAGCTCCGGCTGGATTATGAGGATTTTCTGCGGCAAAGGGAGTTGACCCAGTGGGGGCGCAATGACTCGCGAAGGGAGGAACTCGTCGCGCGGCGGCCGGCGACCGCGGACGATGTGGCCCAGTGGGCGCGGGATGTGCGCGGATCGGGGTGGGGTGGACAGAGTGGACGATGTGGACGATGTGGACAGGGTGGACAGAAGGAAGGCGGGCCGGGGTCCACACAGTCCACGCAGTCCACGCAGTCCACTTACGCCGAGATTGCGGCCAATGGGGCGCTGACGCTGATTTCCGTGGCGTGCGCCTTGCTGGACCGGCAGATCAGCAGTTTGGGCAAAGCGTTTGTGGCTGAGGGCGGTTTCACGGAGCGCCTTTACCGGGTGCGCAGCGGGCGGAGGGTCTTCAGGCCCCAAAGTTAGCGGCGCGGGGGTCGGTGGCGGAAATGATGACGCTGACGGATTTCTGGTTGAAACCCTTGAAACCGCCGCGGCGCTGCAAGTTTTCCAGGTGGCTGCCCAAAGCGCCTTCCCTGACAAATTTTTCGCGCTGTTCCCTGGTGATGAGGCCGGCTTGAAGAAGTTTTTCGGCGCGCTCCGCAGGGACCGGCCAGCGTTCGCCTTCGGTGAAGGCCTGGCGCAGGAATTTAAAATCGGAAAACGGCTTCATGGTGGCCACGCCTTCCGCCTGGAGTTGCCCGCGCAACAATTCAAAATCAAACCGGGCTTCCAGATGGTGCAGGCCGGCTTCCAGAAAACTTTCGCCATGCAAGGCGGTCCATAATCCGACGGTGCCCAGGCGCGGGGCGGGCGGGAGTTTGGTGGTGGAAAAATCAATCTGCGTTTCGCCGGGCATCAAATCCACGTCGGCGAAAACGACGATGCCGGCGGCGGGCTGTTCGCTGATTTGCGCGCCCCAGCCCGCCTCGGCGCCGGCGTAAAAGCGTTCTCTTTTCACAAAACCGAGGCGGAGAAGAAACTGGATCACCTCCACGAAGTATTCGCGCGAACAACGCAAGGTGTGATGGTCGTGGTTGCCCCAGCCGAGGCCGAGGCGGTCCTGGCGGCGTTTTTGAATTTGGGCGGCGCGGTTGCGCGCTTCCCAGTAACGGCGTTCCTCCGCAAAAAAAAGCTGGCAGGCCAAATCCGGTCCGATGGAGCGGAGGATTTCATCCAGCGCGGCATTGGCGGCGGCGAAGCCGGCGCGGACGGAGGCGCCATGACGCGGGCGGGTTCGCCAAAGATCCTGGGCGCGAATGATTTTCTTCAACTGGGCGGCGGGCAGGGGCGCGGGCACAAATCCGGCGCAGCCGTTGCGCTCCACCGCCTCGAGCCGCGTGCCCTGCTGCTCGCTCACCACCACGCGGCGCAAACGCCCAAAGGGGTCGCCCTCGATGGGGCCGGCCAGCGAATGGGCCGCCGCGAAATCAGCCACGGATTCCGGCCGCAAGGCGATGACGGCGGCATGGCGCCCGGCCGCCTTTGGCACCCGCACGCGCGGCAGGAGGGCGCGGGGATGTTTGAGCACGAGTTCGCCCCGGGTCGCTGCCGCCGGGTCGGAGGCAAATCCCAGGTCGCGCAAGGGTTTTTCATCCTCCGGCGCGAGGACCAGATGGTCCATCCAATCGAAGAAATCGGTGCCGGTTTCATCCTGCATCCGCCGGGCCAGCAGGCGGGCGGCGCGATTGCGCTGGAGAAAGGACTCCAGGCGTTGGCGCAGGAACGTTTCGGCGTCGAAAGCCAGCGGCCAATCGAAAGAAGCGGGCCGGGCGGCGGCGGCGGCGGGCGCAGGCGGCGGTGCAGGTTGAGGGTGCGCGCGTGGAAGGGCTGGCATGGGGAAAGATTGGGAATAAGGAGAGATTAAGATTAGGATTAAGATTAAGATTAAGAAGAAGAGGCGGTGAGGAGGCGTATCGTGAGGCCACGCTAGACCTGCGGCTGCGGCTCTGGCCGGGGAATTTCCTCCTGGATGCCCATGAATTCCAGGCCCAGTTGCCCGACCAGCCACTGGCTGAAAGCGCGGGCTTTCTCCTCGGTCCAGCCGCAGGGGGACAAGGCTTCGCGGCGCAGAGCCGCTCCCGGCTTGCGATGGTCGAGGGCGGGCAGATAACTGTAGAAGGTGCCGCTGGAGAGCCGGCTGACCCGCCGCTGGACGCAGACGCCGGCAATTTCGCCGCGTGGAAAGGTAATGGACTGCCTGCGCCCGCCGGTCTGCGGGAGGGTGAGGGCTTGAGATTGCTCGTCAATTAACAAGTCGTACTTGCCGGAAGCATTGCGCAGGGCGGTCCAACAGAAGGCCGCCGCCGCCACCGTGAGCACCGCCGTCCAGGTGTTTTCCATGGCGTTGAGGCTCAGGGCCAGACCGTGGATGGCCACGACCGGGAAGGTGGCGGCAAAGGAGACGGCGCCCAAGGCATAAAAGCCCGCGGCGGACGCCGACAGCCAGGCCAGCCGGACGCGAATCTTGCCGCCTTGCCGCCAAATGCGCACTCCGCCCGCCTCCGGCACGCGCCACTTTTCGCGCAGCCATCTGGCGATCCAGGTCCAGAGCATGATGACGGCGACGTTGACCGGGATGGAAAACAACATCAACATCAGATCGCTTCCCTCGATTCCCGTCGCCAGGACCGAGTTGGCCGGGTTGTTGGGATCGTAATAGACGGTGTGCTCCGACCACTTTGGGAAACTCTGCACTATGTCCCCTCCGGGGCTGCTGGAGTATTGGTCGTCATACCGGTAGCGCGAACCCCGGTAGTCTTTCCCGTTGACGATATAGGAATAGGCTATGCTGACGCCGGCGTGGAGCATGCCTTGTTGCCTGACCTCGCTCGACAGGATTTGGCACCGGGCGGCGGCGAAGTTTTGGGACCGGTATTGCCGCAGCGTCGTGCCAAACACAAAGTAATCAGCGCCAGCGACCATCGCCGTCCAGCAAAGCAGCGTCACCAGGATGATAGACACCGTGGACTTGGACATTTCCGGTAATATGCACCAGGATGGGCCGGTGACAAACCCCAAAATCAGCGGTTTGGCTTGGGCCGCTCCGGCTGGAATTTGCCGCCCTCACCCGGTTGGTAAAGGCGCACGCCGAGGAGGCCGCGCATGAGTTCAAAATGCGGGTCGGCGGCATAAACGCGGCACCCCCACTGCAAGGAGAGGCTGGCGATCAAAATGTCGTTCCACGGCACGGCGTGACCCTGGTCGCGCAAGCGCCAGGCGCAGAGCAGGGCGAAATCCCAGGCGCCGTCATCAATGACCTTGTGGGGGATGGTTTCAAAACCCGCGGACAGGCCCGCGCGATCCTGCAAGCGCGCGCCGGCCAGGACTTCCAGTTTGATCGGCCCGCAAATGACGGCCTCGGCCACCTCGATCAGCCCTTGCAGCCCGGTTTTGCAGGCCAGGCGGCCGTCGCGGCGGGCGCACTCGATCCAGACGGATGAATCCACCAGCACCATAGGCGTCAACCCTGGAGTCTTTCCACTTCGTCGTTGGTGGCGGGATAATCGAATTCCCCCTTGCGCAACAACAGCGCGAAGTCCCTGGCCTTCTCGCACCGGACAAATTCAGCGACGGCCCGGGCCACCGCCGAACCTTGATCCTTGACATGCAAAATCCGGCATGCATCCGCCAGCAGGTCGTCTGCGATTTCGACGGTGAGTTTCATGGGGAATTGATATAAGCCGCCGGCGCTTGTTTTTCAAGCGTGGGATGGACGGGGGGAGACGTGATGGCGGATTTCACATCTTTGCGCAATGGGTAATTCTTAATCATAATCTTAATCTTAATCTTAATCTCATTCGCGCACCTGGGGATCAGAATTGGATTACGATTAAGATCAGCCTCCACGCCAAAATTTTGGCGGGCACTGGGACCATGAACGCGCCGCTGCTCGACAGACCTCCGTGGAACAATTCGTGTCCGACTGCTGTTCCCTCTCCGCTCCCATCCGATGGGAGGGGAGAGGGTTAGGGTGAGGTGAGGGTCCATGGAAAGGATTAAGATTAAGAGCAGAACGCAGCAACCGTTCTGCCCAGAAGTGACCTGGCTGCCCGCGCCGCGCCGCCGCCAATTTCCATTGGACATGACGCCGGGGGAGCATTTCAATGGCTGCTGTATGGCACGCGAAAGTTTTTCCGCTCTTTCCAAACGCACCCTGGAGATCATCGGCCGGCTCAAAACGGCCTACCCCGGGGCGCACTGCGAACTCGATTTCTCCAACCCGCTCCAGTTGCTCGTCGCCACCATCCTTTCCGCCCAATGCACCGACAAACGGGTGAACCTGGTGACGCAAACGCTTTTCCAAAAATATCGCTCGGCGCGCGATTATGCGCAAGCGCCGGCGGGGGCGCTGGAAGCCGACATTAAAAGCACAGGGTTCTACCGCAACAAAGCCAAAAGCATCCGGGGAGCGTGCCGCGCCCTGGTGGAAAAATACGGCGGCGAAGTGCCGCGCGACATGGAGTCGCTGGTGCAACTGGACGGGGTGGGACGCAAAACGGCCAATGTGGTGCTGGGCAACGCCTACGGCCTGACGGAGGGCATTGTGGTGGACACGCATGTGGCGCGCCTGACCGGGCGGCTGGGGCTGAGCCGGAACAGCGCGCCGGAAAAAATTGAGGCCGATTTGCAGAAGCTTGTGCCGCGGGCGGATTGGACGCTGGTGAGTCATTTGCTCATCTGGCACGGACGCCGGCGCTGCGGCGCGCGAAAGCCGGATTGCGCCGGGTGCGAAATCAGGAGCCTTTGTCCGACGGGGCGCACGGCTGGCACATGAAGGGAAACCTGCCGCGTTTTCTCCCTCTTCCTCCACACACTTGTGGAGGAGAGGGCCGGGGTGAGGAGGTTTCCCAACTTCACCGCCGGCCCTTCATCAGCCAACTGTGGACTGGGCGGAAAATATGTAATGCGTCAGTCATGGATGGTAGGGCGAGACTCCGTCGAGCCGAAACTCGATTTCTTGGGAAAAAGTCACGGCTCGACAGAGTCTCGCCCTACCGCTGCCTGCCCTCACTGAGGCATTGCGAAAATTTGATGTTGACAATGGAAACCTGGTATTTGCTTCAATCCGGAGCGGGAGCGCCCGCTTACAACATGGCGCTGGACGAGGCCCTGCTGGAATCGGCCCCGCAACTGGCGCGGCCGGTGCTGCGCTTCTACGGTTGGACGGAGCCGGCGGCGACGTTTGGTTACGGGCAAAAATACAGCCAGGCCGCCGCGCTCACCCGGCTGCGTCCGCTGGTGCGGCGCACCACGGGCGGGGGCGTGGTGCCGCACGACGCGGACTGGACTTACAGCCTGATTTTTCCGCCGCAACACTGGTGGCATCGCCTCAAGGCGGTGGAAAGCTACCGGCGCCTGCACGAATGGATTCGCGCCGCGTTCGCGCGGCTCAACGTGCCGGCGGCGCTGGCCCCTTCGAGTCAAAAAGAAATTCCAGGGCACTGTTTTGCCGGCGCCGAGCAGTCCGATCTGCTCTGGGGCGGACGGAAGATCGCCGGGGCGGCGCAGCGGCGGTCGCGGTCGGGCTTGCTCATCCAGGGTTCGGTGCAGCCGCCGCCGGCCCTGGCCCGCTCCGAATGGGAATCGGCCATGCTCCGGGAGATGGAAATGGAAGTGGAGTGGAAGCCATTGCCGGCCGGCCTGCTGCCGGCGGAACTGGCCCTCCGGCTGCAAGCGGAGAAGTACGGGCAAGCCAGTTTCAACCAAAAACGGTGAGCTGCTCCACACGCACAAGCCAGTGATAATAACAGACCTCAGTAAAAGCAGGGTTTGGGTCAGGAGATGATCGCAATTTGAACGCCTGTTTTTGCGCCCAGATGTAACCGAAGTCGTCGCCCCGATCCGTCGGGCATTTTTGGGTCTTTCGCGT